>NZ_BONC01000013.1 GCF_016862515.1 Asanoa iriomotensis
GATCGTGCGAACGCCGAGCCGGCGCGCGGTGCGGATCACCCGGCGGGCGATCTCACCGCGGTTGGCGACCAGCAGAGACTCGATCATCAGGACTCCCCTTTCGGCGGGCGACACTGCCCGGCTGGAGAATATGCGTCCTGGGGTGCTCGTTCAGGCGTTGGGGCTGGCCGGCGTGGGCCGGAGCGCGGCCATCGTGGCGGCGCGGAGGAGCTCCGCGAGCCGGTCCCGGTGGACCTCCTCGCCCAGGAACGGGGTGGAGTTCATCAGGCCGAACGCCGCGTGGGCGAGGGCGCGGGCCTCGGGCGCGGTCAGCTCGGGGCGGATGGAGAGCAGCACCTTCACCCACTCTTCCACGTAGAGCCGCTGCAGCCGCCGGATCTGCCGCCGGGGCTCCTCCGGCAGCCGGTCGAGCTCGTGCAGGTGCAGCGCGATCACGGCGGGGTTGGCCAGGGCGAAGTCGACGTGGAACTCGACCAGTGACGGCAGGGCGGTCTCGCCCGGGTGCCGCGCGACCCGCTCGCGGCCGCCGGCGAGCAGGCCCTCGCTGACCGGGATCAGGGCGGCCACCAGCATCGCCTCTTTGCCCGCGAAGTGGTGGTAGAGCGCCGGGCCGGTGACCCCGGCCGCCGACCCGATGTCGTCCATCGACACGCCGTGGTAGCCGCGGGCGGCGAAGAGGCCGACCGCGATCTCGAGGATCTCGTCGCGCCGGGACCGGCGCTTGGGCGGTGTGGACGCGGCGCTCGGGGTGGCGGGGTCCGCTTGTTGTTCCAGCGTCACGTCGCCAGCCTAGCCACCTGTCAAGACCAACAAGGTGTCGTGATCTTGAATTTGTCCTGGTGTTTTGGGGGTTTTGGTGGTGATATGTCCCGGCACTGCGGCGTGCTGGACGTCACTTTCCGCGCTTCGCGCCACCGGGCTCGGTGCCCTTGGCGATCGGTGACCGCACGAGGTTGCCCCACTCGGTCCACGACCCGTCGTAGTTGCGGACGTGGGTGAAGCCGAGCAGGTGCTGGAGCACGAACCACGTGTGGCTGGACCGCTCCCCGATCCGGCAGTACGCGATGACGTCGTCCCCTTCGGACAGACCGAGCTGGTCCTCGTAGATGGTGCGCAGCTCGTCGGCCGACTTGAAGGTGCCGTCGTCGTTGGCCGCCGACTTCCACGGCTTGCTCACCGCGCCCGGGATGTGCCCACCGCGCAGCGCGCCCTCCTGCGGGTAGTCGGGCATGGCCAGCAGCTTGCCCGTGTATTCGTCCGGCGAACGCACGTCGACCAGCGGCCGGTCGGCCTGCACGTGCGCCAGGACCTGCTCGCGGAACGCGCGGATCCGGGCGTCGTCACGGCGCGGCACCGGGTACGGCGTCGGCGGGCGCTGGGTCTTGTCGCGCGTGAGGTCGCGCCCCTCGGCCACCCACTTCTGCCGGCCGCCGTCGAGCAGCCGCACGTCCGGATGACCGAACAACGAGAACACCCAGAGGGCGTACGCCGCCCACCAGTTGAAGTTGTCGCCGTAGAACACGACGGTGTCGTCCCGGCTGATGCCCTTGGCCGCGCACAGCGCCGCGAAGCTCTCCGGGTCGACGTAGTCGCGGGTCACCTCGTCGTTGAGCTCGGTGTGCCAGTCGACCTTGACGGCGCCCGGGATGTGGCCGGACTCGTAGAGGAGCACGTCCTCGTCGGACTCGACGATCACGAGGCCGTCGCGGCCCAGGTTTTCCGCCAGCCACTCCGTCGTGACCAGCGACTGCGGGTGCGCGTACGCCTGCAGCGTCGGGTCCGGGTCGTTCGAAACGGGCATAAGCGCAACGCTACCCCGCAAGTGTCAAACAAGGCCGTGAACGGCACGGACCGCCGCGTCCACGTGCTCCTCGCTGTTGGCGATGCTCGGACCGAATCGCAGGTACGTGGTGCGGTAGGGCGTCGCGGTGGCCACCACCTTGGCGGCGGCGAGCCGGCCGACGGCCTCGTCGACCTGCAGGTTGGCGACCGCGCAGCAGACCAGGCCCGCCGACAGCTCGGGGTCGCGCGGCGTGACCAGCGTGACCCCGCCGATCCCGGCCAGGCCGTCCTTGAGCCGGGTGGCCAGGTCGCGGATCCGGCCGGCGACGCGGTCGCGGCCGATGCTGTCGTGGAGCTGGAACGCCTCCGCGAGGGCCCAGCGGTGCTCGAAGCTGTGGTAGCCGCCCGGCGTGGCGGCCGGGCCCGGCGGGACGGGCACCCGGCCGGCGGTGATCCAGCCGGTGAGGGCGCGCGGGTCGAACGACGGGATGCTCGGCGTGTAGCGGGCCCAGCCGCGGGTCGAACCCCAGATCAGGCCCGTGCCGCGCGGGCCGTGCAGCCACTTGTGCGTGCCCGAGACGAGGAAGTCGCAGCCCAGGCTCGCGGGTGTGGCGTCAACCGCGCCGAAGCCGTGCACGCCGTCGACGCAGAGAAGGACGTCGCGACCGGCGAGCGCGTCGGCGATCGCGCGGATCGGCATCCTCGCGCCCGTGCTGGAGTGCACCCAGGTCAGGGCGACGACCCTGGTCCGGGGGTTGACTGCGGCGATCAGCTTCCCGACGATCTCGTCTGCCGTGGCGGCGGCCGCGTCGGCGTACAACTCGACCTGGCGCACCGTGACACCGTCCCGCTCGGCGCGCAGTCGCAACGCCTCGTGTGTCGCGTAGAAGTCGTGGGTCGTGGTGAGGACCTCGTCGCCTTTCGCCAGGCGCAGCCCGCCGTAGAGCAGGCCGAGGCCGAGGGTGGTCGAGTCGGTGAACGCCATCCGGTCGGCGCCCTCGCCGAGGTAACGCATCGCCGCGCCGGACACGCGGCCTTCGGCCGTGGCCTCGTTGGCGTGCAGGTAGCCGATCGGGTCACGGTCGAAACCGGCCCGGTGCAATTCGATCGCCGCGCGTACGGGTGCGGGGTGCGGTGCGAAGACGAACGTGGACAGGTGCGCGACGGCGGGGTCGAGGTCGAACTGGGCCCGGACGCTCGCCCAGTCGCGCGGGTCGAAGGGCGGTGCGCCGGCGTCGCCACCTTCACAGGCCGCGACGCCCAGCAGACCGACCGCGGCGGTGGCACCCAGCAGACCTCGGCGGCTCAGCTGTGCCATGCGACACAGTGAACACCGTCGAGGTCACACGCGGGTCACTCGGCCTGCGTCTGTGCCTGGCCTTGCGTGTACGGGGTCAGGTCCGGGCGCTTCGCGGTGACCAGGTCGCCGGACGAGCGGCCGGTCAGCCGGCGCCTGATCCACGGCGCCAGGTGCCGCCCGGCCCA
This sequence comes from Asanoa iriomotensis, assembly GCF_016862515.1. Classification (GTDB taxonomy): domain Bacteria; phylum Actinomycetota; class Actinomycetes; order Mycobacteriales; family Micromonosporaceae; genus Asanoa; species Asanoa iriomotensis. The sequence goes on from NZ_BONC01000013.1 coordinate 3,268, forward strand.
GCGGGCGTCGGCCGCACGGGCGGCCAGCCATCGCCCGGCCGGCAGCCACTCCGGCGGGACCATCCACAGCGGATCCGACTGCACACCGAGGGCGTTGAGCACGTGCCCGGCGACCCGGCGGTGCCCGGCGGCGGAGAGGTGCAGGCGGTCGGGGCCCCACATCAGTGGGTTGCGGAACTCGTCGTCGGCGAAGAGGTCGATGAGGTGGGCACCGTGCCGCTCCGCGGTCTCGCCGACGGCGCGGTTGAGCACCGCCGCGCGCGGGCCGATGATCCGCTGGCCGGGCAGCCGGGCGGTGACGTCGGCGAACCGGAACACCACGACGTCGGCGCCGGTCGCCCGCAGCGCACCGATCACGTCGTCGAAGCGGGCCATCAGCGCGACCGGGTCGAACGAGCGGCGCAGCACGTCGTTGCCGCCGGCGGCGAAGCTGACCAGGTCGGGCCGCATCGCCAGCGCGGTCGGCACCTGCTCGTCGACGACGTTCGGGAACAGCCGGCCGCGGATGGCGAGGTTGGCGTAGCGGAAGTCGGGCCGGTCTGCGGCCAGGCGGGCCGCGACCAGATCGGCCCAGCCGCGGTACGTGCCGTCCGGGTACGGATCGTCCATTCCCTCGGTGAAGCTGTCACCGACCGCTACATAACTGCCCCAACGCACGTGCCGCATTGTGACATTGGGGACGGTGACCGACACCCGTCCGTGTCAGGAATATCACTGCATCATGCAGGTAACAAACCCGTTCGACGGTGTCGCGGTGACCGGCCTACGCTTCCCGGATGTTGCTCCGGATGAGCACGCTGTTCCTCCGCACCTTGCGCGAGGATCCCGCGGATGCCGAGGTCGCGAGCCATCGCCTGCTGTTGCGGGCCGGATACGTCCGGCGGGCCGCGCCGGGCGGGTTCACCTGGCTGCCGCTCGGCAAGCTGCTGGTCGACCGGGTCACCGATCTGGTCCGCGCCGAGCTGGCGGCGGTCGGCGCGCAGGAGGTGCAGTTCCCGGCGCTGCTGCCGCGGGAGCCCTACGAGAAGAGCGGACGTTGGACCGAGTACGGCGACGGGATCTTCCGGCTGACCGACCGGCGCGGCGCGGAGTTCCTGCTGGCGCCGACGCACGAGGAGATGTTCGCGCTGCTGGTGCGGGACCTGTTCAGCTCCTACCGGGACTATCCGGTGCTGCTCTACCAGGTGCAGACGAAGTTCCGTGACGAGGCGCGGCCGCGGGGCGGGTTGCTGCGCGGGCGCGAGTTCCTGATGAAGGACGCCTACTCGTTCGATCTCGACGATGCCGGGTTGTCCGCGTCTTATGCGACCATGCGGGCCGCGTACCAGCGGATCTTCGATGGTCTTGGTCTTCGCTATGCGGTCGTGAAGGCGTCGTCGGGGTTGATGGGTGGGTCCGCGTCCGAGGAGTTCCTGGCCACGACTTCCGTCGGGGAGGACACCTTTGTGGCGTGCGCGGCGTGCGGGTACGCGGCCAACACCGAGGCTGTGGTGACGCCGCCCGGTGCCGTGAGCGATCCGGGTCAGCGGCCCGCGGCGTCGACACACGACACGCCTGACACGCCGACGATCGAGTCGCTGGTGGCGCTGGCCAACGCGCGCCGGCTGGGTGGGCGCTCCGACTGGACTGCGCGCGACACCCTGAAGAACGTCGTCGTCACCGTCACGCCGCCCGGTGGCAAGGGTGCGCCGCTGGTGATCGGTGTGCCCGGTGATCGGGAGGTCGACCTCAAGCGGCTGGCGGCGGCGGTCGAGCCGGCGACGGTGGAGCTGTTCGACGACTGGGCCGCGTACCCGTCCCTGGTCCGGGGTTATATCGGTCCGCAGGTGCTGGCCGGGTTGGGCATCCGGTATCTCGTCGACCCGCGGGTCGCGGTCGGGACGGCTTGGCTGACCGGTGCCAACTCGCCTGGTCAGCACGCGGTCGACGTGACGCACGGGCGGGACTTCGTCGCCGACGGCACGATCGAGGCGGCTTCGGTGCACGTGGGCGACCCTTGCCCGGTCTGCTCGTCGGGCTCGCTGTCCATGCGGCGAGGCATCGAGATCGGGCATATCTTCCAACTCGGTCGGCGGTTCACGGACGCGTTCGGGGTCGACGCCCTTGGGCCCTCGGGCAAGCCGGTGCGGCCCGTCATGGGTTGCTACGGGATCGGGATCTCGCGGGCGGTCGCCGCCATCGCCGAGCAGCACCACGACGAGCGCGGCCTGGTTTGGCCGGCGTCGGTGGCGCCGGTCGACGTGCACGTGGTCGCCGCGGGGAAGGCCTTGGCCTCGGGTGCGTTGGCCCTCGGCGCGTCGCTGGAGGCCCGCGGGCTGCGGGTGCTGGTCGACGACCGGCCGGTGTCGCCCGGGGTCAAGTTCACCGACGCCGAACTGATCGGGATCCCGGCTGTGGTGGTGGTCGGGCGCCGTTTCGGTGAGGGCGTGGTCGAACTGCGTGACCGGGCGGCGGGTTCGCGGGTCGAGATGTCCGTCTCGGAGGTTGCTGACGCGATTGCGACGCGCGCCGCCGTTTCCGGCGTACCGTCGGCTTAGCTGGGCGGGAGCTGGGAGCGGGGGAGGCGTCGTGGCCACTGTGCGAGTCGCGGACGTGATGACCAAGAGGATCGTGTACTTGCCGGCGGAGACGGCGCTCGACGAGGCCGCCCGGGCGATGGCCGAAGCCGACATCGGGGACGTGGTGGTGACCGAGGGCGCCAACCTGGCGGGGATGGTCACCGACCGCGACATCGTCACCCGGTCGGTGGCAACGAACCGCAAGCCGTCGAGCGTGACGCTGGGCGAGGTCGCGGTGCGGGAGATCGTGATCATCGAGCAGTCGTCGACGCTCAAGGAAGCGGCCGACCTGATGCGGGCGCGCTCGGTGCGCCGGGTCCTGGTCGCCGACGCCGAGCGCCAGCTGGTCGGGATCATCGCGCTCGGCGACCTGGCCCTGGTCCACGAGACGGCAGTGACGGCGCAGCGGAACTAACCTGGGAGTCATGCCACCCAAGTTGGCCGAGATCGTCGAAGACTTCCGCTCCGCACCGCGCGACGTGGTGCTGGAGATGCTGCTCGAGTACTCGGACGCCGTGCCGCCGCTGCCGCCGTCGATGGCCGGGCATGCCGGCATGGAGCCGGTGCCCGAGTGCCAGACGCCGTTCTTCCTCAAGGCCGAGGTGGCCGCGGACAAGATCGTGACGGCGTGGTTCGACTGCCCGCCTGAGGCGCCGACCACGCGGGCGTTCGCGGGGATCTTGGCTTCCGGGTTGTCGGGGGCGACTGCTGACGAGGTGCTGTCGGTGCCGGACGATCTCTACCAGCAGATGGGGCTGGCGCAGGCGATCAGCCCGCTGCGGGTCCGCGGCGGCGGCGCGATCCTGGCGCGCCTGAAGCGACAGGTCCGGGAACAGATTTCTTGAACCGCTGCTGCTGACCCCAAGATCCTTGGCCATTCGGCCGGTCGGCGACGACCTGCTGCCGACCGTGACGCTCGGAGCCCACTGCGCACGATCCCCCTGCGGGCACGAGGCGGGCCGCGCGATCTCGGCACGGCTCAAGCGGCAAGTGCGGGAAGAGCCTTTCTTCGAACCGTGGGGTTGTCGTCGGCCCATCGGATTCGGCAATTCGGCCTTGGGGCCGACGTGTGACGACGTGCTGTCCGTCGCTGTGCTTCAGCGTAAGGCCAGGCGCCGACGATCAGCCCACACGAATGGGAGGCCAGCGGCGCGACCGTCCCGCGGCGCAAGTGTTGCCGTTGGCTAGAAATCGGCGGCATCCGGGACTTGGCTCGGTCCACGACCCTCGCGGGTGGTCAGCGCCCGCTCTGAATGAGGCATGCGGCGCGGTCTTCGCGGGGAGCGTCCGGGAACAGACTTCTTGAATCGGGGGTTGCCGTTGGCGTGGAAATCGAAATCTACGCCGATGTCGTGTGCCCCTGGTGCTACATCGGCAAGCACCGGTTCGAGAAGGCGCTCGCGTCTTATGGCGGTGACGTGACCGTTCGGTACCGGCCGTTCCAGCTCGACCCCTCCCCCGTACCCCATCCGGAGCCGACCATCGAGGCGCTGGCGCGCAAGTTCGGGGGTCCGGCCCGGGCCCGGCAGATCACGGAGCAGACGGCCGCGACCGCCGCCCGTGATGGCCTGGAGATCAACTTCGCCAAGTCGCTGACGGCGAACACGTTCGACGCGCACCGCGTGGTTCGGCTCGCCGACCAGGTCGGCAAGTCGGGTGAGATGGTCGAGGCGCTCTATCAGGCGCACTTCACCGACGGTGTGGACGTGGGCTCGCACGCGGAGCTGGCGCGGTTGGCCGGCACGATCGGCCTTTCGCCGACCGAGACGGCCTCGTATCTGGCGTCGGACTCGGGCGCCGACGAGGTACGCGCGGGGTTGGCCGAGGCGCGCGACCTCGGCATCACCGCGGTGCCGATGTTCGTGTTCGCCGGGAAATACGGGGTGAGCGGCGCCCAGGAACCATCGACGCTGCTCCAGGTCCTGAACGAGGTGTCGCAGCGCGAGGCGGAGGCTAGTTGATCTTCATGTTCCACGTGGAACATGAGCGATCACCGCGCGAGGTCCTCCACGACCTGAGCATTGGGTAGCAACCCCAAAGCGGCCCCCGGCAGCTCGATCTTGCTGTGCCGCACCCCCGACCCGATGATCACCCGCGCCGTGCCGGCGACGCGGGAGTCAACCAAGATCGGCCAGTCGGCCGGCAACCCGATCGGCGTGATCCCGCCGTACTCCATCCCCGTCAAGGCGACGGCCTCATCCATCGGCGCGAAGCTGGCCTTCCGGACGTCGAGCATCTTCCGCACGACCCCATTGACGTCGGCTCGAGTGGTCGCCAACACCATGCAAGCGGCGTAGCGAACCTCGCCGCCCCGCTTCCCGGCCACGATGACGCAGTTGGCGGAGACGTTGAGCCCAACGTCATAGGCCTCGCAAAAAGCTGCGGTATCCGCGAGTTCCGCATCGATCGGCGCGACCAGGACCTCGTCAACAGGCACGGCGGCGTCGCTGGGCCACTGCTCCAGCGCCTCGACAACCGGCTTCGCCAACAGGTCGGCCCGGCCAACAGCCGGCTCAGTCTTCAGCGTTCCCATCACAAACGCGATCCTGCCACGCTGCCGCGCTCTTGCCGTCCCCATCCTTCCGGGGGCGACCGCCGTGGGCGCTCTATTGAGCGAAACCGTCCGCTTTCAGGCAGCTGCCCTGCGCATCTCTACCCACTCGGCTGCAAGACGTGCCGTTGCCGCAACCCGGCCTGGTGCCGTCGCCGCAACCCGGCCTGGTGCCGTCGCCGCAACCCGACCTGGTGCCGTCGCCGCAACCCGGCCCGGCGCCGTCGCCGCAACCCGGCCCGGCGCCGCCGCAACCCGGCCCGCCGCCGTCGCCGCAACGCGGCCTACTGCCGTTGCCGCAACCCGGCCCGCCGCCGTTGCCGCAACCCGGCCCGCCGCCGTTGCCGCAACCCAGCCCGCCGTTGCCGCAACCCGGCCCGAGGTGCGCATGCGGATGCTGCGCAAGCGCCAACTCGACCGCCGTGCGACGTGTTGCTTTGTAGTTGGCGCCGACCTTTGCCGCCCGTTTCCGCGTTGGCCCGCGGTGGTGAGCGCGTTGCCGCAACGGGTTCCCGCCGCGCAGTTGCCGCAGACGGTCCTGGGCTGCAGGCACTAGCCGCGGCGCGGCGAATCCGCAGTTGCGGCAACGCACGGCAGGTGCCAGTTTCACAGCCTGTTGGTCATCGCCAGGTGCGGTTGCCGCAATGCCCCGCGGCGTTCCGATTGCCGCAACATGGTCCGGGCCGGGGCGCCGCGCGGCGAGTCCGCACTCCCGGCAATGCACCGCAGCCACAAGGCCGCACACATGGCTGGGCGGTAGCCGACGGTGCGGTTGCCGCAACGCCGCTCGGCCGAGTCCGCAGTTGCGGCAACACGACAGGTGCGGGGATCACAACCAGCGGGTCGCAGGGAGTGCGGTTGCCGCAAAACGGTCCGGGCTTGGGGCGCCAGCCGCGACGCGGCGAGTCCCTTGTCGCGGCAACGAGCGGCAGGTGAGGCATGCCGCGACGCCCCATACTCGGTGCGTCGCCGCCGGAGTCCGGTTGCCGCAACAACGTTTGTGGGCTGGGGCGCTAGCCGCAACGCGGCGAGTCCCTTGTTGCCGCAACACGCGGCAGATGCGGGATACAACAACAGCGCACACCCGGCCCCGCGCAAGCCGCAACGCGGCGAGTCCCTCGTTGCCGCAACACGCGGCAGGTGCGGGCTACAACAACGGCGCACACCCGGCCCCGCGCAAACCGCAACGCGGCGAGTCCCTCGTTGCCGCAACGCGCGGCAGGTGTGGGCTGCAACAAGGGCGCACACCCGGCGGTCTTCGGCGGAGTTCGGTTGCGGCAACGACGTTCTGGGCTGGGCACTAGCCGCAGCGCGGCCAGTCTGCGGTTGCGGCAACGCGCGGCAGGTTGGCGCAACGCGGTCGGGGCCGGTGGGGCCGATGACCTGGCTGATCGAGAGGAACGACGGGCAGACGAGCCGCGGGCGGGCGTTGGCACCCCGATCGGATCGTCCTCGACGTGCGCCTGTGGCCAGGCACAAACCACACCGAGCTCCGGCGGCGGCGCGGTCTTCACCAAGAGCCTGCTTTGTCGGTTGCAGGGCGACCAACTTTCTCCTGGGCTGGAGCCCGGCCCCTCACTTCGTCGGCCGAAACGGGGGTGCATGGACCGCGTGGCTGAGTGTGGGTCGGTCTAAAGGGCGGCGGGTCGGGCCGCACGGTAGCTATCCCCGGCTCTTCACGCTCATCCATGTCCATGTGCTGCGCCGGTACGCTGCGCGCGTGAGCTATGACCTTATGTTCATGCGGCGGCAGCCTGGGCAGAGTTGGGGCGAGGCGCTCGAGGCCGCCGAGGACTACCAGGACTTCGGGGCCGGGCCCGACGAGCAGGTCTGGCAGCGGGTCGTGGCGCGGGCGAAACTGCTGCTCGGCGACGCTTTTACCCGGCTCACCGACGACGGTGGCGAGGTCAGCCACGAGCGCACCGGCATTCAACTCTTCCTCTACGCCGACTCCGCCGAGATGAACGTGCCATACGGCGCCACCGGTGAGGGTGCGACCGCCGTACTCCGGACGATGTTTCTGCTTGGGCAGGTTGTCGAGGAGGAGACCGGTCTCGAGGGCTACGACCCGCAGCTTGGCCAACCCCTCCGCGAGGCGGCCGCCGATCTCGATCTCGGTGCGGCCTCCTTCGAGACCGTCGCCCGCCTGCTGAGCAAGCCCAGCTAAGGCGCCTCGATCCGCCAGCGTTTGGCCAGTTGGCGTCGGCCCTCGTCGGTGATTCGGAGCGCGCGGTGGCCCGGCGCCCGCCGCACGAACCAGCCCTCCGCCAGCGCGTGCGCGCACACCGCCGCACCCAGCGCCCCGGCCAGGTGTGGTCGACGTTCCGTGAAGTCCAGGCACGACCGGGCGAAGGCCCGGCGGCTCGACCGCGCGCCCGCCACGTCAACCCCCGCATCCGCCAGGGCCTCGGCTCCCGACGGGGTCAGCACGAAGCCGTCGCCGCCCGCGGTCAGCACCGAGTCGGACACGAACGCGTCGACCAGGGCAACCGCCACCACGCCGGCCAGGTGGTCGTAGCACGTGCGGGCATACGTCATGGCCTCGTCCGTGCGGGACTGGCGCAGCGAGCGGACCGGGCGCGGCGGGCTGATCGCACCCAACGCTTCCAGCGCATGCGCGACGTCCGGCGACGCCAGCCGGAAATACCGGTGGCGGCCGCTGTCCGCGACCTCGACCAAACCACCATCGACGAGCTGAGCCAGGTGCCCGCTCGCCGTCGAGGGCCGGACCCGCGCGGAACGCGCCAACTCGCCCGCCGCCAAGGCCGTACCCGAGAGGAGCGCGTCGAGCATCGCCGCCCGGGCCGGCTCCGCGATCAGCCGGGCGACCGCCGCCAGGTCTACGTCGGTGGTCATCCGACAACCGTAGGCCCGCGACAGTTCGGGCCGCACCGAAGCGTCCCGCGCCTACGGTCGCGAGATGATCACTGAGCTGATTCCAAGAGCGGTCGACGACGTGTTGAACCGGGCCGCCGCCGACTGGCTCGGGTGGGACGGCGCTCCAGTCAACCGGGATGGCAACGTCTGGACCCCGCACAAGGCCATCCGCCGCGTCGCCGATCACCTGCTCGACCATCTCGCCGAGATCGACTGCCGGCTGGCCGGCCTGCCGACCATCCCGGACGAGTGGCACGGGCGCACGGTCACCACCCACGCCGACTTCGCCCGGTTCACCGAGATCGACCTCGACGAGGCGCGCAGCCGGCTCACCCGGCTGGCGGCCTGCTATCGGGCCCGGCTCCAGCACATCGACGAGCAGGCCCTCGACGACAAGCCGGCCGACGGCGCCTGGTCGCTCCGCGAGGTGGTCGAGCACGTCGCGAACGTCACTTACTACGCCCGCATGCTCGAGAAAGCCGGCTAGCCGCCAGGTGTCTCCGAAACGCTCGGCGACGGGGACGGCGGAGCGGACGACGACGACGGCGGCGGCGTGGTCTCGACCGCCGGCGGCGTGGTCGTCACCTGCGGCGTCGGCGACGGCGGCCTGGTCACAGTCGGCGTCGGGCGCGCCGGCGAGGTGTGCGATGTCCGAGGCGAGGTCGTCGGAGACGAGGTCGGAGAGTCGACCTGCTCAGCAGCCGGCGGCCGCTCCGTCGACTCCGCCGGGCCAGGTCGCACGAGCAGGTAGCTGACGAAAGCGACCAGAAACACCACCACGAGCACGAGAGTCGACAGCCGGACCTTGCCCAGCCGGAGCCGGCTCACGACGCCGCCATGGGTTCGGCCGTGTCCACCGCGGCGGCGACCCGGATGCCCTCGTGCTGGAACGCGATCGCCACCCGCGACCGCAGCTCACGCCCCACGTCGAACTGCTTGCCCGGCAGCGTCCGGGCCACGATCCGCAGGTGCACCGAGTCGACCTCGAGGCTCTGCACCCCGAGCACCGTCGGCGCGTCCAGCAGCATTTGCCCCAGACCCGGGTCTTCGACGGCGGCCGCGGTGACCTCCTGCAGGATCTCGCGCGCCCGGGTCAGGTCCACCGTCGCCGGCACCGGCACGTCGATCACGGCCCGGGCCCAGTCCCGCGACATGTTGATGACCTGGACGATCTGGCCGTTGGGGATCATCACGACCTCGCCCTGCAGCGTACGCAGGCGCGTGATCCGCAGAGTGACCTCCTCGACCGTCCCCGTCACGCCGGCCTCCGAGCCCAGCGTGCCGATCCGGATCACGTCGCCGAACCCGTACTGCCGCTCGAAGATGATGAACGTCCCGGCCAGGATGTCCTGCACGATCCGCTGCGCGCCGAAGCCGAGCGCGACACCGACCACCGCGGCCGGGGCGACCAGGCCGGTGATCGGCACACCGAGGCGGGCGATCACCAGCACCGCGGCGATCGAGTAGATCACCACGATGACGACCCAGGTCAGGCCCTGCGTAACCACGTGGCGGTGCTTGGCCGCCTCGTCGGCTATCTGCTCGTTGCCGACCGGGCGCGCGTCGATGCGCTGGTAGATGCGGCCGCTGACCCAGCGCGCCAACCGGGACAGCAGGATCGCGCCGGTGACGAAGAGGACGATCTCCAACCCGCTGCTGCGCAGCCAATCGGTCACGTCGTTGAGAGGAGCCATCGCCACCACCATGGCAACCCATCCTGACACGGCCTCCCGGCCGTCGCACCAGCCGAGCGGACCGGTCAGCGAGATCCCGACGCGGGAAGAATCACACCATTCGTACGTGTGGACGCCGGCGCAACCGGATGCCGAACGCGACCGCGACCACGATGAGCAGCAGCACTGCGGTCACCGCACCGTGCAGCAGACCGCGGTCGAGATAGCCGACCGACGTGTGGTCTATCGCATAGGTGCCGATCTCCCGGCTGTACCAGAACGGCAGCACCCGGGCCGCGTTGCCCGCCGGGTCCAGGATCATCTGCAGCCCGACGACCGTGAGCAGCACCAGCATGCCTTCCAGGTCGCGGGGCAGCAGCGCACTGACGGCGAGCCCGAACAGCGGCGCCACCAGCACACCGAGCAGCATGATCACCGCGATCGCGCCGTACCGGACGTCGTGCTGGTCGAATCTGATCAACACGAAGTACGGCGCCGACAGCGCGACACCGAGCCCCCACAGCGCGACCAGCCGGCCGAGGAACAACTGGTGCGTCCGATAGCCCGACAGCCGCAGCCGGGGTTCGAGCGACCGCGCCGCCGAGCCCACGAACAGCGCCGCCGTGCTCAGCGCCCAGCTCAAACCCAGGCAGACGAACCGGATCGACTGGCCCAGGTGGTCGCCGCGCCGGGCGAGATAGAAGGCCAGCGGCAGCACGAGAAGCATCACGAGTACGCCGCGCCGCCGCGCCGTCTCGCGCAACGTCATCTCCGCGACGGTCAGGGTGCGCGTCACGCCGCCACCCCCGCGCCGCCGGCCGACAGATCGAGCACGACGTCGACCCGGTCGAGCTGGTTGAGCAGGTGGGTGACCACCACGACCGCCCGGCCACGATCGCGCCACTGCCACACCTCGTGCCAGAAGTCGAGGTACGTGCCCCGGTCGAAGCCCTGGTAGGGCTCGTCGAGCAGCAGGATGTCGGGGTCGCCGAGCCCGGCGAGCACCAGGTTGAGCTTCTGCCGTGTGCCGCCGGACAACTGCCGGGCCTGCTCGCCGCCCGGCGTCCAGTCGAGCGCGGACGCCTGCCGCCCGCCGGCCCGGACGGCCGCTCCGCGCGGCATGCCCCGCCCGGCGCCCACGAGCGCGAAGTGCTCGTCGGCCCGCAGGAAGTCGGCGGTGCCGCCGGCCTGCGGGCAGTAGCCGACCGTGCCGTGCAGCTCGACCTGCCCGCCGTCGGCACCGGTCAGCCCGGCGCAGATCCGCAGGAAGGTCGACTTGCCGGAGCCGTTGGCGCCCACGATCGCCGCGACCTGGCCCGCGTGCACGGTCAGCGAGACGCCGGAGAGCACCGTGCGCCGCCCGTACCCCTTGGTGATGTCGACCGCCCGCAACCGCACCGGGCCGACGACGCCGCGCGCCCGTTGGGCCGGGCCGCCGATGCTGTCGGCCACCGCGGCGGCATACGCCGACGGCGGACCGAACGCCCGCAGCGGCGGCTCGCCGCTGTCCCGCAGGTGCGCGGCCGCCTCGGCGACCACGTGCCCCGCCAGGTCGGGCCCGACACCGTGCCGCCGGAGCTCGTCGGTGAGTGCGGCCAGCCAGATCTCGTATCTCACGGCGCCGTCCTTTCCTGGAGTATCGCGCCGACCCCGCCGGCGAACGCCGACCACTGCCCGGACGCCTCGGCCAGCACGGTCCGGCCAGCGGGGCTGACCTGGTAGTACTTGCGGGCCGGACCGCCGCCGCCCTCGCGCCAGTAGACGGTCACCAGGCCGGAGCGCTGCAGCCGCAACAGCACCGGATAGAGCGTGCCGCCCTGGATCACGCCGAGCCCGGCGGACTGCAATGACTGGGCCAGCTCATAGCCGTAGGAATCGCCGCGGGCGAGCAGCCCGAGCACGCACAGGTCGAGCACGCCGCGTAGCCACTGCGCCCGGCGATCCTGATCCACGGTTGAGGACGCTAGCACGGCTATCTAGATAGCGGAACCATCTAGTTGGCGGCGAGCGCTTCGGTCGGTGCGAGCCGCGCCGCCCGGACGGCCGGATAGAGCCCGGCGACGGCGCCGATCAGCAGTGTTGCCGCGACCGCACCGAGCGAGGCCCACGCCGGCACCACCGCGGGCCAACCCTGTGTCATCGCGTACGCGGTGGTCACGCCGATGCCGAGCAGCACACCGCCGAGCCCGCCGAGCGCGCAGAGCAGCAACGACTCGGCGAGGAACTGGACCCTGACCTGCCCGCGGGTGGCGCCGAGCGACCGCCGCAGCCCGATCTCGCCCCGCCGCTCGAGCACCGAGATGACCATCGTGTTGGCCACCCCGACGCCGCCGACGAGCAGTGCCACGGCGCCGAGGCCGAGCAGCAGCCCGGTGAAGGCGTCGTCGGCCGCGCGCCCGGCGGCCAGCGCGTCGGACGGCCGCGACACCTCCACCTCGGCCGGCGACTCCGGGTTGGCCGTGTTCGCCAGCACGCCGGCCACCGCCTCGACCGACGCCTCCTCGGCCCGGGTGTAGATGGTCGTCGGGTGACCGTCGAACCCGAGGTACGACACCGCGGCCGCCCAGCCGACGAGCGCCGACGTGTCCAACTCGGGCGCGAGCGGCACCGGGGCGAGCACGCCGACCACGGTGAACCAGGCGCCGCCCAGCCACACCGGCTGCCCGGTCGACGCACCCAGCCGGTCCGCCGCCACCCCGCCCAACACGACCGCCGGATACGTCGCGGTCGCCGCGTTGAGCCAGACGCCGCGCGAGATCGTGGCACCCACCGTCCCCGGCAGGTCGAGATGGCTGGCGACCACCGAGATGCTCCCGCTCTCCGCGGCGGGGATCCGGTCGGTGCGGTACACCTTCGCGTCGACCCGGCCGGTCGCGCTGACCGAGGTCACCGGTCCGATCCGGCTGACCATCGAGACCGCCTCGTCCGGCAACGTCGCGGGCTCGGCCGCGAACAGCTTGCTGCCGGGGCCGACGGTGAGCAGGTTGGTGCCGAGCCGGTCGAGAGTGCGCTGGAACTCGGCCTGCGACGAGGCCGAGACGCCGACGACCGCGGTCATGGCCGCGATCCCGATCGCGATGCCCAGCGCGGCGAGCACCGCCCGCGACGGTCGCGAGCGCAGCCCGGCGGCGCCGAGCCGGGCCAGGTCACCGAGGCGCAGCCGGGCGCTGGTCAGTTCAGGCCGCATGAGCAGCCTCCGCGATCCGGCCGTCGCGGATCTCCACCCGCCGCGGCAGCCGAGCGGCGATCTCCCGGTCGTGGGTGATCACGATGATCGTGGTGCCGGCCGCGTTCAGCCCGCGCAACAAGTCGAGCACCGCCGCCCCCGACGCCGAGTCGAGGTTGCCGGTCGGCTCGTCGGCCAGCAACAACGCCGGCTCACCGACCACGGCCCGCGCGATCGCGACCCGCTGCCGCTCGCCACCGGACAGCTCGTGGGGCCGGTGCCGGAGCCGGTGCGCGAGCCCGACCGTGGTCAGCGCCTCCTCGGCCCGTTCGAGCCGCGCCGACCGGCGTACGCCCGCATAGAGCAGCCCGTCCGCGACCGCGTCCAGCGCGGGCACGCCCGCAGCGAGATGGAACTGCTGGAAGACGAACCCGATCCGGCTCGCCCGCAGCGCGCTGAGCCGGCGGTCCGTCAGCCGGGCCACGTCGTGGCCGGCGATCTCGACGGTCCCGGACGTCGGCCGGTCGAGCGTGCCGACCAGGTGCAGCACGGTCGACTTGCCGGACCCGGACGGTCCGACGACAGCGACCAGCTCACCCTCGTCGACGGAGAGCGAGATGCCGTCGACCGCGACGACCCCGCCCGCGTACTCCTTGCGCACGTCGCGCAGCGAAACCAGCGTCATGACGGCATCCCCACCGTCATCCCCTCGGCCACGCCGGCGCCGCTGACCTCGACCCGGCCGTCGGCGAACAACCCGGTCTCGACCGCGACGAAGTGGCTGCTCGCACCGTCGATCACCTGCAGGCCGTAGCCGCCCTCGGCCAGCGCCACCAGCGCGGCGACCGGAACGGTCAACACCCCTTCCCGGCTCTCCGCGGTCAGAGAGACGTCGACCGGCGCCTCCCGCAGGTCGCCGAGCGCCTTCACGTCGGCGACCGTGACGGTCACCTCGACGGTGGGCTCGGCGTCGGGTTGAGCGGCGGTCGCGACCGCACCGACGGTGGCCACCTTGCCCTGCGCCGTGTTCCCGTCGGGCAGTTCGATCGTGGCCGCCGCACCGACCACGGCCAGGTCGCGGTCCGGCACGGGCAGGTCGATCGTGACCAACCGCCGGGTGCCCGTGTAGTCGAGCACCGGGCCGCCGGCCGGCGCGCCGACCACCGCGCTGTGCCCGGCGATCCGGATCGGGCCGGGCGCGTAGGCGACGAGGGCCGCGGTGACCGTGCCGGTCGCGGCGACGCCGAGATCGTCCTGCCAGTGCCGTACCGCCGCTGCCGTCGCGTCCGTGTAGTCGTCGTCCACGGTGAAGCCGTCGTACCCGAGCGCCGCCAGGTTCTGCTCGAACTGCCGCACGTCGGCGCCGCCGACACCCGGTGCGAGCGGCCGGTAGACCGGCAGCGGACCGTAGAGCAGCACCACCGGATCGCCGTCTGCCCGATAGACCGGCTTGCCGCGGGTCACCGTGGCGCCCTCGGCGGCCAGCCAGGTGACCATCCCGCCGGCGCCGCGCAACGCGACCGGTGCGCCGTAGCCCAATCGCCCGTCGACCGTGTCGGTGGCGACCAGGGTCTGCCGGGTCACCGGCGTGCTCTTGGGCGGCAGGTCGCCGGCGTGCGCCGTACCCCCGTCGCCGCCGCCGAAACCGACCGCGGCGGTGGCCGCGGCACCGGCCGCGACCACCGCGATGCCGGCCGCGAGGACGACCCGCCTCACTTGCCCACCCCCGGCCGGCTGCTCGGCGTGGGCACGATGTCGCGGCACTTGTCCAGCGCGGCGAGCACGTCGTCGTCGTGCTTGTCGAGGATGTACTCGCGGACGGCTCCGCCACCGTCCGGATCCGGGTCCGGGAAGTCCGGCACCCCGTTGGCCCGCATGCACTCCGCCAGCGCCCGCTGCCGTTCGAGCTGGTCAGGGTTGAGCTTCACGTCCTTGCCGCCGCCCGGCATCACGTCCCGGCAGGCGTCGACCGCGTCTAGCACCTTGGTCTTGTCGAGCTTGTCCAGCTCGACGCCGAGGCCGCCGCCGGGCTGCGGGTCGGGCATATCGACGCCGTGCTCGCGCATGCAGGCCGCGAACTCCCGGCCGTCGTCTTCGTCGGCGGCGCTCGCGCTGGCAGCCGGGGTGCCGCCGCCGGCGGTGGCCACGCCGGGTGTCGCGCCGGCGCTGTCACAAGCGGCCAGGCCAAGACCCAGCACCAGCAGGGGTACGACCAATGACCGTCGCATCGGTTTCTCCTCCCTAAGTCGGACTCGTCCGAGGAGTCCAGCGCGCGGCGGATAAGGCCGGCATCAAGCGGCGCGGATCGCTTATGGCGGCCTTATTCCCTGTTCGGCGACCATGGCGGGGTGCGCGTGCTGGTGGTGGAGGACGAACGGTTGCTGGCCGACGCGGTCGGCGAGGGGCTGCGCCGCGAGGCGCTGGCGGTCGACGTCGTGTACGACGGTGACGCGGCGCTGGAACGGCTCGGCGTCAACGACTACGACGTGCTGGTCCTCGACCGCGACCTGCCGATCGTGCACGGCGACGACGTGTGCCGGGCGGTGGTGGCCTCAGGCGCGGACACCCGGGTGCTGATGCTGACCGCGGCGGTCGACGTCGCCGACCGGGTCGCCGGCCTCGGGTTGGGTGCCGACGACTACCTGCCGAAGCCGTTCGCGTTCGCCGAGCTGGTGGCCCGGGTGCGCGCGCTGGGCCGGCGGGCGCGTCCGGCCGCGCCGCCGCTGCTGGCCCGGGCCGGGCTGGTGCTCGACCCCGGCCGCCGGTCGGTGACCCGGGACGGCCGCGCGCTGGGTCTGTCCCGCAAGGAGTTCGCGGTGCTGGAGGAGTTGCTGCGCGCCGACGGTGCCGTGGTCAGCGCCGAGCAGTTGCTCGAGCGAGCCTGGGACGAGCACATCGACCCGTTCACCAACGTGCTGCGGGTGACCGTCATGACGCTGCGGCGGAAGCTGGGCGAGCCGCAGGTGGTGCTGACCGTGCCGGGAGTGGGGTACCAGATCCGATGAGCCGGTTGACCGTACGCGCGAAGCTGACCATGACGTACGGGCTGGTCTTCCTGGTCGCGGGTGTCGCGCTGCTCGCGGTGACCTACGTGCTGATGGACGCGACGCTGGACCGCCAGAAGATCAGCGCTTCGGTGGTCTTCGACGGCAAGACCGGAGCCCAGTTGCCGGCGGCGGCCAAGGAGGTCCTGTCGGGCCTCGCGATCGACAAGGACGTGATCAACAGGGCGGTCAACGCCCGGCCGTTGACCTCTGAGCAGCGCGACCAGATCAGGCGCAGCCTGGAGCTGGCCGAGCGTCTGCAGGACGATCTCAACCAGCGCACGCTCAACTCGCTGCTGACCCGCGGCGGCATCGCGGTCGGGATCGTCACGGTCGTCGGGCTGTGGCTGGGCTGGTTGATGGCCGGCCGCACGCTGCGCCCGCTCACCCAGATCACCGCGACCGCCCGCCGCGTCGCCGACCGCAACCTGCACGAGCGGATCGGCCTGTCGGGGCCGCGCGACGAGCTGCGCGAACTGGCCGACACGTTCGACGACATGCTGGCCCGGCTGGACGCGTCGTTCGACGGCCAGCGTCGGTTCGTGGCCAATGCCTCGCACGAGCTGCGTACGCCGCTGGCCGTGAACCGCACGGTGTTGGAGGTGGCGATGGGCCGCCCGGGCGCGCCGCCGGAGCTGGTGCGGCTCGGCGAGACGCTGCTGGAGGTCAACGCCCGGCACGAGCGGCTGATCGACGGGCTGCTGACGCTGGCGCGTTCGGAGCAGGCGGTGTCGGACCCGGTGCCGGTCGACCTGGCCGCGGTGGCGGAGCGGGTGCACGAACAGTTCGCCGGCGAGGCCCGCGGCGTGGGGTTGTCCTTCGACCGCGCCGGCGCTCCGGCACCCACGGCCGGCGACCCGGTGCTGCTCGAACGGCTCGCGCAGAACCTCGTGGAGAACGCGATCCGGCACAACGTCGCGTCCGGTGGAGAGGTGACCGTGACCACCGCGGCGTCGGCCGACCAGGCGGTGCTGACGGTGGCCAACACCGGACCTGTCATTCCGGCGTACGAGGTGCCCGGGCTGTTCGAACCCTTCCGCCGCCTGACGGATCGCGTGGGCTCGGCGCGCGGCACCGGCCTCGGGCTGTCGATCGTCCGCTCGGTCGCCCGCGCACACGGCGGCGAGGTGACCGCCCACCCCCGGCACGGCGGCGGGCTGGTCGTCAGCGTCGCCCTGCCGCTTCGTCCGGGGTGAGGCGGAAGACCGGCCAGCCGATCTCGGTGCGCCAACGGTTCGAGTCGGCGGTGTCGCGCGGGCCGACCAGGTACGTCTCGTAGATCGGGCCGTCGACGGCCAGGGCGTGGTCGACCACCCACGCGCCCAGGCGGCCGTAGGTGACGTCGATGTCGTCGTGCGGTCCCCGGTGGACGGTGACGGCCAGGTCTCGCGGAGGCAGTTCGAGTGCCTCGATCCGGCCTCGCGCCTGGGGGTCGTCGACCTGGTGCCACACCGAGACGACGCCGGCGCCGTCGGTGAACAGCTCGTTGGCGTAGCGGCCGCCCGGCGGTCCCGTGCGGTCCGGGTAGGCGGCGTCGAGGTCGGCCATCGCGTCCGCGTACCAGGTGATGACGTCCGGGAGGGTGACCCGGTCGGTGATGGCGGCGACCGTCCGGGCCGGAGCCGAGCGGAGCTCCACATCGAGGTCGGCCGGGTCGGGCCGGAGCAGTTGGCGCAGCGAGACGACCGCGGCCCGGGTGCGGTCCAGCTCCTTCTCCAGGCGCTGGAGGTGCCCGGCGATCAGCTCGGTGCGCCGCTGGGTGTCGTCGGTGGCGAGGATCGCCTTGACCTCGGCGAGGGGTACGTCCAGCTCGCGGAGGCGGTGGATGACCTGCGCGGGCGGGATCTGCTCGGCCGTGTAGTAGCGGTAGCCGGTGAACTGGTCGACGCGGGCCGGCTCGAGCAGGCCCGCCTCGTGGTAGCGGCGCAGGGTCCGCACGCTGAGGTGGGTGAGCGCGGCGAACTCCCCGATGGTCAATCCCGGGTGCATCGGCCCAGTCTGGACCCTCTCCCGGGGGGAGACGCCACGGTTGGACACATGAACACGCTGCCGCCCGCGATCGCGGGCTATCTCTCAGGGGCCGACGCCAGATTCTTCACCGCCGACGCCGTCGTGCGTGACGACGGGCACACCTATCGGGGTACGGAGGAGATCCGGGACTGGCTGGGCCGGGTGTCCGGCGAGTACACGTGGACGGCCACGCCGACCGGTTCGATCAAGCTAGATGATTTGCGGTACGAGGTGCGGCAACACCTCGAAGGCGACTTCCCCGGTGGGGTCGTGGATCTCCGCTACCGGTTCACTCTCCGTGGTGACCTGGTGAGCGAGTTGGTGATCGAGCCATGAGGACGTGGTTCATCACGGGTGGTGGCACGGGCGGGTTCGGCATGGCGTACGCCTCGGCGGCGCTGGAGGCTGGTGACCAGGTCGTGCTGACCGCGCGCCGGGTCGCGCCGCTGCGGGAGTGGGAACGGGCGCAGGCGGGCCGGGCGCTGGTCGTGCCACTGGACGTCACCGACCCAGCGCAGGTGGCGGCGGCGGTGCGAGCAGCGCAGGAGCGCTTCGGCGGGATCGACGTGCTGGTCAACAACGCCGGGCGCGGTTGGTACGGCTCGGTGGAAGGCTCCTCCGACGACGCGGTCCGGCGGCAGTTGGAGCTGAACTTCTTCTCGGTGCTCACGGTGCTGCGGGAGGTACTGCCCGGCATGCGGGCCCGGCGCCGCGGCTGGATCGTCAACATGTCGTCGGTGGCCGGGCTGCGCGGTGTGACGGGGTTCGGCTACTACTCGGCGGCGAAGCACGCCCTGGAGGCGGTCACCGAGGTGCTCCGCGCCGAGGTGGCACCGTTCGGGATCAAGGTGCTGGCGGTGGAGCCGGGAGCGTTCCGCACGCGGGCCTATGCCGGCTTCGCCGAGGAGCCGGTGGACGAGCCCGAGGACTACCGGCCACTCCTGGACGGGATCCGGACGTCGATGGTCGCCCAGAACGGCAACCAACCCGGCGACCCGGCGCGGGGTGCCCGCGCGGTCCTGGCCGCGCTGGCCCAGGACCCACCACCCCACCGCCTGGTCCTGGGCAGCGCAGCCTTCGACACGGTGACCAGGACCTTCGAGGACGCGCTGGCCGACATCGCCGGATCAGAACCCTTGAGCCGCAGCGCCGACTTCTAGCCGCAGGCCGGCTGAGCCGGCGCAGGAGGGCGAGACCTGGTTATGGGGTCGGGGCGCAGACTAACCGGTCGACCGATCCGGTTCGAGCCAGCGACGTGCGCCTGTCGACTCGGCCGCCACGGCGCGGCAAGTGGCCGCAGCGCGGCCATGGGGGGTGCGGGGTGGGAACCCCCCGCCGCGCCGAAGGCGCAGAGGCTCGGTGGAGCCGAGGGGACTTGAACCCCTAACCCCTGCCTTGCAAAGGCAGTGCTCTGCCAGTTGAGCTACGGCCCCGACGGCGGGTGGAGCCGCCGGTGTCGGAAGTAAGTTATCGGAGGTCGGGCGCGGTGGTCGCCTCGTGCCACAGGGCCCGCTCGTCGCTGGACTCCTTGACCTTTTTGACCACCAGGGCTGCGACGCCCACGACTCCGACGATGATCAGGAGCTTCTTCAACATTGGGGTAGACCCCTCACGCTCTTCGACCGTCTGAAGTGGGGCTAGCTGGAATCGAACCAGCGACCTCAGAGTTATCAGCTCTGCGCTCTAACCGACTGAGCTATAGCCCCGTGCGACCGGGCAAGGTTACCGTACCCGCTCCCCTTCCCCCAACTTGGATACCGGCACGGCGCAGGGCGCCGCACCGGTATCACCACGAAGGGGTCAGTCGCGCTCGGCCAGGGTGAGTTCGACGCCGCCGACCAGGTCGGCGCAGACGTTGTAGATGAATGCGCCGAGGGTGGCCAGCGCCGTAAACAGGACGACGTTGACCACGCCGATCAGGGCCGACGTGCCGATCACGCCCTTGGCCGTGATCTTGAACGTGCTGCCCTCGCTGCCGCCGCTGGCGCTGATCAGGTCGCCCAGGCTGGTGTTGACCTTCTCGAACACGCCCATCGCGTCGAGGGCGAGGTAGAGCACCGCCGTCGCCACGATGACCACGATGAAGAGGACCAGCGACACGGCGAACGAGAACTTGAAGACCGACCACGGGTCGATCCGCTTGACGTTGAGCCGGGCCCGCCGCGGGCCGCGGGCACCGCCCGAGACCGCCGTGCGGGCCGTGCGTACCGCCTCGGTGACCCGGGCCGCACCCACCGCGGACGCGGAGCCTGCCGCGCCGCTGACGGGAGCCGCGGCCACCGGGCCGGTGGCGGCCGGACGGGGGCCCGCGTCCGGACGCGCCGCGCCCGGACGCGTGATCGTCGGCGGCGCGCCGGACGGGCCGTTGGGAGAGGAGGAGGACAGGCCGCCACCCAGCGATGCCCCCACCGAGACCGACGGCTTGCCGGAGGGCGCCGCGCCGGCGGAGCTAGCGCCGGCGCTCGGCGAGTCGGAGCGATCCTCGGACGAGTTGCCACTCTCGCCGGGCTTGTCCGGCGGCGGTGGCATGCCCGGTGCCCGGGTGAACTTTGGCGACGGTGCGTCGGCGGGGACTACCGCCCGGCCTACCGCCGCGCGGCCGGCCGCGGAGGCGCCACCAGCAGCGGCGTCGTTCGCGTCCGGGGTGGTCGAGGCCCCCGCAGCCCCCGACTTCGCCTGTGTCTCCGTCATCAACTAGTCCTGTTCGTCGGGCTCGTCGGCATTGCGAGCGATGGCCACGATGGTTACGCCGTCCGGAAGGTCCATGAGCTTGACCCCCATTGTGTTCCGATCGCGCGTTCGGCGTACAGGCTTCACCGGAGTCCGGATAACACCACCATTGCTCGTTATAGCAAACAGCTCATCGTCGGGACTGATCACCACCGCCCCTACGAGCCCGCCCCGACGCTCGGTGAGCTTAGCTGTGAGCACACCCTTGCCGCCGCGCCCCTGGACGGGGTACTCGCCGATCGGCGTGCGCTTCGCGTAGCCGCCGTTCGTGGCCACGAGCACGTCCAGTTCGTCCATTCCCTCCCGGACGACCTCCATGGACAGCAGCTCGTCGGCGCCGGTGAAGCGCATGCCGATCACGCCGGACGTGGCCCGGCCCATCGGCCGCAGCGCCTCGTCGGTGGCGTTGAACCGGATCGCCTGCGCCATCCGCGAGACCAGCAGCAGGTCGTCGTCGGGGCCGGCGAGCGCCGCACCGACCAGCTCGTCCTCGTCGCGCAGGTTGACCGCGATGATGCCGCCCGACCGGTTGGAGTCGAACTCCTCCAGCTTGGTCTTCTTGACCAGGCCGTTGCGGGTGGCCAGCACGAGGTAGGGAGCCACACCGTAGTTGGCGATCTCGATCACCTGTGCGATGTGCTCGTCGGGCTGGAACGCCAGCAGGTTGGCCACGTGCTGGCCGCGGGCGGTGCGGCTGGCCTCCGGCAGCTCGTACGCCTTGGCGCGGTAGACCCGGCCCTTGTTCGTGAAGAACAGGATCCAGTCGTGTGTGGAGCACACGAAGAAGTGGCTGACGATGTCGTCCTGCCGCAGGCCGGCGCCACTGACGCCCTTGCCGCCCCGCCGCTGCGAGCGGTAGAGGTCGACCTTGGTGCGCTTCGCGTACCCGGTGCGGGTGATCGTGACCACCACGTCCTCGCGCGCGATGAGGTCCTCCATGGAGACCTCGCCGTCGAACGGGATGATCTTGGTGCGACGGTCGTCGCCCCACTTCTCCACGATCGTGCTGAGCTCGTCGGAGACGATCTTCCGCTGCCGCTCGGGCTTGGCGAGGATGTCCTTGAGGTCGGCGATGTCGATCTCGATCTTCGCCAACTCGTCGATGATCTTCTGCCGCTCCAAGGCCGCCAGGCGGCGGAGCTGCATGTCCAGGATCGCGGTCGCCTGGATGTCGTCGATGTCCAGCAGGTCCCGCAGGCCCGCGCGGGCGTCCTCGACGGTCGGCGAGCGCCGGATCAGGGCGATCACCTCGTCGAGCGCGTCCAGCGCCTTGACCAGACCGCGCAGGATGTGCGCGCGCTCCTCGGCCTTGCGCAACCGGTACGCGGTGCGGCGCTGGATGACGTCGATCTGGTGTTCGACGTAGTAGCGGATGAACTGCGCCAGGTTGAGCGTGCGCGGCACGCCGTCGACCAGCGCCAGCATGTTGGCGCCGAAGGTCTCCTGGAGCTGGGTGTGCTTGTAGAGGTTGTTCAGCACGACCTTGGCGACCGCGTCGCGGCGGAGCACGATCACGATCCGCATGCCCGTGCGCCCGGACGACTCGTCCCGGATGTCGGCGATGCCGGCGATCTTGCCCTCGCGGATCAGCTCGGCGATGCGCTCGGCCAGGTTGTCGGGGTTGACCTGGTAGGGCAGCTCGCTGACGACGAGGCAGGCGCGGCCCTTCTTGTCCTCCTCGACCTCCACGACGGCGCGCATGCGGATGGAGCCACGGCCGGTGCGGTACGCGTCCTGGATCGCCTGGGTGCCGACGATCAGGCCGTACGTCGGGAAGTCGGGGCCCTTGACGATGCCGAGCAGCGCCTCGAGCGTGGTGGGCTCGTCGGCGTCGGGGTTGTCCAGGCACCACTTGACCGCGTCGGCGATCTCGCGCAGGTTGTGCGGCGGGATCTTGGTGGCCATGCCGACCGCGATGCCCTCGGCGCCGTTGACCAGCAGGTTGGGGATCCGCGACGGCAGGATCACCGGCTCCTTGGCCCGGCCGTCGTAGTTGTCCTGGAAGTCGACGGTGTCCTCGTCGATGTCCCGGAGCATCTCCATGGCCAGCGGGTCGAGCTTGCACTCGGTGTATCGCATGGCCGCCGCGGGGTCGTTGCCCGGCGAACCGAAGTTGCCGTTGCCGTCGACCAGCGGGTAGCGCAGCGACCAGGTCTGCGCCATCCGGACGAGCGCGTCGTAGATCGCGGAGTCGCCGTGCGGGTGGAACTGACCCATCACGTCGCCGACGACCCGGGAGCACTTCACGTAGCCACGGTCGGGCCGGTAGCCCGAGTCGTACATCGCGTAAAGGATCTTGCGGTGAACCGGCTTGAGACCGTCGCGGACGTCCGGCAGCGCACGCCCGACGATGACGCTCATCGCGTAGTCGAGGTAGGAGCGCTGCATCTCGACCTCGAGCCCGACCGGTTCGATCCGGTCGCGATGGCCGACCGCGGCCGCCGCGGCCTCCAGATCCGGCTCGCCGCCCTCGTAGGCCTCGGGGTTATCCGTCACAATTAATCCTTTTTCGCCCTAAATGCCGTTTTCGTCCTGTGGATAACGGCTGTGGAAACCGACCTGTCTGTGGATAACTTCAGCGCTCGCTTCCGTCGGGGCCGACATGCAAGACGCACGCCGGCCCCCGAAACGTTGCGTCAGATGTCGAGGAAACGCACATCCTTGGCGTTGCGCTGGATGAACGAGCGCCGGGCCTCGACGTCCTCACCCATCAGCACGCTGAACAGCTCGTCCGCGGTGGCCGCGTCGTCGAGCGTCACCTGGCGCAGGGTGCGGGTCGCCGGGTTCATCGTGGTCTCCCACAGCTCCGGGTAGTTCATCTCGCCCAGACCCTTGAACCGCTGGATGTCGTCCGGCTTGGCGTTGGGCTTGGTCTCCTGGCGGAGCCGGATCAGCCCGTCACGCTCGCGGTCGGAGTACGCGTACTGCGCGTCGTCGCCCTTCTTGTTCCACTTGATCTTGTAGAGCGGCGGCGACGCCAGGTAGACGTGGCCGAGCTCGACCAGCGGCCGCATGAACCGGAACAGCAGGGTCAGCAGCAGCGTCTGGATGTGCTGACCGTCGACGTCGGCGTCGGCCATCAGCACGATCTTGTGGTAGCGCAGCTTCTCGATGTCGAAGTCGTCGTGGATGCCGGTGCCCAGCGCCGTGATCAGCGCCTGGACCTCGTTGTTCTTCAGCACCCGGTCGATCCGTGCCTTCTCCACGTTGAGGATCTTGCCGCGGATCGGCAGGATCGCCTGCACCCGCGGGTCGCGGCCCTGCTTGGCCGAGCCGCCGGCGGAGTCGCCCTCGACGATGAACACCTCGGACTCGCGCGGGTCCGTCGACTGGCAGTCGGCCAGCTTGCCCGGCATCGAGCCGGACTCCAGCAGCGACTTGCGGCGGGCCAGCTTGCGGGCCTGCTGCGCGGCGATCCGGGCCCGGGAGGCCTGGGTCGCCTTCGTGATGATCGTCTTGGCCTCGCTGGGGTTGCGCTCCAGCCAGTCGGCGAGCCACTCGTTGCAGACGCGCTGCACGAAGCTCTTGACCGGGGTGTTGCCCAGCTTGGTCTTGGTCTGGCCCTCGAACTGCGGGTTGGCCAGCTTGACGGAGACGATCGCCGCGAGACCCTCGCGGATGTCCTCACCGGTCAGCTTCTCGTCACCCTTGAGGATCTTCTTCTCGGTGCCGTACTTGTTGACCACACCGGTCAGCGCCGCGCGGAAGCCCTCCTCGTGGGTGCCGCCCTCGTGGGTGTTGATCGTGTTGGCGAACGTGTAGACCGACTCGCCGTACGACTCGTTCCACTGCATGGCGATCTCGACCGCCATGCCCTCCTCCTCGCCGCCGAACTCGACCACGGACTTGTGGATCGGCGACTTGGTGTTGTTGAGGTGCCGGACGAAGTCGGCGATGCCGCCCTTGTAGAGGAAGGTGACCTCGCGCGGCTTGCCGTCCTCTTCGCTGGTCGGCCGCTCGTCACGGAAGTGGATCGTCAGACCGCGGTTGAGGAACGCGTACTCCTGGAGCCGCCGGTAGATCGTCTCGAAGGCGAACTCGGTGGTCTCGAAGATCTTCGGGTCGGGCCAGAAGGAAACCGAGGAGCCCGTCTTGTTGGTGGTCTCGCCCTTCTGCAGCGGCCCCGGCTTGGAGTTGGTGTAGCTCTGCCGGTAGACGTAGCCGGACTTGTCGATCACCACCTCCATCCGGGTGGACAGGGCGTTGACCACGGAGACACCGACGCCGTGCAGACCGCCGGACACTGCGTAGGCTTTGCCGTCGAACTTGCCGCCGGCGTGCAGGACCGTGAGGGCGACCTCGACGCCCGGCTTCTTCAGCTTCGGGTGGAGGTCGACGGGGAAACCACGACCGTTGTCGACGACCCGCACGCCACCGTCGGCGAGCAGCACGACGTCGATCGTGTCGCAGTAGCCGGCGAGTGCCTCGTCGACCGCGTTGTCGACGACCTCCCAGACCAGGTGATGCAGGCCACGTTCACCGGTCGACCCGATGTACATGCCAGGGCGCTTGCGGACAGCCTCGAGCCCTTCGAGCACCTGGATCGAATCGGCGCCGTACTCCTGCTTTTTCTGCGTTGCCACCTTGGCCACTTTCTCGCGCCGCTCCGGCGCGTCCGGGAGACGCTCGGCCCGCGGGCGCGGGTATGGCGGGACGGCCACCAACGACCGGCGCGACCGGGGTGTGGGCGCGCCGCTCGCCGCGCCTTCCCGCGGTCACGATCGGCTGGACATGACACGCGGGCGGCCCCGGGCCGGGGAGGACCCGATATGGTCGTCCGCGCGTCGTCCTTCGTCTGCCACCAATCTTACCGGGCGGGAGCCTCGAACACCCATCCGGCGCGGCCCGAAAACGGCGCTAGAAGCGCCACAGGCGCCCGAACCCCTCTAGCCGCGACTCCCCCCACGCGTGTGGCCCTCCGGCGCGAGCCAGCCGCGCGCCGGCCGGTTTTGGCCCTCGATCATGAGTCGCTTTCGGTGGCCGGTGTGGCGGCCGGGATCAGTGGTCCGGGCAAATCGGAAATCAGGTCCATGATCCCCATCTCAAAGGTGACCGTCCGGGGGTCGCGCGAAACCGCCGCCGTGCCGTAGTTTCTGCCCCGCGATCCGATCGGGGCAAGCACCCGGCGGTGGGATACGCTCGCGCACCTACCTCACCGGTGTCGGGAAGCTGCTCAGCTGTCCGAGAAAGGGTGGCCCGATGGGGCTGGACAACGTCGCCGTCCAGTGGCCGCGCACCGGTCGTTTCTACGACCCGGTCGCACCGGCCGAGTTCGTCGACTTCGCCGACCTGGCGGACGCCCCCGACGTCGCCGCGCCCACCGCGGCCCTCGCCGGCCACATCGCGAAAACCGGGACGGTCCGGGCAACGGCCTACACGGAGCTGGTCGACCTGCTGCTCGGTCTGCAGGGTGTGCTCTACGCCACAGAGGCGGCGGCGGAGGACGAGGACCCGGTGATCGACCCGGACGGCTGCGCCTGGATCGCCGGCGGTCTGGAGCGCTTCGTCGACGGGCACCGGTCGCACGGCGAGACGGTCACCTTCGACACGGTCGGTGCCGTGCTGCGGACCGCGCTGGCGGGCGGCCGGCTGGCGGAGCAGCAGTTGCGCTGGCTCGACGGGCGGCTGGACGCCCTGCGGGACGAGTCGGGCGACGCGCCGCAGTGGAGCTTCGCCCGCAGCGAGCTCGCGGTCCTGGCCCGCTTCTACCGCCGCTGCGCGGACCGCGGCTTCGCCGTCTACGCGGACTACTAGTCGTTCCGGGGCCGGCCGCGCCTGCCTCGATCGGTTGGGTGGCCGATCAGCGCGACGCGGCGGGCCTCCGCCTGGTTCGGTAGGTTCGCGCGCCGCGACCAACTGCCGCCGCCGCCTACGGACACCGCACCTTGCGTTTCGGGGACCCAGCCGCCTTGGCGCGAGCCGGGACCGCGGCTTCTTGCGACCGTCGCCGGAAGCAGGAGCCGCGCCGATCCGCGGATGTTGGTAGTTCGTTGTCCTCGGCGCAGCAACCGATTACCCACATCTCCACGAGCGCTACGCGGTCTGCCAGCCGCTCCTGGCTCCCACCGGCAAGGCTCATCAGCTTGGGCGTCGGGGTCCTGATCCCTGCGGAACCGGAGCAACCCGGCTTGTCCAGTCGGGCTCCGCGCAACCTCATGATCCAGTGCAGCCAATCGACGAACCAGCGGCGCATCGCCATGATCACGTGTGGCACGCCTGTAATACCCGCGCCATATCTGACAGCGCATGCGCACCTGATCACGACACGGGCCGCTCGCAAAGCGGACCTAACGCACGCGATCATGAAGTAGCGCCGCCACCGAAACCTGCGACGGCCAAGCCGCACATCATCATCGCGCGGGGCGTCCCCTGGCGCGCCCTCGCGTCGCGCGTGCGTCCCCGGCGCGCACTCGCGGCGCGCGTGCGTCCCCGGCGCGCACTCGCGGCGCGCGGTGGCTGAATGGATCGGCGGCGGTCAGCCGTAGGTGTCGCGAGGGCCGCGGCCCTGCACCCGGCGCGGGCCGCGGTTCCACGACGGTGCGGCTGGGCCGTGGATGTGCAGCTTCTTGACGACGTTGTGGCCCACCTCGCCGGCGATGCGTTTGAGCAGGTTCGCGGCCAGCAGGCGGAGTTGGGTGGCCCAGGCCGTCGACTCGGCCTCGACGGTGAGCTCGCCGTCGGCCAGCTTGATCGGGCGGCAGTGCGCGGCGATGTCCGGGCCGACGACCTTCTCCCAGGCGCCGAAGACCGTCGCCTCCGCGGCCGGCTTCTGCCAACCGCGGGCCTTGACCAGGCGCTCCAGCACCGCGCCAAAGAGTTGTGGGTCGCGCGGGTCGGGGCCCGGCCCCGAATAGCCGCGCAACCGCCCTCGCTGGCTGCCGCCGGAGCCGACCGCCGGCCGGCGGCGTTGGGCGGCCGCGCCCCGCTTGGCCAGCGCCGCGTCCAGCGCTGCCCGCGCCAGCTCCGGACCTGCCAACCCTTCGGTCGACCCGGCCCGGTCAGGTTTGGACCCGCCGGCACTGGAGCCACGCCCCGCCGCCCCGGGATCAGAACCCGCCGCAGCCGAGCCACCCACGCCTTGGTCCGAGCCTCCGCCGGACGCCGGCCCGGTAGCCCGAGCTGAGCCTCCGCCGGACGCCGGCCCCGTAGCCCGAGCCGAACCTCGGCCGGGCGGCGGCTCCCCAAGCCGCGATGAATCTCGGCCGTCCGGGCCGTCCGAGCCCAGGTCGAACTCGCGGCGGGCGGACCTGCCCGTCGACCGGCCGCTGCCCGTGCGCGGCGATCCGCCACCGGCCGGCTCGTCACTCGACACGACGCACCACACCTTCCGCGATCTCGAACCGTGCTCCCTGCAACGAGGCTGGCACGTCCTCGGCCACCGCGCACGTCACCAGCAGTTGGGTGGCGCCGCCGACCAGCTCGGCCAACCGCTCGCGGCGGCCCGCGTCCAGTTCCGCGAACACGTCGTCCAGGGCCAGCACCGGCTCGATCCCGTCGGCCCGCAGCAGGTCGTAGGCCGCGAGGCGCAAGGCCAGCGCGTAGGACCACGACTCGCCGTGGCTCGCGTAACCCTTCGCCGGCAGCTCGCCCAGCGTCAGCACCAGGTCGTCGCGGTGCGGACCCGTCAGCGTGACGCCGCGTTCCACTTCGGACGAACGGCCCGCGGCCAGCGCGGCCAGCAGCGCCTCCTGGAGGGCGGCGCGATCGGGCGACGGCGGCACCTCGATCGACGCCCGGTAGGCGATGCCCGCGGCTGTCCGCCCGGCCGCCACCGCGTCGTAGGCCTTGGCCACGAAGGGCGCCAGCGCCGTCACCAGCTCCAGCCGGCCGGCCAGCAGCTCCGCGCCGTGCTGGGCCAGGTGCGCGTCCCAGACGTCCAGGGTGGACAGATCCCCGCCGCGGGTGCCGCCGGTCTTGCGGGCCAGGTAGGACGTGCGGAGCAGCGCGTTGCGTTGCTTGACCACCCGGTCGTAGTCGGCGCGGACACCGGCGTAGCGGGGTTGCCGCGCCACCAACAGGTCGTCCAGGTAGCGCCGGCGTTCGGCCGGGTCGCCGCGGACCAGCTCCAGGTCCTCCGGCGCGAACAGCACCATCCGCAGCGCACCGAGGACGTCCCGGGCGCGGCGGACCGGTGACCGGCCCAGGCGCGCCCGGTTGGCCTTGCCCGGCACGATCTCCAGCTCGACCTGCAGCTCGCGTCCATCGTGGACGACCAGGCAGCGGATCACCGCCGCCGCGGCACCGGCCCGGACGAGAGGGGCGTCCGTGGCGACCCGGTGACTGTCCAGGGTCGCCACGTAGCCGAGCGCTTCGAGCAGGTTCGTCTTGCCGACCCCGTTGGGGCCGACCAGCACGCTCGCCCCAGCGGACAGGTCGACCGCCACCCGCTCGTACGAGCGGAAGTCGACCAGTTCGAGCCGCTGGACGTACACGAATCAGCTCTTTTTGACCGGATGCCCACCGAACTGGTTGCGCAGCGCGGCCACCGCCTTCATCGCCGGCGAGTCCTCCTCGCGGGACTCGAAGCGAGCGAACAGCGAGGCGGCGATGACGTGCATCGGCACCGCCAGGCGGATCGCCTCCTCGACGGTCCAGCGGCCCTCGCCGGTGTCGTCGGCGTAGCCCTTGATCTCGTCGAGCCCCGGGTCCTGCTCGAGCGCCCGGTCGAGCAGGTCGAGCAGCCACGACTTGATCACGGTGCCCTCGCGCCACGACTTGATCACGCCGGGCACGTTGTGCACGAGCTCGGAGGCGCCGAGCAGCTCGTAACCCTCCGCGTACGCGTGCATCAGGCCGTATTCGATGCCGTTGTGGACCATCTTGGCGTAGTGCCCGGCGCCGACCGGCCCGGCGTGCACGAAGCCGAACTCACCGGCGGGCTTGAGCGCCTCGAAGATCGGCATGAGCCGGTTGATGTGCTCCTCGGAGCCGCCGGCCATCAGCGCATAGCCGTTCTCCCGGCCCCAGATGCCCCCAGAGACGCCAACGTCGACGTACCCGATGCTCTTGACGTCGAGCCGCTCCGCGCGCGGTGCGTCGGCGCTGAACCGCGAGTTGCCACCGTCGATGATGATGTCGCCGGGGCTGAGCACGGCGGCCAGTTCGTCGATCGTGCTGTCGGTGACACCGGCCGGGACCATCACCCAGACCGCGCGGGGCGCGGTGAGCTTGGCGGCCAGTTCCGTCAGGCTCTTGGCGTCGGAGATCTCTAGGTTGTGGTCGAATCCGACGACCTCGTGACCGGCGGCGCGCAGACGTTCGCGCATGTTGCCGCCCATCCGGCCCAGGCCGATGAGCCCCAGCTGCATAGCGGGTTCCTCTCCCGTGTGACGTGCTCTGTTGCCCCTGCGTTACCCGCGGCTCAGCGGGTTACCCGGATCGGCATGATCAGGTAGCGGTAGCCGGGGACGATCTCGCCGTCGTCGCCGGCAGGCGAGATCACGGCAGGCTTGAAGGCGTCGACGAAGGAGAGGAGTGCCGTCGGTGCCAGGAGGTTCTGCAGACCGTCGATGAGGTACTGCGGGTTGAAGCCGATGGTCAGCGGCTCACCGGTGAAGGTGGCCTCCATCGCCTCGCTCGCCCGCGCCTCCTCGCTGCCGCCCGCCTCGACGACCAGGCCGTCGGGGCCGAAGCTGAGCAGCACCGGGGTGGTGCGCTCGGCCACCAGGGCCACGCGGCGGACGACCTCGACCAGCGCCGGCACGGAGACCCGCGCCTCGGCGTTGTGGCTGGCCGGGAAGAGCGACCGCACCGGCGGGTAGTTGGCACCGTCGAGCAGCCGGCTGGTGGTGCGCCGGGTGCCCGCCGAGAAGCCGATCATGCCCTCGCCGGCGCCGCCGTGTGCCAGCGCCATCGTCACGTCGCCGCCGAGCGGGCCGAGGGTCTTGGCCGTGTCGTTGAGCGTGCGGGCCGGCACGAGCGCGTTGAGGCTGATCTCCGGGTCCTCCGGGCGCCACTCCAGCTCGCGCATGGCGAGCCGGTAGCGGTCGGTGGCCAGGAGAGCGATGTTGCCGCCGGAGAGCTCGAGCCGCACGCCGGTCATCATCGGCAGCGTCTCGTCGCGGCCCGCGGCGATCGCGACCTGGGCGACCGCTGTGGCGAAGGTCGCGGCGTCGATCGTGCCGGCGCTGGCGGGCATCGCCGGCAGGCTCGGGTAGTCCTCGACCGGCATGGTCGGCAGGGTGAACCGGGCGCTGCCGCAGACGAGCTCGAGGTGGGCGCCGACGGCGGCGATGTCGACCGGCTTGCCGGGCAGCGCCTTGGTGATCTCGGCGAGCAGGCGGCCGGAGACCAGTGCGGCGCCGTCGGCGTCACCCTGGATGTCGACGGTCACCTGGCTGGAGACCTCGTAGTCGAAGCCGGAGACCTCGAGGCTGCCGTCGGAGACCCGCAGCATCACGCCGGCGAGCACCGGGACGGACGGACGACTCGGCAGACTCTTGGCCGTCCACGCCACGGCGTCGGCGAGCGCGTCGCGCTCCACACGGAACTTCATGCGATGCCTCCGGGTCGTCTCGGGTGCGTAGTGCCCCACCGAACTTTAAGACGAGGCGTGCCGTGACGTGCGCCCGACCCCGCTCTTCTCGGCGAGGTTACGAGCGCATGCACAAATCCCCAGACGTGATGATTGGTTTTCTTCTCTCTAAAGAGATATCTAGTCGTCTTCATCGGTCCTGTGCGAACTGTGGATCGTCGCTGTTTTGGCTGCTCAGATATGTTATCCACCGGTGTCGAACGTGTGGATGAGCCTGCGTGTAACTCGGCCCCCGATCCACAGCCGACCGCTCGCACACAGCCACGCCAAGTTGTCCACCGGTTGTCCACCGGGTTTACCCACGGTTTCTCCACACCCCGTTAGAGATCATCTTCGGCCTTTCCCCAGAACCTTCAACACACTCCGCACATGGTGCGCGCAGCTGTGGACGTCCGGACCCGCGTCCACAGCACTGTCCCCAGCCTTCGTCCACAGCCTGTGTGGACATCGACGGGCACGACCGCGACGCCGTCCACGACGGTGGACAGCGGCTGTGGATTGCCTGTGGGAACTGTGGATGAACGCGAGTCACCTGTGTGTTCTGCGGATAACCGCTCCTTACGTGTGCACAAACCTGGGGACGCAGACTGATCCAGACTGATCGTAGTAAACAACCTAATCCGGACAATACTGGAAACGCTGGCAGCGACGGTTTTTCCACGTGTGGATACCTCTGGGGGTACGGGTGTGGACCAGGTGTGGAAAAGCCCGACATCCTGTGGATTGATGTCGGGCTGTGGATACGCGTGTAGCGGTGTGGATAACCGCGTGCGCTCAGCGCAACGCTACGAGCTCTGCTTGATCCGGTTCGTCAGCTCGGCGATCTGGTTGTAGAGCGACCGCCGTTCCGCCATCTGCTGGCGGATCTTCCGGTCCGCGTGCATCACCGTGGTGTGGTCGCGGCCGCCGAACGCCTGCCCGATCCGGGGCAGCGACAGGTCGGTCAGCTCGCGGCAGAGATACATGGCCACCTGGCGGGCGTTGACGAGCACCCGCGAACGGGAATGGCCGCGGAGGTCCTCGAGCGAGACGCCGAAGTAGTCAGCCGTCGACACCATGATCTGATCGGCGGTGATCTCCGGGCCCGACCCGTCCGGGATGAAGTCGCGCAGCACCTCTTCGGCGATCGCGAGCTCGACCGGCGACCGGGTCAGCGAGGCGAACGCCGTGACCCGGATCAGCGCGCCCTCGAGCTCGCGGATCGAGTTGGCGATCCGCGACGCGATGAACTCCAGCACGTCCGGCGGCGCGTACAACCGCTCCTGCGCCGCCTTCTTCTGCAGGATCGCGATCCGCGTCTCGAGGTCCGGCGGCTGGATGTCGGCCAGCAGCCCCCACTCGAACCGGGTGCGCAGCCGATCCTCCAATGTGGCCAACTGCTTCGGCGACCGGTCGGAGGTGATGACGATCTGCTTGTTGGCGTTGTGCAGGGTATTGAACGTGTGGAAGAACTCTTCCTGCGTGCGCTCGCGGTTCTCCAGGAACTGGATGTCGTCGATCAGCAGGATGTCGACGTCGCGGTAGC
Organism: Asanoa iriomotensis; assembly: GCF_016862515.1. Taxonomy (GTDB): domain Bacteria; phylum Actinomycetota; class Actinomycetes; order Mycobacteriales; family Micromonosporaceae; genus Asanoa; species Asanoa iriomotensis. Next base: position 35,936 of record NZ_BONC01000013.1, read on the forward strand.
GGCGCTGGAACGCGCTGGTCTTGTCGTCGCGCAGCGAGTTGATGAAGTCGTTGGTGAACTCTTCGGTCGAGACGTAGCGCACCGACCGTGCGTTGCCCAGCGTCGTGGCGTAGTGGCCGATCGCGTGCAGCAGGTGCGTCTTGCCCAACCCGGAGCTGCCGTAGATGAACAGCGGGTTGTACGCCTTCGCCGGCGACTCGGCCACCGCGACGGACGCCGCGTGGGCGAACCGGTTGGACGAGCCGATGACGAACGTCTCGAACATGTACTTCGGGTTGAGGCGGTTGCCGCCACCGTCGGCACCCGCGCGCCGTTCGTCGCGGCGACCCGGACCGCTGTCGCCACCCTCGCGCCGCATCGCCTGCGTGGGCGGCTCGTCGTAGGGCAGCCTGCGGTTGTCGGGCTGGTCCTGCTGCGCGGCCGGTCGCTGTTCCTCGCGCGGCTGGTACGGCGTGCCGTACGTGGTGCCGCCGCTGGAGTAGCCGGGGACGGCCTGGGGCGGCGACGCCGGGTACGGGGTGCTGAACAGCGCGTCCTGGCGGTCGCGTTCGGCGCCCCGCGGGGTGGGGTTCGCGGCTGGCACCGGCGGGCGGGCCTTGCCGACGGCTCCGGTGCCGGTCGGGCGGGCGCCCTGGGCCGGCGCGGCCGGGCTGGTCGGTGCCGGGTCGACCGGTGGGTTGGGCTTCGGCTGGATGACGCTGTGCAGCGCGGTCGGGGCGTTGAGGGCGTTGATCTGGTCCGGCTTGGCGGCCGGCCGCGGCTCCCCGGCGGGTGCCGGGCTCGTGGCTGCCGCGCTCGGGCGCGCGGTGGGCTGCGGCGGCGTGCCGGGTTGGCGGGGGGCGGGAGCCGGTGGTGACGGCGGCGGCGCGGCGGCCGGCTTGGGCGGTTCGGCCTGGCCGGTGGTGTCCGGCGGGGTGGTGCGCTGGTGCGGCGGGTAGGCGCTGGCGGCGAACCCGCCGGCCTCGTCCGGCGTGGGGGGTGCCGGGGGCCCGAGCGGAAAGCCGGCCGGCCGTGGTTGACCGTCCTCAGGGGGGCGGACGGTGACCGCGACCTGGATCGCGCGACCCATCCGCCGGGAGAGCGCCTCGGTGATCGCCGGCCGCAGCCGGGACTCGATGACGTCCCGGGTGAACGCGTCGGGCACGGACAGCAGGGCGGTGTCTTCGACGATCGCGCGGAGCCGGGTCAACCGGAGGTAGGCGCGCTGCTGGGCGGAGACGATCTCGTCCGCGAGCTCGTCGGTCGCCGCCAGCCACACGCCGGCGAGATCGATCGTCTCGGACACCCTGTCGCCACCCCCCTCGATCCATGTGCTCGGCCGCGACGGGCCTGCTCAGACCCGCTGCCACCTGGGCACAGTCCCCCGCGTACGGGCGGCTGGCCTGACCGCTGTCCACAAGTTGTCCACAGCCTGTGTGCTGGCCGATCGTGGCCCTTTACCCATACGAACTGACGAACCGGACTCGACCGATTCGGCAGTGGTGTGGCTTCACCGTGCCGAACGATTGACCACCTCGCCCGGTTTTGCCCCGTATGGCAGCCGTGAGCCCCCCAGATCGCCGACCAGCAACCCGGCACGCTAACAGCGTTGTCCACACCCCTACAACCGTTGTCCACAGAACTGCCTTCTCGGTATACGCAAAAGGGGGCACGATTGGGCTGCGCCGTACCCGCCGCGGCCTGCGACGACGCGCCGTTTGCCGGTGTTTGACGGTCATTGCGGCGGTGCGTAGGCTAGAGCGGCCGCTCCGTCGCCCTCTGGTAGGGTGACGGATGTTTGCTGGGTAGGTGCGTCTCGCATCTCGAGCACGCCGGCCGACGCGCCGAGGCACGCCTCGTGCGGCGCGCCGCGCATCAACCAAGACCGGCCCGCCTGTTCGGGCCGCCCGACGACGGAGAGCCTGACGTGAGCAAGCGCACCTTCCAGCCGAACAACCGTCGGCGTGCCAAGACCCACGGCTTCCGGCTGCGCATGCGCACCCGCGCCGGCCGTGCCATCCTCTCCGCCCGCCGGGCCAAGGGTCGCAAGGAACTGTCGGCCTGATCGTCAGTCCGGCACCAGGATGGAAGTAGGGCAGCGATGCTGGCCCCCGCGCAGCGCCTTCGGCGCCGCGACGAGTTCACCACCGCTCTTCGTGGCGGCCGCAGGGCCGGTCGCGGTGCGGTGGTCGTCCATCTGACGCTTCCGTCCCCGTTCCCGCACGATCTCGACCAGCCGGCGTCCGCCACTGGTGCGGCCAACGCCACACCACCGGCGCGCGCCGGCTTCGTCGTGTCGAAGGCCGTCGGTGGCGCCGTGGTGCGCAACCAGGTCAAGCGCCGGTTGCGGCATCTCACACGGGAACGCTTGGCGGCGTTGCCGGAGGGCGCCACGCTGGTAGTAAGGGCGCTGCCCGCGGCCGCCGACAGCTCGTACCAGCGGCTCGGTCTTGATCTCGACAAGGCGATCTCGGCGGCGCGGAGCCCACGGAAGGGTCGGGAGGGGCCGTGAGTTCTCAGGAAACCATCAGCAACGCGACACCCAAACGCCCCAGCATCCCCGCCCGCGTACTGGCTTTTTGCATCATCGCGTACCGTCGTTGGATAAGCCCGGCACTGCCGGCCCGCTGTCGGTTCTACCCGTCGTGCAGCGCATACGCCCTCGAGGCGGTGTCGCGGCACGGCGCGATCCGTGGAACCGGTCTGGCGATCTGGCGGCTGCTGCGCTGCCACCCCTTCCACCCCGGTGGCTACGACCCGGTGCCGGAACCGGGCCGTCGTCGCCCCGCCAGCGCGGCGGACCCCCTGACCGAGTGACGGGAGCCCTTGGTGCACATCAGTCTTGACTGGATCTACTGGGCGATCTCGTGGATCCTGCTGCGCTGGCACGGGGTGTGGGATGCCATCGGCGTGCCGGACAAGGCGGTGCTGGGCACCAACTGGTCCTGGATCCTGTCGATCTTCTTCCTGGTCGTCACGGTCCGCGTGGTTCTGTTCCCCATCTTCGTCAAACAGATCAAGTCGCAACGCGCGATGCAGTCCCTGCAACCCAAGGTCAAGGAGTTGCAGGAGAAACACAAGGGCGACCGGGAAACGCTCCAAAAAGAGATCATGGAGCTGTACCGGACCGAGAAGGCCAACCCGCTCATGGGCTGTCTGCCCATGTTCCTGCAGATTCCGGTCTTCCTCGGCCTCTTCCACGTCCTCAAACGCCTCAACCCCAACAACCAGGCCAAGGAGTTGTACGGCTGGACGGCGCAGCAGTTCGACAGCGCGTCGCACGCGACCCTGTTCACCGCGCCCATCTCCGGCCGGTTCGGCTCGAGCGCGACCGAGCTCGCCGCCCTTGACGCCAGCGTCACGACCGTCAAGATCATCGCGGCCCTCCTCGTAGTCGTCATGATTGCCACGACATATCTGACCAGCCGCCAGATGATCCTCAAGACGGGCTGGGCCGAGGACCCGCAGCAGCGGATGCTCCAGCGGCTCATGCTCTACGGCATCCCGGCCTCGCTGCTGATCTCCGGTGCCATCTTCCCGATCGGTGTGATCATCTACTGGGTCACGAACAACCTGTTCACCCTCGGCCAGCAGCAGTGGGTGCTGCGCAAGTTCCCGCCGCCGAAGGTCAGCACCGCCGCCACGGTCAACCGCTACTCGGAGGCCGGCGAGAAGGCGCGGGCCGCCGCGGCCGCGCGCGAGTCCCAGCCGCAACAGAAGTCAGGTGGACTGCTCAGCCGCATCACCGAGGCCGCCAAGTCGGCCGCCGCCCCGCAGGCCGGCGCGGCGCCCAAGGCCGTCGGCAAGTCCTCGTCTCGTGACGCGGCCAAGTCCAACGGCAAGCAACCCGAGGCGAAGGGCGCGGTCGACGGCAAGGCCCTCGCGCCCAAGCCCGGCGCGAAACCGGTCAACCCGAAGAAGGCCGGCGGCCGCAGACCGGCGAAACGTAAGTGAGCGCTGCGGCCGGCGCCTCCTCCGCCGGCCGCGCCTCGCGACGACAAACGTGCCCGGCGCCGGGGTGACCCGCTCACCCGCCCGGGCTGACCAGCGGACCTGATGGTCCGGCAAGCAGACATACGGAGATGACACCGTGACCGACACCAGCATCCCCCGCACCGATAAGCCGTTCGACGAGGAGAACGACGAGGCTGCTGCGCGTGCGGACGAGGCCGCTGAGCTGGCCGAAGAAGCGGACGAAGCGGATGAGGCTGACGAGGCGGACGAGGGCGACGAGGCGTCGGGCGACGGCGCGGACGCCGGTGAGGCCAAGGAGACCAGCGACAACGACCTGTTCCGGCAGAGCGAGATCGCCGCGGACTACGTCGAAGGCCTGCTGGACATCCTCGACTACGACGGCGACATCGACGAGTTGGTGTCCGGCGGCCGGCCGGTGGTCGAGGTCGTCGGCGGCCGGCTGCAGCCGCTGGTCGGCCAGCGCGGCGCGACGCTGGAGGCGCTGCAGGAGCTGACCCGGCTGGCGGTCTTCCGCGAGACCGGCTCGCCGAGCCGCCTGCTGCTCGACGTCGGTGGCTACCGGGCCAACCGCCGCAAGGAGCTGGCCGCGGTGGCCAAGAACGCGGTCGAGAAGGTCAAGGAGTACGGCGAGCCCGTGCGCCTGGAGCCGATGTCGGCGTTCGAGCGCAAGTGCGTACACGATGTGGTCAACGCTCTTGCGGGTGTCGAAAGCGAGTCCGAGGGCGTCGAGCCGCACCGCCGGATCATCGTGCGCCCGGCTCCCTGATGCTGTTGAGCTTGTCGGCCCGGGTGGTTCGCCGCCCGGGCCGTTGCATGTCTGGAGTTCGTTCGTGACCGACCTCCCTGTCCCTCCGGCCGTAGCTTCGGTGGTCTTCGGTGACCGCCTGCCGCTGGCTGCTCGATATGCCTCCCTCCTGGCCACGGACGGTGTGGTTCGCGGCCTGATCGGCCCCCGCGAGGCCCCGCGTCTCTGGGACCGGCACCTTCTGAACTGTGCCGTGATGACCGATTTGATCCCTTCCGGCGCTTCGGTGATTGACGTAGGGTCTGGGGCCGGTTTGCCCGGTATCGTGCTTGCGGTGGCGCGACCGGATCTTTCCGTCGTTCTGGTCGAGCCACTGGCACGACGGACCGCCTTCCTGGCGGAAGTGGTGACCGCGCTGGGCCTGGACGCTGTCGTGACAGTCGTCCGCGGCCGAGCGGAGGAGGTACGGGCCGCAGTTGACCCGGCCGACGTGGTCACCGCTCGGGCGGTCGCGCCGCTCGACCGACTCGCCGGCTGGTGTCTCCCCCTCACCGCACCCGGCGGACGGCTGCTCGCCCTGAAGGGCGCGTCGGCCTCCGACGAGATCGCGGAACACCAGACCGCGATCGGTCGACTGGGTGGTGCCACGCCGGTCGTCCGGCAGTGCGGGGTCGGCCTCGTCGACCCGCCGACGACCGTCGTGGAAATCGTCCGCGAGCGCGTAGTCGAGCCGGCATCACCCCGGCCGGCCGGCCGGGGTCGGCGCCGCTCCTCATCGGAGAGCGGCGGAGGGCGCGGGACAACGCGGAGGGGTTAGATGGGTCGGCGGGGACCAGCACCTGGGTTCGAATCCACTTCCCCGCCGTCTTTGGCTGATCCACCGGGTGATCGCGCCGATGCGGACGCTTCCCCGGAGCGGGGGGCTCGCCGTGGTCGTGTTGACGCCGAGTCGTCGGACGGCCCGACTGCCGAGGGGCCGGGCTCCGCGGAGTCGCCGGAGGGTGTCTCGAAGCGAGCGCCTCGCTCTGGCAGCGGCGGCGCGGACCGGGATGCTTCCGCGAAACCGTCACCTCGTGGTGCCGCCCGGCCTTCTGACAGTGCGGCTGCGTCCGGAGCGGAGTCGGTTTCCGTGGCTTCCCGCGACGGGGTCACGAAGCGGACGCCTCGCGCTGGCCGTGGTGGCGCGGGTTCGAGCGCCGCGGTCGCGGGGGCCACGCGCGTAGGGCCGGTTGCCACTGCGGACCTGGACGCTCCCCGGGCGCGTCGTGGTGGCGCCAAGTCCTCGGACGCTGCACCTGCGTCCGTGGCGCGGTCGGCTTCCGTGGCGTCCGCGAAGGGCGTCTCGAAGCGGGTGCCTCGCGCTGGTCGCGGTGACGCGAAGTCGGACGGCGCGGCTGCTGCTGTGCCGCGGTCGGTTTCTGCGGCGGCGCCGGACGGCGCCTCGAAGAGCACTCCTCGCGCTGGTCGTGGGGTCGCGGTTTCGGGTGGCGTGCCAGCGGGAGGCGGCGTCTCGAAGAGGTCGCCTCGCGGTGCTCGTGTTGGTGCGAAGTCGGACGGCGCGCCTGCGGCAGGGGGTGGGGCCCTGTCGGTTTCGGCGACGTCGCCGGACAGCGTCTCGAAGAGGTCGCCTCGCGGTGCTCGTGTTGGTGCGAAGGCGGACAGCGCGCCTGCAACAGCGCGCGGGGCCCGGTTGGTATCCGCGACGTCGCCGGACAGCGCCTCGAAGTCGGCCGGAACTGGTCGTGGTGTCGGGCGTTCGGGCGGCGCGCCCGCGGGAGGCGCTCACGCGCCGTCGGCTGCGGGCGCGAAGCTCGGTGCCGATTCGACGCCGGCATCCCGTGGCGGCGCGGGTTCGGACGGTGGGTCTGCGCGGGCGGCCGTGTCGGCTTCCGGAGCAAAATCCGATGCCGTCTCGAAGGGGTCGCCCCGCGCAGGTCGTGGCGGCACGATTTCCGATGGTGTACCCGCGGCGAGCGGGGTGCGGTCGGCTGTCGGCGCGCGGCCCGACGCTGCCTCGAAGAGGGCTCCTCGCCGTGCCACTGCCGGTTCGGGGTTGGAGGGCGCGGCTGCGGGAGCAGTTCGGCTGCGGTCGACCGGCGAGTCGGAGTCCAACGTCGCCTCGAAGCGGGCCCCTCGCCGTGCCATTGCCAGCTCGGGGTCGGATGGCGCGGCTGCCGGAGTCGCTCGGCCGCGGACGACCTCCGAGTCGGGGTCAAACCTTGCCCCGCAGCGGCCACCAGGCCGAGTTCGTGCTGGCGCGGTGACGGACGGCGCGAGCGGCAAAGAGGCGTCGCCGCCGCGGAGTGGTCGCGGCGTTGCCGCAACGCCGACGTCAGCGCGAAAGACCAAGGTGGCGGCAACCCCTCGTCGGACGAAGGTTGCGGCAACCCCACGCACGACCGGGGTTGCGGCAACGCCTGAGGCCGACGTTGCCGCAACCCCGCGCAGGACCGCAGTTGCCGCAACGCGGCCTCGGACCGAGGTTGCGGCGACCCGACGCACGAAGGGGGTTGCGGCAACGCTTGAGACCGACGTTGCCGCAGCCCCGCGCAGGACTGGAGTTGCCGCAACGCGGCGTCTTACCGAGGTTGCGGCAACCCCACGCGCGACGGGGGTTGCGGCAACGGCTGAGACCGACGTTGCCGCGACCCCGCGCAGGACTGGAGTTGCCGCAACGCGGCGTCGGACCGAGGTTGCCGCAACCCCAGGCGAGGAAGTTGCCGCATCGTCCGCCTCGGAAGGGGCTCACCGGCGTGCGGCAAAGGCCGCCTCCTCAGCCGCGACGAAGAAGGCCGTCGTGGCGAAGACGCCGACCACGCCAGCGTCGTCTGCGTCCCGCGGCCGTGGTGCCCGGGACGCCGCCGGTGGCCTAGGGCCGCCCGGAGTCTCCGACGATTCGGCACCGCTCGAACCCAGCGGCCGTGATGCCGCTTCACCGGCGGCCGCGCCACCATTGTCGAAGGCCAGCAAGAGCCAGGGCCGGTCATCGGTCGCGACCTCGCGACGTCGTCGCGATTCCGTAGGCGAGGTGGAACCGAACGCGCCGTCCTCGCTCGGCTCAGCGGTAGTCCACGATTTGGGTTCCGATGCGAGCCCCGCGGCCGGCGCGGCGAAGCGGGCTCGCGCAGCACGGCGGACTTCGGCGCAGGAACCGATCGCTGTCGAGGGCTCAGGGCTCCACGACAAGCGCGCGAATCGGAGCGCCTTGGGTGCGGACGCCGATACCAACGCCACCGTTGCACGCCAAAGGTCCGCGGTGGGAAATCAGAGTGAAGCAGGGCGATCCGGCTCCAGCCGCTCAAGCGTTCGGCCCGCTGTTCGGCATTCCGAGCCTCGACTTGTCCCCGACGAATCAGATATCGCCGCTCCCCTACGGTCCCGGTCTCCCGGGTCCCCGAGCATCGAAGAACCAACCACGGCGTCGGGCGCGCCGCGAGGGCGCTCGCCACGTGCACGGCAGGCCACCGAACTCGCGGCCCAGAGCAAGCCCGCACGTCCTGGCACCCGACGGGGCGTCGTGGCAGCTGTAGCTGGTCCGCTGGACGATGCACCTGACTTCGTGTCAGATGCGCTCGTCGACGCTCCCCAGACAGGCAGGCCTTCGGCTCGCGACCGCGACGGTTCCTCGGCCGGGAGGGACCCTGAGCATGATCCGGCTGGCCAGCACAAGGCGCCGCGGCGTGCAGCCAGTCGAAATGGGTCCGGCAGCGAGGCGGCTGGGCGTGACACGGCCCGGCAGCACACGGCCCTGCGGCATGCAGCCGGCCGAGACTTGAGCGAGAGCGATGTGATCGCACGAGACGCCGGCGGTCGGGACGCGGTCGAGCGGGATGCCGGCGGGCGGGACGCGGTCGGGCGGGATGCCGGCGGGCGGGATTCGGTCAGGCGGAATTCGGCTAGGCAGCCCAAGGCGCCGCGGAATGCAGCTAGTCGAGATGCGGGCGCCAAGGATGTTGTCTTGCGAGACGCCGGCAGCCAGGAGGAGGTCGAGCTCGATGCGGTCGGCCCGGACGCGGTCAGGCGGGACAAGGCTAGCCAGGACGACGCTGGTGAAGGCGAGGCCCCGCGGAACGCAGCCAGGCGAAGCGTCGGTCGCCGGAAGACGGCTGGGCAGGACAAGGACGCGCGGACTGCAGCCGTTCGCGGCGTGGACAGTCGGGACGCGGTCGAGAGCGATGTGCGTCGGCGGGACGCGAGCGAGGCGGACGCGGTCGGCCGGAGTGCGGCTGTCCTGGCGGCAGACGCCCAAGACGCCGACGACCGGGAGGTCGCCGGGCGCGACGCGTCGGGGTCTGGTTCAGAGGCCCCACCGTCGGTGAGTGGGAAGCGCCGCGTTGTTCGGCGTCAGCGGCCTGGCGCTGATGACGGCCCGACTTGCTCCAAGGGCGAATCGGGTGGATCAAGTAATGGCAGAGGATCGCGCGATTCGAGTCGAGGTTCTGCGGTGTCTGGTTCGGTTATGCGGGGCGGTGAGCCGGCGGGGTCCGATCGCCGGAACACAACGGGCGGGGCTGGTCGTAAGGCTGCTAATTACGTGGAACGGACTAACGAAACTCATCAGGAGGACTCGGCCCGCCGGTCCGCGGCGGCACGGTCCACACCGGCGCAACAGCGGGCAAGCCGTGAAGGGCAGTCCGCTTCGTCGGACATGAAGCGAAAGGCCGGGAATCAGGGGCCCGGCGAGGCCGGCGTCCGGCCGGTGAGGCCGAGCAACAAGACGCCACGTACCGAGCCGGACCCGGAGGAGGCATCGGAGCAGAGCGCCAAGGCCGCTAGTCGGCGTGGCAACGTGTCAGGTTCCCGTCGCGTACCGGTGGGTGGGACGGGTTGGCCGCCGGTCGCGACGCCGCGGCGGGGTGGTTACCTGCGGCTCGTTGACGGGTTCCTGGTGTTTGTCCCTCCACACTCGGGTACCGAAAGCACCGACGACCCGAACAGCCGTGGCCTTGAACGGAGAACGGCCGTAGGCTGGCCGCGCGGCACCAGTGCGGAAGACGCGGCCGGGACGCACCCGCCCGCAGCGGCCGACCAGCAGCGCACCGCCTCGGCTGGGCCGGCCGGAGCGACGTCGCCGCCACACGCGATCACCTCGAGCTTCGGCGAAGCCGATACACCCCGAGCGGACAGGGACGACACCGTGCATGACAACGACGACCAGGACCCCGGCGCGACAGCGCCTCATGTTTCACGTGAAACCGGGCCCGATGGTTGGGCGGTCGGTAGGCGCGCGGCGGTCCCCGACACTGGTCTGCCCCACCCCCGCGTCGCGAGTGGACAGACAGAGCCGGTAGCTACCGCGTCAGACGGGTCCGGGACAGCGCCGCGTGTACCCCTCGCCGTACCATTCTCTAGCCCAGACAACGGCGGCGGCGCCGGCTATCAGGGTCGGCCCGATGTGGCCGAGCGCTCTCCCGCGCCGGCCCCACGTCCGCAACCAGCCCCTACCACGGATCGGGTCGATGTCGCTCCGCCCCGGCCCGCACCAACTCGGTCCGCTACGCCTACCGTTGCGCCCGAGGCGACCCCGGAGGAAGCGGTGACCGACGCGTACGTTTCACGTGAAACCCCTACACGTGAAGACGACGACCCGCCGTTGGCGATGGAAGCTCTACGCGCCGTCCAGATCCTGAATCCGAGCGGCGAGATCACCATGCCGCGCCCGGACCACACTCGGATCATGTGCGTCGCCAACCAGAAGGGCGGTGTGGGCAAGACCACGACCACCGTCAACCTGGCGGTGGGCCTGGCTCTGCACGGCAACCGCGTCCTGGTGGTCGACCTCGACCCGCAGGGCAACGCGTCGACCGGTCTGAACGTGCCCCATCACGCTGGCATTCCGGACGTGTACGACTGCCTGATCGACAACGTGCCGCTCTCGGACGTCGCCCAGGCGGTCGAGGGCATCCCGAACCTCTGGTGCGTACCCGCGACAATTGATCTTGCTGGTGCGGAGATCGAGCTTGTGTCCGTGGTCGCCCGTGAGTCCCGCCTGTCAAGGGCGATCGCCGCGCATCCGGGCACCTTCGACTACGTCTTCATCGACTGCCCACCGTCGCTCGGCCTCCTGACCGTCAACGCGCTCGTCGCGGCGCAGGAGGTGCTGATCCCGATCCAGTGCGAGTACTACGCCCTGGAGGGTCTCAACCAGCTGATCAACAACATCAATCTGGTACGGCAGCACCTCAACCCGACGCTCGACGTCTCGACGATCTTGCTGACCATGTACGACCGCCGCACCCGCCTCGCCGACGCCGTCGAACAGGACGTGCGCAACCACTTCGGCGACAAGGTGCTGCGCGCGGTCATCCCCCGCAACGTCCGGGTCTCCGAGGCGCCGAGTTATGGCCAGTCGGTCATGACCTACGATCCAGGGTCGCGTGGCGCCACCAGCTACTTCGAGGCGGCCCAGGAGATCGCTGAGCGTGGCGTCAAGGGAGGCAAGGCATGAAGAACCGTCCGAGGGGCGGTCTTGGACGCGGGCTGGGTGCGCTGATCCCCACCGCTCCGGCTCAGGCTCCGGCGTCGTCCGTCGCCGTCGCGCCGCCGCCGGTGGAGACCGAGACGGAGCCGGAGGCGCCGCCCGTTGCCAGCGCGCCGCCCGCGCAGGTGTCCGCTCCCCCGGCGGAGGCGCCGACGCCGCCACCCGTACCCCAGGATGAGGCTCAACCAGCGGCGAAGGCGGCTCCTCAGCCGGCGGCGAGCGACCCGGATCCGGACCTGGCGCCCGTCCCCGGCGCGCGGTTCGCCGAGCTGCCCGTCGACGCGATCGTGCCCAACGCGCGCCAGCCGCGGTCGGTCTTCGACGACGAGGCGCTCGACGAACTCAAGATCTCCATCCAGGAGGTCGGCTTCCTGCAGCCGATCGTGGTGCGCGAGACCGAGGAGGCCGGGCGCTACGAGCTCGTCATGGGCGAGCGGCGGTGGCGGGCCGCGCAGGCGGTTGGGCGGTCGACGATCCCGGCGATCGTCCGCGACACGCGGGACGACGCGATGTTGCGGGATGCGCTGCTGGAGAACATCCATCGGGCCAACCTGAACCCGCTGGAAGAGGCGGCCGCGTACCAGCAGCTGTTGGAGGAGTTCGGCGCGACGCACGAGGAACTGGCGCGTCGGATCGGGCGGAGCCGCCCGCAGATCTCCAACACGATTCGGTTGCTCAACCTGCCGGCGGTCGTACAACGGCGGGTTGCTGCTGGGGTGTTGTCGGCTGGGCACGCGCGTGCGCTGCTCGGGCTCGATGACGCGCAGACCCAGGAGGAGCTTGCGCACCGGGTTGTCGCGGAGGGTCTGTCGGTGCGGGCGACCGAGGAGCTGGTGACGCTCGCGCTCGCTGACGGTCCGGCGAAGCCGGCGACGCCGGCCAAGCGTCGGGTCAAGGCCGTGGCGCCGGCGCTGTCGGATCTGGCGGACCGGCTGTCGGACCGCTTCGACACGCGGGTCAAGGTGGAGCTCGGCCGCAACAAGGGCAAGATCTCGATCGAGTTCGCGACGGTCGACGACCTCGAGCGGATCGTCGGCATCATCGGGATGGGTGACGAGCCGCCTACGGAATGACCCCTCGTACGTCGAACGGCCGCGAGCCCCATTCGGGTTCGCGGCCGTTTCACGTGAAACGCGGATCCACTGAGGGCCAGAAGTTTTACACAGGCGTTGTCCACAGGCACCCCTCTGAAAGAGCGAAACCCCGTGTCGGAGGCGTTGTGGGCCTGTGGATGAACGAGTGGAGAGGGGGCCTCGACCGCCCGAAATGGGGAAGGACGGAGGCCCGCATCCTCCGATAGGGTCACCCTCGTGCCTCACTCCGCCGACTCGGTCCCCGCATACACCAAGTGGCCCTCCTTCCCGTTCGAGGGCGATCTGCGCGTCAAGAAGCTTGCCGACCCCGTCGACGCCGAGCCCCGGCGAAAGGGCGAAGACGCAGCGGACTGCGTCGCCTGCAACACCCCGGACGACGCCTACATCTGGGTGAGCGAGCGGTGGCGCGTACGCGCTATGGAGCGGCCGACCGGCCTGCCGATGGTGCTCATCCTGGAAGCCCGGTCGCATCTGGACCTGGGCGACCTCCCGAACCTGCTGGCCGCCGAGCTCGGGGTGATGACCGTCCGCCTGGAGCGCGCGGTGCGGTCGCTCGACGGGGTGGCCCGGGTGCACGTGAACCGGTGGGGCGACAGCTCGGCACACCTGCACATGTGGTTCCTGGCGCGGCCGTACGGGCAGCTTCAGCTCCGCGGGACGTTCCTGTCGCTGTGGGACGACATCCTGCCGCCCATCGCCGAGTCGGTGTGGCGCGAGAACCTGGCGTTGGTGGCGGCGTGGCTCGCGGAGTTCGGCGGCACGCCGTTGGCCGAGCCGCCGCACATCGAGTGGCAGGCGCCGTCGAGCCTGACGCCACAGTCGACACCGACGGTTGCCGCGGCGGCTGCGGCAACTTCCGCGGAGCCGTTGTCGGTCGCGATCGCGGAGGCGCCGGAGGGTGTGCCGGATGCCGTGTCGTCGGCTGGCCCGGCTAAGCCCGTGGGCAAGGCTGAGGTGGCGGCTGCACCGGTTGCTGTTGGGGTGGCGCCGGTCAACGGGGCGAAGAGCGAGGCTCGCGCGGCCGCCGCGGGTGCGCCCGCGGCGGCTGGCGGGCGGGCCGAAGGTGCGGCTGGTGGCGCTGGGGAGAAGGTCGCGGTGATCGAGGCGCCCGCGGCTGAGCCCGGACCGGCGCCGGCGGTTGTGGCGGGCTCGTCGAAGCCCACGAAGTCGTAGCGGTTCTCGGTCGTCGAAGCGCACTGGGCCTTGGCCCGGTGCGCTTTTGGTTTCCCGTGAAACATCGTCGGGCGGGGGGTCGGGTCGGCCGCTTCGACAGGCGGGGCTGCGCGAGGGCTCGAGGTTTGCAGCCGGCTCTCGATCTCATCGGCGTCGTTGGCGAGCGTCCTGTTGTCCGGCGCGGGCCCTATGGATGGCTTGCCCTTGAGGTTTCGGCGCGGTCCAGCCCCGGACCGTAGAGGTGGCTGCCGACGCTCCGCAATGAGGTCGGGGCTCTCGATTCCGTATTCGGTGTGGCGGCGAGGATTCAAACCGGAGGCGTCTCAGGCGACTGGCGAGTTTTGTGCCGGGTGGATGGTTGCCCTGCCGCCGACGGAAGGCCTTACGGACTTTGCAATCGCCCACCGCGACGGCGCGTCCAGAGGGCGGAGGCTGGCATTCCAGAGGCATTCGCCGTGGGCGCCTCCGTCCGGGCTCCGAGTGGTGGTTGCGAGAGGGCCGGCGAGCACAAGCGCGATCGGCCAAACGCTGCCGCCCGGTCGGAGGCTCCCGAGACGTTGCGGGAGGTGCCGGGCAGGTCCCTGCCCACCTGTGCTGCCGTCGCGACGAACCCTGTGGAGGACGCGTGTGTCGGCTGCTGGCTGGGACGGCCGGGTTGGCTGACCGAGTGGAAACTGGACCATCGCCAGGACTCGTCGAGTGTCGTGCGGGCAGATTCGCCGCGCGGGATGAGAGGCGCGCTCTTGCGTCCCGACGCCCGCCAGGCCAACAGTCCCGGCCGCTAGGAGCTCGACGAAAGAACCGCGACCCAGCCGTGGCCAAGCAGAGAGCCCGTGCGGCAGATCATCCCGCGGCCGGAGCGTCGCCCGAGGCCCGCGTTGTGAGAGCCCGGCGCCAGCGCGTCACAACGGAGAGGCTCGACCAAAGTCTGGTGAGGCTCCTCCCTAAACGAGGTGTCCATGCGACGCGAGCGACGAGATGTGGCAACCCGCCGGTCGTGGCAAGCACTTGGCGGCTGGGCGACCCGTGATCGCGATACCGGGCACCGTCGCCGAGAACGACACCGACTCGGCCCATCCTGAACGACGGATCTCGGCTGTGCCCGACCTTCTCGCCCGTGACACGAACTAACCCAGCCTTTGCCTTGAACGTAGCGTTCGGCTCGATGTCATCGTTCATCCGCACGCATGACGGCGTTTGTCCTATGTGGACCAATGGTGATCCATCGGCTTGCGGTCGCCGTCTTGGGCCAGATCGAGCAAGTTGGGTCAGTTCACTACTCCGACTATGTCGGCGCGCGATGCTTTGCTGCATGGGCCGGTCCCGCCGTGCATCAGGCTCTCGGCAGCGACGTCTTCCGGGCAACGTTGCCGAGGCACGGGCGCGTTGCAACCCATCGAGTCAATAGGTCTGCCCCTGCGGCAGGAGCGGGTGGTCGGCGACGAAATGGACGTCGGGTGGGACCGTCAGCGGCGACTGCGTGGCGGGTCCCAGCCCGGGTGGTTGACGTTGGTGGTTCGTGTGTCCGGGGGCGTCGACGGGTCATTGGCCTTTCTGCGGCGTGCCTACGCCGAGGCAACCGTCGACGCTCGGGAAGGCGCCAAAGTCACGCCGCCGCCAACGCGCTGGATTGGTCTCTGCCGCAGTGGGCGCCAACGACGTGGTTTCACGTGAAACATCGCGCAGCGCGGTCGAACCGGCCCGAGCCCGGCAGCGGGTCGTTCGGCTAGCCGGACCTATCGGTGCGTGTGGCTAACCGGACCGCCGCCACTGTCTGGCGACCCGTCGCCGGCGGGGAGATGGGTTGGCGGCGCGAGTCCGCAAGCGCTCGTCGGCGGCCCACCGCACGGACACGACGTGAGCAACGCATGCGGTGGACCACGACGCACGGCGGTGCCCGTGGCTCGACCGGCTAAAGCCGAAGCGCGTAACTAGTGGGCCGGCGCACCGTGGTCATCGGCGGCCGGCCCGCCTCCAGGCTCCCGGGCACCGAGGAAGTGGCGGCCCGGGGTAACCCGCAAACGACAACTCGGCGCGTGCCGCACCGTTGCTCTCTTCACTCTCGACGACCGTCCCGACGACGAGGTCGACGGACGGGCCCGGGCGCCGTCCCGGCCGACGGACGGGGGGCCTGGAGCGCCCTCTGCTGGTCGTGGCCGGACGGGGGCCCTGGCGCGGTCGACGGACGGGGCCTGGGGCGCCCTTTGCTGGTCGTGGCTGGAGGGCCCGTGCGCGGTCGCGGTCGACGGACGGGGGCCGAGGGGCGGCGTCTTCTGGTCGTGGCTGGAGGGGCCCGTGCGCGGTCGCGGTCGACGGACGGGGGCCTGGGGCGCCCTCTCCTGGTCGTCGCCCGACGGGCCCGTGCGTGGTCCCGGTCGACGGATGGGGGGGCCGCGGGCGGCCTCCTCAGTCGGCGGCGCCGACGAGAGCGTGTCGTTGCTCAGGCTGATGACCCGCCGATGGCGCGGGTGGTATTCGTTTGGGCGCCTCCGACGACGTGGGCGCCAACTGGCCCGTATGCGGCTCGTCGCGGCAGTTGCCGCGCTCCGGCCTTTGGGAGCCCAGCGCTACTGGGCCGATCCGCGATGTTTCACGTGAAACAGCGGCGCGCGCCACGGCCACACCAGCCCGCGCTCGTCGAGTTCGGTCGCACAGCCGGATTGCGGTCGAGAACGCCAGACTCGACAGGCGAACTCTGGACGGGTGCCGTCCGCGGCCAGATGGCAGCGAAGCGCGCGCCGCTGCGTCTTCGGGGAATGCCCGATCGCCTCTCTTGTCGCGGCTCGTGCCGGCCAGATCGGCAGGCGCCGACGAGTTCGAGGCGGGGCCAGCCTTCACTAGCGGTCGGTAGTGCTCGCGCGAGCGGGGGTCGAGCCGTCCTAAGAGTCGAACCTATCGCCCGCGATCACGAGGCTACGCGCGCATGGCGGGCAGGCGCGCATTGCGCGCCGGTCTTCGCCTGCCGCCGTCGGATGCATCTGCCTGCGGGCAGTGCCCTCGAATTCGTTCGGGCTCGGGGCCAGCAACTCCGTTTCCGTGCTCGGCGCCGGCTGTGGGAACTGTCGCAGGCGCAGGACTGGGAGCCGTTCGAGACGGCAGCCACTGGTTGCCGGAGCTGTACACCTTGGCTCGCTTCGCTGGCTGCGGGTCATGGTGCCGGCGCGTGGCCAAGTCCGCCTGGAGAGGCGGTCCGTTGGGCACCGGTGCCAACGGCACTCTCGTCATCACGCGGCTTGTGTCGTGACCTCGCGCCGCAAAGTTGGTCGCTCGTTGCGGCGCTGGTTTGTGAGGGCAACACACGGCACGCACCCAACCCGGCCCCGGCCTCAACGGTTCGGGGCTCAGTTCGGGCGGCGCCGGGCAGTTGCGTCAAGCAGGGGTCCGGCCCGTTGATTTCGCCGGGTCGTCTGCGCGCGCTGCTGCGAACTCGAGTTGGATGGGCGAAGGGACATCGAGCGCTTTGGCTGGCCAAGCTGTGTCCGTCCCTGTCCACGGTCCGCCGCTTCGCGGGCTAGGGTTCAAATCGCGAACGCCTAGTCCAGGTGGTCATCAACACGCTGGGGTCGTCGCTTGGCCAACGGATCTCGCCTGCCGGCCTCCCGCCTGCTTGCTGCTCGCGTTGGCGGCCACGACGCGCCGACGGGCGGCCACAGAACGACGGATCTGGCAACGCACGTCACCGTCCTTCGGACGCTCGTATCCGCCGCGGCTGTGCGCGGGCTGCCGTCGAAGTCCAGCATCGGTGGCGGTCCCATCGCCTTCCCGATAGCGACTCTGGTCGAGTCAGGGTGGGTGGTTCCCGTTGCGTTCGTCGTTGCCATATCGCCGCGCGCTGCGTCCGACGGGGGCTGATGGTCGCACGGACGCCGGGTCATGTCCTGCTCTGCTTCTTCCCATCCCCTGCTGGCGGCCGCGGCGCGCGTCGCAGCGCGGGGCCGACGATCCATCATCGATGGTGCGTCAGCGGTAACCCGCACCGACCTTAAGGAACAGGGTGCGAGGGTCCGCTCCGCCGGTGTCCTGCACAGCGGCCGCTCCACTGGCTCGGCATTCGGCCGCCTCTGCGTCAGACAGAGCCCGAATCGCGCGGCGAGATCCAGTGGGGCTGCGTGCGGAGCGGTGCGCGGTAGACGACTCGGTGGACGACCGCGGCGGCCGCGCCGGCGCGTCGAGCTTCCCGAGCAGCGATCTGGATCCCCGCCTGTCACGGGTCCGTACGACACGCTGAAACGGGTGCCGGTGACGGCACACCGGCGCTGAGCCAGCACCCTCAATCCGGCACTGTCGGCACGGGAGCGAGGCGGTCGTCGGGTTGGAAACGGCAACCATGGCGGCTGGCATCGACGTGCCGAGCATCGATCAGGAATCGCCCGACTGGGACAAGTCGACGGACCCGCCGGTCGGGATAGGACAATGCGGCCATGGCGCCGTAGCCGCTAAGCCGGCCCGATTGACCCTGGCAGCGTCGACGCCGCACGCGAAGCGTCGCGCGTCCGCGTGCCCACCCATGGCTCCCGACGTTGCACCCGTGAGCATCCCCGACCGCCGAGCTGATCGTGAGCGCCCCATGCTCGTTCCAACCCGAGGATCGGCGAGCCCCTGCCGGTCGCGAGATCACCTCATACTCCGTTCCGAAGCGGGACGTGCGTCGCGGCGACGACCGAGGGTGCCGCCCGCGCCGGCCACCGACGGCCGCGTCCCTGCTAGCTCAAGCCTCGAGAAGGACCGCACCCTCCACCCGGCCTGTGCCCCGACCCGAGCGGTGCCTCGGCGGGCGTGCCGCAACCAGCTCTCCTGCACCGCATCCTCGGCCCGCTGACGCTGCCCAGGACTCGGTAGGCGAGTCGTCGGCCCGTCAAGGAACACCACGAGCGGCCGAAGCCAAGCAGCACGGCGACGTCGCCGACCGCGCGGCCGTTTCACGTGGAACCGGCCAGCCTCCAACCCGACGAAGCGCGGACCCTCAAATCTTGGTTTCACGTGAAACGAAGCACCCTCAGAATTGGCAGAGTGCGGATCCGAGCGGCCCAACCCGAAGACCTCCCCACGCTCCAGGACATCGAGCGCGCAGCCGGCGAGATGTTCCGCGCCATCGGCATGCCGGAGATCGCAGACGACGACCCGCCGCCGCTGGCCGACCTGGAGCGACACCAACAAGAAGGAACGGCCTGGGTCGCCACGACCGAGACCAACGAGACCGTCGCCTACCTCATCGCCGACCACATAGACGCCGGCCTCCACATCGACCAGGTCTCAGTCCACCCGAACCACGGGGGCAAAGGAATAGGCCGCCAACTCATCGACCACGCCGCCGCAGCGGCCAGCACGAACGAGATCACAGCCCTGACGCTCACCACGTTCCGCGACGTCCCATGGAACGCCAGCTACTACGAACGCTGCGGCTTCAGAACGCTCGACGACTACGAGCTGACGCCAGACCTCACGGCGATCCGAAACCGAGAAGCAGACCACGGCCTCGACCGCTGGCCGCGCGTCACGATGCGCCGCCAGATGATCAGCTGACCCGCCCTGCGGCCCGCGCGACCATCTCCGCCAGCACCTTGCCGAAGTCCAACCCAGCCGCCTGAATAGCCATCGGCATCAGCGACGTCTCGGTCATCCCCGGCGCGACGTTGACCTCCAGCACCTGCGGCGCCCCAGACTCGTCGACGATCAGATCGACCCGCGACAGGTCCCGCAGACCAAGCGCGTTGTGCGCCGCCACGGCCGCCGAGGCGACGGACCGCGCCACCGGATCAGACAGGCGCGCCGGTGTGTGCCACGTCGTCAGACCGGCCGTATACCGCGCCGCATAGTCGTACACCCCATTGCGTGGCACGATCTCCACCGCCGGAAGCGCCTGCGGACCGTCGCCCAGGTCGATCACCGTGACCGCGACGTCCATCCCCGTGACGTACCGCTCCACCAGCGCCGTCGACCCGTACGCGAAGCAACCCACCATCGCCGCCGGCAGTGCGCTCTCGTCCCGGACCACCGCGGCGCCGAGCCCGGACCCGCCCTGCGCCGGCTTGACCATCAACGGCAGACCCAGCCGCGACGCGATCCGCTCGAGCACCGCGACCGCACCCAGCTCGGAGAACCGGTCGTGCGGCAACGCCACCCAATCGGGGGTCGGAATCCCGTGCTCGCGCAACACCGCCTTCGCCGACGGCTTGTCCCAGGCCAGCCGCGAGGAACGCGCGTCGCACCCGACGTACGGGACCTCGCAAAGATCAAGCACGCCCCGCAGCGACCCGTCCTCGCCGGTCGCCCCGTGCAGCGCGATCACCACCGCGTCCGGCGGGTCAGACCGCAGCGCCGGCAGCAGCGACACGTCGGCGTCGCGCTGTTGTGCGTCGATGCCGGCGCTACGCAGCGCGTCGATCACCCGGCGGCCAGATTTGAGCGACACGTCCCGCTCGTAGGACAGGCCGCCAGCGAGGACAAGGACGCGCAGATCGGTCGTACTCATAGGTCAGATCATGCCAAGTCAGGACCGGGAGTGTCGGATCCGGCCTGCCCACGGCGGCGATTGGCGACCGCGCTGATCGCGCCGAACACCTGCCGCATGGCGAGGTCCTGCTCCATGACACCCGCGAGCCGCCGCACGCCCTCGCGGATCCGCTCCGGCGACGGGAACGAGAAGTTGAGCCGCATGTTGCCGCCACCGGTGCCGTCCGCGTAGAAACCGGTCCCCGGCACATAGGCAACACGTGCCGCGATCGCCCGCGGCATCATCGCCTTCGAGTCGAGCCCGGGCGGCAGCGTCGCCCAGACGAACAGGCCGCCGCTGGGCCGGGTCCAGGTCGTCCCGGCCGGCATGAGGTCGGCGAGCGACTCCAGCAGGGCATCCCGCCGCTCCCGGTAGACCTCGCGGTAGGTCTTTATCTGCTCCCGCCACGGCATAGTCGACAGGTAGGTGGTCACCGCCGCCTGTGCGTACGCGCTCGGGCAGAGAATTTGCGACTCCGACGCGATCACCAGCTTCTCGCGAACCGCGTGCGGCGCGAGGATCCACCCCACGCGCAGACCGGGCGCGAACGTCTTCGAGAACGTCGAGAGGTAGAAGACCCCCTCGCGGCGCCGCGCCCGCAACGGCAGCGGCGCCTCGCCGTCGAAGGACAGCTGACCGTACGGGTCGTCCTCGACCACCAGCAGCCCGGCCCGCTCGCAGATGTCGAGCACCTGGTCACGCCGCTCGTCGGTCATGGTCACGCCGGCCGGGTTCTGATATGTCGGGATCGTGTAGAGGAACTTCGCCCGGCGCCCCGACCGCGCGACCTCGGCGATGGCCGCCTCAAGGGCGGCGGGGATCAGCCCGTCGTCGTCCATCGCGACGTGCACGACCTGGGCCTGCGCCGACTGGAAAGCGCCCAGCGCGCCCACGTAGGTCGGACCCTCGGCGAGCACCACGTCGCCGGGGTCGAGAAAGAGCCGGGACACGAGATCGAGGGCCTGCTGGCCCCCGACGGTGACAACGACATCGTCCGGCGAAGCGCCGGCGGCCGCGTCAATGCCGGAGAGCGCCATCACCTCGCAGATCCGCTCCCGCAGCTCGAGCGTGCCCTGCCCGATGCCGTACTGCAGAGTGCTCGTCCCATGATCAGCGGCCAGGCTGCCGAGCATCTCCCCGACGGCGTCCAGCGGAAGAGCGGCGATGTATGGTGCACCACCGGCGAGCGAGACGACCTCGGGACGGCTGGCGACGGCGAACAGAGCGCGAATCTCCGATGCCGTCATGCCGCGAACCCGCCGCGCGTAGCGGTCGGTATAGTCGTCGAGCGTCGTCCCGGTCATGCCCTACCTCGCCTTCGGGCGCATCGCTGGTTGGTTGATGTTAGACCGCGGGGTCGAAGACCACCTTCGGGTTACCCGAGCGCAGTCCATATCGCGGAATCCTGGGGTCCCCCGGCAGGTCAGACCCCGGACGCGCGATGCCCGACCTCTCCCCTCCTGCGCGGTTCCGGCGTACGATCGCTGGTTGGGGGCAAGGCGGGCGACACACACGACCTCCACCGTGCTCCGATAACCGTGATCCGGCAAACGAGCGGTTTTCGAGGTTCCGCGATGTCACGTCGTCTGGTGAGCTTGACTCTCGACACTCTGGAAGATCTGCCGCGCCCGTGCAGGCAGTGCGTCTACTGGGAACTCGACCCGGTCTCGGCCGAGCGCGCGTGCGCCGCCGGTGACCCGGGCCTGGAAAAGGAGGCCTGGGTCTCGCAGACCCTCCTCGAATGGGGTTCGTGCGGCAAGCTGATCTACGTCGACGGCATGCCCGCGGGTTTCGTCATGTTCGCCCCGCCGGCTTACGTCCCCCGCTCGATGGCCTTCCCGACCTCCCCGGTCTCGGCAGACGCCGCCCTCCTGATGAACGCCCACGTGGTCACCGCCTTCGCCGGCGGCGGCCTGGGCCGCATGCTGGTCCAAGGCGTGGCGCGCGACCTCATCAAACGCGGCATCAAAGCAATCGAGGCCTTCGGCGACGCGAAGTTCGGCGACGCCCCCGACGAGCCTGGTTGCCTCGCTCCGGCCGATTTCTTCCTTTCCGTCGGCTTCAAGACCGTTCGTCCGCATCCGCGTTATCCCCGGTTGCGCCTGGAGCTGCGCACGGCCTTGTCGTGGAAGTCCGACGTCGAATACGCGTTGGAAAAGCTGCTCGGCTCGATGAGCCCGGAAAGCATCCTCCGCCCGGTCCGCCCGGCGACCCGCACAAGCAACGGCTGACCCAAGCGAAACCCGAAGATCAAGAGGCGGTCCCGGGTCCGCCGGGCGCACGACCGTCGCTCCCGCCGGGCACCGCTCGCTCCGCTTCGCTGCGACGCCCGCGCAACACAACCAAACCCAACCCTGGCTGACAGCGCCGCTCTGCGCGATCGCCCAGGCCGGCGGGCCGCACCATGCGGCCGATGGGGGGCGTCCCCCGTGATCGAGCGCTGCCGACAGTCGCCCGCGCGTCGTGACCCCGGACTCCCAGACGGTTGCGGGTGTTGCCGCAACCAGCCGGGACGGGGAGGTGCAGGTGTTGCCGTAACGGTCGGGACGGCGAGATGCCGCTGTTGCCGCAACGGTCGGGACCGGGAGGTGGAGTGTTTGCCGCAACGGTCGGGCCGCGAGATGGGCGTGTTGCCGCAACCGGTCGTCAGCGTGAGGTCCGGGTGTTGCCGCAACGGGTGCGGGCGAAGCAGACCCTGAGCCAGCGCGCGCGGTTGGCCCCGAGCGATCTCAGACGGCCGTCAGCGGATCGGCCGGCGCTGCGACGCACCGTCCTGCGAACTGGCGTGTTGCCGCAACAGTCCACGACGCGCGGGTGAGGGGTTGCCGCAACAGGCAACGCGCGCCGAGTGCAGGTGTTGCCGCAACAGGCGGTCGGCTCGGACGCCGAGCCAGCGAATCAGTCGGCCGGGTGAGCGGACCTGCCGGGCCGAGCGTCAGGCCGTCGCGTGGGCGGCGGCGATCGCGGCGCGGAGTTCGCGTACGTCGATCGAGCCGGTCGGGACGTCCTGGTCGATCGGGTAGTACATCCGCTGCACAGCGGCCACCACCGCCTCCACCACCGTGTCCCGGAAGCGCGGATCCACCAGCTTCTCCCGGTCGATCGGCGACGTCAGATAGCCGACCTCGACCCGCACCGCCGGCATTTTGGTCAGGCGCAGCAGTTCCCACGTCTTCGCGTGGGTCTGGCAGTTGCGCAACCCCGTCCGTGCCACGATCTCCCGCTGGACCAGGCCCGCCAACCGCTCGCCCACCGTCGAAGCCGCGCCGTGGTTGGTGCCGTAGTGGTACGTCGCCACCCCGTCCGCCGACGGGTTCGCGTGGCCGTCGATGTGCAGCGAGATGAATAGATCACCGCCGAGCTCGTTCGCGAGCTGCGCCCGCTCGAGGTCGGTCAGCTCACCGGCGGGAGCCGGCCCGCGGGTCAGATGCACCCGCATCCCGGCGGCGGCGAGTCGGCCCTCCAGCCGCGCCGCCATGTCGAAGGCCAGCTCCGCCTCGGTCCACCGCAGCGCGCCCGACGGCACCACCACGCCCGGGTCCGGGCCGCCGTGACCCGGGTCGACGATCACCGTCTTGCCGACCAGGTTGGGGCCCGAGTGCCGGAACGCGTCCGACTCGCGCAGCCACTGCGGGCGGCCGCCGGTCACCTTGCGGCCCAGCCGGCGCAGGGCGTGCATCGTCTGTGGGCCGCAGGCCCCGTCGGGCGCCAGCCCGACCTCACGCTGGAACTGGGCCACCGCCCGGGCGGTACGGGCGCCGTAGACACTGTCCGCGCGCCCGACGTCGTACCCCATCTCGAGCAGTCGTTCCTGCAGCGTCCGCACGTCCTCGCCGGTCAGCGGGTCGGGGATGGCCTGGTAGAGCGTCCGGGAGCCGAGGCGCCAGCGCGCCGCGACCAGGGCCCGCCAGGTCTCCGCACCGACCGCGCCGTCGCTGCTGAGGCCGCGGCTCTGCTGGAACGCCCGCACCGCCTGCTCGGTCACCTCGTCGAAGTCGCTCGACTCGAACTCCGAGCCCGGCGTGGTGGCGTGCGCGCCCGGGATCAGCCCGAGGCCGACGAGGATGCCACGGATCTCGGTGACCGCGGGACCACGGTCTCCACGTCGGACAACACGCACGGACTACCTCCTCCGGGTGACGCAAGCCGCGCTTCCGGAGCCTATCGTGGCCGCCTGGCCAGGGCCGGAAGGATCGTGAGACGACGCCGCCCCCGCATCGCGGCGATGCGGGGGCGGGTCGAGGAACTGAAGGTCAGAACGCGGCCTCGATGAGCTTGACCAGGTCACCCTTGGGTCGGGCGCCGGCCACGGACTGCACGGGCTCGCCGCCCTTGAACACGGTGAGTGTCGGCACCGACATCACGCGGTAAGCGCGCGCGGTCTCCGGGTTTTCGTCGATGTTGAGCTTGACGATCCGGACCTTGTCGCCCATCTCGTTGGCGATCTCCTCGAGCAGCGGCTCGACCTTGCGGCAGGGCGCGCACCATTCGGCCCAGAAGTCGACGAGTACGGGCGTGTCCGCCTGCAGAACGTCGTTGACGAAGTTGGCGTCCGTCACCGACTTGGTCGCTCCCACCTGAAATCCTCCTCCGGGCCAACGATTGCTGAAACAAGTATGTAGTTTCCGGGAACGCCCGGCGGCATGTCGTGTCCGGACTCACGCCGGCGGAAAATCAGACTTCCAGGGCGGCGATGAACCGTTCGGCGTCGAGCGCTGCGGAGGTCCCGGTGCCGGCGGCCGTGATTGCCTGCCGGTAGGTGTGGTCGACCAGGTCGCCCGCCGCGAACACGCCCGGCAGGGTGGTGTGCGTGGTCGGCGACGCCACCTTGACGTAGCCGTCGTCGTCCATGTCGATCTGGCCGCGGAACAGCTCGCTGCGCGGGTCGTGGCCGATCGCCACGAACACCCCCGCGACCGCCAGCTCCTTGGCCGTGCCGTTGTGCACGTTGTGCAGCTTCACGCCGGTGACCTTGCCGTCGTCGCCGAGGATCTCGGTCACGACCGAGTTCCACTCGACCTTGATCTTCGGGTTGGTCAGCGCCCGCTGCGCCATGATCTTGCTCGCGCGGAACTCGTCGCGGCGGTGGATGATCGTCACGTTGGCGGCGAAGCGGGTGAGGAAGCTCGCCTCCTCCATCGCGGAGTCACCGCCGCCGACGACCACGATGTCCTGGCCGCGGAAGAAGAAGCCGTCACAGGTGGCACACGACGAGACGCCGTGACCCAGGTATTCCTGCTCGCCCGGCACGTTGAGCGGCCGCCAGGCGGAGCCGGTGGCGAGGATGACCGCCTTGGCGCGGTAGACCGTCTCGCCGACGTAGACCGCCTGGGTCACGCCGGAGCCGAGCTGCCCGCTGTCGACCAGCTCGACCCGGGTCACGTCGTCGGTCAGGAACTCGGCGCCGAAGCGCTCGGCCTGCTTGCGCATCGCGTCCATGAGCTCAGGACCCAGGATGCCGTCCGGGAAGCCCGGGAAGTTTTCCACCTCGGTGGTGGTCATCAGGGCACCACCCGACTGCACACCCTCGATCACCAGGGGGTTCAGGTTGGCTCGGGCGGCGTACACCGCGGCCGTGTAACCGGCCGGACCGGAGCCGATGATGATCAAGTTGCGGACTTCGTCCACTGCCGTCTCCCGAAGTTATGGCGTTCCTCGCACCTGGAAGAACGTCATGGTACGAGGCAAGGATTCCCGTGCGTGGACAACCTCACGCCGCGCGTCCGGTCTGTCCGGAGGCGTCACTTGTCACCCTACTCGGGAACGGAACAGCTCGTCCGTGCCGCCCGGTCCGCAATCCGGGCCGACCGCCCAGCCCCAGCGGGCACTGGCCGCGTCGGTGAAGAACACGATCAAGGCAGGGCGGCCTTGGTACGAGGCGAAGTCCGCGGCCGTGACGTTGATCGGCCCCTGGCCGTGCTCGCGAGCGATCGCGTCGACGCAGATCGCCAGCGCCGCCGCCATGCCGAGCCGGGCCAGCTCCGGGCTGAGCGCCTGGCTGCGGAACTGGTCGTCACCACCGGCCTGCGTCGCCGCCGCCGACTTGTGGGTCCCCGGCGTCGAGTAGGCCTGCATTAGGCCGGCGAAGCCGGAGGCAACCGTGGAACTGTCATAGTCGGTCCCGGTGCTGAACTTCGGAACGGTCAGCGCCTCGGGCACCGCGGCCGAATCCGCAGCGCCCCCGGCCGCGGACTCGGCGACCGTCGCGTTGTCGCGGGCCGACTGACTGATCCACAAACCTCCGAACGCCGCGACCAGCACCGCCACCACCGCCGGCGCCGCCCAGGTGATCCAGCGCGCCCGCCGCCGCGCCGCCGCCGTCGCGCGAGGCCGGCCGGGCGGGCTGCCACCCTCGGGCCGGCGCGCACGGGGCGCCCGGTTGTCACGGGCGGGGCCGACGTCAGGCGCCCCAGCAACCCCCGAAGAGGCCGGCAGCGCCGCCAGCAGCCGCGCGGCAACCTCATCAGGCATGGGTTCGGCAGTAGCCGACGCGAAGCTGGTCAGATCGTCGGCGGTCGCCGCGAGCGCGGTGACCAACGCCGCGTGCTCCGCGCCCCAGACCGGATCGGACACGACCAGCGCGGCCACCCGCGACTCGTCAGGGGTGCCCGCGAGCGCGCCGCCGACGTAGTCGGCCAGCAGGTCGAAGTCGACCTCGCTCATGACACCCCCTCTCCGCTGCTGTCGGTCACTGATCGGACGTCACCGCCGGGCGGCCGGTTCCGTGCGGTGGCGGACGGCACGCCGGCACCGCCTGTGCCCGGCCGCAGGTGGCCGAGCAGCAGCGCCATCCGCGCGCGCCCCCGCGAGCACCGGCTCTTCACGGTCCCTTCGGCGACACCGAGCAGCACGGCCGCCTCGGCGACCGGATAGCCCTGGACGTCGACCAGCACCAGCGCCGCCCGTTGGTCCTCGGGCAGCCGGGCCAGTGCCTGCCGCACCACCAGCGCCGTGTCATGGTCGGTGACCGGGGCCGCGGGCTCGACGCCGGTCGGCCGGTCGGGGTCGGCGTTGCCGTCCGGGAGCGGCACGGTCGGGTGGGCCTGGCGCCGCCGGATCCGGTCGAGGCAACAGTTGACGACGATCCGGTGCAGCCAGGTGGTGACCGCCGAGTCACCGCGGAACCGTGGTGCCGCCCGGTGCGCCGAGAGCAGCGCCTCCTGCAGGGCGTCGGCCGCGTCCTCGCGATCGCCAAGGGTGCGCATCGCCACCGCCCACAGCCGGTCGCGGTGCCGGCGGAACAGCTCGGCGAACGCGTCCTGGTCACCCGCGACGTGGGCGCGCAGCAACGCCTCGTCGTCTGGCACGTCGAGGGAGTCGGGGTCGCGCCGGCCGGCGGTCACGGCTGCACCTTATCGTCGCCGCGCTATGCCCCGCGGGCCGGAATCACCCCTCGGCCTGTACCGCGATCTCCTGGATCTCCAGGCGGAGCTTGCCCTCGGAGGTCTGCGGGAGCTTGGTGAACCAGATCAGCAGGTACTGGTGCTTCTGGTCCGGCGGGAATCCGCCGAACGTCAGCGTCGTCGCCTCGTGGTTCTCGATCGGCTCGCCGATGCGGGTCTTGTAGTCGGTGAGGATCTTCTTGTCACCCGCGCTGGTGTTGCCGCTGTCGCCCTGACCGGTGAACAGCTCGGCCGACGCGCCGGTCGCGGACAGGTTGACCTGCACCGAGGTGACGTCGGTGGGCTCGGCGAACTTGATCAGCACGCCCATGCCGGACTTGTCGCCGAACGGCAGGTTCTTGTAGGTGTCGCTCTCCCAGGCGGTGTCCCGCTTGCCGTCGACCATCAGCGCCGCGTCACCGAGCTCGGTGCGGTCGCCGTCGGGGTCGACGATGCGGACCTGGTCACGGGTGAGGGGCACGGCCTTCGGCGCGGCCGGCGCGGTGGTGCCACCGGTCGGCTGCTCGGTCGTGGTGGCCGCGGCGCCACCCGGCCCCGGGGCCGCGTCGTTGGAGTCGCCGCGGTCGGCCAGCACGCTGATGCCGAGCAGCAGGCCGACGGTGGCGATGACCAGCAGGCTGGCCACCCCGATGATCAGCTTGCGGCGGGTCGCCGGCGGCTGCTCGGGCAGGCCCTCCTCGATCGCGGAAAAGCGCAGGGGGCCGGCGTCGACGATGAACGGCTCTTCGGCCGCCACGTCGAGCCGGTCGAGCTCGGCGGCCAGCACGTCCGCCGACGGCAGCGCGAGGCGCTCGTCGAGCAGGTCCATGGTCAGGTCGTCGAGGTACGCCGGCACGCCGGCGCGGACCATCCGGGGCGCCGCGATCGCGCCGGAGCCGTCGCGCACCGCGTCGGGCAGCGACGACGGGCCGACCTCGGCGTGCGGCCAGTGCCCGGTCAGGGCGAAGTAGAGGATGCCGCCGATCGCGCGGACGTCGGTGTCGGGTGTGTCGCCCTCGGTCGCGCGCGCGTCGGCCAGCACGACCCGGCTGTCGTCGGCGACCATCACCGTGCCCGGGTGGACGTTGCCGTGCACCATGCCGGTGGCGTGCACGGCGGCCACCGCGCTGGCCACGGCGTGTGCGATGGAGGTGGCCCGCTCGGCGTCGAGTGGCCCCTCGACCACCAACTCCCGCAGGGCCTCGCCGTCGATCCACTCGCGCACGACATATGCGCGGGACTCCTCGTCGATCGCGTCGTAGACGCCGGCGAGGTTGGGGTGGATGACCCGGCTGGCGGTCACCGCGGCCTGGAGCATCTCCTGCGCGGAGTCGCCGCCCGGGTAACGCAGCACGACCGCCACCGGCCGCCGCAGCACCACGTCGACGCCCTGCCAGACCTGGCGGCCGGCGGCGTCGTCGTTGATGTGCTCGGCCAGCTCATAGCGGTCCGCGAGCACCTCCCCGACATGCGGTGCCCCGACGGTCAGCACGGGCGGTGTGGTGGCCTCCTCGGCCTCCTGGCCCTCGCCGACCTGGGTCACCGGTCCTCCTTCGGTGCTCTTCTCGCTCGCCATGCTGACTCGCTCGCCGTCTCGCAGTCACCCCGGGGCAGCGCGCTGCGCCCCGTGTGAACCGAAGGGGCGGCGCCACCTCAATAGCGTAGGGGCTCGGCGCATCTGTCGGGAGCGACCTTACCTGGGACCGACCACACCTCCACAGGCCACGTTCACCCGTCATCGAGGACTCACCGTGTGCCCTGAGCACTGCGAATGGCATCAAATCAGCCTTTGCAGCGACATGCTGAGAACCCGAAAAACGTACGATTTGCTATTCGGCGAGTCGCGATGCGAGCCGTTGACCAGGTTCGGAACCGCCCGACCAAGCCGCTAGCGGGCGAATCCCAGCCGCCGCCGGACCATACCGACCACACTGGTCACCTCGGTGATCCGCAGCGCCATCGCCAACCCGAGGTAGCTCAGGCAGATCGCGCCCCCGCCGACCACGAGCCGGGCCAGGGCGATCATCCGGTCGGCGGAGTCGTCGTCCGGCAGCAGGGCGAGCACCAGGTAGCCCACCAGCGCCGCGCCGACGGCCGCGACCAGCACCTTGCCGAACGTCGCCATGATCCGCCCGGCCCCGATCGGGCCGATCCGGCGGCGCAGCAGCATCGCGAACACCACCGCGGCGGCCACGTAAGAGACTGCGTTGCCGAACATCAGGCCGGCCGCGACGGTCGAGGTGGACAACACCAGGAACAGCCCCACCTGTACGAGCACCCGCAGCGCGACCACCGGAATGTTGACCAGCGCCGGCGTCCGGGTGTCGGGCAGGGCGTAGAAGGCGAACGTGAACAGCTGGCTGATCGCGAACGGCACGAGCGCGAGGGCACCGGTGGCCAGCACCACTCCCGTGTCCGTCGCGTTGTCCGACGTGAACGCCCCGTAGTGGAACAGGATCACCGAGAGGGGGTACGAGAGCACGGCGTAACAGACCGCGATCGGCGCGAGCACCGCGGTGACCGTCCGCGTTCCACGTGAAACGTCGTCCGCGAAGTCGTGATAGCGCCCCTCGGCCGCCGCCGCGCTCATCCGGGGCAGCAGCGCGGTGATGATCGAGACCGCGATGATCCCGTGCGCGGTCATCACCAGCAGGAAGACGTTGTTGTAGATCAGCGGGCCGGGGTCGCCCTTGGCGCTCGCCGCGTTGGCCAGCTTGATGACCACGATCAGGCCGAGTTGGCTGACCGCGACGTAACAGAACATCCAGCCGCCGAGCTGGCCCAGCTCGCGCAAGCCCAGCTCGCGCCACTGGCCGCGCCACCGGTAGTGGAAGCCCACCTTGCGCAGCACCGGGACCAGCCCGGCGACCTGGACGATGATGCCGAGCAGGGTGCCGCCGCCGACCAGCAGGATCATCGTGGCGCTCATGTCGCCCGAGGCCAGGTCCTCGCGGGCGCCGTACACGGCGATGAAAAGCCCGAACGAGGCGATCACGATGATGTTGTTGAGGATGGGCGTGAACATCGGTGCGGCGAAGTGGCCGCGCACGTTGAGGATCGCGCTCATCAGTGCCGACAGCCCGCTGAAGAAGATCATCGGCAGCATCAGCAGGGCCAGCAGGTTGATCAGGTTGCGGGTGTCGCCCGACGTGTCGCCGTCGATGTAGAGCAGGGTGAGCAGCGGTGCGGCCAGCACGGCGAGCACGGTCGCCACGAACAGGGCCACCACGGCCAGGCTCAGCAGCCGCTGGGTGTAGAGCTCGCCCCGGTCGTGGTCGGTGTCCCGCCGGCGGACCAGCACCGGGATCAGCACGCTGGTCAGCACGCCGCCCAGGAGAAACTCGAACACCATGCCGGGCAGGATCTGAGCTGTCGTGTACGCGTCGCCGACCGCGGTGCCCAGCGCGGCCGAGATCACCAGGGTGCGAAGAAAGCCCGTACCCCTGCTGACCAGGCTGCCGACCGCCATGATGGCGCTGTTGCCGGCGGCGCTCCCGCCGTCGGAAGATGGTTGCTCGATCGCCGGCGGACCCGCCGGCGGCGGTATGTCGACCGGATCAGCCCGGACGATGCCCTCGCCGCCGTGCGCGGCGTGCGCGCTCCGGTAAAGGCCGCTGCTCACGGGACCTCCAGACGAGGGAAACGACGTACGCCCGACCCTAACCTGGCGAACACAGCCCCGCGGCGTCGGCGACGCCGTACAGAAAGATAGGCTGGCGGTCCCATGTCCGGAACATCCTCTACCCGCCGCCTCACCCAGGCTCAGGAGACCGCCGTGGCGGAACTCATCCGCGTCTCGCCGGTCGCCGACGAGCTGGGTCGCCGGTTTGCCAAGGCCGGCCACGAGCTGCACCTCGTCGGCGGCTCCGTGCGCGACGCGCTGCTCGGGCGGCTCGGCGACGACCTCGACTTCGCCACCGACGCTCACCCCGAGCAGACGCTTGCCGTGCTCAAGGGCTGGGCGGAGGCCACCTGGGAGACCGGCCGGGAGTTCGGCACGATCGGGGCGCAGCGCGACGGCCTGCGCCTGGAGATCACCACGTTCCGGGCCGACGTCTACGACGGGGTCAGCCGCAACCCGGTGGTCCAGTGGGGCACGAGCCTCGCCGAGGATCTGCGCCGGCGCGACTTCACCGTCAACGCGATGGCGGTCAGCCTGCCGGACCATGTCTTCACCGACGCGTACGGCGGCCTGGCGGACCTGGCCGACAAGCGGCTACGCACGCCGGCGTCGCCGGAGGAGTCGTTCGGCGACGACCCGCTGCGGATGCTCCGGGCGGCCCGGTTCGCCGCCCAGCTCCGGTTCGCGGTCGATCCAGGTGTACGCGCGGCGATGGTCGCGATGGCCGCCGACCTCGACCGGATCACCGCGGAGCGGATCCGCGACGAGTTCACCAAGCTGCTCTCCGGCGCCGACCCGGTGGCCGGCCTGCGGCTGCTGGTCGACACCGGGCTCGCCGACCGGTTCATGCCGGAGCTGTCCGGGCTCAAGCTGGAGATCGACGAGCACGCACAGCACAAGGACGTCTACGAGCACACGCTGATCGTGGTCGCCAACGCCGTGCGCCTCGAGGGCGACAGCGGGCCCGACTTCGTGCTCCGGATGGCCGCCCTGATGCACGACGTCGGCAAGCCGGCGACCAAGGCCGTCTCCCCCGACGGCCGGGTCAGCTTCCACCACCACGAGGTGGTCGGCGCGCGGATGACCAAGCAGCGGATGAAGGCGATGCGGTACCCGAAGGACGTCACCGCCGACGTCGTCGAGCTGGTCGCGCTGCACCTGCGGTTCTACGGCTACGGGCGGGGTGAGTGGACGGACTCGGCGGTGCGCCGGTACGTCACCGATGCCGGCCCGTTGCTGTCCCGGCTGCACAAGCTGACCCGCTCGGACGTGACCACCCGCAACCGGCGCAAGGCGGCGCAGCTCGCCGCCGACTACGACGCGCTGGAGGTGCGGATCGCCCGGATCGCGGAGGAGGAGGACCTCGCCCGGGTCCGGCCCGACCTCGACGGCAACGCGATCATGGAGCTGCTCGGCGTGCCGCCGGGTCCGGTCGTCGGGCGGGCCTGGCGCCACCTCAAGGAGCTGCGACTCGAGCACGGCCCCCTGGACCGCGACCAGGCCGAGGCGGAGCTGCTGCGCTGGGCCCGGGCGGAAGGCATCGTCGGCCCCGAATGACAGGGAGCGGCCGGGGTCGCTACGGTCGCCGTTATGCAGCCGAATCCCGGCGCCACACCGCGCTCGCACCGGGCGCCGATCGTGGTGCTGTCGGTGGTGCTGTTCCTCCTGCTCGGGGCGATCGTCGTGGTGCAGGCGAGCCGGGCCGGGCGACGGGCGGCGGACCCGTGCCCCGTCGGCGAGTGGGACGTGGTCAGCTACCGCGAGGTCGTCGAACTCGATGACCTGCGCCAGACAGTGACCTTCGGCGGCGGCACGGGCACGGTGTTACGGCTGCGCGCGAACGGCACAGGCGAGACCGACTACGGCTCCGGCGTCACGTTCACGGCCGAGGCACCCGACGGGCGGCCGATCCGGCTGGAGGTTGCCGGGCCGGTGCGGTTCCGTTACTCACTCGCCACTGGTGGCGGCTCGATCTCCGTCAGCCCGGCCGGCAACGACGCGAGCAGCCAGCTCTTCATCAACGACGCGGCGAACGGGCCGCGGGCCGGGTTCGTCGACCCGGTGGGCGCCCGGTCCTTCCGGATCGAGTGCGGGGGCGACTCGCTGACCCAGGACGACGGCCGGTTGGTGGTCGGCTACCGCCGGCGGTGAAATGTCGTACCCCCGAGGTTGAATGGTTCTTATGCGTTGGAGTGTCGTCGACTCACCGATCGGGCCGCTGTCGCTGGCGGCCGACGAGACAGGCGTGTGCGGGCTGCGGTTCGAGGCGGTCGAGGGCGTCGAGGTCGCCCCACCGTCGGGTGCGCTCGCGGCGGCGGCCGAGCAGCTGTCGGCCTACTTCGCCGGTGACCTCACCGACTTCGACCTACCCCTGTCGGTCCGTCGCGGCTCCGAGTTCGAGCGGGCGGTCTGGCACCGGATGACGACCATCCCCTACGGGCGCACCGAGACCTACGGCGAGGTGGCGGCGGCGGTCGGCGATCCGGGCGGTGCGCGCGCGGTCGGTGTCGCCTGCAACCGCAACCCGATCGCGGTGATCGTGCCCTGTCACCGCATCGTCGGCGCCGGCGGCAAGCTGGTCGGCTTCGGCGGCGGGCTGCCGCGCAAGAGCTTCCTGCTCGAGCTGGAGGCGCGGGTGGCCTTCCAGCGCGACTGGGCCGTCACCTGACACGCCAAGGGGCGGCGACCCTGTTCGGATCACCGCCCCTACCGGCGTGGTGCGTCGGTCAGCGCTCGATCTCGCCGCGGATGAACGCCTCGACGGCGTTGTGCGCGTCGTGGTCGGCGTACTGCTCCGGCGGCGACTTCATGAAGTAGCTCGAGGCCGACAGGATCGGGCCACCGATGCCCCGGTCGAGGGCGATCTTCGCTGCCCGCAGCGCGTCGATGATGACGCCCGCGGAGTTCGGCGAGTCCCAGACCTCGAGCTTGAGCTCTGCGTTGAGCGGGGTGTCGCCGAACGACCGGCCCTCGAGCCGGATGTAGGCCCACTTGCGGTCGTCGAGCCACGGCACGTGGTCCGACGGGCCGATGTGCACGTCGCTCTTGGCCATCTCGTGCGGCACCTGGGACGTCACCGACTGGGTCTTCGAGATCTTCTTCGAGACCAGGCGGGTGCGTTCCAGCATGTTCATGAAGTCCATGTTGCCGCCGAAGTTGAGCTGGTAGGTGCGCAGCAGCTCGACACCGCGGTCCTCGAACAGCTTGGCCAGGGCACGGTGGACGATGGTCGCACCGACCTGGCTCTTGATGTCGTCGCCGACGATTGGCAGGCCGGCGTCGGTGAACTTCTGCGCCCAGACCGGGTCGGACGCGATGAACACCGGCAGGGCGTTGACGAACGCGCAACCGGCGTCGATGGCGGCCTGCGCGTAGAACTTGTCGGCCTGCTCGGAGCCCACCGGCAGGTAGGCGACCACCACGTCGACGCGGGCGTCACGCAGCGCCTGTGCGACGTCGACCGCCGGGGCGTCCGACTCTTCGATGATCTCGCGGTAGTACTGCCCGAGACCGTCGAACGTCGGACCACGCTGGACGAGGACGCCGGTCGGCGGCACGTCACAGAGCTTGATGGTGTTGTTCTCGCTGGCGACGATCGCCTCCGCGAGGTCCATGCCGACCTTCTTGGCGTCCACGTCGAACGCCGCGACGAACTCCACGTCGGAGACGTGGTAGTCGCCGAAGGTGACGTGCATGAGACCCGGGACGCGGTCGTTGGGGTCGGCGTTCCGGTAGTACTCCACGCCCTGGACCAGGGACGAGGCGCAGTTACCCACACCGACGATGGCGACGCGGACGGAGCCCATCGCGTTTGCCTCCTTCTTGTTACGGCCGCTCGTCCTGGACGTGCGGGCTGGTTTCTGCTGAGCCGTCGGCCTTGCGACCTTCGGGCTGCCGGCCGGAGCGCTCGTTGACGATCAGCTCCTCCAGCCAGCGCACCTCGCGCTCACAGGCGTCCAAACCATGACGCTGCAGTTCGAGGGTGTACGCGTCGAGGCGCTCGCCCGCCCGGGCGAGCACGTCGCGCATGCTTTCGCGCCGCTCTTCGACCTTGCGCCGGCGGCCTTCGAGGATCCGGAGGCGGGTGGCCTGGTCGGTGCGCGCGAAGAAAGCGAAGTGGATCCCGAAACCGGCGTCGTCGTAGGTCTCGGGACCGGCCTGCGCGATCAGGTCGGCGAAGCGTTCCTTGCCCTCCGCCGTGATCTTGTAGACCACGCGGCCGCGCTTGCTGGTCAGCGCGGGCACCTCGGGGGTGGTCGGCGCCGCCTCGCCGGCTTCGGTGAGGTAGCCGGCCGACTGGAGCCGGCGCAACGTCGGGTAGAGCGAGCCGTAGCTGATCGCGGCGCGGATCGACCCGAGCTTCGCGGCGAGTTCCTTGCGCAGCTCGTACCCGTGCATCGGCGACTCGTGGAGGAGCCCGAGGATCGCGAACTCGAGCAACACCGACCTCCTTCGCGCCCTCGATGTATCGCGGCGATACATCGCTTCGCCCACGGTAAGACACGTGGACGGCGCGCGCAAACCCCCTGATTTGCTGCCGGGGAATCACGCTCTGTAGCGGTTGTCGCCTCTGTCGTCTTGACCGCGTACCCTCTTGCGCATGCGCACGCAGCGCCAGGTCGTCGACTACTCGCTACAGAAGCGAGCGGTCCTGCGTGACGTCTATTCGGGCCGCGTCGGGACCTACGAGGTCTGCGACGCCTCGCCGTACCTGAAAAGCGCCGCTCGGTTCCACGGTGAGCCGACTGATGAGCGCTGTCCGATTTGTCGGCGAGAAAACCTCACGCACGTCCACTACATTTACGGCGATGAACTCAAGCAGTCGGCGGGACAGGCGCGCACACTGGCCGAGCTGCCGGTGCTCGCGATGACTCTCCGTGAGTTCCAGGTCTACGTAGTGGAGATCTGTGCGGGCTGCTCCTGGAACCACCTGGTCGAGCAGTATCTGCTCGGTCGCGACGGTTTGGCCGCGCCCGAGGTGCAGACTGGCGCGCGAAGGCGAGAGGCGCGACGGTGACAACGATTCGCCCCCCAGACGCTAGGTCTTTGAGGGAAGGGCGAATCGTTAACCAGATAAGTCCGGTTTTTTCGGATATGTCGGCGGCGGAACGACGTAACCGGAGGACCGCACGACGTGGTCCAACTCACGGCAACCCGGTGGCAGCGCGGACGCGCACCACCGCGACCGGCAGGGTGTGACAAATGAACTCGTACGACGACTCCGGTTCTGCGCGCGGCCACGCCCGCCCCACGGGCAACAGTGGCAACAGCGGACGAGGGTCAGGCGACGACGGCCACTGGCAGAGCGGCGACGGTCTGGGCGGCTGGTCCGACGGCGGGCAGGCGCCCGCGGCTCGGGGCTCGGCCTCGGGCGGGCGGGCGTCGGTGCCACGCGCGTCGGCCTCCGTGCCTTCCTCCCCGGCCGGTTCCGCGGCTGTTCCGCCGTCGTCGGCGGGCCGGGCGACCGTCGGTCGCGCCTCGGCCTCGGTGCCCGGGTCGTCGTCCGCGGGTCGCGCCTCGGTCGGCAGTGCCTCCGTCGGCAGCGCGTCCGTTGGCAGCGCCTCCGTCGGCAGTGCCTCCGTCGGGAGCGCGGCGGCCGGTGGTCGGGCGCGGGTCGGTCGTGCTTCGGTTTCCGGCCCGGGTGGGCCCGGCGGCACCGGTCCCGGTGGCCCTGGTGGTCCCGGCGCTCCCGGCGGGCGGGGTCGCGGCAAGCGGCCCGAGCGCAGCCGCCGCCGCAAGATGATCAACTGGGCCATAGCCGGCTTCGCGGTGCTGGTCATCCTGGCCGGCGCCGGTCTGGTGGGAGGCACGTACTACACCACGAACGTCGTCGTGCCAGAGAAGATCAACTTGCCGCTGGCGAGCACGATCTACGCCGCGG
The DNA here is from genome assembly GCF_016862515.1 of Asanoa iriomotensis. Lineage (GTDB taxonomy): Bacteria > Actinomycetota > Actinomycetes > Mycobacteriales > Micromonosporaceae > Asanoa > Asanoa iriomotensis. The sequence continues at coordinate 72,761 of NZ_BONC01000013.1, forward strand.
ACGGCAAGACCCAGATCGCGAAGCTGGGCGAGGTCAACCGCACGTTCGTCTCGATCAAGCAGATCCCCGAGTTCGTCCAGCGCGCGGTGGCGTCGGCCGAGGACCGCAAGTTCTACGAGCACGACGGCGTCGACTACGTCGGCATCGCGCGCGCCGCATGGAACAACTTCACCGGCGGCGAGCGGCAGGGTGCCTCGACGATCACGCAGCAGTACGCGCGTAACGCCATCGACGGCCTGGAGGGCGCGACCTACGCCCGCAAGGTGCGCGAGGCGGTCATGGCGTCGAAGCTGAACGACGAGTACTCCAAAGACCAGATCATGGAGATGTACCTCAACACGATCTACTTCGGTCGGGGTGCCTACGGGATCGAGGCCGCGTCGTACGCGTACTTCGGCAAGACGGTGAGCAAGCTGAGCGTCGCCGAGGGCGCGGTGCTGGCCGCCGTGATCAAGCAGCCGCAGCCGTCGTCGACGCACAAGGGCTACGACCCGGGCTACAACCTCGACGCGGCCAAGGAGCGCTGGGGCTACGTACTCCAGGGAATGGTGGAGAAGACCTGGCTCACCGCTGACAAGAAGCCGGCGGAGTACCCGAAGGTCAACGCGCTCCCGAAGGACAACGCCTGCTTCACCGACTGCGGCGTCAACACCCCGCTGGGCAACGTGATCAACTACGTCCGCGACGAGATGATCGGCATGAACATCCCGGGCTGCGACGCGGCGAACTGCGCGCGCCTGATCAAGGATGGCGGCTTCAAGATCAGGACGACCATCAACTACACCCGGCAGAAAGAGCTGGAAGCCGCGATCCAGCGGAAGTCCAAGGGCTCGGAGCTCGCCGGGCAACCCAGCAACCTGATGGCGGCAGGCGTCGCGGTCAATCCGGCGAACGGCCGGGTGGAGGCGTACTACGGCGGCGACAACGGCACTGGTCACGACTTCGCCGGCAAGAACATCGAGGGCGGCGCGCTCACCGGTGGTCACGCGCCTGGTTCGTCGTTCAAGATCTACACGCTCGCGGCGGCGCTGGACTCGAACATCTCGCTCGACTCCCGGTGGGACGCGCGGGACTACGAGGTGCCCGGCACCGAGATCAAGGTCATCAACGCGGGGCGGAACCCTCCGTGTGGGCAGAGCTGCACGTTGCGCCAGTCGACCATCTCGTCGTACAACGTGCCCTTCTACCACATCACGGACCAGATCGGCGCCGACAAGGTGATCGACATGGCCCGTCGGGCCGGCGTCACCACCATGTGGACGAACAACCCGGTCAAGCCGTACGACCTCAACAGCAAGAGCACCAAGATCGGCAAGAGCGACCCGTTCTACTACGTCGTCGGCTACGGCGCGTACCCGATCACCGTGCTCGACCACGCCAACGGCCTGGCGACGATCACCAACCGCGGCCTCTACAACAAGGCGCACTTCGTCATCTCGGTGGAGCAGAAGGACGCCACGGGTGCGTGGAAGAAGGTCGGCGGCGAGCAGCTGAAGCCGCGGCAGACCATCCGGCAGGAGGTCGCCGACGACGTCAACGACGTGCTGCAGGAGATCTCCGGCGGGCTTGACGGCGGCCGGAAGGCGACCGGCAAGACCGGCACCTGGGAGCTCAACGAGAAGAGCTCCGACAACGCGCACGCCTGGATGCTCGGCGCGACCCCGCAACTCGCGACCGCGATCTGGGTCGGCAACGTCGGCAAGGAAAAGGCGATCCGCGACAAGAACGGCGACAAGATCCAGGGTTCGAGCCTGCCGAAGGACATCTGGAAGCGGTTCATGAACGACGCCCTCAAGGGCACCGAGGAGCTGAAGTTCCCGCCGGGCACCCACATCGGCGACCCCGAGGCGGGCAACGGCAAGAAGCAGGACTCCCCGCTGTGCTTCCCCGGCGAGGACTGCAACCTCCCCGGCGGCCCGGGCGGCAACGCCGGCGGTGGCAATGGCAACGGCCCTGGACGCCGTGACAACACCGCCCCGACGACGACGCAGGATACGAACCCGTTCACGGTCATACCACCACCAGGCGGCTGACCCTCGGCCGAGGTTCCGTCCCGGGCGGTGAGCGCTTCGGCTCCCGCCCGGGCGAGCGGGCGCTCGCGTACCATCCGATGCGACAAAATCGGCGTTCCGGATGGGGCACAACGGGTGGCATGCGGAAAGATGCGTTTTCGTGGGTGCAAACCTGATGCGTGAGGACGCAGAGCCGGTCGACCAGCCGTCGCGCTCCGACGGGTTCGTCCGCGGGCTCTCCGAGGTGATCGGCGGGCCGGTCGGCGAGCACGCCGTGGACCGGGCGGGCGGTGCGCGCTCCGGCGGCGGCTTCTGGACCGCTTCCCGGATCGTGCTGGCGTTGGTCTGCCTGACCCTGGCGCTGCACTGGGTGCAGAAGTCACCGTGTCAGGACGGAGCGTGGCGGGACTTCCAGCAGTACAAGCAGTTCTGCTACACCGACGTGCTGGCGCTCTACTACGCCGAGGGCCTCAACGAGGGCAAGGTCCCTTACGCCGACCATCCGGTCGAGTATCCGGTGCTGACCGGTGCGTTCATGGGCGCACTCGGGCTGCCTGTCCACGAGCTCGGCAAGGACAACCCGGAGATCAACCAGGGGCAGTGGTTCTACAACCTCAACGCCCTCGTGCTCGGTGCGATCGCGGTCGGCGCGGTCGGCGCGCTGCTGGCCCTGCGCAAGAGACGCCCCTGGGACGCCGCGATGTTCGCCCTGTCCCCGGCGTTGCTGGTCACCGCGACCGTCAACTGGGATCTGCTGGCCATCGGGCTCGCGGTGTTCGGCATGCTCGCCTGGGCCCGGCACAGACCGGTCGCGGCCGGCGTCCTGCTCGGGCTCGGCTGCGCGGCGAAGCTCTGGCCGCTGTTCATCCTCGGCCCGATCCTGGTGCTGGCGTTCCGCACCAAGCGCTGGCGCGCGGCGATGACCACGCTGGGCACGGGCATCGCCACGGTGCTGGCCGTCAACATCCCGGTCGCGCTGCTGTTCACCGAGAGCTGGAAGCGGTTCTTCGACCTCAACAGCACCAGGCCGATCGACTGGGGCACGTTCTGGTACATCGGCCGCTACCTGGACAACAAGTGGTCCCCGAACTCGGCCGGGCCGTTCCAGTGGCTGAGTGACCACGTCTCGACGCTCAACCTCTTGACATACCTCCTGTTCGGTCTCGCCTGCATCGGCATCGCGGCGCTCGGCGTCTACGCGCCGCGCCGCCCACGCCTGGCGTCGCTGGCCTTCCTGGTCGTGGCGGCGTTCCTGATCTTCAGCAAGGTCTGGTCGCAGCAGTACGTGCTGTGGCTGCTCCCCCTGGCCGTGCTCGCCCGCCCGCGCTGGGGAGCGTTCCTGGTGTGGCAGCTCGCGGAGGTCGCGTACTTCCTGGCCTTCTACGGCGAGCTGCTCGGCGCCGAGGGCAAGCAGGTCTTCCCGGAGGGCGTGTTCGTGCTGGCCGCGACGCTGCGCCTGGCCGGCGTGGTGGCGATGTGCTACTTCGTCGTCCGCGACATCCTGCGGCCGGAGCTGGACCCGGTCCGTGAGACGTACGCCGACGACCCTGATGGCGGGGATTTCGACGGCGCCCCTGATCCCGACGTTCTTCACGAACCGGAGCGGGTGCCCGTCCGGGCCTGACCGCTGGGGTTCACCGCGGGCGGCAGTCGAGTCGCTGCCGCCCGTTCTGGTCGTCAGAGCCCGTAGACCACCGCGTTGCCGACGTCCTGGCGGGTGATGCCGAGGGAGTCGACCGGCAGGTCGATCGCGGTCCGCAGCGGCGAGCCCTCCTGGACCTGGTCGCGGACCACGATGACGTTGCGCACGCCGAGTTGGCGCAGGTAGTCGATGCTCGGCTGGTCCGGGAACGTCGCCGTCACCCGGCGGACCTCGTCGAGCTTCTGCGGCACGAAGCCGCTGCCGCCGTTGACGATGTCCTGGTAGTTGGTCGTCGACCAGAGCATCACGTTCTCGTCGTGCAACTGGTCGCTGGGCAACACCAGGAGCGGACCCTCGACGGTACGCATCGCGGCCGGCTGGGCCGGGACGATCGGGTGCGGGGTGGTGTTGATGCCCTCGACGAGGACGAGCGCCAGCGGGATCAGCGTGACCAGGCGCAGCCAGGGGCTGGGCCATGGCGGGATCCGGTTGGCTGAGATGTCCTTGACCCGCTCGACGAACGCGCACACCGCGCCGGCGGCCAGGATGCCGAGCATCAGCGTCACCCAGAGCATGAGCCGGCCGGGCGTACGGATGCCGTCCCAGCCGGGCGCGTGCTCGAGCAGCGGGATGTAGGTGTACTTGCCGTCCAGGAACTCGCTGCCCATCGCGAAGATCGTCGTGACCGCGATGCCGAGCAGGAGCAGCACGCGCTGCCGGATGGTCCAGATGCTGAAGAACAAGCCGGCGAGGGCCAGGCCGATCAGCGCGAAGCCGGGCAACAGGGTCATCTCGGGCGCCCAGCCGAGCGAGTCGCGCAGCGGCTGGTGCAGCCCACCCCACAACCACGACTCCTGCGGCGCGGTGAAGAAGCCACGCAGCGGCGGTGAGTAGAGGCCGATCTCCTCGACCCCACGCCGGGCGTACGGGTGATCGGCCGCGACCTCGAAGTAGGGGATCGAGAGCAGGCCACCCACGGCGGCGAAGACCGCGGCACCGCCGAGATCGGCGAAGAACAGCTTCCAACCGAAGGGCCGGCGCACCGCCCAGAACCAGATGCGCTGGATGCGCCAACCGATCAGCGCGCCGACACAGAGCAGGGCCAGCACGTACGCGAAGGCGAGCCCGATCCCGAAACCGAGGCTGAGCTGCCACGCGGCGACCAACCACCCGGCCAGCGCCCACCCGGCATGCCGGCGTTCGGGGCGATAGCCGTTCTTGAACGAGTAGCCGTGCCCTCGGGCGAGCATCGCGAGCGCGAGTGGGATGCCACCGTTGGAGATGATGTGCAGGTGCCCGGCCTGCGCGAGCAGCCAGGGCGCGAAGGTGTAGCCGGCCGCCGCGACCGCGCTGCCGGTGCGCCCGCCGCCGAGCTGGCGCACGAGCACGTAGGCACCGAACACGGCGAGCGCGTGGGCGAGCACGAACACGATGTTGTACCGCACGATCGCCGCGACGGGCCCCTCACCGATCATGCCGAGCGGTGCGTAGCCGAGCAGCGAGTCCGAGAAGGCGAAGCTCCACAGCTCCGGGTAGAAGGCGTTGGAGTGCCAGATCCGCCCGGGGTCGGTCAGCAGGCTGTGGCCGGACCACGACATCTGCCAGGCTTGCAGGGTCGGATCCCAGATGTCCTGCGGGATGGTGTGCCGCGGATAGCGCAGCGTCGGCCAGGTCATCACCACCGCCGCGGCCATGGAGATCAGCGCGGCCAGGGTCCACTCGTGCCGGAGGAACCGCCCGACCCGCCGCCCGACCCGCACGGCCACGTTCGGCGGCGGCTCCGCCCGCCCAGCGAACTCCGCCCACCGGTCAGGTTCCTTATCGGCCCCTTCGCCGTCCTTCTCCGCAACGGCGGTAGCAACACCGGCACCGGCCTTAGCCGGCGCGTCGCCGTCCCCGCTGGCCACTGTGCTCTTGTCACCGGCCTGACTCGCCGCGTCGGCGGTCTTGCCGCCGTCCCCGCTTGCCGCATCGGTCGTCTTGGCGTGGGCCTGGCCGTCTGTGCTGGTCGCGGTGTCAGTGGTCTTAGCCTCGGCGTGGCCGTCTTCGCTGGTCGCTGAATTCTCGTCGCCCGGGTCGCTCGCCGTGGCGGCGGTTTTGGCCGGGGCGTCGGCTTCAGGGATGGTCTTCTCTTCGTCTTGCTTACGCATGCCGGCATCGGACGTCTCGGCGGCGTGCCGACCGCGATGATCGGCGTCGCGGTCGGGGGCTACGGCTTCCGGCTTGACCGCGTGGCGTCCGGTCTTGTCCTCGACGGCCGCCGCCGGCGAACCTTCGACTACCGCGCCGGCACCGGGCTGGCCCGCCGCCTGAATCGCGGCCCCGCCGACCGCCGCGGTGCTGACCGTCGCCGAACGCCGAAATGGCCACCAACGCCGGCGGGGTCTGGCCTTGGCAGGGGTCTCCTGCTGCGCAGTTTCGCCTTCCCGGCTCGACCGCGCGTCGGCTTCACCTGTGGTCCGTGTCGGAACCGCAGCTTCGCCCGCACCGGTTGTCGCCGTGTTGGCCGCCGTCGGTTCGCTGTCGCCCCGAGCTGCCGCGCTGCCGTCCTCGACATCGCCGCTGCGTGGTTGCGGAGCGGCGGCTGCTCGCGACATTTCACGCGGCTCGGGCGACGAGCCTGCGTCGTCTGTGCCCGCCGTGCCGGCGTCGGCCCGCCGACTGCCCGCGGCTGCCTCAGCGGGCTCGCGGATGCCGTCCGCAGCCTCGGCCTCACCGCTGCGGGCAGCGACCAGGTCGCCATGTTCATTCCCGGGCGGCGTCCCGCCAGTATCCGTGCCCGAACTGCCGCGGCGAGCCCGGCTCCGGGCCTTCGGCGCGCTGGTCTTGGCGGTCGTTTCCGTTGCGCCTGCCGTGGCCTGCGCCTCGCCCGACTCCGCCCCATCGGCAACCGGAACACTGTCCGCGTCAGCCTGACCGATGACCGGCCGATCGGATATGCCAGCCGCGTTCGCCGCGACATCGTCCGCCGCCGCGCCCGCCGAGCGCTTCCGCGGCGCGCGCCGGCTTCGCCCACCAGCCGCCGCCGCAGCGCCGCTGGCTGCACCAGCCGCCGCGATCGCGCCGGCGGAGATCGTGCTCGCCGCAGCTGTGCTCGCTCCGCTCGCACGCGCCGGGGCATCCACTTCGGAGCTCACGCCCGCGTGAATCGGCGCGCCGGAGGTCTCGCCATCAGCCCCGGTGGGGCCTCCGCGCGCGGCCCGCGCTGCGACCTCTGCTTCGGAGGTCGCGTCTGCTCGGCTGCCGGGCGCCTGACCTGCGGCGGCCTGTGCTTCGGAGGTCGCGTCTGCTCGGCTGCCGGGCGCCTGACCTGCGGCGGCCTCTGCTTCGGAGGTCGCGTCTGGGTGGCTGGGCCTGCCGGAGGTCTCGGTATGCGCCCCTGCTGCGCTGCCGCCCGCCAGCCCCGTGGCGACCCCTGCATCGGGGGACGCGCCCGGGTGGCTGGGCATGCGGGCGGCTTCGTCGGCTGGCGCTGTGCCGTCCTTGGGTGCCTCCCCCGCACCGACTTCTGCTTCGGAGGTGGACGCTTCGCCGCTCCCCTGCGCGGCTCCCGCCGCCGCGACCGCTGCGGCCAAAACCGCCGAGTCGGCCGGCGCGCCGGCGCCTGGCAGCGGCCCAGCGGCCGAGCGCTGCGTCGCATCAAGATCCCGCCCGACGGGGGAAAGAGCTGCGCTCGCAGGCGTCGACTCGTCGGCGCCGGTCACGACGACGGCTTCGTCGGCGGTCGTCAGGCCGCCGGCCTGACCGTTGGTGCCGGCGGCGGCGGCTGATGGCGCTCTGCTCGGGGGCACCGCGGGCTCGGTGGTGTCCGACTCGCCCACGTAGGGCTCGTCGGGTTCCTCCTCGCTGGCGATGGAGGGCCTGCGGGTGGGCTCGGGTCCGGGTGCCGCACGTCGTGCGGACATCGGCGGTTGTTCCGAGTTCATGCCGCTCTTTCTCTCGACCGACCGTGGCCGGGTCTCGCCGGTGACGGCACCGCCGCATCGCGGTCCCCTCGCCCAACCGAGACACCCTTCAGAGGCTGTCTTGTGGGTCAGGGTGGCATTCCGCCGGGCTGGCACGACGACCGGCCCCACGCGGCGCACGATCTCCGCGTGTGCCCGGACGCCGACTGGACCTCGCCGGCATGCCGCCCGGATCCACGAGACACCCCCTAATGGCGCCTAACGTCACACCTTGCCGCGTAGAAACGCGATGTCGGTCGCTTGGCCGTCGGCCTCGTCGGGTGTTTCGACGATGACCGGGGCGCCGGCCGCGCGTACGACCGCGATGAGCAGCTCGGGGTCGATCATCCCGGAACCTAGGTTGTCGTGTCGATCCCGGCCCGAGTCGAACGGGTCCTTGGAGTCGTTGCAGTGGATCAGGTCGATGCGGCCGGTGATGGCCTTGACCCGGTCGACCAGGCCGAGCAGGTCTTCGCCGCCGGCGTGGGCGTGGCAGGTGTCGAGGCAGAAACCGACCTCGTAGTCGCCGACCGCGTCCCATAGTCGCGCCAGCATGTCGAGCTTGCGGGCGCAGGCGTGGTCGCCGCCCGCGGTGTTCTCGATCAGCACGGGAGTGGCGAAACCACCGTTCTCCTGCGCGTACGCGAAAGTTTTCCGCCAGTTGTCGAAGCCGGTGGCCAACTCGTCGACCGCGCCCACGTGTCCGCCGTGGACGATCACCGCCTTGGCGCCGATGTCGGCGGCACCGGCCGCGTGGGCCAGCAGCAGCTTGCGGCTCGGGATCCGGATCTTGTTGTTGAGCGTGGCGACGTTGATCAGGTAGGGCGCGTGGATGTAGATGTCCACCTCGGACGCCTTGAGCGCCTCGGCGTCGGCGCGTGGCTTCGGCGACTTGTAGCCCTGCGGGTCGGTGAGGAAGAACTGCACCGCGTCGGCCTCGCGGGCTGCCGCGGCCGCCAACGGGTCCGTCGAGTCAACGTGAGCTCCGATGCGCATGGGGGCGAGCCTACGTCGCGGGTACGACAACCGCGCACTGGCGCCCGCTTCCGGAATTCCTCGCAAATCGCCCAGTGGCCCGCGTCACCGTCCCGGCTTCCGCCTCGTTAGCGGGATAGACCAGCAGGAGGCCGCTGAACCAGCAGGAGCCTCCGAGTACCGGCCGACCACGGGAGTTGTGAACGTTGCACGCCATCCGACGCCGTACCGGTGCGTCCGCGCTCGCCGCCTTTTTTGTCGCGGCACCGCTGGCCATCGGGGGCGCCGCCCTCGCCGCGGAGCCGGCGGAGACCAACAGCCAGGTCGTCTTCACCGGCGACGGGCTGCTCGGGGTGGCCTGCGGCGCCAAGCCGAGCGCCGCCTCGGTGACCGTGCCCGCGGAGAGCACGCTGCGCGTGGTCAACAAGACGGGCCGCAAGGCGAAGCTCCTGCTCGACGGCGCGACCCGCGGTGAGGTGGCGTCCGGCGCGACCGCGGACGTGCTCTTCCACCGCGGCCCGGTGGAGCTCGCGCTCAAGCCGGACTGCGTGCTCGCGGACGAGAAGGCCGTGCGGGTCGAGGTGCTCGCGCCGCCGCCGCCCGCCGCGACCGGCAACGACACGCCGGCCAACCCGCCGACCGCTCCGCGCGGGGGCGGCGGCAGCGGAACTGGCAACAACACTGGCAACAGCGGCGGCTCGGCTGACAACGCCGACAACCCGACCGCGGCGGGCGGCGATCGGCAGTCTCCGGAACGGCCGGCCGGCGACAACCCGGATGCCGCCGCCACGCCCGGCGCGGCGGACCCGGGCGCCGACCCGGCGAACTCGGACGAACAGGCCGACCCGGACGCGGCAGCGCTCGCGGTGGACAGCTTCGTCAACCCCGACGGGGGTACGGGGGTCGACGGCGCGACCACGATCGCCGGCGCGGCGGCCGAGCCGCTGGCCTCGGTCGACCCGGTCAGTGACAGCGCGCCGACGGGGCTGCTGGCGTTGATCGCGACAGTCTGCGTCGTCGGCGTATCGGCTGGGGCAATTAGGGCGATTATCGCTCAACGTGCAAGTCGGACCCGAGCCGCGTAAACTAAATATCAGTCACAAGGCTCCGCGGGGCGCCTGCGTCCAACCTCGTCGGTGTGGTCGTTCCTCCCCAGGTCCCACCCAAAGAATGCGGATTCAAGGCGCTCCGCGGCTCTGCGAAAGGGCCCCTTCCTCAGCGAAGGGGCCCTTAGCACGTCCGGACGACCCGTATGACTCGTACGCAGGGGCTCTCCGGTATTGTGGTGGGGTTGTCCGCACCGGCAGGGTGCCTGGGCAACGACGCACGACCTCCTGCCGCGGAAGGACCGCGGCCGCTTAGCCCACAGGAGGTGAGCACGTCTTGCGTCATTACGAAGTCATGGTGATCCTCGACCCCAGTCTCGAGGAGCGCACCGTCGCCCCGTCGCTCGACACGTACCTGAACGTGATTCGGACCGCGGGCGGCTCGGTGGAGAAGCTCGACGTGTGGGGCCGCCGGCGCCTCTCGTTCGAGATCAACAAGAAGGCCGAGGGCATCTACGCCGTCATCGATCTGCAGGCGGAGCCCGCGGCGGTGGCTGAGCTGGACCGTCAGCTGCGACTCAACGAGTCCGTGCTGCGCACCAAGGTCATCCGGCCCGAGACGCGTTAAAGCGTCCAGGCCAGTCCGAACCAAGCCTCACAAACTCTGTCGTACGGCTCTGGCAGCCTGTACGGCAGTGACTCGATGAGTGCACGAGGAGACGGTCATGGCAGCAGGAGACACCACCATCACGGTCATCGGGAACCTGACCGACGACCCCGAGTTGCGCTTCACTCCGTCTGGCGCGGCGGTCGCCAAGTTCCGCGTGGCATCGACCCCGCGGATCATGGATCGCCAGACCAACGAGTGGAAAGACGGCGAGCCACTCTTCCTCTCTTGCACCGTGTGGCGGCAGGCGGCTGAAAACGTCGCCGAGTCGCTGCAGCGGGGCTCCCGGGTCATCGTCTCGGGCCGGCTCAAGCAGCGGTCCTACGAGACCCGCGAGGGCGAGAAGCGCACCGTCATCGAGCTCGAGGTCGACGAGATCGGCCCATCGCTGCGCTACGCCACGGCGAAGGTGCAGAAGATGTCCCGCTCTGGCGGCGGTGGTGGCGGCTTCGGCTCCGGTTCCGGCGGTGGCGGCGGCCAGGGAGGCGGCGGAGGCAACAACTTCGACGACCCCTGGGCGACAGCCCAGCCGGCAGGCGCCTCGAGTGGTTCGGGCCGATCGAACAGCTACTCCGATGACGAGCCCCCGTTCTAAATCACCAGGAGCACGAGCAATGGCTAAGGCTGCCGCGCTGCGCAAGCCGAAGAAGAAGGTGAACCCGCTCGACAAGGAGGGGATCACCTACATCGATTACAAAGACACCGCGCTGCTGCGCAAGTTCATCTCCGACCGGGGCAAGATCCGCGCCCGCCGGGTCACGGGTGTGACGTCCCAGCAGCAGCGTCAGATCGCGCGTGCTGTCAAGAACGCGCGCGAGATGGCGCTCCTCCCCTACACCGCCACGGCTCGCTGAGAGGAGGCACCGACATGAAGGTCATCCTGACCCAGGAGGTGTCCGGCCTCGGCACGCCCGGCGACGTGGTGGACGTCAAGGACGGCTACGGCCGCAACTACCTCCTCCCCCAGGGCTTCGGCATCCGCTGGAGCAAGGGTGCGGAGAAAGAGGTCACCAACATCAAGCGGGCCCGCGGGGCTCGTGAGATCCGCGACCTCGGCCACGCCAACGAGGTGAAGACCCAGCTCCAGAGCCTCAAGGTCTCCCTGCAGGTCCGCGCCGGCGACGGCGGCCGCCTGTTCGGCTCGGTCACCCCGGCGGAAATCGTCGACGCGGTCAAGGCCGCGGGCGGCCCGTCGCTGGACCGGCGCCGCCTCGAGCTGCCGGGTCACATCAAGTCGACCGGCAGCTACCCGGTGAAGGTCAAGCTTCACCCCGAGGTGACCGCCACGTTCGACGTGAACGTCAACCGCAGCAAGTAATAAGCACCACCACACAAGGGCGTCGCCACCGCGCAAGCGGTGCGGCGCCCTTCGTGTATCGCGATCGCGCAGGTGGGTGGGCGCGGTTCATGCTCCGTGCCCGCGGACCCGGTTCGTGTATCGCGATCGCGCAGGCGTGCAACGCGGCTCGCGTGCCGCGACCGCGCAGGTGGGTGGGCGTGGTTTGTGGTTCGCGGTCGCGCAGGTGGGTGGGCGCGGTGCGTGTGTCGCGGTCGCGCAGCCGAGCGGCGCGGTTCGTGTATCGCGAAGGCACAGGCGGGCGGCGCCCTTCGTGTATCGCGGTCGCGCAGTGGGTCGGCGCGGTTCGTGCGTCGTGACCGTTCAAGCGGGTGGGCGCGGTTCGCGCTTCGTGACCGCGCAAGCGGTGCGGGGCCGTTCGTGCGTCGGGTGCCAGGCAGTCGGCGCGAGTCGCGTTCGGTTCGCGGTGTGGGGCGGTCGGTGGCGTGACCCGCGGCGTGTGGGCGGCGAGGTCGATTCCAAGACGAGCCGCGGGCCCGATCTCGGCCTTAGCCGAGTGGTTGGCCGGTGAGGACGCTGTTGAGGACCGCGGCCAGGCCGCCGCCGACGACCGCGGCCGCGAGGCCGACGCTGCCCGCGCGCCAGCTGTGGCCCAGCCAGCGCAGGGCGACCGCGGCGATCAGGCTGATGCCCAGCGCGACGCCGAAGTGCGGCACCCCCGAGAGCAGGCCCTCCAAGGCCTGCGCACGGGGCGAGTCGCAGCCGCCGCCGGTGACGTCGCTGACGCAGTCGTCCACGGCGACGGCGGGCAAGGTCATGAGCCAGATGCCAAAGGCCAGCACGGGTACGGCGTACCAGGCGGCCGCGTACAGCACCGCCGCCAGGAAGCCGCCGTTGTCCGTGTCCAGCTGTTCGAATTCCTCCTGCTGCCAGCGCATCGGGCGGCGCTGCGGCTGCGGCTGCGCCTGCCTGGGTGGCGCCGGAGCCTGGCGTGCGGCGCGGGCCGGGGCTCCCCAGCCCGGGTCGGTGGCGTCCAGAGCAGGCGGCACCGCCGCGCGGGCCATTGCTTCCGCGCGGTCGGCCTCGGACTGCGACCGGCCGCGGCGCGGGCCGCCGTCGTCGTAGCCGTCCGGTTCCGGGCGGCGCGGCTCAGGCAGGCCTATGGCGGGCGAGCGGGGTGCCGTCGCCGGCGTCTCCACCCAGCGCGGGTCGTCGCCGGCCAGGCGGTGGCCCGACCAGAAGGCCTCGAACTTCTCCTCGGCCTCGTCGTCGATGCTGCCGACCAGCCGGTCCCACTCGCCGGTCGAGGTCGTGCTGTCGTACTGGCCCGTGTCCGTCATCCGCTCCCACGAGCCGGTGTCCACACCGTCGTCGCTCGGGCGGTGCCCGGAGTCCCGGCGCGCGCGCCCCCCGGCGCGCCAGTCACCGGTTTCCGTGCCGGCCGCGTCGCGGGTCGCCCTCGAGCGGCCGTGTCGTCCGTCGTCGGGTCCGGGGCGGTCGTCCCTGGTCCGCTGGTCGTCGGGCCGCTCCTGATCGGGCTCGATGGGCGCCATGGCCCGGCGCGACCACTCCCCGGTCATGTCCGGGTGGCGCCACCGGTCCGAGTCCGGCTCGCCGGCCCAGGAACCGCGGCGGGGGTCGGACGCGTCGCCGCCCGCGGGCGGGTCGCCGTCATCGCGGGCACGGCGTCGCTGCGTGGGTACGTCGCCGCGTGCCCCCTCGCCCCGCCAACCACGGGCGGCGGGGTCCTCATCGCGGCCTCGGCCGCGCGGGTCGCGCTCGGCGGCCCGGCGACCGTGCCCGGTCTGCTCGGCCTCGTCCCGCCAGCCACGCGGGTCGGCGTCGGTCTCGTCCTGCCGGGCGCGGCGGCTCCGGCTGGGCGGGTCGACCGGGTCGGCCTCAGCGTGCCGGCTGCGGCCGCGTGGGCGGTCGTCGGCCCGTTCGCTCCAGGTGCGGCCGTGGCCCGTCGACTCGATCGGGTCGGGCTCGCCGTGCCGCCGGCGGCCCCGGGCCGGTGGCGCCTCGTCCTCGGCGGCCCGCCGGCTGAGCCGCGTGCCGGTCGTCTCCGGGTCGGTAGACCCGTCCGACCACCCTCGCCGGCTGCCGTCAGTGGTGTCGGTCTCGCCGTGCCGCCCGCGGCGGCCGCGACCGGCGGACTCGCCGTGCCAGGTCTGGCTCGGTTCGTCGGCGTCCTCCGCGTGCCGGCTGGACCGCCCGCGCAGCGGCACCCGCATCGTGCCGGTGTCGCTCGGCCGGGAAAGGTCGGGCAGTTCGGTCTCGGTCGGCTCGGCCTGCCAGCCGCGCGATCCAGTCTCGTCGGCCGCGCCATGCCTCCGGCGCCGGCCGCGGCTCAGCGGTTCGTCGTCGGTACGCGCCCGACGGCCGCCAGGCGACGGCTCGACCGGTGCGGACGCCGCGTACCCGATGCTCGGCAGCTCCGTGTCCGTCGCCTCGTCGCGCCAGCTCCGGCGCCCGGTGTCGGCCTCACCGTCGTCGGTCCGGCGCCGGCCTCGACCGGCCGGCTCGACGCCGTCGGCCGCACGCCGCCGGCGCCCGCCGCTGGTCTGCTCGACGTCGGTGTCCCCGTCGTCCCACCGCCTGGCACGAGAATCGCCGGCGTCGAGGCGCCGGCGGCCGCCGCTCGACAGCTCGATGTCCGTGGAGCCATCGCTCCAGTCGCGCGCGGCGCGGGAATCGGTGACATCCCGCCGGCGCCGGCCGCCGCTCGACAGCTCGACGTCGCCGGTCTCGTCAAACCTGCCGGCCCGCGAGTCGCTGGCGTCAAGGCGCCGTCGTCCGCCGCTGGCTAGTTCGATCTCGCCTTCGATGGCCCGGCCGGCGCGGGAATCGGTCACATCCCGCCGGCGCCGGCCGCCGCTCGACAGCTCGACGTCGCCGGTCTCGTCAAACCTGCCGGCCCGCGAGTCGCTGGCGTCAAGGCGCCGTCGTCCGCCGCCGGCTAGTTCGATCTCGCCCTCGATCGCCCGGCCGCCGCCGTCGCGGCGACGCCGTCCGCCGTTCGTGAGCTCGATGTCGCTGTCGTCGTCGAATCTGTCCGCTCGGGAGTCACTCGCACTGCGGCGGCGTCCTCCGCCGCTGGTCAGCTCGATGTCGCCGGCGTCGTCGAACCGGCCGGCCCTGGAGTCGCCAGCCTCGCGTCGGCGCCGTCCGCCGCTGGATAGCTCGATGTCGTCGTCGACCGCCCGCGAACCCGCGACGTCCCGACGGCGTCGCCCGCCGCTGGTCAGCTCGACGTCGTCAGCCCAATCGCCTGCGGCACGCGAATCCGAAATATCCCGCCGACGTCGACCACCACTGGACAACTCGACGTCGTCGGCCCGAACGCGCGCCGCGCGGGAGTCGGAGACGTCACGCCGGCGCCGGCCACCGCTGGACAGCTCGATCTCGTCGTCCGCGTCGTCATCACGTCGCCGGCGGCTGCGTGTCGGGGGCTCGTCGCGCGAGCCACGCCAGCTGCCACCCGTCGGCACGATCACCATGTCGCCGTCGTCGGCGTCGGGTGGGCCGCCCTCGAACAGGTCCTTCGGCAGCTTGAACGATGCCGTGTCCTCGAGCTGCGTGATCGCCGCCAACTCGCCGCCGGACGCGCCCAGCGGATCCCACTGGGACACCGCATCAGGGTTGGGCTCGGCCGCCGTCGGTCGGACGCCGCGGCGGGTGCCTGTGCGGCGCGGCCGCTCCTCGGATCGGGACGAACGAGACCGAGGCGACGACACTGGGTTGTCGTCACCGCGCGCCCAATCCCGATAGTCCACGGCTCGAGCGTGACCTTCCTGTATCGGATCGCAATCGCCCGGTGCGTCAAAGACAAGCAACGGACGCGTAGATGGTAGTCGACCCAGGCAGCCGTGGCCTGTCCTGGATACCGCATATTTCTTTCGTCCACACATTGGGGATTGAGGAACCGCACGTCAGACGCACCTTGCCGGGCCGTTCACAGTGGTCGTACACAGGCTGTGCACAGGTCTCCACACACCCTCTGGCCTGCTTTCCACAGGTTGTCCAAAGGTTCATCCACGTGTCTTTTTGCCCTGACACGGCACGGGCTCATATCGTTGCCGTTCGGTTCGAGGTGGAACCGACGCGGCATCCCCCAGTCGTGTCGGGGGAAAACCGATCATGTTTCGGTTATAGTACAACCGTACGAGAGGGGGCTCCCGTGTCGATCACCGACGACGTGCGCGGTGGCCGCCCGTCCGGCCCGCCGCAGGACCCCCCGCCCCCGCAACAGCGCGACGGCGGTGGCTACGACAAGACGCCGCCGCAGGACGTCGCCGCCGAGCAGAGCGTCCTGGGCGGCATGCTGCTCTCCAAGGACGCGATCGCCGACGTCGTCGAGATCCTCAAGACCGGCGACTTCTACCGCCCCATCCACGCGACCGTCTTCGACGCGATCCTCGACCTGTACGGCCGAGGCGAGCCCGCGGACGGCGTGACCGTGGCCGCGAAGCTCGCCGACGACGGCGACCTGATGCGCATCGGCGGCGCGCCCTACCTGCAGACCCTGATGGCCAGCGTGCCGACCGCGGCCAACGCCGGCTACTACGCCCGCATCGTCGCCGAGCGCGCCGTGCTGCGCCGCCTGGTCGAGGCCGGCACCCGGATCGTCCAGCTCGGCTACGGCTCCGCCGCGGGCGGCGGCCGCGACGTCGACGACGTGGTCGACCTGGCCCAGCAGGCGATCTACGACGTCACCGAGAAGCGGGTCAGCGAAGACTTCGCGATCCTCGCCGACATGCTGCAGCCGACCCTCGACGAGATCGAGGCCGTCGGTGCGCAGGGCGGCGTGATGACCGGCGTGCCGACCGGCTTCACCGACCTCGACCGCCTGCTCAACGGCCTGCACCCCGGCCAGCTCGTGATCGTCGCCGGCCGACCGGGTCTCGGCAAGAGCACGGCGAGCATGGACTTCGCCAGAAATGCCGCTATTCGCCACAACTGCGCGAGTGCGATCTTCTCGCTCGAAATGAGCAAAGTGGAGATTGTCATGCGGCTTTTGTCCGCCGAGGCCCGGGTGCCCCTCCACGTGCTGCGCTCCGGGCAGCTCTCCGACGACGACTGGACCAAGCTGGCCCGCCGGATGGGCGAGATCAGCGAGGCGCCGCTGTTCGTCGACGACACGCCCAACATGAACCTCATGGAGATCCGGGCCAAGGCCCGCCGGCTCAAGCAGCGCCACGACCTCAAGATGATCGTGGTCGACTACCTCCAACTCATGAGCTCACCGAAGCGCACCGAGAGCCGCCAGCAGGAGGTCGCCGAGCTGTCCCGTGGCCTCAAGCTGCTGGCCAAAGAGGTCGAGTGCCCGGTCATCGCCGTGAGTCAGCTCAACCGTGGCCCCGAGCAGCGCACCGACAAGCGGCCCCAACTCTCCGACCTGCGCGAGTCGGGCTCGATCGAGCAGGACGCCGACGTCGTGATCCTGCTGCACCGCGACGACTACTACGACAAGGAGTCGCCGCGGGCCGGTGAGGCCGACTTCATCGTGGCCAAGCACCGGAACGGGCCGACCGACACCGTGACGGTCGCGGCCCAGCTCCACCTCTCCCGCTTCGTCGACATGGCCATCTAGGAAAGCAGCGGAAACCAGCCCGCCGCCTCGCCGAGTGCCACCCGGTCCCGCGGCGTCAGCGGTTCGCGGCCGCTGGCCTTCAGCAGGTATTCCGTCGGCGACCAGCTCATCGGCCGCACGACCTCGTCGCTCAGCAGACCATCCATCGTGGACACGGCGACGTCCAGCGCGACCGCCGGCGGCGCGGCCGCGGCCGGCAGCGACACGCTGAGGTCCAGGTGGTGCACGACCGCCTCGGTGACCAGCGTCGCGACGAAGTCCGGCACTGAAAGCACGTGGCCCTGCGTCGCCACGAACGAGGCGGCGTCGGCATCCGCGGCTGCCCGCGCGGCCGCCGGCGCCGTCTCCGCCCACACCGCCACGATCGCCGACGGTCGGTCGAAGGCGCTCGCCGCGCGCCGCGTCAACCAGGCGTTGTGCCGGCTGGCAACCGGATCCGAGCTGCCCGGGTACGCCGACCAGTAGCTCACATGATCCACATCGGACGGACCCGGCACGGTGCTGGCGAACGTCACCAGCGCACGCCGCGCGTCGTCGAGCAGATGGTGCAGCACGTCGGCGACCACCCAGCCCCGACACCGCGTGCCCCGCACCAGGTCGTCGTCGGTCAAACCGAGCACCGTCGCGGTGATCGCGTCATATGCGGCGGCAAGGGCGGGAGCCGTCATATCTAGACGATCTCATGCGAAGAGGGGGCCGGCAGCCGACAAACGGCCACCGACCCCCGCGCATCAAGAACTCAGTCGAAGAGCTCGCCCAGGAAGCCCTTGTGACGCTTGTTGCGGTAGTGGCCGTGGTAGCCGTAGTGCCCACCATGCCCGCCGTAGGCCGGCTGCGGCGGGTAGTGCGCCGGCGGGGGCGGCGGCGGCACGTGGCTCGGCTGCGCGTAGCCGGGTTGCCCGTGCCCACCCGGCGGGGGCGGCGGCGGGGGCGCGTATCCGGCCGGCGTTGGCTGGCCCGGCGCCGGAGCGCCGCCATGCTGACGGTTCCAGTTGGCCTCGGCCTCGAAGAGCTTCTCCAGCTCGCCGCGGTCGAGGAAGATCCCACGACACTCGCCGCACTGGTCGATGGTCACGCCACTGCGTTCGTAGGTACGCATCTCGCCACGACACTTCGGACAGGTCATCTGCATCACTAGACGGTACCGGGTGGACGCACATCGAGCGCCTCGGCCACTTCGCGGTCGGTCACCTGGTGGAAGTCGTCGTAGAACTCGCTGACCGCGCCGAACGACGGTGGCCGCATCGGGCAGACGAGCTCGTCGACCAGTGGCACCAACACATCCAGCGCACGCCCGGAGCCGACCGGCACGGCGAGCACGACCCGGTCGGCGGCCAGCGCGCGGGCCACCGCCACCGCTGCCCGGGCCGACGCGCCGGTCGCCAGCCCGTCGTCGACCAGCACCGCGACCTTGCCGGCCAACGCCAGCGGCGGGCGCCCACCCCGGTAGTGAGCCGAACGCCGGGCCAGCTCGGCGGTCTCCCGCTCGAGCACCCCGTCCATCTCGCCCTGCTCCAGCCGCGCGGTCACGTCGTCGTTGCGCACCACGACACCGCCGGGGCCCAGCGCACCGAACGCGACCTCCGGCGCCCACGGCACGCCCAGCTTGCGGATGACCAGGGCGTCCAGCGCGACGCCGAGCCGCCGGGCCACGGCCGCCGCGACCGGCATGCCGCCGCGGACCAGGCCGAGCACGACGACGTCGGGCCGGCCCGCGTAGCCGGCCAACGCGTCAGCGAGCGCCGCGCCCGCCGCTGCCCGGTTGGGATAAGAAGACCCCACCCATTCAGGTGTACGCCGTCGCGCGCCCGCCCGTCCCCTCTTCCACCCGATCGCGTGCCTCGGCGGACCCGCCCAGCGCCAGCGCCGGCGCCCAGGCCAACAACGCCACCGGGTAGAGCAGGTACCCGAACCGCGTCGACGGCATCAGCAGGATCGCGGCGAGCAGCCCGTACCCGCAGAAAAGGGCTGCCGCGTAAGCGGTCCGCGGCGGCCGCCGCACGAGCCACACCGCGATCGCGACACCGGCCAGCCCGAGTAGGCCCGCGGCGATCAACCGCCCGCCCGGCAACCCGGAGGCGATCAAGTGACCGGGGAACGGCGACGCCGCCGGACTGGTGACCACACCGTGCCCGAGCGGGAACCCGATCACGTTGTCGAACAGCGCACCCGGATCGCGCACCAGCGGCGGCAGGATCGCCAGCACCGGCAACGCGACCGCCCCGATCGCGAACCGCCCCAGCCGTCGCCGGGTCAGGGCGTGGATCAACAGCACCGCCACGATCGGGAGCGCGAACAGCTTGAGCGCGGCGGCCAGGCCGGCGGCGACCCCGGCCCACCCCCACCGCGAACGGGCGCACAACGCGAGCGAGAGCAGGCACAACGCCAGGACCGGCAGATCGTCACCGCCGGTCGCGACGGTCAACGCGCAAACCGGCAGCACCGTTGTCAGCTGCACGGCACGCAACACCCGCGGACCGCGCACCAACGCCACGGCCAGCGCCAGCGCAACGGTCGTGGCCAGCAGGAACCAGACCCGGGCGTCGGTCACCCAGGAGTCGCCCGCCACGGCCCGCGGCAGCCCGAAGAGCGACATACCGGGTTGGTACGGCAGATAGCCGAGCAACCGTTCGTCGGCCGGGAGGCGGGCGATCGTGTCGTCGGAGAGGTACGGCGTCGCGTGGTGCAGCAGGCGACTCCCGCCGTCCTCGACGACCAGCACTTCCTCCTGTGCGCGGTCGGTGCGCCCGCCGGCCCGCTCGACGCTCTGGATCAGCATCGGCAACCAGGCTGTGGCGATCCAGACGACGCCGGTGATCGCGGCGCGCAGCCGCGGGTCGCGGTTGCCGGCGAGCCACTGCACGAGCACGGCGATCGCGGCGGCGGCGTACCCCCAGGCGGCGACCGCGCCCCACGCCCGGTGCGGCAACAGCGTCGAGGTGACCGCGGTGATCGCGGCGAATCCCGCCGAGACGGCGTACAACCCGAGGTCGAAGGCCAGGCCGCCGGCCGCACGGTCGAGCCGGGACCAGGTGATCATCCGCCCAAGTGTGGCAAACGCTCGCCGCGCTGTCGCGGCGCCGCCCGCCGGTGCGGGCTGAGTCGGATGACCGCGCCCTCGTCGTGCAGTGCCGGCGCGAGCGTGCCGGGCCGGCCGCCGGAGCCCCGGTGCAGCGACACCAGCAGCCGCGCGGCGCTCATCGGCCGGGCGAACAGCTGGCCCTGGCCTGCGGCGCAGCCGAGCTCCCACAGCGCGCGTCGCTGCGGCTCACTGTCGACGCCCTCCGCGACCACGGCGAGGTCGAGGCTGCGCCCGAGGTCGACGGTGGACCGGATGACCGCGCCGGCCTCCGGGGAGGTCTCCATCGCGGTGACGAACTGACTGTCGATCTTCAGCTCGTGTACCGGTATCCGGGATAGCACCGACAACGACGAGTAGCCGGTGCCGAAGTCGTCGAGCGCCAGCCGGACACCCTCGTCGCGCAGCCGGCCGAGCACCTGGTCGACCACCTCGAGCTGGCTGATCGTCAACGTCTCGGTCAGCTCCAGGATGAGCCGGTCGGGCGGCAGGTCGTGGGTGCGCAGCCGGGTCATCACGGAGCCCGGGAACCGCGGGTCGAGCAGGCTGCGCGGCGCGACGTTGACCGCGACCGGCAGGTCGAAGCCGGCCTCCCGCCAGGAGACGCAGGCCAGCAGCGCCTGGTCGAGGACGGCCTCGGCGAATGCCGGCAGCAGGCCGCTGCGCTCGACCGTCTCGAGGAACCGCAGGGGATCGACGGTGCCGTGGTCGGGGTGGTGCCAGCGGGCCAGCGCCTCCGCCGCGCGGACCTCGCCGCTGACCAGGTCGACGATCGGCTGGAAGTCGACGGTCAGCGTGCCGTCGGCGACCGCACTGGACATGCTGCCCGTGATCGCGAACCGGCCGATGTCGGCGGTGTCGCGGGCGTGCGAGTAGGTCGCGATCCGTCCACCGGACCGCTTGGCCTGGTACATGGCGACGTCGGCGCGGCGGAGCAACTCGGCGATGCCGCCGCTGCTCGGCGCGGTCGCGATGCCGCCGCTGGCCTCGACGCTGATCCGCATGCCCTCGACCTCGATCGGCTCGCGCAGGGCGGCGACCAGCCGTTCGGCCCGGTGCGCGGCGACCGCCGGTGCCGGCAGGCCGGTCAGCAGCACCGCGAACTCGTCACCGCCGAGCCGGGAGACCAGGTCGCCGTCGCGGGCGGCCGCCTTGAGCCGGTCGGCCACCTGCTTGAGCACGTCGTCACCGGCCGCGTGGCCGAGCGTGTCGTTGACCTCTTTGAAGTGGTTGAGGTCGAGCAGCAGCAGGGCGATCACACCGTCGGCGTGCCCCTGGGCGATCTTCTTCTGGCCCTCGTCTAGCAGTTGCCGGCGGTTGGCCAAGCCGGTGAGCGCGTCGTGCGCCGCGTCGTGCGCGTGCACGACCGCCACCCGCTGGAGTTCGGAGTAAGCAGACGCGTTGTGTATCGCCGTGTTGAGCGCGGACGCGAACGTCCGGAGCTTGTAGTTCTCCATCTCGTTGAGCGTCACCGCGCCGCGGAAATGAAGGCGGAACTCGCCGACCGGCCGTTTGTCGGCGCGGCCCTCGAGAACGGTTGTGATCACGAATGCGTCGGTCCGCCGTGTGTCGTCGTTGTTGGTGTCGATCTTGCCGCCGGTGCCGCGGACGAGACGGGGTGGATCGCCGTCGAACAGTTCCACCTCGGCGCCGTCGGCGGAGAAGAGCTCAGGTGCCCATTTGACGGCGACTTCCAGCACCCGCCCCAGGTCGACGTCGTTGAGTGCCTCGGCCGAGGTGGCCAGCCGTTGCCAGGAGATGCGTTCGTCGCGTTTGCGGATCCGGCCCGAATACCAGAGATGCAGGGTCAGGATCAGCAGTGGTGCGACAAGAAGGAGTTGAGCGTCGCGGTTGACGGACAGGAGCCAGACCACGAACACCGCCACCACCAGGCGCGCGGCGCCGAAACCGACACGAATGTCGAGATAGCGGAGAAAGAACTGCCGAAGTGGCGTACGCGTGCCGAGTGCGATTACCGGATTGGCGATTAATTCGTCGACAACAGTCAGTGCGATGAAGGCGAGCACCAGAGCGGCGGCGTGGAACTCTGGAGCACCACCACGGAAATCGGCGCCATAGGCGTAGAGAACGCCCGCACCGACAGATGCCCAGACCGTGTCCTTGGCCGCACCGAAAGCGATCTTGATTGGGCTGACGCGGGCGAGCAGGCGGCCGATCGCGACACCGACCACGGTGCAGAGCACCACCCAGGGCGGCGGGGCGATGGTCAGTCCGACCAGGACGACGATGTCGGTCCAGGACTGGCCCCACTTGTTGGACCGCAACCGCACGTTCACCTTGGCGCGGTTGGAGGCGATCACCGCGGCGATCAATCCGATGACGACGAGGATCGACGTGTCGTGCGACCGGCCGGAGGCGATGGCATAGGCGGAGGCACCGATGGGTATCGACGCCACAAACACCACGAGACCGACTAGCAGCCGCAGCTGCCGATCGGTCGCGTTGTGGTGGGGATTTGATCTGTCGGTCAATCGTCCCTCATCAGAGCGCCACCCAAGAGTGACGTCAGCATACCGGAACGTGACCTCTTTGCTGCTTGTCGTCAGTCCCACTCGTGAGTCTTGGGCATGTCCCGCTCCCGCCTGTGCTTTGCCGGCTTGTTCCGGCGATGGCACAACTGTAGGTTGAGATCGGCGGGATTTGAACCGGGATATGTCAATATGAGCAGCATTCGCTAATTGGGTGCCCTTTTGTCACGATGCGTCCCGTCGTGAATGCGTAGCGCGTTGGACGCGGTGCGGTTTGTACGATTCGGTCGGGAGTGTTCGAGGAAATCGAACTCCACCGCCGGCTCGGTGATTGTGTGGGCGCGCGGGCAATGAACATTCTCGACCCAGATGAGGTAAGGAACCACCCCCGGTCGCGTGACTTATGTCAACGCTCCGCATCTGCATACTTGGACCAATCTCCATAACTCGGGAGCAATTCCACTGGGCTGACCGTCAATCTGACACGCTGCGTAGCCGATCGGTTAACGGTCTATGCTCCTTCCGGACCGGCGGCAAATGCATTCAGCGTGCATTAGCAAACCGTGCGGCCGGCGGACAAAATTTGTGCGATAGTACGAGATCGATATAACTGAGCGGGAAAGCGTCGGTACCGCACGGTGTCGGTGGGCCCCGATAGGCTCGAAGCGTGGGTGAGACCAACCTGACGCACGTCGACGAGAGCGGAGCGGCCCGCATGGTCGACGTCTCCGCCAAGGACGTCTCCGCTCGGCGCGCCACCGCTGCCGGCCAGCTCCGCACCACGGCCGAGGTGATCGACCTGCTGCGCCGCGACGGCCTGCCCAAGGGCGACGCTCTCGCGGTGGCCCGGATCGCCGGCATCATGGGCGCCAAGAAGACGCCCGACATCGTGCCGCTCTGCCATCCGATCGCGTTGACCGGCGTCACCGTCGACTTCACGCTCGGCGAGACCACCGTCGAGATCACCGCGGTCACCCGCACCACCGACCGCACCGGGGTCGAGATGGAGGCGTTGACCGCGGTCGCCGCCGCCGGGCTGGCGCTCGTCGACATGGTCAAGGCCGTCGACCCGGCCGCGTCCATCAGCGACGTGCGGGTGTTGCGCAAGGAAGGCGGCAAGACCGGCCTGTGGAGCAGGGAGGACGAGCAGTGATACGCGCCCGCGTCATCGTCGCGTCGAACCGGGCGGCCGCCGGGGTTTACGAGGACACCAGTGGGCCGATCCTGGTCGAGGGCCTCCGGCAGATCGGGTGCGAGGTCGGCGAGCCGATCGTGGTGCCCGACGGCGAGCCGGTCGCCCAGGCCCTGCGGATGTCCATCGCCGAGGGCATCGAGGTGGTGGTGACCAGCGGCGGCACCGGCATCACGCCGACCGACCAGACGCCCGAGATGACCAAGGTGCTGCTCGACTACGAGGTGCCGGGCATCGCCGAGGCGATCCGGGCGCACAGCCGCGAGAAGATCCCGGCCGCCGCGCTGTCCCGCGGTGTCGCTGGTGTCGCCGGCCGCACCCTCGTGATCAACCTGCCCGGTTCGAAGGGCGGCGCCCGCGACGGCCTCGCCGTGCTCGGCCCGATCCTGATCCACGCGGTCGACCAGCTCCGCGGCGGGGATCATCCGGTGCCCAACCTCTGAGCGGCCCACGCGGCGATAGGCTCGCAGGGTGACCGCCGAGACCGTCGCGACCACCGCGCCGACCGCGTGGGGCGAGGCCCGCAACCAGATGTACGAGGCGGGCCGCGCGGCCGCGCTGGCACCCGTCGAGCTGCCGGTCGAGGAGGCCGACGGGCTGACCCTCGCGCAGGACCTGGTCACGCTGACCACGCTGCCGGCCTTCCCGACGTCGAGTGTGGACGGCTTCGCCGTCCGTGGCGACGCGCCGTGGACCGTGGTCGGCAAAGTGCTGGCGGGACACTCCCCCGCACCGCTGACCGGCGACAGCACCGCGGTCGAGATCGCCACCGGCGGGATGCTGCCGCCCGGCGCCGAGGGCGTGCTCCGGGTCGAGGAGTCGCGGCACACCGGCGACGGCCGGATCACCGGCCGGCTGCGGGAGACCATCGAGTGGCGCCGGCCCGGCGAGGAGGCCGAGCTGGGTGAGCTGCTCGTCCCGGCCGGCACGCCGGTCGACCCGGGCGTGCTCGGGCTCGCCGCCTCCTGCGGCTACGACACGCTGCGCGTGCACCCGCGACCCCGCGCCGCGCTGCGGGTCTTCGGCGACGAGCTGCTCACCCAGGGTCCGCCGGGCGACGGCCGGGTCCGGGACGCGCTCGGTCCGAACGTCCCGGCCCTGCTTCGGCGGCTCGGGTGCCAGCTCGCGCCCGGTGCCGTCGGGCCGGTCGAGGACACCCTAGAAGCACACGTGGCGGCGATCCGCTCGGCGCTGGCCGGCGCCGACCTGGTCTGCACCACCGGCGGCACCATGCACGGCCCGGTCGACCACCTGCACCCGGCGCTCGCCGAGCTGGGCGCCGAATACCTGGTCAACACCGTCGCGGTGCGGCCCGGCTTCCCGATGCTGGTCGCCCGGGTGGTCGGCGACGACGGCCGGGCGCGGTTCATCGCGGGTCTGCCGGGCAATCCACAGTCGGCACTGGTCGCCCTCGCGTCGCTGGTCGAGCCGTTGCTGGCCGGCCTGCGCGGGCGGGCCCTGCCGGCGCTGGGCACGGTGGAACTGGCCGAGCCGGTGCCGGGGCGTGGCGACTTCACGCACCTGGCGCTCGTGCACGTGGACGCCGCCGCGGGCACGGCCCGGCCGATGCGGCACGTCGGTTCGGCGATGCTGCGCGGGCTGGCCCAGGCGCACGGCTTCGCGGTGATCGTGCCGGGCACGTCCGGCGAGCCGGGCGCGCGGGTACCGTTCGTACCGTTGCCGCTACTCCCGGGAGAACGACCGTGATCGTCAACGTGACGGCGGAGCCGCTCGACCTGGCCGCGCACGAGGCGGCGGTGGCCGACCCGCGGGCCGGCGCGGTCGTCTCGTTCCAGGGCGTGGTCCGCGACCACGACGGCGGCCGGCCGGTGGTCTCGCTCGACTACGAGGGACATCCCACGGCGCTCGACGTGCTGCGCGAGGTCGCTGCCGAGATCGCCAAGGATCCCGAGGTGTACGCGGTTGCGGTGTCACACCGGGTCGGCGCACTGAAGATCGGTGACGTGGCCCTGGTGGCCGCGGTCAGCACCGCACACCGCGGTGCCGCGTTCGCGGCCTGCGGCCGGCTGGTCGACGAGGCCAAGGCCCGCCTGCCGATCTGGAAGCGCCAGGTCTTCACCGACGGCACCGAGGAATGGGTCAACTGTCCATAGGGGCGGTCTGACCACCGCGGGCCTGGCAGCGAAGCGAAGCGAGCGGTGCCCGGCGGGAGCGACGGTCGCGCCCCCGACGGGCCCGGGCAAGCCTCTTTTACCGCTGGTGGATCTGTTGCTGCTGCTGGCGGATCGCACGGCGGTCGATGCGGAAGCGTTCCGGATAGAAGGCCGGCTCCGCGCCGGGCCGCCACGGCAGGGTGGCGACCAGGATGATCAGGGCGAGCGCCAGCGAGTTTTCCATGAGGGCGCCCCAGAGGCCGTCCTCGTAGTGGGAGAACTCGGGCAGTTGGTGCTCGTAGGGCCAGATCGGTGAGATCACGAAGAGCAGGTAGACCGCGACCGCGGCGCTGGCGTGGCGGAGGCCGGTCAGCGCGGGGAACCAGATGGGTGTGCGCAGCGGTGCCAGGCCGCCCATGCCGGCGCTGGGTGTCAGGCCGCGCCTGGTCAGGCGGCGGCCGCTCTCCAGGCCGCGGCTGGCGTCGCGGCGGCGCATCGCGGCGTCGGCCAGCACCAGGATCGCCGGGATCACGAAGACCAGGTGGTGGCTCCACGAGATCGGGCTGATCACGTTGGCGGTGAGTCCGACCAGGACGAACGCGGTGAGCTCGTCGCCGTCGGCGTGGGCGCGCGCGGCGCGGGACAGGCCGAGGGCGAAGACCAGCAGGGCGAACGACATCCACAGCAGGGTCGGCGCCTCGGTCGTGTCGTAGAGCCGCGCGAGTACGCCGGCCAGCGACTGGTTGGGCGTCATGTCGGCGGCGCCGACGCGTTCGGTCTCCCAGATCACCCGCAGGAAGTACGCGGCGGAGTCCTTGCCGGCGACCATGAACGTCGCCGCGCTGACGCCGACGGCCGTGGCCATCGCCGTGAACGCCGCCCGCCACTGCTTGGTGACGATCAGGTAGACGACGAACAGCGCCGGGGTCAGCTTGATCGACGCGGCCAGGCCGATGCCGACGCCGGCCCACGAGCCACCGCGGATGAACCGGACCAGCGAGCCGCCGGTCGGCAGGAAGCCGGCGCTGGTGCGGGCGCGCCAGCGCAGCGCGACCAGGTCGGCCATGATCAGCAGGAACAGCAGGAGGTTGATCTGGCCGTAGCCGAGCGTCTCGCGGACCGGCTCGGTCGCCGCGGCGGCGGCCACCGTGAGGCCGACGGCGAACCAGCGTGACCAGCCGTAGCGGCGGGCGATCGGGCCCATCAGCGCCCACATCACGACCGCGAGCGCGATCAGGCTGGCGACCACGTT
This sequence comes from Asanoa iriomotensis, assembly GCF_016862515.1. GTDB lineage: Bacteria > Actinomycetota > Actinomycetes > Mycobacteriales > Micromonosporaceae > Asanoa > Asanoa iriomotensis. The sequence goes on from NZ_BONC01000013.1 coordinate 100,063, forward strand.
GATCCAGGCGGCCCCGCCGAACGGCACCTTCGACATCGGGAGCATGAGCACTCCCGCGAACGGCGGGTAGGTGAAACCTAACCCGGTGTCCGGCGCGGAATACGCGTAGAGATCATGTCCGCTCGCCCACCAGACAACCGCACCGTGGTAGATCTTCATGTCGAAGAAGTTGTACGGCCTGCCGAACGCACCGATGGCGTACCAGGCCGTGACAAAAGCGCCGGCGAGGATGCCGAGGCGCACGACGTTCCGACTGAAGATCCCACCACGGACAGGGCTGCTGGGTTGGACGAGGCGGTCCATCCGTCTCCCGACGGTCGCCGGCATGGCGTGGCCACCCCCGTACCCTTTGTAACGTGCCGTCCAGGTCCGTCATCGAGCCTAAAGGGGCCCGTGTTACGCCACCCGTCGCGTTATCTGACCGTGTCCGATCCCACACTAGTTCGCGACATTTCGTCCACGTTAACGCAGGGCGACTGGTTCATGCGTTTCAGGTAGTTCCTGTCTGATTCACAGCTTAGGTTCAGCTTGGCAGGCGTCGTCCAGCGGCCGCGGCCCGATAGGCGATCTTCGCTTCCCGCTTGGCCGTCTTGGCTGCTCGGCGCAGGGACTGCCCGCTGTGCTCGACGGAGTGCAGACCATGCTCCAGGTTGTGCCGGCCGTGCTCGAGAGCGTGCCGGCCGTGTCCCGCATAGTGGCTCGCCCGCCAGGCCAGACCCGGACGACCCTGGTTGTCGGCCGCGGCCATCAGCAGCCCGCCGAACAACCCGAGGTTCTTCATGAAGTGCGTCTCCTGGTGGCGTCGCTCGATCGGGTCCTTGATCGTCCAGAAGGGATGCCCGGCCAGCGTCGTCGGCACCAGCGTGCCGGCGAGCACCAGCGCGGCGGGCCGGGTGAACCGACCCGTCGCGAGCATGAGACCGGCCGCGACCTGCGCCGCACCGTTGAACCGCACGAGCGTCTCGGCGTCGGAAGGCAGGCTCTTGTTCGCCTTCTCGAACAGCGGCCCGACCTTCTCGGACACCTTCTGGGCCTTGGCCACATGCACCGTCGGCCGGGCGACCGAGCGGGCGCCGCTGACGACGAAGATCGTGCTGAGAAACAGGCGCGCGACCGTGCGTACGGGACTCATGGCTTAACTCATACCCTGTCGGGAGCCGCCGTATCCCCCAAACGCTAGGGCTGGGTGCGCAGATACCGTCCGAAGTGGGGGACCGTGAAGGCGACGGTGCCGCGTTCGCCGGAGTAGATCAGGCCCTTCTTGATCAGGGCGTCGCGGGCCGGTGACAGGCTGGCGGGCTTGCGGCCGAGTGCCTGTGCCACCTCGGCGGTGGCCACCGCGATGTCCATGTCGTCGGTGCCGCTCGCGGCCAGGCTCGCCATCGCACGCATGTACTCGCGTTCGGCCGGCGTCGCGCGCTCGAACCTCGACCCGAAGAAGCCGACCGCCAACTCGGCCTCGGCCTCGGGTGCGGCGACCCGGACGTCGTCAGCGGTGATGGGGGTACGCGGGGCGTGGTCCCAGGTCGCCTTGCCGTAAGCCTGGACGAAGTAGGGGTATCCGCCCGACTTGTCATAGAGCAGGTCGAGCGCCTTCGGCTCGTACTCGACGTCCTCCCGCGCCGCCGGGGCGCCGAGCGCCTGGTCGGCCGCGATCCGGTCGAGCCGGTCGATCCGCTGGTAGCGGAACAGTCGCTCCGAGTAGGACTTGGCCGCGGACAGCACCGCGGGCAGGTGCGGCAGGCCGGCGCCGACCACGATCAACGGCGCGCCGAGCTGGGAAAGCTCGTGGCACGCCGCGCACAGGGCCGAGACGTCGTCGGGCGGCACGTCCTGCATCTCGTCGATGAACAGCGCGACCCCGGTGCCCACGTCGGTGGCCACGGCCGCGGCGTCGGTGAACAGCTCGACCAGGTCGATCTCGATGTCGCCGGAGTCGGCCCGCCCGGCCTTCGCGGGCACGTCGATGCCGGGCTGCCAGCGGTCGCGCAGCTTGGCGTTGGCCTGGTTGGCCCGCAGGGCGAACGCCTTGAGCACGCCGAGGAACTCGTCGATCCGGTCCGGCGCGCGGTGCCGGGGTGCGAGCTCCCGCACGGCCATGTGCAGCGCGGCCGCGACCGGGCGGCGCAGCGACTGGTCGGGCCTTGCCTCGATCTTGCCGGTGCCCCAGAGCCGGCCGATCGCCTGGGAGCGCAGGGAGTTGAGCAGCACCGTCTTGCCGACCCCGCGCAGGCCGGTGAGCACCAGGCTGCGCTCGGGGCGGCCGCGGGCGACCCGTTCGAGCACCACGTCGAAGACGTCGAGCTCGCGGTCGCGCCCGGCCAGCTCCGGTGGCCGCTGGCCGGCACCGGGTGCGTAGGGGTTGCGCACCGGATCCATGTCGATGACCGTATCGGTCGATCTAGCAAAGACCCTAGAAACGCGTAGATGTGGGTACGGCGTGTCGCGGTCTGGCTTCGTCTAGCGCTTTCTTTGGTTTGTGCTAGACGACGCTAGGTTCGACTAGGTGTTGCGGAGCTTGAGGCAGAGCACGTAGTCGTTGAGGTCGAGCGGGCTGTCGAAGAAGTACCAGTCGGTGTAGCCCTCGACGTCCTTGCACTTCTTCTCCGCGTCGGCCTGCCCGGTGGTCGCCGCGTCGAAGCGGGCCAGCACCTGGTAGGTCTTCGCGGCGCACTTGGCGATCTCGAGCTTCGGGTCCTCCGCCGAGCCGACGTTCTTGACGCACTGGCCCTTCTTGACGAAGCGGGCGTCCGCGGACGACTCGGGCTTCGGCGTCGCGGACTCCTGTGCCGCCTGCGTCGGACCGGCCGACGGGTCGGTCGTGCTCTGGGTGGAGACCTGGTCGGTCTCGTCCGGGCGGCCGACGAAGTAGACCGCGGCCGCGCCGCCGCCGCAGACCAGCACGGCGAGGACGACCACCAGGGCGACGATGGGGCTGCGCTTCTTGCGCGGCGGCTCCTGCGGCGTGGTCCAGGCGGGCTCGGTGCCGTACTGCGGGAAGTTCTGGTCGTACTGCTGTGTCGACTGTCCGTAGTTCGGCTGGCCGTAGTCCTGCTGGGCGCCGTAGTTGGGCTGGCCGCCGTAGCCTGGCTGGCCACCGTAGGTGGGTTGGCCGCCGTAGCCGGGCTGGCCGCCGCCTTGGCCGTAGTTCGGCTGGCCGTAGTCGGGTTGGCCGTAGCCCGGGTCGTTCTGCCCGTAGCCCGGGTTGGTGTAGGTGGGTGAGCCGGGTCCGCCGGGTGGGCTGGACTGCGGCTGGCCACCCCACGGGTCCTGGCCACCCCATGGGTCCGACGGCTGCCCGTACGGGTCGTTCGACGGACGGCCCTGCCAGGGCTCCTGCGGCTGGCCGTGGTGCGGCCCACCGCTCGGCGGTCCGTAGTTCGACATGGACGTTTCCTCCTGGCCGAGGGAGTCTTCATCGGTGGCTCTGGTCACCGTAGCGTCTGACCGGGTGGTGCTCACCTCCCGGAACCGCGCCAAACGTACCCCTGGCCGATGACGCGGTTCAGATCAGGCGCAGTTGCCGGTCCTTGGGTCGGCGTTCCTCGGTCGCGCCGAGCCGCTCGAAGAGGCCGGCGTCGATCGCGTCGAGGAACGGCGTCGGGCCGGTGTCCCGCTCGGAGCCGAGCCGGAACCGGCGCTGTGCGTGCGATATGTAGAGGCGGTCCTGCGCGCGGGTCACCCCGACGAAGAACAGCCGGCGCTCCTCCGCGACGTCGTCGTCCGTGTTCCGGTCGAACATCCGCAGCGGCAGCAGGCCGTCCTCGCAGCCGACCAGGAAGACCACGGGGAACTCGAGGCCCTTGGCGGCGTGCAGGGTGAGCAGCGTGACGGCCTCGGCGCGGGGGTCGAGGGCGTCCACCTCGGCACCGGTGGCGAGTTGCGCGAGGAACTGCTCGAGGTCGTTGCCGCAACGCTGGGCCAGCGGGGTCAACACCTCGACGGCCGACCAGACATCGGCCGGGCTCGGGGCGTTGCCGGTGCTGTCCAGCGTGGGTGTCGCGAACCGTTCGGCCAGCAGTTGGCCGGCTCGGCGTACGCGTGCGGGCAGTTCGGTCTGTGGGGTGTCGGTGTTCGCGAGCCGCAGCTCACGGGCGATTGCCGCAACGCCGGCGCGGTCGCGGAGCCGGTTGTGCGAGCGCTTCTGCACCGGGATGCCGGCCCGCGACAGCGCCTCGAGGATCGGGGCCGCCTGCTGGTCGGTGCGGTAGAGGACGGCGACGTCGGAGAACGAGACCCCGGCCGCGTTGCCGCTGATCCGGCCCGAGTCGAGGGAGCGGTGGGAGAGGCCACCGACCAGGTCGTCGATGGTACGGGCGACGAAGTCGGCCTCGTCCGTGGCCGTCGTGGCGGGGTAGCGGCCGACCAGGGGCGCCTCGGGGTCGAGCCGGGCCGGGTCGAGGCGGCGGCCGCGGACCAGCGACGAGGGCGCGATCGCCTGCACGGCGGCGGCCAGGATCGGCGCGGACGAGCGGTAGTTGCGGGTCAGCCGCACGAGGCGCGCGTCGGTGAAGTCCTCCCCGAAGCGCAGGAAGTAGCCGACGTCGGCGCCGCGGAACGAGTAGATCGCCTGGTCCGGGTCGCCGATCGCGCAGAGGTTGCCGTCGGGCGGGCAGAGCAGGCGCAGCAGCTCGTACTGCGTGTCGTCGACGTCCTGGTACTCGTCGACGAAGATCCACCGCCAGCGGCCCTGGTAGCGGTCGACCAGGTCCGGGTCCTTGCGCAGGAGCTGCAGCGGGAGCGTGACCAGCTCGTCGAGGTCGACCAGGTCCTGGCCGCGGAGCAGCTTGACGTAGGTCGCGTCGTCGTCGCCGGCCTCCTTGCGGGCGGCCTCGCGCTCGGTGTCGTCGGCGATCCGGAAGTCTTTCGGCAGGCCGGCGGCGGCCGCGTTCTCGCGCAGGATGGTCAGGCCGAGGGAGTGGAAGGTCGCGACGGTGACGTCCTGGGCGACCGGGCCGAGCAGGCCGTCCAGTCTGGTGCGCAGCTCTTCGGCGGCCCGCCTCGTGAACGTGATCGCGAGGCAGTGCTCGGCGAAGACGCCGAGCTCGGCGCAGAGGTACGCGATGCGGTGGGTGAGCGTGCGGGTCTTGCCGGTGCCGGGGCCGGCGACGATCAGCATGGGGCCGCCGGGTGCGGAGGCGGCGACGCGCTGCATGGCGTCGAGGCGGTCGAGCAGGCCGGTGCCGACCTCCTCCATGCCGGCGAGCATGGGCTCGAACGGCTCGTGGGGTGAAACCTGCGGTGGTGGCGGGATCGGGGGTTCGACGCGCTTGACCGGGCCGCGGCGGGCTGAGCCCTCGGAGGGGCGGTCCCGTGGCGTGGCTTTCTTCTTCGTCTGCTTCGGCACGTCGAAGAGGGTGTCGGCCTGTGGGGTGCTGCTGGGCAGCTCGTCCTTGTCGAAGACGCGGATGATGCCGTAGGCGCCGTCGTAGCCGGGTGTGCGGTGGACCTCGCCGCGGCGGAGGCGGCGGATGGCCTCTTCGAGGTGGTCGCCGCCCGTCTTCTTGATGTCGTCGAGCGGGGTGTCGCGGAGGACGGTCAGCTCGGGGCCCAGGTTGGCGACGAGGGTGTTGAGCTTGCCTTCCACGGTTTTGGATCTCGGACCGACGCCGTTTATCTCGCCGAGGATCTCGGCTAGGGCGAGGAGGTGCTGGGTCGGCTTCCGATTTTTGCGGATTTCTCCGTCATGTCGGTCGGCGAGGTCTTCGACTCGACTGAGGACGCCGATGGTCAAGGGTTTGTGGCATTGCGGGCACAGGCCGCCGGCCTGGCGGGTCTGCGCCGGTTCCCAGTTGACGCCGCAGAGGCGGTGGCCGTCGGCGTGGTACTTGCCCTCCTCGGGGAAGAACTCCAGCGTGCCGGCCAGGCCGTCGCCGGTTCTGAGGGCTTCGCGCACGGCGAAGTAGTCGAGGTCCGTGTCCAGGACGGTCGCTTCGCGGGCGAGGGCCGGCGGCGAGTGGGCGTCCGAGTTGGAGACCAGTTGGTAGCGGTCGAGGCTGGATACGCGCCAGTTCATCGCGGGGTCGGAGGACAGGCCGGTCTCGACGGCGAAGATGTGGTCGGCCAGGTCGGCGTAGCAGTCGGCGATCGCGTCGAAGCCGGACTTGCTGCCGAGGGCGGAGAACCAGGGGGTCCAGATGTGGGCCGGGACGAGGTAGCCGTCCGGGCTCGCCTCCAGCGTGATCTCGAGGAGGTCGCGGGAGTCGAGGCCGAGGATCGGGCGCCCGTCGGAGGCGAGGTTGCCGACGCGGCCGAGCGCGGCGTTGAACCGGGCCACGGCCTCGAGGTCGGGCAGGTAGATCAGGTGGTGCACCTTGCGGGTGCGGTCGTCCCGCTTGTAGATCGTGGAGATCTCGACGGAGAGGGTGAACCGGATCTGTTCCTCGGTCGCTGCCAGCCTCGGCGGGAGCTGTTTCGTGGCGGCCTGCTCGGCGTCGCGGCTGAGTCGGAAGAGTCCGGGTTCGGCCGGTTGGAGGTTTTCCCTCAGGTGGTCGTACCAGGCCGGGTGGGTGAAGTCGCCGGTGCCGAGGAGGGTGACGCCCTTGCGGCGCGCCCAGAGTGCGAGGTTGGGGAGGGTTAGGTCGCGACTGCAGGCGCGTGAGTACTTGGAGTGGATGTGCAGATCCGCGACGAAGGGTGCGGCGGCGTACGGAGGCACGCCGCATAGTGCCACGCCCCGCCGCCGAACGGGGTGACCGTCCACCGTGGTGCGGCGTGTCGCACAGCGCTAACGGGTGCGAAGCTCCACAAGGGTGACTTGCGGCGGCGCGCCGACGCGTACCGGAGGGCCCCAGAATCCCGCGCCGTTGGTGACGTAGAGCTGGGTGTCGCCGAACTGGGCGTAACCGCGGATGACGGGCTGTTCGAGCCGCACCAGGTAGTTGAACGGGACCATCTGACCGCCGTGCGTGTGCCCGGAAAGCTGCAGGTCGACGCCGTGCTCGGCGGCTTCGTGCACCTGGACCGGCTGGTGGGCGAGCAGCACGACGGGGATGCTCCGATCGCGGTCGCGCAACGTGCCCGCGATGTCCGGCCCGCCGGTGCTGGAGCCTTCCCCGTCGACGTCGTTGACGCCGGCGAGGTCGATCGCTCCACCGGGCGCGGTGATGAGCTGGCGCTGGTTGCGCAGGGTGCGGATGCCCAGCCGTTCCACCTCGGCCAGCCACTCCTCGGCGCCGGAGTAGTACTCGTGGTTGCCGGTCACGAAGAACGCGCCGTGGCGCGACTGGATGTCCCGCAGCGGTGCGGCGGCGGCGCCGAGCTCCTCGACGGAGCCGTCGACCAGGTCACCGACGACGGCGACGAGGTCGGCCTGGGTCCGGTTGATGACGTCGACGACGCGCTGGGCGTGTGCGCGGCCGGCGAGGGGGCCGAGGTGGATGTCGGAGACGGTGGCGATGCGGAACCCGTCCATGCTGCGCGGCAGCTTGGCGAGGTTGATCTGGACGCGGTCGATTCGGGGTGCGCTCAGGGCGGTGCGGGTGCCGTACGCGGTGATGCCGGTAGCGGTGAGCCCGGCGAAGATGGCGGCACCGCGGGCGAGCAGCAGCCGGCGGTCGATGCCGTTGGGTTCGTCGCGCGGCGGTTCCGTGAGGGTGCTGGTGTTCTCGGTCTTGACCGCCGCCGCCTGCTCGGCCGCCTGAACTGTCGCGGTGGCGCGGTTGCGCAGCACGATGCGGGTGACCAGCATCGGGATCTCGAGCAGGGCCAGCACGACGAGCAGGTAGAACATCAGCGCGATCCACAGGTACCCGGGCCACGCCAGTGCGGTGACACCAAGGCGGGTGCCGATCAGCGTGGCCGGCACGAGCAGCCCGAGCACGAGCGTGGCTAGGGCGCCGACCCGGCGCCACTTCCCGGGTCGGGTCGTGTCCTTGACGAGCCGTTTCCAGAGATAGAAGTGGATCAGACCGATGACGGCGAACGCGAAGCCGACGAAGAGAACGATGCCCACTTACCCACCCGCGAAGGGCGGAAGGACGTCAACCTCGGCGCCGGCGGGCAACGGCCGGTGACCGTCCCGCCAGGCGACACCGTTGACCAGGAAGCTGGCGACCTTGAGCACGGTGGCGAGCCGCTCACCGTGTCGCCCTACCAGCTCGGCGACGAAGTCGTCCTGCGTCAGCCCGGCGACCACGCTGGTCTCCGAGACACCGGCAGCCGCCCGGGCCCCGGCGAAAAACCGCACGGTCACGACCCCGGACGCCGCCCCGCCAACGGCATTACCCATGCCGATCAGCCTATCCGGTGCCGCCCACGGTGGTTTCAGGTCGCTAGCCGCCGATGGCGGACATCGGGCGGGCCGGCTGGAGGAACGACGGGTCGTCGATGCCGTGGCCGGGTCGCTTGACCCACATCGCGGCCTGCCAGCGCTTGGCCAGCTCGTCGTCGGTAGCGCCGGCGCGCAGCGCGCCACGCAGGTCTGATTCGTCGGTCGCGAACAGACAGTTGCGGACCTGCCCGTCAGCGGTGAGCCGGGTGCGGTCGCAGTCACCGCAGAACGGCCGCGTCACGCTGCCGATCACCCCGACCCGCGCGGGCCCACCGTCACTGGCGGTGTAGCCGTCGACCACCCACGTCTCGGCCGGCGCCCCGCCACGCTCGACCGGGTCGGGCAACAGCGTGTAACTCGCCTTCAACGACTCGAGAATCTCGTCGGCCGTCACCATCGTCGCGCGATCCCAGCTGTGCTGCGCGTCGAGCGGCATCTGCTCGATGAACCGCAGCTCGTAGCCGTGCGCCAACGCGAACCGCACCAACTCCGGCGCCTCGTCGTCATTGATCCCACGCATCAGCACGGAGTTGATTTTCACGGGCACGAGCCCAGCGGCGGCCGCCGCCTTGAGCCCGGAAATCACCGCGGCATGCCGATCACGCCGGGTCAGCGTTTTGAACCGCGCCGGATCCAGCGTGTCCAACGAAACGTTGACCCGATCAAGCCCGGCACTCTTGAGGGCGCCCGCCAGCCGATCGAGCCCGATCCCGTTGGTGGTGACAGACATCTTCGGCCGGGGCCGCAGCTCCGCACAGGCCCCGACGATGTCGACAAGCCCGGGCCGAATCAACGGCTCGCCACCGGTGAACCGGACATCAGTCACACCGAGCCGCTCCACCGCGACCCGCACCAACCGCACAATCTCGGCGTCGCTCAACAACTCTTCCCGCGGCAGCCACGCCAGCCCCTCAGCGGGCATGCAGTAGCTGCAGCGGAGGTTGCACCGATCCGTAAGCGAGACCCGCAGATCGGTAGCTACCCGCCCGAAGCGGTCGGCCAGCACCCCTTCCGTGGCCCGGACCTCGGATATCGTCACCGTTCGACCGTATCGCGTAATCGTCGATCTCGTGGATTCCCGCAATGGCCAGCCCCACCACCCGCTCGGCCCACCCAACCCAGGCCCACGATCGAAAACGGTCGCTGCTGGCCGATCAGATACCCGCCCAATCCGACGGCGCCGCGGCCGCGATCACTCCGAACATGACCGCTGCGCCGCAGCGAGACGCGGATTTGATTACCGCACAACCCCCGCCCAACGCACTCGCGAAGGCCGGTGACCAGGCCCAACCGCGGAGACCGGCGGATCGGCTGCCGGGCGAGGACCTGCGGCTGGGCGATCTGCGAGGACGGGAGGCGTTCCTACCAGCCATGATCGCAGGTGCGGTGGACCTGTGAGACGAGTGTGCAGGCCCCTCCTGCGATCGCCTGCGGCTCGGCGCACGTGCGAGGACGCCGGCCCATGCCTAACTGCTCGGCCCCACCTTGTGACCGGGTGCCCGCGTGGCGCGGCCGGCCCGCGAAGGCCGCCGGCCGGGCTTCACCTGCGGTGGCCGGTGGCCGGGCTTCACGCGCGGTGGCCGGTGGCCGGGCTTCACCCGCGGTGGCCGGTGGCCGGGCCTCACCCGCGGTGGCCGGTGGCCGGCCTCATCGGCGAAGGCCGGCGCCTGGGCCGGCCGGCACGGGTTGGCCTAGGAGCGCAGCAACGTGTCGACCGCCTGGCGGACCGCGGAGCGATAGGCCGAACCGAACAGCGCGGTGTGCACCAGCAGCAGGTGCAGTTGATGCAACGGCACCCGTCGCTGCCAACCGTCGGCGAGTGGCCACTCCTCCTGGTAGGCGTCGAGGATCCGGGCCAGCTCGGGCGCCCCACCCCAGAGGGCGAGCTGCGCCAGGTCGGTCTCCCGGTGGCCACCGTGCGCCGCCGGGTCGATCAGCCAGGCGCGGCCGTCCGCGGCCCAGTAGAGGTTGCCCGGCCACAGGTCGCCGTGGATACGCGACGGCGGCTCGGCACCGCCGTACCCGTCGATCTGGTCGATCAGCCGCTCCGTCGCCGCCACGTCTTCCGCGGAGAGCGCCCCACCATCCGCTGAGAGCCGCAGATAGGGCAACAGCCGCGAAGCGGCGAACCACTGCGGCCAAGCCTGCGCCGAGAGCGTGTTGTCCTGGGGCAATGCGCCGATGTAGCCAGGCCAGCCCGCGCCGAACGCCGGCGCACCCACGCGATGCATGATCGCCAACTCGCGGCCGAAGCGCTCGGCGGCCGCCTTCGTCGGCGACCCCGCGTCGAGCCATTCCAGCGCCAGCATCTCGGGCAGCGCCACCAGCACCTCGGGCAGCGGCGGGCCACCCGGGGTCCGCAGCCAATCGATGCCTGCCGCCTCCGACGTGAAAAACCCTTCGGGCGTCGGCGCCGACGCCTGCTCGGGCCAGGTCTTGACGAACAGCGACGCGCCATCGTCGAGCGTCAACCGGGCGGCGGCGGAGATGCTGCCACCCGCCACCGGCGTCTCGCGGATGCGCTGGTGCTTGAGGAACGTCGGCAGTTGTTGCGGATGTGACCGGAGGTAGGCCAAGTCCATGACGCCCAAGTCTGGACCCCTGTCGTGCGTCGGGTTTCGCCGGGTCGCTTCGGAGAGTAAGCATGAGGACATGACGGATGTGGTGGTCCGCCCCTATCGTCCCGGAGACCACGCGGCAGCCCGGGCACTGTGGGTCGAGCTCGCGGAGCGACGGAGCGGTCTTTACGGGCGGTCGGCGGGCGCGGACCCTGGCGCCGGCTTCGAGGACTATCTGACCAGGCTCGACCTGTCGGGAATCTGGGTGGCCGACGACCCGAACGAGGGCGTCATCGGGCTCGTGGGGTTGCTCATGCAGGGCACCAGCGGCGAGGTGGAGCCCATCGTCGTCGCCGCGCGGCGCCGCGGGTCGGGCATAGGCGCGGCACTGCTGAAGCACGTGACGGGCGAGGCGAAGAAACGCTCTCTGGCGCGGCTCACCATCCGACCCGAGTCGCGCAACGTCGAAGCTATGAAGTCGCTTCATGCTGCTGGTTTCGACCTCCTCTCCGCTGTCGAGCTCAGCCTTGACCTGCACCCGGCGCCGTCCACCGTGGACGACATCGAGATCCAACTGCACGGGCTGCGCTTCCGGGGCTGAGTCTCCCGGGCGGAGGCATGCGCCGGGGGATCTTCGCCAGCGCCTGTGGATAACTTGTGCCACCACGAAGTTATCCACAGGTTGCCGTTCGTACCCTGGCGATCACCCACCGGCATCGACCACTCTTTCGCGCCATGACCGCTACCGAGGCGCCACCCATCACCGTGCGTTCCTGCGCCGACCTCATCGCGTCGGTGCCCTACCTGCTCGGGTTCCATCCGACCGAGAGCATCGTGGTCATCGCGATCGTGGGCGATCGCGTGCGTTTCGTGGCGCGCGGCGACCTACCGGCGGCGGTCCCGCCGAGCCAGATCGCCCGCCGCCTGGCGTCGCTGCTGTTCCGCGACCCGGTCGACGCGATCGCGATCATCGGGTACGGCCCGTCGACGGCGGTCACTCCGATCGCCGAGGCGGTGTGCGACGCGCTGCGCCCCACCGACGTCACGGTGGTCGACGTTCTCCGGGTGGACGAAGGTCGCTACTGGTCCTACGTGTGCGCCAACCCGAGCTGCTGCCCGCCGGAGGGCAAGCTGTTCGACCTGACGACGACGTGCGTGGGCGCCGCAGCCGTCTACGCGGGTCGCGTCGCGCTGCCCGACCGGGAATCCGTCGCCACGTCGATCGCCCCGGTCGCCGGAGCCGCGCGCGCGGCGATGACCGAGGCGACGGCCAGGGCCGACACGCGCCTGACAGCACTGGTCGACGCGGCCCGGGCCGCCGGCGAGATCGGTTCGACCCGGCTCCGGTCGATGGCGCCGCGAATGGTCGCCGCTGCCGTCCACGCGAACACCCGGGTGGCGAAGGCGTTGCGCGCCGCGGGCGACGAGGCCGTCGACGAGGCAGTGGCGCGCTATCGCGTCGGCCGCACGCTCTCCGACGACGAGGTGGCCTGGCTGAGCGTGCTGCTGGTCCACCTGCCGGCACGCGATCACGCATGGGAGCACACCACCGACGACGAGTGGCACGTCGACCTGTGGAGCGACGTCGTGCGCCGGGTCGACCCGCCGCTGGCCGCGGCACCGGCCAGCCTGCTCGCCTTCGCGGCGTGGCGGGCCGGATACGGAGCATTGGCGACCATCGCCGTCGAGCGGGCGTTGGCGGTCGACCCCGACTACGCCCTGGCCCGCATGATCGACGAGATCCTCGAGCAGTGCCTGCCACCCTCGATCATGGTCGACGCCGCGGAGCAGCCCCACCTGGCGCCGCCCCGACGTGACCAACGCCGGCGGCGACGCTGGATCGGTCCGCACGTCGGCCCCGGCCACGACCAGGCGAGCTGAGGGCGGTGCGGGATGCCGTTTCCCTGGGCCGCATGCGCGTGGATCGCGGTCACGCTGCTGCTGGCGGCGGCCGACATCGCCAGGCGACGGTCAGCCTGCCGCCGGCGTCACGGCTTGGTCCCGCTCGGGCTGGATGATCCGGTGGGCACCGCAGTAGACGTTCATCGTGGCGCCACGCAGGAAGCCGACCAGCGTCATCCCCGCCTCCTGGGCGAGATCGACGGCAAGCGAGCTCGGCGCCGACACGGCCGCGAGCACCGGAATGCCCGCCATCCAAGCTTTCTGGGTGAGCTCGAAACTGGCCCGCCCGGAGACGAGCAGCACGTGCTCGCTCAGCGGCAGCAGACGCTCGGCGACCGCCCGACCGATGACCTTGTCGACGGCGTTGTGCCGCCCGACGTCCTCGCGCACCAACACCGCCTCACCGTCGGCGGTGAACAGACCGGCGGCATGCAGCCCACCGGTACGGTCGAAGGTCCGCTGAGCTGCCCGGAGCCGATCGGGCAGACCGGCCAACGACGCCGCGGAAACCGTCAGCGAGCAGTCGCCAAGCTCCCAAGGCGAGCGGGTACGAATGGCGTCGATGCTCGCCTTCCCGCACACGCCGCAGGAACTGGTCGTGTAGAACGCCCGAGCGGGATCGGTATCGGGCGCGGGCACCCCATCGGCCAACACGACGTCGACCACGTTGTAGGTGTTGGGCGTGTCCGTCCCAGCACACAGCTGAGCGGTGACGACGTCGTCGGCGTCCCGGATGACCCCTTCGGTCAACAGAAACCCGATGGCGAGATCGATGTCATCACCGGGGGTACGCATAGTGACCGCGAGCGGCCGCCTCCCCTCGGCGCGGGTGCCCACCCGGATCTCGAGCGGCTCCTCACCGGAGAGGGAGTCCATCCGGCGCGCGGTGCTCCCGGTCGAGAGATCGATGCGAACAACCTCACGGCGATCGGTAACGCGTCCCACGCCCCCATCCTGCCCTCGCTCGCCACCGCTCGCGTAGGGATGCACGCCAAACGAGCTCCTTCGACCGCTCGCGGCCCACGCAGCGCGGCGCGTCTCGGCCTAGCACCACCCTCCGCGATGCGCCCCGAGCGCATCAACGGCCAAGCGGGCCGCTGGATCGCGACCGCCGTCCGCTGCGGCGAAAGGAGGGACCAATAACGGGTGGCTCTCGGTACCGCCGACGGCGCGGCCAGCGCCGCAAGATCCCGGCCGAGCACGTCGCGACGGGGCCGCGGTCACGAGGCGACGCGGTGGTCGTCCCGGCCAGGCACGTCGCGACGGGCACGGCAGGCGGCCGGAGTCCGGCGCGCCGTGCTCGTCGCGGCCAGGCACACTGTCACGGCGCGGTGGCCCCGCCGCGGTTGGGCGGCGGCGCGGTGGTCGTCCTGGTCGGGCACGTCGGGACGGAATAACGCCGGCTGCGACGTGGTGGCGCCGCGGTGGTCGGGCGGGGCAGGTCGTGGCGGCACGGCGGGCGGCTGCGGCACGGTGGTCGGTCGTCCGGCGGGGCAGGTCGCGACGGGCATGGCCGGCTGGTGACGGCACCGCGCGGTCGGCCCGGTCGGGGCAGATCGCGGCCGGAGTGGCGAGCACGCAGATGGTCAGCGGTCGTCGGTGTCGGGGTGGGGTTGCTGGGTCGCGAGGGCGGTCAGGGCCGCGGCGGCATCGCGAGGGTTCGCGCCGCGACCTACCGCAAGGCCGAGCAGGTATGCGGTGACCGGTGCCGCCGGGCGCACCGTGTTGTGGGCGACGTCTCTTGCCAGGTTGAGTACCAGCGACACCGGGGCGTCAGACGGCGCGATGTTCAGCTCGGCGCACGCGGCCTGCACCCACTCGTCGAGCTTTATCCCGCTCTTTTCGCTGTCAGCCATTCCCGCACCATACGGAGGTCTTCTTCCGTGTCACAGTCGAACCACGGCGGTGGGCCGTCCCCGGCCCATGACACCTCGACCACCCGCAGCGGCTCGATCAACGCACGCATCGAGGCGCCGTGCCCTGCCGACGCCAACGCGGTCAGACGGCGGCGCAGGCTGTCCGGCCGCCACACTCCGCAGAGCAGTTGGCGCCGGCCGTCAGCATCGACGAACAGAGCACCGTCCGCAGTGGACAGCGCGTGACCCAGACCGGTCACGGCGGCCGTCGTGAGCATCGGCAGGTCGCCGGCGACGAGAGCTACCACCTGGGGCTCTGGGCCCACCGCCGCCAAGCCGGCGGCAACCGCGGCGACCGGGCCGCCGCCGGGTGGGTCCTCGCGGGTGTAACGCACGCCGGGCGGCACGTCGGTGCGTCCGCCGACCACCACCGTGGGGTCGGCGGCGGCCACCGCGTCCAGGACCCGGTCGCGCAGCGACCGCCCGGCCACCACCAGCGACGGCTTGTCGGAGCCGCCCATCCGCCGGGCCGAGCCGCCCGCCAGCACGACGGCCGCAAAACCCGCCACGGCGATCCTCCTAGTCACCAACCTCCCATGACCCTACGGCGCCCTTCGCGGCAGGCGGGATGATCCGGGGCCACCGCAAACCGCGCAATCCTCGCGTTGGCTTCCGATGTTGAACATCGCTGGTCGAACGGAGGCGTACGCGAGAGAAAGCGAGCCCGCGACCAGCGGCTGATCATGGGTCTGGCCAGGGTCGGAAACCGCATCGTCCGGGCTCGGCAAGCAGACTGGGTGGAAGCGCGGTGTAATGCGGTTATCCGACTCACACCGGCCTATCCGTGTGGCCCGGTGCCCTGGGTAGGGTGTGGCTGACGGACGGAGGCGATCATGACGTCAGCGCAGCTAACGAGTACGGGGGACGACGGCTTTACCGACGCGATCCTGCTCGACGAGGCGAGCACGGCCGATTTGCGCGGCAAGGTCATCGAGGCTTGGCGTGACTTCGCGCGGGCGCTGTCGACGATGTTGGCCGAGTTGCCGGTCGGGTCGCGGGTGGAGTTGACGCTCGATCCGACGGCATCGGGCACCGGGGCCGCCGTTTACTCCGTCGAGCTGCAGATCGTCAGCGAGGACGCGGTGCGCGCGCTGGCGGTGGGCAACGCCTCGCTGCCGGAGGGGTACCGGCTCAACCGGGGCGCGGTCGCCGACCTCGTCGCGCTCGGCTGGTCGCCGCCGGGAGTGCTGCCCGATTCCGGTGAGCAGTTCGGGTTGCACGCGTCGATCAAGGACGCCTCCCGGATCGCCACGACCGTTTCGCGTACGTTGCGCGATGTCTACGGCGCGCCGCACCCCGCGTTCCTCGTCTACCTCGTGCACGACGCCGAGGACGAGCCGATCCCGGTCGAGCCGCTCGCGACCGCGCGGCCCGAGATCGCCGGCAACCTCGACCTCGACAGCGCGATAAAGACCGGCCAGGCGATCGCCGCCCGAGGTGACCAGGCGATCGCGGGTGATGACAGCATCGCCCTGGAAGAGCGCGTGCGGACCGTGGTCGCCGCGCTGATGAAATCCGAGCCGGAGCAACTCAAGGTCGACTCCGACGGCGACATCGGCATCCGCGCGGGTTCCGCGATGGTCTTCGTACGCGTCCGCGACAACCCGCCGCTGGTCGACGTCTTCTCGCCGGTGCTGACCGAGATCGAGCCGACGGAGCAGCTCTACGTCAAGCTCTCGGAGCTGACCAACCGCATGCCGATCGGCCGCCTCTACTGCACCAACGACACCGTCTGGGCGTCGATCCCGGTGTTCGGCCGCAACTTCCAGGCGACCCACCTGATGCTCGCGGTCCAGGTCATGACGGGCCTGGCCGACGAGCTGGACGACCGCCTACACGGCGAGTTCGGCGGCAAACGCTTCTTCGGCGAAGGCGACAAGCCCGCCCAGCGCGGTTCCCAGGAGCCCAAGACCGGCATGTACTTGTAGCGGTCGCCGCGAAGTCTTGGTTTCGCCGCATCCCGCCGGCCACCACCACGAAGACCGAAGGCAAACCCCGGGCCGACGCCGGTCGCTGAGGTCGGTGTGTGCGACGCCGCGACTGCGCCGCGCCAACAGATCCGCGCCGCTACGCCGATGTTTACGGCGGAGATTGGTCGCAGGAGGGCTGGGCCCCGTCTGCGGATATCGCGCAGCGGCACTTGCGTCAGCCACGGATGCCCACCCGAACGCGGATATCGCGCGGCAAGGTGCTCCGAAGCGGCCCACGCGGCAAAGAGTCACCCCATGGCTGCCGCCCAACGAGATGCCCAGCCACGCCTCCGCCGCGCTGCCCCGCCAGGCCCACGCCAGGCCCCGGGTGCGGAGTACGCAGAGTGCTAGGAGAACGGCACCCAGTTCTCTTCCCGCAGTGACTGCGGATCCGTTGCCCGCATGCCGGAATCGGACACCGTCCACAATGTCCCCGAGACCATCAGCGACCGACGGATCGTCCAGTCGAAGCCCACCGTCGGATGCCGCACCTGCCCGACCTCCGCCAACCCAGACCCCGACACCCGCAGCGCCAGCATCTCCTGGCTCGTCGGTGTGCTGACCGGGACCACGAGCAGGCCGGTCGGTGCCCAGTACAGGAACGCGTGCGGGTCGTTTTCCGCCTCTGAGTAGCCGTTGCGGATGTGGTGTTGCGCAACCCGGCGCGGATTGGACAGGTCAGACACGTCGAAGAGCGACACCTGTGTGCCCAGCACCCGCCCGCGGTCGTCCGCGTCCTGGCCCACGCCGATCAGGCGGCCGTCGTCCAGCGGGTGCAGGTACGCGGAATAGCCGTTGATCTTCAGCTCACCGCGCACCGCCGGCGATGACGGGTTGGACAGGTCCAGGGTGTAGAGCGGGTCCGTCTGCCGGAACGTCACCACATAGCCCACCGCGCCCGCGAAACGCACCGAATAGATCCGCTCGCCCTTGCCGAGGCCGCCGACCATACCCACGCGGGCCAGGTCGCCCGCGCGCAGCACGTAGACGGCCGAGACGTTGGAATCGTTCGTCACCGCCACCCGCAGGTGACCGTCGAACTCCGACATCGAGTACTGGTTGAGCAGGGCACCGGGCACCGATCCCGAGGCCACGTACCGCGGTTCGCCGGTGCCGGTGATGTCGAACCGGTAGATGATCGTGTCCGGTTCCGTGGGAGCGGGCTTGGCCGCCACCCGCCAACCGCGCCACCGCTGGTCGTTGGCCACGTAAAGGCTGGTCTCGTTGCCGTAGACCAGGTCGCCGTCGGCCACGATCGTGACCGGATCGCCCGCGTCGTAGGCGCCACCGACGTCGAAGCTGAGCACCGTGAGCAGCGACGTCCCCGAGAACGCGTCCGGCTTGCGCACCGCGCCGCAGTCGACCCGACCGCTCTCCGAAGCGCCGCCGTTGGTGGCCGACCAGCGTGGCAGCCAATCGTCGATTGTGGACCGATCTATGGTCCGCCGGTTGTCGCGCAGCCGTTGCGCGTCGGTCCCGTCGGCCCGGAACGGGAACTCGATCCGCGGCCGCGACCGCACCACGATCCGCGCCGTCGCGCCCACCTGGCGCGCGTCGACCAGCGATCCATCGATCGTGTACGAGCCGACGACAGCGGGCCGCGTGCCGGACAGGTCGACGGTGACCAGGCGGAGGGTGGTGTCGACGGGCGCCACGAGACTCAACCGCGCGTTCTGCTCGACGGTGGCCGACCCCGTCATGAGCACCATCGCTCGGTCGCCCGACAGCAGCAGGCTCGGGTTGCCGAAGTAGGAGGTGTCGCCGTCCAGCTTGACGCTGCCGGTGACCCGGCGAGAGGCGGGGTCGACCACGCGCAGCACTCCACCCACGACCGAGACGATCCGGCGCCCGTCGGTCTTGACCAGGTCGGGCTCGTCGGCGCCGGCCTCGTGGACGTTGGTGCCGGAGTAGTCGCCCTGGTCGGCCCCGCCTGGGGCCTTGGCGACGCCGTCGGCGAAGGCCTGCGGGACAGCACCACCGGTGGTCCGCACGGCGAAGCCGCCCTCGAAGCCCCACGGCGTCACCGACTCCTTCGCCGCCGCCTTCAACCCCGCCAGCACGTCGGCGCAGGAGTCGAACGCGACCAGCCGGAACGCGGGCGCCGGCAGTGCGGGCGCGGAAGGCGAAGAACCGGAAGCGGTGGGAGCAGGAGAAGCAGCCGTGCACCCGGACAACAGCAACAAAGCGACAACGGCGAGCGCGCCACCACGGGCCTTGGTCATGCCGGGTTTGACGCCGTCAGTCGCGCGGCCGTTCCACCCGGTCTCAGTTCGGCGTGGGCACCACGTTGGGCGCGTCCACCAGCCGGCTCAGCACGATCATGCTCCGCGTCGATGTCACGAACGGCTCCGCCCGCAGCCGCTCCAGGGCCTGCTCCAGGTGCGCGATGTCGGCGGCCCGCAGGTGCACGAGAGCGTCGGCCTCGCCCGACACCGTGTACGCGCCCACCACCTCCGGATGCCGCCGCGTCGCGACCGTGAGCTGGGCCGGCGTCGTGCGCCCCGTGCAGTAGAGCTCCACGAACGCCTCCGTCGTCCACCCCACCGCGGCCGGGTCGACCACCGCCGTGAACCCGCGGATCACGCCCGCGGCGCGCAGGCGATCGACGCGCCTCTTTACCGCCGGGGCGGAGAGCGAGACCCGTTCACCGATCTCCGAGTACGAGGCCCGAGCGTCGGCGACGAGCGACGCAATGATTCGCTGGTCTACGTCGTCGATCTGCAACGTTTCGCCTCTTCCAAGCAAGAGATTCGGCTGTCTTGACCACGAAGAGTACCTGATCATGGTGATCGTGAAGGACGAGCGGATGTCACGTAAGCGGACATATCTGATGTGCCCGCCGGAGCGGTTCACGGTGGCCTACGCGATCAACCCGTGGATGGACACCAGCGCGCCCGTCGACGTCGAGCTGGCCCTCAAACAGTGGCAACTCCTCCGGGAGACCCTTGCCCGGCTCGGGCACACCGTGCACGTGCTCCCGGCCGAGGACGGCCTCCCTGACATGGTCTACGCCGCCAACGGCGCGTTCACCGTCGACGGCACGGCGTTCGGCGCCCGCTTCCGCTACCCGCAGCGCGCCGCCGAGGCCGAAGCCCACCGTGCCTTCTATGCCGAGCAGGGCTGGGCCTACGTCGAGCCCACCGAGATCAACGAGGGCGAGGGCGACTTCGCCTACCTGCCCGACGCGTACGGCGGGATGATCCTCGCCGGGTACGGCTTCCGCACCGAGCCGACCGCGCACAGCCACGCCCAGGAGGCCCTCGGCCGCCCGGTGATCTCCCTGCAGCTCGTGGACCCACGCTTCTACCACCTCGACGTGGCCCTGGCCGCCCTCGACGACAAGCGGATCACCTACTACCCGGGCGCCTTCTCCGCCGGCTCCCAGCGGGTGCTGGCCCAGCTCTTCCCCGACGCGGTGGTCGCCGACGAGGCCGACGCCCTCGCCTTCGGCCTCAACTTGGTCAGCGACGGCCGCAACGTGGTCCTCAACTCCGAGGCTACGGCTCTCGCGGCCAAGCTGACCTCGGCCGGCTACACGCCCGTCCCGGTCGAGCTGGGCGAGCTCAAGAAGGGCGGCGGCAGCGTCAAGTGCTGCGTCGCCGAGCTACGCCGCTGAACCAGCCGAGGAAACCGCGTCAGCCCAGCGTCGCCAGCTCGTTGATCACCACGTTCGACAACACGGGCCCGTCCTGGCGCACCTGGCGGAGGTACCACTTCTGCTGCGGCGTCCGGGTCTGGTTGAACTGCCACTCACCGCGAGGGCTGGCGATCAGACCGATTTTGCCCATCGCCAGGTTCACGTCCTGCGGCGACGGGTTCACCCCGGCGAGCCGCACCGCCTTGTCGATCGCCTGCGCTGCGTCGTAGGACGCGACCGCGTAGGTGGTCGGCGTCGACTTGTAGGCCGCCCGGTATGCCGTGCCGAACTCGCGGTTGGCGGCGTTGTTGAGGTCCGGCGAGTAGTTCATCGCCGTGAACACGCCGTCCGCCTCGTTGTCCTTGAGCTCGCCGAGCACCGTGCCCTCGGTGAGGAAGCCGGGCGCGTAGACGTCGCCCGCGTAGCCGTCGGCGTGCAGCTGCCGCAGGAACTCGACCGCCGACTGTCCACTGTAGAAGCAGTAGATGGCGGCGGGGTTGTTCCGCCGCACCTGGTCGATCTTGGCGCGGAAGAACGTCCTGGTGGGCTCGGCCACGTACTCCGTCCACACCAGATTCGACACGAGGTTCGAGTTCACCTGCCGGTACGACTCGCGGAAGCCCCGCACCGCGTCCTGCCCGGCCTCGTTGTCCGGCGCGATGATGCCGATCCGGCCCTTGACGTTGCCGGCGACGTAGCTGCCGAGCGCCTTGCCCGCCTCGTCGTTCACATAGGACGTGCGCCAGATGTAGACCACGCTCTGCAGCGACGACGGCGAGGCGGCCGAGCCGATCAGCGGGATCCGTGCCTGCTCGACGGTGTCCCGGATGCCGAGCATCACGGCCGAGTTGGCGACCCCGGTCAGCGCCAGCACACCCTGCTTGAGCAACCCGTCCAGCGCCGCCTTGCCGGACTCGACGGTCTCGCCCTCGTCGGCGACGAGAAGCTGCACCTGGTGGCCGCCCAGGCGTTGGTCGTGCCGGTCGAGAAACAGGTTGAAGCCACGGGCGATCTCGTCGCCGATGTCCTTCGTGCCCGCCGTCTGCGGCGCGATCAGACCGATTTTGATCGGTTCGTCGCTGACCAGCTCGTTGGCCGCCGCGGCACCGTCGGTGGAGCCGTTGCCGCAAGCGGCCAGCAGGCCTGCGGCTCCCACGCCCGCGAACAACCGCAACGCCTGACGGCGATCCATCTGCGACACGGAAAACGACCCTCCCCGACCGGTGGGCTTGGTTGCCACACTCCCACGGGTTCCTACCGCCTCAACGACGCTGCGTCAATGAAAATGATCACCGCCGCAACGACCGCAACGCCTCCGTCACCTTTCCCCATGCGGCCGACCTCGGATCGATCAACTCGAAATGCCCCACTTCAGGCAGTTCCCACAGCGCGATTTCGTTGTCAACCGCGCCGGCCGCCGCCACGAACCGGCGGCTCAGCTCGATCGGCACCTGCACATCCTTCGTTCCATGAAGGATCACTGTGGGTAACCGTAGCGGTGTGGAAGGCAGAGGATCGGCCGCCGCGTAGGCCGCGGGCCGCTCGTCCGGGCCGCCACCCAGCAATGCGGAGACCGCGCCGTCGTCGAGATCCAGCCGGTGCGCCTCCACCAGGTCCGCGACGGGCGCCAGGGCCAACACCCCAGCGGGCGCGGCGGACGCCGGAGCGTGGGCCGCGTACCAGAGCGCCAGGTGTCCGCCGGCCGAATGCCCGACCAGCAGCGGCGGCCCGGCAAGAGGTGCCGGCCGGCCCAGCGACCGGGCGGCCGAAGCGACCAGCGCCGGCAGGGCACCGACTCCGGCCAGGACGTCGTCGAAGGTCGTGGGCCAGCCACCCGGGGCACCGGGTCCGGTGCGCCGGTACTCGAGCTGCGCGACCGCATACCCCGCGGCAACCAGCGCCGCGGCGAGATGACCGGTGTGCGCACGGTCGTACTCCGAACGCCAGAACCCCCCGTGGATCACCACGACGAGCGGCCCGGGTGCCGAGGGGAGTCGGACGTCGGCCACGTTGTCCTCGTGCGGCCCGTAGCGCACCACGGCATTCGGCGGCGGCGCCGGCAGGATCAGCACGTCGCGTGGGTCGGGCTCGCGCGATGACATGCGCGGAACGCTAGCGTGCCGGGTCCGGCGAGCACATGCGCCGGCCGTTGGGGAAAGATGGGGAGATGACCGAGACCCCAGGAGCGCCGGACCAGCAGGCCGAAACCAACCGTCGGTCGGGCACCGTGGTGGTGGTCGGGCCGGACGGCCGGCCGGTCGGCACGGTCGACGCCGACGGCGCCGACACCGACGAGGACCCGGGCCGCCAGATCGAGCAGCCCGCCAAGGTCATGCGCATCGGCAGCATGATCAAGCAACTGCTGGAGGAGGTACGCGCGGCGCCGCTCGACGAGGCCAGCCGGGTCCGCCTGCGCGACATCCACCAGCGGTCGATCGTCGAGCTCGAGGACGGCCTGGCGCCGGAGCTGCGCGACGAGCTGGAGCGGCTGTCGCTGCCGTTTAGCGAGACGTCGACGCCCAGCGAGGGTGAGCTGCGGGTCGCGCAGGCTCAGCTCGTCGGCTGGCTGGAGGGCCTGTTCCACGGCATCCAGGCGGCCCTGGTGGCCCAGCAGATGGCCGCCCGGATGCAGCTGGAGCAGATGCGCGGCGGCCGCCCCGCCCTGCCGCCCGGCGCCGTGCCCGGCGTGATCCCGGGCATCCCCGGCCCCGGCGGCAACCAGCAGCCCGGCACGGAAGGCCGCGGCACCGGCCAATATCTCTAGGTCCGGTCAGCACGGCGTGCGACTGGCCGGGCAATCCCGGCCGCCACCAGCCGACACCCGGACTCCGTCTCGGCTCGCACTGACCCCGTCGGGCGGGACCTAGGGGAGCAGAGTCTCCAGATAACCGGCGACGCCGTCGTCCTCGTTGGTGGCGACCACCTCGTCGGCGATCTCCTTCACCGCCGGGTGTGCGTTGCCCACCGCCACCGCGCGGCCGGCCCAGGCCAGCATTGGCACGTCGTTGGGCATGTCGCCGAACGCCGTCACGGCCGAGGACGGCACGCCGAGCCGGTCGCAGTACCAAGCCAGCCCCGCGGCCTTGGTGACGCCCGCCGCGGACACCTCGACGAGCCCGGTCGACGACGAGTGGGTCGCCTCGCCCACCCCGGCCAGGGTCTTGCCGACCAGGGCGCTGAACTCGTCGGGATCGCGTTCGCCCGCCCGCACCAGCAGCTTCACCGCGGGCTCCCGCAGCAGCCCGGCCACCGCCGAGACCGACCGCGCGCCGCCGTGCTCGCTGTCCCACCGCAGCGGGTAGTCGATGTGGTGGATCATCTGCCGGCCGTCCATGACCTCGACCGCGAGCACCGCCTCCGGCACCTCTTCGGTCAGCCGGCGGGCGATCTCCTCCAGCGCCTCCGGCGTCAACGGGTCGGCCCGCAGCACCTGGTCCCGCAGCGGGTCGTAGACCACCGCGCCGTTGGCGCAGACGGCCGGCAGCGGGGTCTCCAGCTGCTGGTAGACCATGCGGAGCCAGCGGATCGGCCGCCCGGTCACCAGCACCACCGGCAGGTCGGCCGCGGCGGCCCGCTCGAGCGCGGCGGACGTGCGCGCGCTGATCGTCTTGTCGGCACGCAGAAGCGTGCCGTCGAGGTCCGTGGCGATCAACATCATCGTGACAGTAGCCGGTCGAGGTAAACCGCCACACCGTCCTCGTCGTTGGTCAAAGTGATCTCGTCGGCGGCGGCCCGCACCAGCGGGTGCGCATTGGCCACCGCCACGCGGCCCCAGCCGGCCCACGCGAACATCCCCAGGTCGTTGGGCATGTCGCCGAACACGAGCACGTCGCCGGGGTCGACGCCGATCGCCTCGGTGATCACCGCGAGACCCGTCGCCTTGTCGACGCCCGGCGGCAGGATCTCGACGAAGCCGAGCCCGGCCTGGGTGACGGTCGCGACCGAGGGCGACACGATCCGAGCGGCCGCGGCGAGCAGTTCGTCGACGTCGTGGCCCGGGGCACGGGCGAACGCCTTGATCACGTCGCCGGCGAAACAGTCGTCCCGGCTGCGGGCCTCGAACCGGTCGGGGTAGCGCCAGGACGGGTCCGGGTCGCCCCAGAGCGGGTCCTCGTGACCGTCGAGCGCCTCGACCATCACGGTGAGCGGCCCGACCGCGGACTCCAGCTCGGCGATCACGGAGGCCAGCACCCGGCCGGAGAGCCGCGCGTCGCGCAGCACGATCGGGTCGAGCGGGTCGGTCTGGTCGACGACCCGGCCGCCGTTGGCCATCACCAGGAAGTCGGCGTCGCGGATGTCGTTGCGGGTCAACTCGGCCAGCCGCGGGCCACGGCCCGTGGCGCCGACGACCGGGATGCCGGCGGCGCGCACCCGGTCCAGGACCTCATGGGTGTACGCGGACACGGTGTCGTCGTTGTGCACGATCGTGCCGTCGAGGTCGGTGGCGACCAGTTTCGGCAGGCCCGGTCGGGGCATGGCTCCTCCTCGCCCCGGACCCAGATCGGCTGCCGGGAGCGAGCCGCGAGCGGCCGGGCAGCAACCGTACCTCGCACCGGGTAGCCCAGCCATGACGTTTGGGAGAAATCGTCGCGGCCGGGCGCAGAGCAGTCAGGCCCGCTTGACCGGCTCCAGAACGTCGCGACCACCCAGATAGGGCTGCAACGCCTTCGGCACGGCGACCGAACCGTCGGGCCGCTGGTGGTTTTCGAGGATCGGCACGATCCACCGGGTGGTGGCCAGCGTGCCGTTGAGCGTCGCGGCGATCTGCGGCCGGCCGGCCTCGTCCCGGTAGCGGACGTTGAGCCGCCGGGCCTGGAACGTCGTGCAGTTGGACGTCGAGGTCACCTCGCGGTAGCGACCCTGCGACGGCACCCACGCCTCACAGTCGTACTTGCGCGCCGCGCTGCTGCCGAGGTCGCCGGCAGCAGTGTCGATCACCCGGTAGGGGATCTCGACCTTGGCCAGCATCTCCTCTTCCCAGGCCAGCAGCCGCAGGTGCTCGTCGTGCGCCTGCTCGGGCCGGCAGTAGGAGAACATCTCGACTTTGTCGAACTGGTGGACGCGGATGATGCCGCGCACGTCCCGCCCGTACGAGCCGGCCTCCCGGCGGAAGCAGCTCGACCAGCCGGCATAGCGGGCGGGCTCGCCGAGATCGAGGATCTCGTTGCTGTGGTAGGCGGCCAGCGGGACCTCGCTGGTGCCGACCAGATAGAGGTCGTCGGCCTCGAGCCGGTAGACCTCGCTGGCGTGCGCGCCGAGGAAGCCGGTGCCCTCCATGGCCTCCGGCTTGACCAGCGCCGGCACGATCGACGGGGTCAGGCCGTATTCGACGGCCTGGGCGATGGCCATCTGCAGCAGGCCGAGCTGGAGCAGCGCGCCGACGCCGGTCAGGTAGTAGAACCGGCTGCCCGACACCTTGGCGCCGCGCTCGACGTCGATCGCGCCGAGCAGCTCGCCGAGCTCGAGATGGTCGCGGGGCGCCTCGATCTCGGGCTTGGTGCCCACCTCGCGCAGCACGACGTAGTCGTCCTCGCCGCCGGCGGGCGCGCCCTCCTCGACCACGTTGGGGATCCGCAACTGGGCCGCGCGCAGCGCCGCTTCGGCGTCACCGACGGCCGCTTCGGCCGCCTTGACGTCGGCCGAGAGCTCCTTGGTGCGCCCGAGCAGGGTCTCCTTCTCGGCTCCCGTCGCCCGGGGCATGAGCTTGCCGAGCTGCTTCTGCTCGGCGCGCAGCGACTCGAAGCGCTGCACGGCGGCCCGTCGCCCCTCGTCGGCCGCGATCAGCTCGTCGACCGCGGACTCGGACTCACCCCGGGCTCGCTGGCTGGCGCGCACAACATCGGGATCGTCACGAAGCAGTCGAAGGTCAATCACGGTAAATCAGCGTACCGGGGTCGGTTCCCGTCGGTCGCGCGGTATATCAGCGGCCGCGGCCGTCGTCGGTGTCCGGCCGGGTGAACGGCCGGGCCGGTGAAACGGTGAGGTCCAGCGGCGCGGCGGCGGCCACCTCGGCTGCGGTCTCGTCGTGTGTGGGCCGGGTCGGCTGCCACACCCAGTCGGGTGACCGCTGGGCGGGTGCCTCGGCGGGTGCGACGCTCGCGGGCCGCAGGCCGGCCAGGTAGAGGGTCAGCCCGGCGAGGGCGAGGGCCAGGAAGGCGGCCGGGATGCCGCTGCCGCTGTCGAGCTGCATGTCGACCTGCGCGCCGACGAAGTTGACGTAGCCCGACCTGGCGAACGTCATGCTGAGCGCGACCAGCACCGGGAGCAGCGCCGCCGCGAGGGTCAGCCCAGCGAGCCGCACCACGCGTCGGGCCGGCGGCGGGCCGAAGAGGACGAGCACGGCGGCGACGGTCAGCGCCACCATGCCCAGCACGTAGGCGCTGCCGAGCGAGCCGCCGTCGGCCAGGTAGAGCGACAAGGGTGCGTCGGTCGACTCGCCGTTGGGCCCGGGCGGGCCGAACGGCATCGAGGTCTCGTACCAGGGCGCGACCAGCGCGCCGATGCCGGCGATCGCGGCCAGGGCCGCGGCGGCCACGCACACCCGCCGGTCGCCGCCGAGCCGGCGCAGCCGGTCGCCGAGCTGGCCGCCGGCGTCACGGCCGATCGCGGGATCGCCGTCACCGAACTCCACGACGGCCGGGGCCGCGGGCTCTGTGGACATGCTCACCAGCATGCCATGCCGTGGTGACGCGCCGGAATGGTCGATCGATCAAGATCGGCGACGCCGGTCCCGCATGATCTGCCGCACCACGTTGCGGCCCGGAATGCCGGTCACGCCGCCCCCGCCGTGCGTCGCGCTGCCGGCCTGGTAGAGACCCCGGATCGGGGTGCGCAGGTCCGCGTAGCCGGCGGCCGGGCGGGCGTGGAACATCTGGCCCAGGGTCAGCTCGCCGTGGAAGATGTTGCCGCCGACCAGCCCGTACTCGTGCTCCATCGTGTGTGGACCGATGACCTGCCGGTCGATGAGTGAATCGGTGAAGCCGGGCGCCACGGCTTCGAGGCGGGCGACGAGCCGGTCGGCGTACGCGTCGAGCTCGGCGGTGTGCGGCTGGCCGGCGTACGTGTGCGGCACCCACTGGGTGAACGCGCTGACCACGTGTTTGCCTTCGGGCGCGAGGGTCGGGTCGAAGACCGACGGGATGCAGACGTCCGCGAACGGCAGCGTCGCCGGACTCCCCGCGACCGCCTCCTGGAACGAGCGCTCGATCTCGTCGAGCGAGTCGGCGAGCACGATCGTGCCCCCGTGCACCTCCGGCGCGTACGCGGGATGGCTCGTGAACGTCGGCAACCGGTCGACCGCGAAGTTGACCTTCACGGTGCCGGAGCGGCTGCGCCATGCCTCGATGTCGGCGACGAAGTCGGCGGGCAGCTCGGCCCGGTCGAGCAGCTCCAGGAACGAGATCCGCGGGTGGGCGGTGGTGATCACGGTCGGCGCGCGCAGTTCCGTGCCGTCGGCGAGGGTGACGCCGGCGACCTCGCCACCGCGGGTGTCGATCCGGGCGACCGGCGACCCGGTCCGGATCTCGGCGCCGAAGGCGCGTGCGGCCGCCGCCATCGCCTGGGTGACGCCGCCCATGCCGCCACGCGGGAAGCCCCAGCCGGCCTGCTGGCCGCCGGTCTGGTCGAGGTGGTGGTGCAGGGTGACGAAGCCGGTGCCGGCGCTGCGCGGGCCGGCCCACGTGCCGATCACGCCGGAGACGCTGAGCAGGCCGCGCATCGCGTCGGACTCGAAGCGGTCCTCGACGAGGTCGGCGATGCTAGCGGCGAACAGCCGGGTGAGGTCGACGGCGGCGCGCACGTCGACGCGGCGCAGCCGTCCCACCAGGCCCGCCTGGCCGGCGAGGTCGAGCGGGCGCTTCGAGCCCAGCTTCGGCGGGATCTCGTGCAGCAGCGGACCGACCAGCCGGCCCAGGTGCGAAAGCCAGGACTCCCAGCGCTCGTACGCGTCCGCGTCGCGGGTCGAGAACCGGCTGATCTCGCTGTGCCGCTCGGCCGGGTCGTCGGGCAGCCGCAGATAACCGCCGTCGGCCCGCGGCGCGAAATAGGGCCCCTGCGGGTAGACGTGGTAGCCGTGATCGACCAGCCGTAGGTCCCGCACCATGTCGGCGGGCAGCAGGCTCACCACGTACGACAGGCTGGTGACCGTGAAGTCGGGGCCGAAGGGCTGCTCGGAGACCGCCGCGCCGCCGACCGTCTCGCGGCGTTCGAGCACCAGCACCTTGCGGCCGGCGCGGGCCAGGTAGCCCGCTGCCACCAGACCGTTGTGGCCGCCACCGATGACGATGACGTCGTACCCCGTCATCAGCCCTGAACCACGTTGATGTTGAAGGCCAGGTTGCCGTCGACGGCGCGCATGATCGAGACCCAGAGCGGCATGTACATCTCCATGCCCCGGGAGGCCTTGATGTCGCCGAGATCCAGCACGCTGCCGGCGGCCCAGCCGAACTCTTTGAGCAGCCCGGTCACCACCCGCTTGGCCGTCGGGTCGTTGCCGGCGACGAAGATCGTGTGCGCGCCGGGCACCAGGCTCGGCTCGACCATCACGCTGCCGTTGACGGTGTTGAGGCTCTTGACGATCCGCGCGTCCGGGAACGCCCGCTGAAGCTGCTCGCCGACGCTGTCGGTGTTGCAGACGGACAGCCGCAGCTCGCCGGTGCTGAAGTCGAGCGGGTTGCTGACGTCGAGCACCACCTTGCCGGCCAGGGCCGCGTTGCCGCCGGCCATCTCCAAGGCGTCGACCGCATATTGCCCGGCGGTGGCGTTGATCACGAGGTCGGCGTCGACGACCGCCTCGGCGAAGGTCCCGGCCTTGGCCGCGTGTGCTTCGGCCCACTCCACGGCGCGTGGATTGCCCGCTTCGCGTGCGCCAAGGGTGACGTCATGGTCGAGATTGCGCAGCCGGGTGCCGAACGTCTGGCCAACGGTGCCCGTGCCCAGGATGCCGATCCGCATCCAGCAATCATGCCCCAGGGTGGACTAGCGTCGAGGGCATGCCAATTCGCACTTCTTCCGCCCGCTGGTCGGGCAACCTGACCGAAGGTTCCGGCACGATCCGCACCGGCAAGGGCGGTTTCGAGGGGAACTACAGCTTCAAGTCGCGCTTCGAAGAGGGTGAGGGCACCAACCCCGAGGAGCTGATCGCGGCCGCGCACGCCGGCTGCTTCTCGATGGCCTTCTCGAAGGGCCTCGCGGACGCCGGTCACACCCCGACCTCGGTCGAGACCACCGCGAAGGTGCACCTCGACAAGACCGACGCCGGCATGACCGTGACCCGGATCGACCTGGAGACCGTCGGCGACGTCCCGGGCATCGAGGACGGCGAGTTCCAGAAGGTCGCACAGGGTGCCAAGGAGAACTGCCCGATCTCGCGCCTGCTGTCCCCCGGCGCCGAGATCACCCTGACCGCCCGGCTCGCCTGAGACTTTCATTGCCGTCACGACCGGCACGGCACAATGGGAGCCGTGCCGGTCGAGATGAGTCGCGAGCGTTTCGAGGAGCTCGTGGGCGACGCCCTCGACGAGGTGCCCGAAGAGCTGCTCCGGCTGATGAACAACGTGGTGATCCTGGTCGAGGACCGGTCACCGCCCGGCACCCGCCTGCTCGGCCTCTACGAGGGGCATGCGCTGACCGACCGCGGCTGGAACTACGCGGGCGTGCTGCCGGACCGGATCACCATCTACCGCCTGCCGATCCTGTCGATCTGCGACACCGACGAGGACGTCGTCGAGGAGGTCGCGGTGACGGTGGTGCACGAGATCGCCCACCATTTCGGCATCGACGACGAGCGCCTGCACGACCTCGGCTGGGGCTAGGCCCTTAAGTCAAGGTCGGCTTCGCGACAGTGCGCGGCCCTGTTTGCGCAGGCTACCTACGCTCTTGGGCAGCACACCAATCCCCGGTATGGAGGAACGCCCACATGCGTAGCGCGCTGTTTTCCGCGGAGAACTTGGAGAAGGAGTCCGACCAGCCGGGGATTCGGCTGCAGAACTCCAAGATGCTCAAGATCGAGCTCAACGGTGAGTGCATGGCCCGCACCGGTTCGATGGTCGCGTACCAGGGCCAGGTGCAGTTCCAGGCGCTGGGCTCCGGCGGCATCGGCAAGTTCATCAAGCAGAAGCTGACTGGCGAGGGTGTCCCGCTGATGAAGGTCAGCGGCCGCGGCGACGTGTTCCTGGGCGACCGGGCCGCCGACATCCACCTGGTGGACCTCGACCACGGCGACGCCCTGTCCATCAACGGCGCCAACGTGCTGGCCTTCGACTCGACGCTGCAGTACGACATCAAGATGGTCCAGGGCATGGGCATGATGTCCTCGGCGGGCCTGTTCAACTGCGTCTTCACCGGCCAGGGCCGGATCGCGATCACGACCAAGGGCACGCCGGTCGTGCTCTCCGTCGACCAGCCGACCTACGTCGACCCGCAGGCGGCGATCTGCTGGTCCGCGAACCTGCAGACCGGCTACCACCGGGCCGACCAGCTCGGCCTCGGCACGCTGCTCGGCCGGTCCACCGGCGAGGCGTTCACGATGAGCTTCGCCGGCCAGGGCTTCGTCGTCGTGCAGCCCTCCGAGGAGCCGCCCGCGGGTGCCGCCAGCGGCAACCAGCAGCAGGGCGGCGCCCTGGGCGGGTTGTTCAGCTGACCCGAACGCTAACGGCCCACCCCGCACGGGGTGGGCCGTTGTCCGTTCTAGGCTGGGCCTATGCCAGGAACGCCGCCCACGCGATACGTCTACCTCGGGCCCGAGGGGACCTTTGCCGAGCAGGCGCTGCGCACGATTCCGGCCGCCGAGCGCGGTCAGCGCACGCCGGCCCGCAGCGTCGGGGAGGCCCTCGACGCGGTCCGCTCGGGTGACGCCGACGCCGCCCTCGTGCCGCTGGAGAACTCGATCGGTGGCGGGGTCGGCGTCACCCTCGACGAGATGGTCGCGGGCGCGCCGCTGGTGATCACCCGCGAGGTGGTGCTGCCGGTCGAATTCGTGCTCGCCACCCGCCACGGCGTCGCGCGCGCCGACATCCGGTCGGTCGCCGCCCACCCGCAGGCGTCAACGCAGTGCCGCGGCTGGCTGCGCGACAACCTGCCGGACGCGGTCGTGGTCGACGTGCTCTCCAACGCCGCGGCCGCGCGCAGCGCCGCGACGGGCGAGCACGACGCGGCCATCTGCGCCCCGATCGGCGCGAGCCAGCAGCGGCTGTCGGTGCTGGCCGACAAGATCGCCGACCACGGCGACGCGGTGACCAGGTTCGCGCTGGTCAGCCGCCCCGGCACACCGCCGCCAGCGACCGGTGACGACCGCACCTCGCTGGCCGTCTACATCGCACACGACCGGGTCGGCGCGCTGCTCGCGGTGCTGATGGAGCTGGCGGTACGCGGGGTCAACCTCACCCGCATCGAGTCCCGCCCGACCGGCGAGGCGCTGGGTCGGTACGCGTTCTTCCTCGACTGCACCGGGCACGTGGCCGACGACCGGATGGGCGAGGCGCTGCGCGGGCTGCGCCGGGTGAGCGCGGAGGTGCGCTTCCTCGGCTCGTACCCCCGGCACCGCTGGACCGATTCGGAGAGCGACGGCCCGGTGCCGGCCCCACCGGGCCAGTCCGATGTGGACTACACGGACGCCGCGGCCTGGCTGGACCGCATCCGCCGCGGCTGAAACGACCGCTAGAGCGACGGCGGCGAGGCGTCGCAGGCCGCCGCGCGGATGCCCGCCGGTGCGCCGGCTCGCACCTCGACGCTGCACACGTCGGTGCCCGCGGTGACGAGGCGCAGCGTGTTGTCGGTGATCTCGCTGACCGCCTGCAGCGGCCCGTTGCTCGTGTCCAGCACGCTCCACTGCCAGGTGCCCGCGCACAGCGGCCCGACGGTCACCCGGCCCCGGTAGGACGAGGCCAGCAGCCCGCGCCGCTTGAGCAGGGTGATCACCTGGGCGGCGGACGGCCGCCCGCCGCAGGCCACGGCCGGGCTGTCCGGGAAGCCGGTCGCGGTGGTCGGGGTCGGAAGCGCCGGCGGCAGCGACGGCACCAGCGTGCTCGGCGTGGGGCTGCTGGTCACCGAGGGTGTGGGTACGGTCGAACCAGGCGGGTTCAGCTCGGGCGGGACGCCGCAACCCGCGGCGCCCAGGGCGACCGCGGCGAGCAGCAGAAGGTGGGTGGGGCGGCGCACTTTACCTCGGGGTGGGGCATCGACGTGGGTGCGGGCCGGGATATTTTATGCCCGTTCAGGCAGTAACCGGATGGCCGGCCTGGTCCAGGGTGGCGACCGCTTCCGCGAGCCGGACGCTGGGCACCAGGATGTAGTCCGTGTCGTAGGTGGAGAACGCCATGATGGCGACGCGCGCGGCGGCGAGCGGCGCGACCATCGACGCGAGCACGCCGGTCAGCGCGAAGTCGAGCGGCCCGGCGGCCCGCAGGCAGCGCCAGGGCGCCTCGGCGCTCGCGCCGTCGGGCACGAGGTCGGCCCGGCAGATCACCGACACCTCGTCGGCGGTCCAGGTCACCGACACCACACCGGGGCGGTCGCCGTTGCCGCCGCCGACCAGACCGGGCGGAAGGGCTGAACCGGCCGGAAGCCGGCAGACCGCGTAGTCATCCGGCAAAAGATCAAGAGCGGGCATGACAGGAAGGGTACGGCCAGCGGGGCGCCCGAAAGAACTTTTTCCCGTCCGGTAGTGGGCGAGCTATCTCGTTCGTCGTATGGGTGGAAGCTGACGCGAAGCGGAAGGAAACCCGAGATGAAGTACCTGTTTCTGATCTGCGCCGAGGCGCCGGGCAACGAGCCGGGCGCGGAGTCGTACGAGGCGGCCGGTGGCCCGATGGAGATCGAGGACTGGGTCAGCCAGATGGACAAGAGCGGGGCCCGGGTCGACGGCAACCGGATCCGGCCGGGTTCGGACGCCACCACGGTCCGGGTGCGCAACGGCGAGGTGGTGGTGCTCGACGGCCCGTACGCGGAGACCAAGGAGCAGATCGCCGGCTTCGACATCATCGAGGCGGCCAACCTCGACGAAGCCATCGAGATCGCTTCGAAGCACCCGATGGCCTGGCACGGCATGGTCGACGTGCGGCCGTACTGGACCGAATGACCGACATCGACGCGGAGGTCGCCGCCGTCTACCGCGCGGAGTGGGGCCGCGTGGTGGCGGCGGTGATCCGGCTGACCGGCGACTGGGACCTCGCGGAGGAGTGCGCCCAGGACGCGTTCGCCAAGGCGTTGGAGCGGTGGCGGCACGAGGGCGTGCCGTCCCGCCCCGGCGGCTGGCTGGTGGTGACCGCGCGGCACCGGGCACTGGACCGCGTGCGGCGGGCCGCCGTCGAGGCCGAGAAGCTGCGGGAGGTGGTGCGGATGGCGCAGCCGGAGCCGCTCGAGACGCAGGGCATCCCGGACGACCGGCTGGAGCTCATCTTCACCTGCTGCCACCCGGCACTCGACCAGGAGGCCCAGGTCGCGCTCACCCTGCGCACGCTGGCCGGCCTGACCACCGCGGAGATCGCGCGGGCGTTCCTGCTGCCGGAGAAGACGATGGCGCAGCGGCTGTTCCGCGCCAAGGGCAAGATCCGCAACGCCGGCATCCCGTTCCGGGTGCCGCCGGACCACCTGCTGCCGGATCGGTTGGCCGCCGTGCTCGCGGTGGTCTATCTGCTGTTCAACGAGGGGTACGTGGCGACGGCGGGTGCCGACCTGGTGCGGGTCGACCTGACCGCCGAGGCGATCCGGCTGGCCGAGGTGCTGGTCGCGCTGATGCCCGACGAGCCGGAGGCGGCCGGCCTGCTGGCGCTGATGGTGCTGCACGACGCCCGGCGGGCGAGCCGGCTGGACGACCGCGGTGAGCTGGTGGCGCTGGCGGACCAGGACCGTTCGCACTGGGACACCCGGCGGATCGCGTCGGCCGACGCGCTGCTGCGCCGGGCGTTGCGCCGGGGCCGCCCGGGCCCTTACCAGATCCAGGCCGCCATCGCCGCGGTCCACGCGACCGCGCCGACGGCGGAGGACACCGACTGGACCGAGATCGCCGGCCTCTACGCCGAGCTGGCCAAGCTGGCGCCGTCGCCGGTGGTCGAGCTGAACCGCTCGGTCGCGGTGGCGATGGCCGACGGCCCGTTGGCGGGCCTGGCCTTGGTCAACCGCCTGGCGGCCACGGGCGCCCTGGCCGGCTACCACCTGCTCCCGGCGACCCGGGCGGACCTGCTCCGCCGCCTCGACCGGCGCACGGAAGCGGTCGTGGCCTATGACGAGGCGCTGAAGCTGGTCAGCTCGGACCCGGAACGCCGCTATCTCCTGCGCCGCCGGGCCGAGGTCGCCGACACCTGAGGCGCCACCCGAGCGTCGCGGAAAGACGTGCTTGCCCACCGCGGACCCGGCAGCGACGCGAAGCGAGCGGTCCCCGGCGGTAGCGACGGTCCGGACCACCACGGACCCGGGAAATGTGGGTCAGACCGTCGCGAAGAACGTCAGTGAGCCCACGACCTCGTCGTCCAGCAGGAGCGGCGTGGCGATCGCGTCGACCGTGGCGTCGACGTTGTCGTGGTTGACCCGCAGCAGGCCGCGCGCCTGGCGGCCCGAGGTGACCGCGAGCAGCGGCGGGATCTTGTCGACCTCGGTCTCGGCGAGCTCGCTGCGGGCGGCGGTGAAGTCGACCAGGCGGAGGCCGGCGTCGAGCAGCGGGCGACCGACCGCGGCTTGCGGGTCGGCGAGGCCGAGCAGCTCGCAACAGGCGGCGGACGCGGCGACGATGGTCATCTTCTTGTCGATGACCAGACAGGGCTCGTCTGCCGCGAACACCGTTTCGGCCCAGCGGTCGAAGCTGGTCGACCACGGGGTGGGCGTCCAGGCGGCACCGGCGGGTGGGCCGGTTGTCGGCTCCACACCCGTGTCGGAGTCACCAGGTGCCACGATCTCGAGTTCGACGTGCGCCACCGCGCCTCCTGTGCATCGCCGGCAGTTGCCCCACCGTCACGCTAACCGGTGATTCGCGTGCCGACGACCCTCCAGTCGGCCAGTGCTGCGGAAGGTATTGGCAGCGCGGTCAACGGCGGGTGGCGAGTTTGGTCGAGGCGGTGCGGCCGTCTTCGTACCACCGGTAGCCGCCGCCGCTGTTGGCCATGCTGAGCCACGTGTTGGGTTGACTCGCCACATGTGACAGCTTTTCGGCGGTGGCCGGGCTGATCCGGTCGCCCCCGGCCACGAGCAGGCGGTCGAGCTCGCGGTGGGTCGCGATCAGACAGTCCTTGGGCAGCCCGTAGACGCTGATGACGCCAGAACCGACGAATGTCAGCACCGGAGTCACCGGGATCGTGTGCCCGACGGCGGCACTGAGTGCCTTGGCGGCGCGCTTCGCGTCGCGGCGGGCCTCCGTGATGTAGGGCGGGCGCTTGCCGCTGATCTGGACGACGTCACCGGCGACCATCACGCGGGAACGGCCGTGGTCGGCGATCGTCACGGCGAACAGGCCGCTCGGGCCGATCACCAGGAACCCGGCCTGGTCGTCGGAGCCCGTGAACAGCGCGTCGAACGAGTCGGTGCGGGGCCACTCGACCACGTGCCAGGACGGGCCGAGGTGCTCGATGCGGTTGAGAGCGCGGGCGCCGGCCGCCTCGATGCGGCGTGCGTCGCGCTCGGCCCGCCGGCGGCGGGCCCAGTCCAGCGGGCGTGGACGTGCGGCTTCGATGAGATCGGGATGGGGGGATTCTGCGCTCGGCAGAGCTCGTCGGGGGGTGAGGGGGACGGCTCGACGCGCAGGAAATACGGTCATCGCTGCCTCCGGCAAGGGCGAGCTTTGGCTGTCTAGCTACCGTACGTGGCTATACCGGTACTCAGGCAAGATGTCCCGAGGGAATGAGTGGGGATGAATGCCGCATTCACCCAAAGGCTCTTTTCCCGGATGGTGACAACCACGGCTTAGGCTCGGGCCTTGTGACGCACTATGTCGGAAGCGAAGTCGGTCGGTTGGGCACCGTGCTGCTGCACCGGCCAGGTCGGGAGTTAGCCCGGCTGACCCCGCGAAACAACGATTCGTTGCTCTTCGACGGCATCCCCTGGGTGGGTCGTGCCCAAGAGGAACACGATACCTTCGCCGCGGCCCTGCGCGCACGTGGCGTCGAAGTCCTCTATCTGTCCCAGTTGCTCGCCGAGGCCCTGTCGGTGCCGGACGCCCGGGCGGAGATCACCGCGAGCGTCGTCGACGACCCCCGGCTCGGCGACACCCTGCGGCGCCGGGTCGCCGACCACCTCACCTACCTGGACCCCTCGGCGCTGGCCGGGGTGCTGATCGGCGGGCTCGCCCATGACGAGCTGCGCACCAGCGCCGACCGGCCGGGCGGCCTGGTCTACGCGCTGATGCCCAGCAACGAGTTCGTCATCGACCCCCTGCCGAACCTGCTCTTCACCCGGGACTCGTCGGTCTGGGTGCGCGACCGGGCCGCCGTGACCAGCCTGGCCATGCCCGCCCGGCGCCGGGAGACGACGCTGACCAACGCGATCTACCGCTACCACCCGCGGTTCGTCGGCACCCGGTTCGTCTACGACCCGACGCTCGAGCCGGTCGAGGGCGGCGACGTGTTGCTGCTGGCCGAGGGCGTGATCGCGATCGGCGTGGGCGAGCGGACGACGCCGGCGGGCGCGGAGCGGCTGGCCCGGCGGGTGTTCAGCGCCCAGCTCGCGCACACGATCCTGGTCGTGCCGATCACCCAGGAGCGGGCGACGATGCACCTGGACACGATCGTGACGATGGTCGACGCGGACGCCGTCATCATGTATCCGAAATATGCGGACACGCTCCAGGCGTACACCGTGATCGCCGGCGCCGACGGTGAGCCCCAGGTCGACGGGCCCGCGCCCTTCCTGCGCGCGGCGGCCGACGCGATGGACATCGGCACGCTGCGGGTCATCGACACCGGCCTCGACCCGGTCACCGCCGAACGCGAGCAGTGGGACGACGGCAACAACACGCTGGCCATCGCGCCGCGGCTGTGCGTCGCCTACGAACGCAACGTGGAGACCAACGCGCAGCTCGAACGGGCCGGCATCGAGGTGATCCGGATCCCCGGCTCCGAGCTGGGCTCGGGCCGGGGCGGACCACGCTGTATGTCGTGCCCGATGCTGCGGGACTAA
>NZ_BONC01000014.1 GCF_016862515.1 Asanoa iriomotensis
TCGCCGGGGCACCACCCTGACCCACGAGCCACCCCTCACCCGACCCCAAGGCGGGATCGGCGCACATAACTGTCCGGATCGGGGAACGGCCGAGCGATACGCGGATGCGCGTATTTCAGGGGTTCTCGGGAGGTCACGAGGTTGGCTCAGTAGGGTGCTGGACGAAATGTCCCGACCCGCGCTTCGTGAACCGGTAGCGGCAAGCGTCCGTGTGGCCTGGTGGGGATTGAACATTCAACCGACCGTGCGGCCAAGGAGAGGCATAGCGGATGAGCAGGGAAGAGACGGTGACGAGCCGGCGTGCGTTGCTGGCCGGTGTGGGAGCGGTCGGCGCCGTGACCGTGCTGGCCGCCTGCGGCACCGACACAGAGGCCGGGACAGGCTCGGGCACCGGTCAGGACCCGGATCCGACCGAGGACCCGGGCGGCGACTCAGGCGGGGGTGGCGAGGTCATCGCCAAGGTCAGCGACGTGCCGGTCGGCGGCGGCGCGATATTCGCTGCGTCCGAGATGGTGGTGACCCAGCCCACCGAGGGGCAGTTCCACGGATTCCGTGCGGTCTGCACCCATCAGGGCTGTCCGATCGCCAGTGTCGACAGCGGCACGATCAACTGCAGCTGCCACGGCAGCAAGTTCGCCCTGGACAGCGGTGAACCGCGCAACGGCCCGGCCACGCGGCCGCTCACGGCGCGCGAGGTCACCGTCAAGGGCGACGCGATCGTCCTGGCCTGAGCCGATTGGAACGGTCCGTTGCCAACGCATCGCGTTGGCAACGGACCGTTCCAACCGCCGGGCGGCGGGTCGGCCGCCAAGATCAACCGATCTTGACGGAGGCGAGCGATACGCTTGCGGCCGTGGCTGACCCGTCGTCCTACCGTCCCCCACCGGGCTCGATTCCGGATCTTCCGGGCGTCTACCGGTTCCGGGACGCGACCGGCCGGGTGATCTACGTCGGCAAGGCCAAGAGCCTGCGGAGCCGGCTCAACTCCTACTTCGCCGACCCGTTCGGGCTGCACCAGCGCACCCGCCAGATGGTCACGACCGCGGCGTCGGTCGACTGGATCACGGTGGGCACCGAGGTCGAGGCGCTCCAGCAGGAATACACCTGGATCAAGGAATACGACCCGCGGTTCAACGTCCGCTACCGCGACGACAAGTCGTACCCCTATCTCGCGGTGACCCTCGACGAGGAGTTCCCGAGGCTCCAGGTGATGCGCGGCGCCAAGCGCAAGGGCGTCCGCTACTTCGGTCCCTACTCGCACGCCTGGGCCATCCGCGAGACGCTCGACCTGCTGCTGCGGGTCTTCCCGGCCCGCACCTGCTCCAAGGGCGTGTTCAAGCGCGCGGGCCAGATCGGCCGGCCGTGCCTGCTCGGCTACATCGGCAAGTGCTCGGCGCCCTGCGTCGGCTCGGTGACCGCGGTCGAGCACCGGCAGATCGTCGAGGACTTCGTCGACTTCATGGCCGGCAAGACCGACACCCTGATCCGCCGGCTCGAGCGCGAGATGATGTCGGCCAGCGAGGAGCTCGAGTTCGAGCGGGCCGCGCGGCTGCGCGACGACCTGGCCGCCCTGCGCCGCGCGATGGAGAAGCAGACCGTCGTGCTCGGCGACGGCACCGACGCCGACGTGGTCGCCTTCGCCGAAGACCCGCTGGAGGCCGCGGTCCAGGTCTTCCACGTCCGTGGCGGCCGGGTCCGCGGCCAGCGCGGCTGGGTCGTCGAGAAGACCGAGGAGCTGACCACCGGCGACCTGGTGCACCACTTCTGCTCCCAGGTCTACGGCGGCGAGCAGGGCGAGTCCGACGTCCCGCGCGAGCTGCTGGTGCCGGCCGTCCCCGCCGACGTCGACGCGCTCGCCGACTGGCTCAGCCAGCACCGGGGCAGCCGGGTGACGATGCGGGTGCCACAGCGCGGCGACAAGAAGGCGCTGCTCGACACCGTCGCCCGCAACGCGCAGGAGGCGTTGACGCGGCACAAGCTCAAGCGGTCCGCCGACCTGACCACCCGCAGCCAGGCGCTCGAGGAGATCGCCGAGGCGCTCGACATGGACACGGCGCCGCTGCGCATCGAGTGCTACGACATCTCCCAGATCCAGGGCACCGACGTCGTGGCCAGCATGGTCGTCTTCGAGGACGGGCTAGCCCGGAAGAGTGAATATCGCCGCTTCATCGTCAAGGGCGCGACCGACGACCTGTCCGCGATCTCCGAGGTGCTGCGCCGCCGCTTCGCCCGCTACCTCGACGCGCGGGCCGAGACCGGCGAGCTCGGCGACGAGATGGAGATCGATCCCGACCGGCCCGGGATCGACCCGCA
Organism: Asanoa iriomotensis; assembly: GCF_016862515.1. GTDB lineage: Bacteria > Actinomycetota > Actinomycetes > Mycobacteriales > Micromonosporaceae > Asanoa > Asanoa iriomotensis. Next base: position 2,314 of record NZ_BONC01000014.1, read on the forward strand.
CACGGGCAAGCCGCGCCGGTTCGCGTACCCGCCGCAGCTGGTCGTGGTCGACGGTGGCGAGCCGCAGGTGCGGGCGGCCGCCGCGGTGCTGCACGACCTGGGCATCGACGACATCGCGCTGTGCGGCCTGGCCAAGCGGCTCGAGGAGGTGTGGGTCCCCGACGACCAGTTCCCGGTGATCATGCCGCGCACGTCGGAGGGCCTCTACCTGCTGCAACGTGTACGCGACGAGGCGCACCGGTTCGCGATCACCTTCCACCGGCAGCGCCGCTCCAAGCGGATGACCGCCTCGCAGCTCGACGGCATCCCCGGGCTGGGCGAGATCCGCCGCAAGGTGCTGCTCCGGCACTTCGGCTCGGTCAAGCGCCTCTCCGCCGCCTCGGTCGACGAGATCGCGTCGGTGCAGGGCGTCGGCAAGCGCACGGCCGAGGCGATCAAGGCCGCTCTGGGCGGCGACACAACGACGACGAACGGGACGGAAGAGGGCGATGGGTCCGATGTTTCCCGCGATGCCTAGGATTTCGCGTCGTGGGTGAGCGGGAGCACGACGAGTTGGACCGGTCCGACACCACGCTCGTGATCGTCACGGGTGTGTCGGGCGGCGGCCGCAGCACGGTCGCGCGCGCATTGGAAAATGTCGGCTTCTACGTCGTCGACAACCTGCCGCAGACGCTGATGCTGGAGATGGCCGAGCTGGCCTACGCCGCCGGCGGCCCGGCGCGGCTCACCGCGATGGTGCTCGACGTGCGCAGCCGGGCGTTCTCGACCGACCTGACCAGCGCCGTGCACGCGCTGCGGGAGCGCGGCTTCAACCCGCACGTGGTGTTCCTCGACGCCGACGACGACGTGCTGATCCGGCGCTTCGAGAGCGTCCGTCGCTCGCACCCGCTGCAGGGCGACGGCCGGCTCGCCGACGGCATCGCGGCCGAGCGCAAGCTGCTCGAGGACGCCCGCGAGCAGGCCGACGTGATCATCGACACCAGCCACCTCAACGTCAACCAGCTCCGCCGCCGGGTCGAGGAGATGTTCGGCGGCGAGGACGCGCGCCGGCTCAAGGTGACGGTGCTCAGCTTCGGCTTCAAGTACGGCCTGCCGCCGGACGCCGATTTCGTGCTCGACGCCCGTTTCCTGCCCAACCCGTTCTGGGTGCCGGAGCTGCGCGACCTGACCGGCCGGGACGAGGCGGTCAGCGGCTACGTGCTCGGCCAGCACGGTGCGGTGCCGTTCGTCGAGACCTATTCGCGGCTGATCGTGGGCACCGCGCCGGGCTTCGAGCGCGAGGGCAAGCGCTACCTGACCGTGGCCGTGGGCTGCACCGGCGGCAAGCACCGCAGCGTGGCGATCGCCGAGGAGCTGGCCACCAAGCTGCGTGAGGCCCGGGTCTCCGCGTCGGCACAGCACCGCGACCTGGGGCGCGAGTGATGCGGGTCGTCGCGTTCGGGGGCGGCCACGGCCTGTCCGCCTCGCTGCGCGCGCTCCGCCGCAGTGGTGCCTCCGACATCACCGCGGTGGTGACGGTGGCCGACGACGGCGGGTCCAGCGGGCGGCTCCGCGCCGAGCGCGCGGCGTTGCCACCGGGCGACCTGCGGCAGGCCCTGGCGGCGCTGGCCGCCGACCGCGACGACACGCGGCAGACCGCCGAGCTGTTCCAGCACCGGTTCGCGCCGGACGGGCGTGACCACAGCCCGCTCGACGGCCACACTGTCGGAAATCTGGTACTTGTCGGGCTGATGGAACAGCTCGGTGACCCGGTGTCCGCTTTGGATCACGCGGCGCGGATGGTCGACGCCGCCGGCCGGGTGCTGCCGATGGCGGTCAAGCCGGTCGGCATCGAGGCCGACGTCCGGGGCGCCGACCCCCGGCGGCCCGACATGTTGCTCACCGTCGTCGGGCAGCACGCGGTGGCGGTCGCGCCCGGCCACGTGGAGGCGGTGCGGCTCACCCCGGCCGACCCGCCCGCCTGTCCGGAGGCGGTGGCCGCGGTCGAGGCGGCCGACTGGCTGATCTTCGGGCCGGGCAGCTGGTACACGAGCGTGATCCCGCACCTGCTGGTGCCGGATCTGGCCGCGGCGATCGTGGCGAGCCCGGCCCGGCGACTGGTCACCCTCAATCTGGCGGCCGAACCCGAGACGTGGGGGCTGTCAGCTGCTGATCACCTGGCCGCCCTGCGCTGGTACCTGCCCGAACTGAAAGTTGACACCGTTCTCGCCGACGGGACCGCCGTCGGTGACCCCGAACCCGTCCGCCGTGCGGCAGAATCGCTGGGTGCGCGGCTGGTGCTCGCCCCGGTCGCCGTTGCGGACGGCAGCCCGAAGCATGATCCTGCAGCGCTCGGGGCGGCCCTGGTGCCTGTCCTGGGTGCCAGTCGTTAAGCACGTGAGAACCCACCGGCTTCGGGCCGGATACCGGCACGCGAGGTGACGAAGAGTTATGGCGATGACCGCCGCGGTCAAGGACGAGCTGAGCCGGGTCGACGTGCCCAAGCCGTGTTGCCGGCGGGCCGAGATGGCCGCGTTGCTGCGCTTCGCGGGTGGCCTGCATATCGTCTCGGGCCGCGTGGTCGTCGAGGCTGAGCTCGACACCGGTGCGGTCGCCCGCCGGCTGCGCCGGGAGATCGCCGAGGTCTACGGCTACCCGAGCGAGATCCACGTGCTGGCCTCCGGCGGCCTGCGCAAGGCCAGCCACTACATCGTCCGAGTGGTCAAGGACGGTGAGATCCTGGCCCGCCAGACCGGCCTGCTCGACGTCCGCGGCCGACCGGTGCGGGGCCTGCCGCAGCACGTCGTCGCCGGCAACGTCTGCTGCTCGGTGGCGGCCTGGCGCGGCGCGTTCATGGCGCACGGCTCGCTGACCGAGCCCGGCCGGTCCAGCGCGCTGGAGATCACCTGCCCCGGCCCCGAGTCGGCGCTGGCCCTGGTCGGCGCGGCCCGGCGCATCGGCATCACCGCCAAGGCCCGCGAGGTCCGTGGCGTCGACCGCGTCGTGGTCAAGGACGGCGACGCGATCTCCGCGCTGCTCACCCGGATCGGCGCGCACAGCAGCGTGCTGGCCTGGGAGGAGCGCCGGGTCCGCCGCGAGGTCCGGGCGACCGCCAACCGGCTGGCCAACTTCGACGACGCCAACCTGCGCCGCTCGGCCCGCGCCGCCGTGGCGGCCGCGGCCCGGGTCACCCGCGCCCTGGAGATCCTCGCCGACGACGCCCCGCACCACCTGACCTCGGCCGGCCGGCTGCGCCTCGACCACCGCCAGGCCTCGCTGGAGGAGCTGGGCGCCCTGGCCGACCCGCCGCTGACCAAGGACGCGATCGCCGGGCGGATCCGGCGCCTGCTGGCGCTGGCCGACAAGCGGGCCCGCGATCTGGGCATTCCGGACACCGAAGCGGCTGTGACGCCCGACATGCTGGTCGTCTGACAAGCGACCTGCCGCGCAGTTCACGCACGCCCTCAGATAGGGTCGTCAAGTACGGCGACGGGGCCGGCAACCGGTTCTAACACCGGCCGGCGTACGCGGACGAAACCGCGGCCGCCGGCTATCTCATCATCGAGGAGATGAAACCTGTGACCATCCGGGTTGGCATCAACGGTTTCGGCCGCATCGGCCGCAACTTCTTCCGGGCCGTTCTCGCCTCTGGGGCGGACATCCAGCTGGTCGGCGCCAACGACCTCACCGACAACGCCACCCTGGCCCACCTGCTCAAGTACGACTCGATCCTGGGCCGGCTGCCCTACGAGGTGAAGGCGACCTCCGACGAGATCTCGGTCGGCAGCCAGACGTTCAAGGTGTTCGCCGAGCGCGACCCGGGCAAGCTGCCCTGGGGCGACCTGGGCGCCGACGTCGTGATCGAGTCGACCGGCCTGTTCACCGACGCCACCAAGGCGCGTGCGCACGTCGACGGCGGTGCGAAGAAGGTCATCATCTCCGCGCCGGCCAAGCACGAGGACGTGACGGTCGTCATGGGCGTCAACGACAACCAGTACGACCCGGCCAAGCACACGATCATCTCGAACGCCTCCTGCACCACCAACTGCCTCGCTCCGATGGCCAAGGTGCTGCACGACACGTTCACGATCCAGCACGGCCTGATGACCACGATCCACGCGTACACGCAGGACCAGAACCTGCAGGACGGCCCGCACAAGGACCTCCGCCGGGCCCGCGCGGCCGCGCTCAACATCGTGCCGACCTCGACCGGTGCCGCGAAGGCCATCGGCCTCGTGCTGCCCGAGCTCAAGGGCAAGCTCGACGGCTACGCGCTGCGGGTGCCGATCCCGACCGGCTCGGCGACCGATCTCACGGTCAACGTGGGCCGCGAGACCTCCGTCGAAGAGGTCAACAACGCGATGAAGGAAGCCGCGGCCGGCGCGCTCAACGGCTACCTGACCTACACCGAGGACGAGATCGTCTCCAGCGACATCGTCACCGACCCGGCGTCCTGCATCTTCGACTCGGGCCTCACCAAGGTGATCGGCAACCAGGTCAAGGTCGTCGGCTGGTACGACAACGAGTGGGGCTACTCGAACCGCCTGGTCGACCTGGTCAAGCTCGTCGGGACCTCGCTCTGACCATCATGAAGACGCTTGACGATCTCCTCGCGGAGGGAGTCGCGGGTCGGCGCGTGCTCGTGCGCGCCGACCTGAACGTCCCCTTCGAGAAGGACAAGCCCGGTGTGATCGCGGACGACGGCCGCATCCGGGCGGTCCTGCCGACCATCGTTGCACTGCGGGACGCGGGCGCCGCGGTGGTCGTGATGTCCCACCTGGGTCGCCCGAAGGGCGCACCGGACCCGAAGTACACGCTGGCGCCGGTGGCGCGGCGGCTCGGCGAGCTGCTCGACGGCGAGGTGCACTTCGCCACCGACACCGTCGGCCCGGACGCCACCGAGAAGGTGGCCGGCCTCGGCGGCGGCCAGGTGCTGCTGCTCGAGAACCTGCGCTTCAACGCCGGTGAGACCAGCAAGGACGACGCCGAGCGGGGCGTCTTCGCCGACCAGCTCGCCGCGTTCGCCGAGGCGTACGTCGACGACGCGTTCGGTGCCGTGCACCGCAAGCACGCGAGCGTCTACGACGTCCCGGCCCGGCTGCCGCACTTCGCCGGCGGCTTGGTGCTGCGCGAGGTCGAGGTGCTGGCCCGGCTGACCGACAGCCCCGAGCGGCCCTACGCGGTCGTCCTCGGCGGCGCGAAGGTCTCCGACAAGCTCGCCGTGATCGAGGCGCTGCTGCCCAAGGTCGACAAGCTGCTCGTCGGCGGCGGCATGTGCTTCACGTTCCTCAAGGCACAGGGTCACGAGATCGGCAAGTCCCTCCTCGAGGAGGACATGCTCGACACCTGCCGCGACCTGCTGGCCCGCGGCGGCGACAAGATCGTGCTGCCGACCGACGTGGTGGCCGCCACCGAGTTCTCGGCCGATGCCGACCACGCGGTGGTCGCCGCCGACGCGATCCCGGCCGACCGGCTCGGGCTCGACATCGGCCCGGCCAGCGTCGCCGCCTTCGCCGGCGCCCTGGCGGGGGCTCACACGGTGTTCTGGAACGGCCCGATGGGCGTCTTCGAGCTGGCGCCGTTCGCGGCGGGCACCCGCGGCGTGGCCGAGGCGATCATGAAGGTCGACGGCCTGACCGTGGTCGGCGGCGGCGACTCCGCGGCCGCGGTGCGCGCGCTCGGTCTCGACGAGAGCGCGTTCGGCCACATCTCGACCGGCGGGGGAGCCTCGCTGGAATACCTGGAGGGCAAGCGCCTTCCCGGCATCGCCGCTCTGGAGTCCTGATGGCCACGCAGTCCCGCCGGCCCCTGATGGCCGGCAACTGGAAGATGAACCTCAACCACCTCGAGGCCATCGCGCTCGTGCAGAAGCTGGCCTTCAGCCTCAACGAGCAGCAGCTCTCCGCCGTCGAGACGGTGGTCATCCCGCCGTTCACCGACCTGCGCAGCGTGCAGACGCTGGTCGACGGCGACAAGCTGCTCATCGGATACGGCGCGCAGGACCTCTCGCCGCACAAGGGTGGCGCCTACACGGGCGACATCTCGGGCCCGATGCTGTCGAAGCTGGGCTGCGGCTACGTGGTGGTCGGGCACTCCGAGCGCCGGCAGTACCACCACGAGGACGACGCGGTGGTCAACAGCAAGGTGCAGGCCGCGCTGGCCAACGAGCTCACGCCGATCTTCTGCATCGGCGAGGGGCTCGACGTCCGCGAGGCGGGTGAGCACGTCGCGCACTGCTACTCGCAGCTCGACGCCGGTCTCGACGGGCTCAAGGCCGAGCAGGTGCGCAAGGTCGTGATCGCGTACGAACCGGTGTGGGCGATCGGCACCGGCAAGACCGCGACCCCGGAGGACGCGCAGGAGGTCTGCGGCGCGGTCAGGACCCGGCTGGCCGAGCGGTTCGACACCGAGACGGCCGAGACCACCCGCATCCTGTACGGCGGATCCGTGAAGGCGGCCAACGTGGCCCAGATCATGGAGATGCCCGACGTCGACGGCGCCCTGGTGGGCGGCGCGAGCATCGACGCGGACGAGTTCGTGCAGATCGTTCGGTTCCCAGAGCACATCAAGAAGTGAGGAGCGGTGGCCGGGTCCGCCCAGCGCGGACCCGGCCGCTATCCTTGGCGAGTCGCGCCCATCCGAGAGGACAGACCCCACCATGCCGATCGCATTCGCCTACACGTTGATCGTGTTGCTGATCATCACGAGCGGGCTGCTGACGATGCTGGTCCTGTTGCACCGCGGCAAGGGTGGCGGCCTCTCCAGCATGTTCGGCGGCGGCGTCAGCACCAACCTCGCCGGCTCGTCCGTGGCCGAGAAAAACCTCGACCGCTACACCATCCTGGTGGGGATCGTGTGGTTCGCGTGCATCGTGGGCCTGGGCCTCTGGCTCAAACTCGCCGTCGCGAGCTAGCACACATCTCGACCAAACAGTCGTAAACTCGTGCGCGGCTCGGACCAGGTCCGAGCCGCGCACGTGCATATGTAGCCCGCTTCACCGCGTCGCGACGCCGCGCTTCCCCCGCGGCCGACCCCCGCACGACGACAGGAGCGACAAACCGTGCCCAGCGGCAGCGCAATCCGTGGCACCCGGGTCGGCTCCGGCCCGATCCGCCCCACCGAGCGGTGCGAGCCAGCACCCCGACGCTCGGTGACCTACTGGTGCTCCAACGACCACACCGTGGAAATCTCCCTGGCGGCCGAGGTGGCCCCACCGGTCACCTGGGACTGCCCGCGCTGCGGACAACCGGCCGGCCTCGACGCCACCAACCCGCCGGGCAAGCCACGCAGCGAGCCCTACAAGACCCACCTGGCGTACGTAAAAGAACGCCGCAGCGACGCCGACGGCGCCGCCATCCTCGCCGAGGCACTGGCCAACCTCCGCCAACGCCGCGGCGAGTTCTAGCCCGTCGGCGTCAGCAGCCAGTGGCCGGTCGTCGACCAGCCGAGCAGCCGACGCCCACCGGCCGGCGTGCGCGACGTAACCGAGGCCGACGACCGCGGGCGTGATCCGCTCGCGAACCGGCCCGGGTGCCGCCGCCAGATCTTCACGCGACCCGTCGAGCACGGTGCGTGGGACGTCGCTCTCCGACAGTGACAGGTAGCAGATCATCTGTCGCCAGGCGTACGCCGCATCGCGATCGCCGGCCCGCAGCAGCCACGCCACGGTGAGCAGGGCGGCCTGCTCGGGCAGCTCCACCCGGTAGGCCCGGCTGTCCAGGAGGTCGCGCAGCCCGCCTGGCCGGCGTCACCGAGATACCAGGCGAACAGAGCACCCCGCTCGGCCGGCATGCCGGCCCGGTCGGCCAGGGCGACGTCGTGCGGCGCGAGAGCGCCCTCGGCCGCCGCCGCGCCCGTGGCAAAGCCGCGCACGACAGTGGGCGTCACCCGCGCCGGGAATCCGGAGGCGCGCTGCCGCGCGCCTCCGAGTTTCAGCTGCGGACGCTGCGGAAGGTGCGGCGGACCTGGGCGGCCGCCGCGCTGTCGAGTTGCCAGATCGTGCGGTTGACGCCGCGCACCCCGGCTGCCGGCAGCTGCACCGGGCCCGCGCCCGTCAGGGCCATGCCCACCGCGCCCGCCTTGTCGGGGCCCGCTGCGACCAGCCAGACCTGGTCCGCGGTGTTGATGGTCGGCAGGGTCAGCGTCGTGCGGACCGGGGGTGGTTTCGGGCTGCCGCGGACCGCGCTCACCGGGCGCGTCTCGTAAGCGACCGGGTGCTCCGGGAACACCGACGCCACGTGGCCGTCCTCGCCCACCCCCAGCATGAGCACGTCGAAGTGGGGGAGTGGCGCCGTGCCGGGGCGGGCCGCGCGGGCCAGTTCCTGTGCGTACCGGGCCGCGGCCGCCTCCGGGTCGTTGCCGTCCGGGCCGTCCGACGGCGGCATCGCGTGCACGCGGGACGCCGGCACGCGCAGTGCGTCCAGCAACTGCTCGCGGGCCTGGGTCTCGTTGCGATCCGGGTGCCCGGCCGGCAGGAACCGCTCGTCGCCCCACCAGAAGTCAACCCGGGTCCAGTCGACCGCGTCGCTGGCCGGGAAGTCGCGGACCGCGCGGTGCACGGCGCCGGCGATCCGGCCGCCGGTCAGCACCCAGGACGCCGCGCCGCGTTCGGCCTGGGCGTCGATCAGCGTGACCACCAGGCGCGCCGCCACCGCTTGGGCGAGCACGTCCGGGTCGGAATGGACGATGACGCTTGTCTCGCTCATGCCGCCGCGTCCCTACGGTCGGCGGAGCAAGAGCGAGGCTCACTGAGCTGGCTGCGCTCGCTTCGCTCGCTCATCGATGTGTGCCTTCGGCGGGTGACGGTGTGGTCGGTGCGGAGCCCTGCGCGGTGCCGGCGCCGGCCGACGCGGGGTGGATGACCCGGTCGCCCGTGCGCGGTGGCATGTCCTCCGGCTGCGTCGGCGGGCCGCCGCCGACGATGCCCGGGCCCAGGCCGGGTGCCTGGCCGGCCGTCACCGGGTCCTTCCACACGTGCACCCGGTGTGCCGGGCGGGTGTCGAGGCCGGTCTCGCCGGACATCGCGCCCAGCGCCGCGGCGTAGACCTGGTCCGGGTCGAGCCGGCGCAGCTCCTCGGCCAGTTCCTCGCCCAGCGGGCGGCGGACCAGCGGCATGTGCCGCTCCTGCTGGTTGGTCCGGGTGAAGGTGGCCGTGTCCTGCTCGCGGGTCAGCTGGAGCTGGTCGTTGTTGGCGGCCACGAGGCAGACCGAATGCATGATCCGGTATTTGTCGTCCTGCTCCCAGCGCGGCTTGATGTCGAGGCGGGAGGCGAGCCAGCCGGACATCAGCGCCGCGGTCGGGTCGTGGTCGGACGCCTCGATCGTGGCGCCGACGACCCGCTCCTCGGTGGTGTCGAAGGCCGACGCGACCAGCGTGCGCCACGGGGTGATCCGGGTCCAGGCGAGGTCGGTGTCGCCGGGCGCGTAGTCCTTAGCCCGCTGGCGCAGTGCGGCGACCGGGTCCGCGGTCTGCGAGACGTCGGTGATCCGCCGGTCGGCGACCACGCCGAGGAAGTCGTTGGCGATCCGCTCCGGCGGCTCGCCGTGCCACCAGGTGACCACCGGCACGTCCGGCACGAGCAGCGGCATGACCACCGACTCGGCGTGCAGCGCGAGGCGGCCGTACATCCGCATGACGACGGCCTCGCACGGGCCGAGCCGGCCCCCGACGACCACCTCGGCGTCGAGGCGGTTGCTCGGGCGTTCCACGTCGGCGCGGACCACGATCAGCAGCCGGCACGGGTGCATCGAGGCGGCGATCGTCGCGGCCGCCTCGGCCTCACGTACCCGTTTCTCGTCGACGACGACGATCAGCGTCAGCGCCATGCCGCTGGCCACGCCGCCCGCCGACCGGCGCTCGGTCGCGAGCGCCTTGACCACCTCGTTGCCGGTGGTGTCCCACAGCCCGATCATGCCCGCCTCCAGTGCCGGCCGTCGCGGCGCAGCAGTTCGTCGGCCGCGTGCGGACCCCACTCGCCGGCCCGGTACGGCTCGGGAGCGGTGCCCGCCCACGCGTCCTCCAGCGGGTCGATCACCCGCCAGCTCTGTTCGACCTCGGCCGCGTCGGGGAACAGCGTCCGGTCGCCGATCAGCACGTCGAGCACCAGCCGCTCGTACGCCTCGGGGCTGGACTCGGTGAACGCGGCGCCGTACTCGAAGTCCATCGCGATGTCGCGGACCTCCATGGTGGTGCCGGGCACCTTGGAGCCGAACTTGAGCACCACGCCCTCGTCGGGCTGGACCCGGATGACCAGCTGGTTGGCACCGAGCATCTCGATGTCGTGCTGGTTGAACGGCAGGTGCGGCGCCTTCTTGAAGATGATCGCGAGCTCGGTGACCCGGCGCGGCAGCCGCTTGCCGCAGCGCAGGTAGAACGGCACGCCGGCCCACCGCCGGTTCTGCACGCCCAGCCGCACCGCGACATAGGTCTCGGTCGTGGAGTCGGACGGCACGTCCTTCTCCTCCAGGTAGCCGACCGCCCGCTCGCCGCCGACCCAACCCGGCAGATATTGCCCGCGTACGGTCTCCGCACGGACGTCCTGCGGCACGGTGATCGCGCGGAGCACCTTGAGCTTCTCGGTGCTGATCTCCGCCGCGTCGAAGCTCGTCGGCTCCTCCATCGCGACCAGCGTCATGAGCTGGAGCAGGTGGTTCTGCAGCACGTCGCGGGCGGCGCCGGCGGCGTCGTAGAAGCCGGCCCGGGTGCCGATGCCCACGTCCTCGGCCATCGTGATCTGCACCGAGTCGACGTATTTGGAGTTCCACAGCGGCTCGAACAGGTTGTTGGCGAACCGCAGTGCCAGGATGTTCTGGACCGTCTCCTTGCCCAGGTAGTGGTCGATCCGGAACACGTCGTCGCGGGTGAACACGTCGTCGACCAGGCCGTTGAGCGCCTTGGCCGAGGCGAGGTCGTTGCCGAACGGCTTCTCGACCACGACCCGCCGCCAGCCGCCGGACTTGCGGTTGTCGGCCATCCCGGTGCGGGCGAGCTGCTTGAGCACGGTCGGGAAGGCCGGTGGCGGGATTGCGAAGTAGAACGCGGCGTTGCCGGCGATGCCGTGCGAGTCGCGCAGCTCGTCGAGGGTAGACGCGAGCTGGTCGAACGCCTCGTCGTCGTCGAAGGCGCCCGGCACGAACTTGATGTTGCCGGCGAGCCGGGCCCACACCTCCTCGCGCCAGGGAGTGCGGGCCCCTCGCTTGGCCGCCTCCATCGCCAGTGACTCGAAGTCGCCGTCGCCCCAGTCGCGCCGGGCGAACCCGAGCACGACGAAGCCGGGCGGGAGCAGCCCCCGGTTGGCCAGGTCATAGATGGCCGGCAGCAGCTTTTTGCGAGACAGGTCGCCGGTCACGCCGAAGATCACCAGAGCGCACGGCTCCGGGATCCGGGGCAAACGGCGATCCTGGGGATCGCGCAGCGGGTTCACCACAACTCCTATGGTGCGTCCTAGCGGGCGGGCAGGCTCGCCAACGCGCGCAGCAGTTGGTCGATGCCTTCGGCCCGGTCGGTGAGGTGGAGCCGGACGACGGGCCGACCGCGGTCGGTCATCGCCTTCCGGTCGCCGGCCGCCTGGGCAGCCTGCAGTTCGGCGAAGCCGTAAGGCTTGCCCGGGATCGGCAGGTCCACGGCGACCGCGCCGGTGATCTGCAGGAACGAGCCGACCTGCGGACCGCCCTTGTGATATTGCCCGGTCGAGTGCAGGTAGCGCGGGCCCCACCCGAACGTCACCGGCCGGCCGGCGGCGGTGGCCAGCAGCGCCCGGGACTGCTCGGCGCGGGCGTCGCCGACCCGGTCGAGGAACGCCAGCACGGCTAAATAGCCGTGCGAGTCGATGCCGTCGACCAGCCCGCCGAGCACGGCGGCCAGGCTGTCGCCGCTGCCTCCGTGCACCTCGATCGCGCCCTCGGTGAACGCCGGCGACTCGTCCGGCAGCCCTTCGGCGAGGATCCGGGTCGTGTTGTTCTTGGACTCGGTCACGTTGGGCTGGTTGAACGGGTCGATGCCGATCACCCGGCCCGCGACCGCCGTCGCGAACTCCCAGGCGAGGAACTGGGCACCGAGCGGGCCGTTGACGGCCACGTCGGGCCGCACGCCTCCGCCGGGCACGCCGGCCGGCGGCTGTGCGCCGCCGACCGTGACCGTGACCACGTCGCCGCCGTGCGCGCCGGGGCTGTCCGGGGTCTCGATGACCACGGGCAGGATGCCCTTGCCGTCCTTGCCGGTCGACTCGGCGATGAGCTGCTCGGCCCAGTCGCCGAGGCCGACGATGCCGGTGCCGTCGGAGACCAGCGCCACCTTGTCGCGCCCGGCAAGGGCGGCCGCGCCGAGCGCCGCACCCAGCGCGAGGCCCGGGTTGCCGCTCTCCTCGGACAGCGCGGGCAGGAGCTCCTCGGCCTGGTCGAGCAGCTCGGCCACGTCGACGCCGGCCAGGGCCGACGGCACGACGCCGAACGCGGTCAGCGCCGAGTAGCGCCCGCCGACGTCGGAGTCGGCGAGGAACACCTGTGCGCCCATCTCGTGGCCGGTGGTCTCCAGCGGGGAGCCCGGGTCGGTGACGACCACGAAGTGGCGCCCCGCCTCGGCCTCGGACATGCCGCTGTCGACGAACGCCTGCCAGTACGCGCGCCGGTGACTGTCGGTCTCGACCGTGCCGCCGGACTTGCTGGAGACCACGACCAGCGTGCGCTCCAGCCGGTCGGCCAGCGCCGCGCGGATCTGCGCCGGGTCGGTGGTGTCCAGCACGGTCAGCTCGACGCCGAGCGTGCGGGTGATCACCTCCGGCGCGAGCGACGAGCCGCCCATGCCGGCGAGCACCACGTGGTCGAGGTCGGCCAGCTCGGTGCGCAGCTCCGCCAGCCGGGGGAGCAGCTCCCGGCTGCGCCGGAAGGTGTCGACCCAGCCCAGGCGGATCTTCGCCTCGGCCTCGGCGTCCGGGCCCCACAGCGTGGCGTCCTTGTCGACCAGCTTCGCCGGCACGCCGGCGCCGACCAGCGAGGCACGGGTCGCCGCGACGTCGGCGCTGCCGGCGCCGTAGACCGCGATGCCCGCCGCCGCGACGACGCCGTCGGCGAATGCCGGACCGGCGTCGTCGCCGTTCTCCGGGATCCCGTCGGACCCGAAGCCGTACCTACTCACTTGCCGCCTCCGGCCGCCTTCAGCGACGCGTCGACCCCGTCGATCAGCTCCTGCCAGCTCGCCGAGAACTTCTCGACGCCTTCGCTCTCCAGCGTGTCGAACACGTCGTCGAGGTCGATGCCGACCCGCGCGAGGTCCGCCATCACCTGCTTGGCGTCGTCGTAGTTGCCGGTGACGGTGTCGGCCTCGGTCTCGCCGTGGTCGGCCCAGGCGTGGATCACCGACTCCGGCATGGTGTTGACGACGCCCGGCGCGATCAGGTCACGGACGTAGAGCGTGTCCGGGTAGTCCGGGTTCTTGGTCGAGGTGGACGCCCAGAGCGGCCGCTGCGGCTTGGCGCCCGCGTCGGCCAGTGCCTGCCAGCGCTCGCCGGCGAACACCTCGGAGTAGCGCTCGTAGGCCAGCCGCGCGTTGGCGACCGCGCCCTTGCCGCGCATCGCCTTGGCCTCGTCGGTGCCGATCTTCTCGAGCCGCTTGTCGATCTCGGTGTCGAAGCGGGAGACGAAGAACGACGCGACGGACGCCAGGTTGGTCAGGTCGTGCCCGTTGGCCTTGGCCTGCTCAATGCCCGCCAGGAAGGCGTCCATCACCTGGCTGTATCGGTCGAGCGAGAAGATCAGCGTGACGTTGACGCTGATGCCGGCGGCGAGCGCCGCGGTGATCGCCGGCAGGCCCTCCTCGGTCGCGGGGATCTTTATGAACGCGTTGGGGCGGTCGATCAGCCACCAGAGGCCCTTGGCCTCCGCGATCGTCTTGTCGGTCTCACGGGCGAGCCGCGGGTCGACCTCGAGCGAGACCCGGCCGTCCACGCCACCGGAGGCGTCGTACGCCGGCCGCATGACGTCGCACGCCCAGCGCACGTCGTACGCGGTGAGCATGCGCACGGCCTCTTCCGTCGAGACGCCACGGGTGGCCAGGTCGCGGACCTGGCCGTCGTACGCGTCGGCGTCGGAGAGCGCCTTGGCGAAGATGGTCGGGTTGGTCGTCACGCCCACGACGTGCTGCTCGCGGCGCAACTGATCCAGGTTGCCGGTGTTCAGCCGGACGCGGGACAGGTCGTCGAGCCAGATGGCGACGCCCGCGGCGGAAAGCTCGGCCAGCCGGTCGGTCATGATCCTTCGCTCCCTCAGTTGCCCGTGGTGGTGCCGGTGATGGCGCCGATCCGCGCGAGCGAGGCGTGCGCCTTCGCGACCACGTGGTCGGCGGTGAATCCGAACTGCTCGAAGAGCACGGTGTGGGGCGCGCTGGCCCCGTAGTGCTCGATGCTGACGCTCTCGCCGAGGTCGCCGACGATGTCGCGCCACGACATGGCGATGCCCGCCTCGACGCTGACCCGGGCCTTGACCGCGTTCGGCAGCACGGTCTGCCGGTAGGCCTCGTCCTGCGCCCGGAACCACTCCTGGCAGGGCATCGAGACGACCCGCGTCGGGGTGCCCGCGGCCTCCAGCCGCTCCTGGGCGGTCAGGCAGAGCTGCACCTCGGAGCCGGTGCCGACGAGGATCACCTCGGGCTGGCCGTTGGACGCCTCGGAGAGGATGTAGCCGCCGCGGGCGGTGCCGTCCGCGGGCGCGTACCGGTCGCGGTCGATGGTCGGCAGCGCCTGGCGGGTCAGCGCCAGCGCGGTCGGCCGGTCGATGTGCTCCATCGCCATGCGCCACGCCCACGCGGTCTCGTTGGCGTCGGCCGGGCGCACCACGTCGAGGCCCGGGATGGCCCGCAGCGCGGTGAGGTGCTCGATCGGCTGGTGGGTCGGGCCGTCCTCGCCGAGGCCGATCGAGTCGTGCGTCCAGACGTAGGTGACCGGCAGCTTCATCAGCGCCGCGAGCCGCACGGACGGCCGCATGTAGTCGCTGAAGACCAGGAACGTGCCGCCGTACGGGCGGGTGGCGCCGTGCAGCACGATGCCGTTGAGGATCGCGCCCATGCCGTGCTCGCGGATGCCGAAGTGCAGCGTCCGGCCGTACTCGTCGCCCGGGAACTCCTTGGTGGCGTGCTCCGCGGGGACGAACGACGGCTCGCCCTTCATGGTGGTGTTGTTGCTCTCGGCCAGGTCGGCCGAGCCGCCCCAGAGCTCCGGCAGCACCGGCGCGAGCGCCTCGAGGATCTTGCCGGAGGCGGCCCGGGTGGCGATGCCCTTCGGGTCCGCGGGCCACACCGGCAACGCGTCCGTCCAGCCGGCGGGGAGGGTACGCGAGGTCAGGCGGTCGAACAGCGCCCGGCGCTCGGGGTTGGTGGTCGACCAGGCGGCGAAGCCCTTGTCCCACTCGGCGTGGTCGGCCTGGCCCCGGACGATGGCCTCGCGGGTGTGCGCCAGCACCTCGTCGGCGACGTCGAACGTCTTGGCCGGGTCGAAGCCGAGCACCTTCTTGGTCGCGGCGACCTCGTCGGCACCGAGCGCCGAGCCGTGGATCTTGCCGGTGTTCTGCTTGTTGGGTGCGGGCCAGCCGATGATCGTGCGGAGCACGATGAACGACGGGCGATCGGTGACCGCCTTCGCGGCCTCGATCGCCCGCCACAGCGCCTCCGGGTCCTCCCGGTAGTCGCCCTCGTCGGCGTGCCCGGTGCGCCAGTCGACGGTCTGGACGTGCCAGCCGTACGCCGCGTACCGCGCTGCCACGTCCTCGCTCTTCGCGATGCGGGTGTCGTCCTCGATGGAGATCTCGTTGTCGTCCCAGATCGCCACCAGGTTGCCCAGCCGCTGGTGCCCGGCGAGCGAGCTGACCTCGTGGCTGATGCCCTCTTCGATGTCGCCGTCGGAGACGATCGTGTAGACGAAGTGGTCGAACAGCGACCCGCCGTCGCCCTCGGCGTCGAACAGGCCCTTCTCGCGGCGGGCGGCCATCGCCATGCCGACCGCGTTGCCGACGCCCTGGCCCAGCGGGCCGGTGGTGGTCTCGACGCCCTTGGTGTGCCCGTGCTCGGGGTGGCCCGGGGTCAGCGAGCCCCACTGGCGCAGCGCCATCAGGTCTTCGAGACCGAGGCCGTAGCCGGTGAGGTAGAGCTGGATGTAGAGGGTCAGGCTGCTGTGCCCGGCCGACAGGACGAACCGGTCGCGGCCCGGCCAGTGCGGGTCGGTCGGGTCGTGCCGCATCACCCGGTTGAACAGCAGGTATGCGGCGGGGGCCAGGCTCATGGCCGTGCCCGGGTGACCGTTGCCGGCCTTCTCGACCGCGTCCATCGCGAGGACGCGGATCGTGTCGACCGCCTTGCGGTCCAGCTCGGACCAGGTGAATGAGGCTTGCTCTGAGTTGCTGGCAGGCACGATGTATGCGCTCCTCGGCGAGTGTTCCGGTCCCTCACCTCTGACCCTAGCGACCCGTGCTAAACACCTGCCGCCGGATCTCGCCCTGCGGCACGTGTTGTGGGGCGGAAGACACTTGCCGGGTGGTTCCCGCCGCACCGCGTCGGGTCGCCGATCAGCGCGAATACGCGCCGCGTACGCTGTCGATCGTTCTGTTGACCGCCTGCGGCGGTCCGACGACGAGCCCCGCGGGAAGGTGGACACGGCCTTGAGCATGGTCACGGAGCGTCCGTCGCCGACCCTGGTGCCGGGCCCGGTCCCGGTGCCCGCCCGGCGCGACCCCCGTGCCGTGGTCCGCGCCTACGTGGCCCTGACGAAGCCCCGCATCATCGAGCTGCTGCTGGTCACCACCGTGCCGGCGATGATGCTGGCCGCGGGCGGCATCCCGCCGGTCTCGACGATGGTGGTGGTCCTGGTCGGCGGCACGCTCGCCGCGGGCGCCGCCAACGCGCTCAACTGCTACATCGACCGCGACATCGACCAGCTCATGCGCCGCACCAAGCGGCGGCCGCTGCCGACCCACGCGCTCTCGCCGCGGAGCGTGCTGGTGTTCGGGCTGGTGCTGGCGGTGGTCTCGGTGGGCCTGATGGCCGGCTTCACCAACTGGCTGGCGGCCGGGCTGACCGCGGCGGCGATCGCCTACTACGACCTCGTCTACACGCTCTGGCTCAAGCGGACCACGCCACAGAACACGTTCTGGGGCGGCGCCTGCGGTGCCGCGCCGGTGCTGATCGGCTGGGCGGCGGTCACCGGCGGGCTGTCGCCGCTGGCCTGGGCGCTGTTCGCGGTGGTGTTCTTCTGGCAGATGCCGCACTTCTACGCGCTGGCGATCACCTACAAGGACGACTACGCGCGGGCCGGCATCCCGATGCTGCCCGTCGTGCGTTCGGCCACCCGGGTCAACCGGGAGATCGTGCTGTTCACCTGGCTGACGGTCGCGGCCTCGCTGGCGGCCTGGCCGCTGGGCCTGGGACCCCTCTACGGGGTGACCGCGCTGGTCAGCGGCGTGGCGTTCCTGGTCGAGGCGTATCGCCTGGTGGGCCGGTCGAAGGCGGGTGAGCCGCTCAAGCCGATGCGGCTGTTCCACTGGTCGATCACGTACCTGACGATCGTCTCGCTGGCCGTGGCGCTCGACGCACTGCTCTGACGGATCCGTCGGTTTCGCGTCAGACACGCCGGAAATGACCGCATCACGAGACGGCCACGGACGAGCGACGGCAGTTGTCCGAGATGTCATCCGAACTTAACCGCATATGTCTCACTTTCGGTGAACAAATTTTCTGTGGCCTGTCTTAAATCCGGCGATGAGAGGCGTCACAAAACACGTTCGGATGGCACGCGGATTCCGGTAGGCGTGCTTACGCTCTCCGACATGGCAGATGGTTCCGATACGACGCTCACGACCGATCAACCCGCCACCGCGACCCCTGAGGGTCTGGTGACCGGGATCCGGTCGTTCGCCGCCGAGCACGGTGGCGCACGGGCGGTCGTCGAGTACGTCGGCAAGCGCGGCGCCCGGATCGTCCTCGTTGGCGGGGACGGCACCTGGGCTGACCAGTTCGCTGAGGGAACGGACGTGGCTCGCGCGGCGTGTGTGAGCGCCGGCGTCACGGTGGAGAACGAGTGGGAGCGCGAACTCATGGACCAGATGCGGCCGAGCAACGACCTGTGGCGGTCGATGGCCCGGCGCACCTTGTCGCGCTGACCCAGCTCAGATAGAGAAAGCGACCCGTCATCACACCCACCCATGAGCAGGCGGCGACCCGGGAGACGTCCCGGGTCGCTCTTGTTACCTGCGACTCCATTCCTGACCTCGAGGACGACGACCGCCTGGTGCTGGCGCCGCTGGCGGCACACGGTGTCGCCGCCGAGCCGGCCGTCTGGGACGACCCCGGCGTCGACTGGGCCGCGTACGACCTCGTCGTGCTCCGCTCGCCCTGGGACTACGCGCCGCGCCGGGCCGAGTTCGTCGCCTGGGCCGCGGCCCGGGGCAACCTCGCCAACCCGGCCGACGTCGTCACCTGGAACACCGACAAGCGCTACCTGAGCGAGTTGGCCGCGGCCGGGGTCCCCGTGATCCCCACGACGGTCGTCGAGCCGTCCGGCGGGCTTCCGGCGGGCCTGGCCGGTGACGTGGTCGTCAAGCCGGCGATCGGTGCCGGCAGCGTCGACGCGGGCCGCTACCGCTTGCCCGCGGAGGCCGACGCGTTCGAGGCCCACCTGAAGCGGCTCACCGACGCCGGGCGGACCGCGCTGGTCCAGCCCTACCTCGCGGCCATCGACGCGGTCGGCGAGACCGCCCTGGTCTACCTCAACGCCGGCGACGGCCTGCGGTTCAGCCACGCGGCCCGCAAGGGCGCCATGCTGACCGGGCCCGACGAGGGCGTCACCGGGCTCTACAAGGAAGAGCGGATCGACCCCGCGGAGGCGTCAGCCGCGCAGCTGGCCGTCGCCGAGCGCGCCCTCGACACCGTGCCGGGCGGCCGCGACCGGCTCCTCTACGCGCGGGTCGACCTGGTGCCCGACGACACCGGCGCGCCCACCCTGATCGAGCTGGAGCTCACCGAGCCCTCGCTCTTCTTCGGCACCAGCGGCGGCGCCGCCGACCGCTTCGCGGCGGCCGTCGTGCGCGCCACGGGTTGACCACAGCAGCGACAGCGTCGCCAGCCAGACCAGGCAGGCGCCGAGCATGTGCAGGCCGACCAGGATCTCCGGCAGGCCGGTGAAGTACTGCACGAAGCCGATGACGCCCTGGGACAGCTCGACCGCGACGAGCACCAGGGCGGCGCGGGCGGTGCGCCGCGAGCCGGTGGCCCGGGCGGCGAACCATACCGCCGCGCTCAGGCCGAGCAACAGGAACACCACGTCGGCGTGGAACTGGGCGACGATCTCCGGGTCGAGCCCGGTGCGGTGCGCGTCGGCGTCGCCCGCGTGGGGGCCCGAGCCCGTCACGATCACGCCGAGCACGATCACGGCGGCCGAGACGGCGGTCAGCACCTGGACGAGCTGGCGCAGGGGACCGGGTAAGACGGTGCGGGTCGCCCGGCCGTCGACCGACCGCCGCCACAGCGCGTAGGCCGCGACCAGCACGCCCATCGAAGCGAGGAAGTGCAGGCCGACCACCCACGGGTTGAGGTCGGTCAGCACGGTGATCCCGCCCACCACACCCTGCGCGGGGATGCCCAGGAACACACCCAGCGCCAACCGTGACAGCCCGCGGCTGGTCGCGGTGCGCTCGCGCCGGTGGTGCAGGAAGGCCACGACCAGGGTGGCCAGGGCGACGACGCCGACCACCCAGCCGAGCATCCGGTTGCTGAACTCGATGACCCCGTGGATGCCCATCTCGGCGTTCGGCACGTACGAGGCGTCGGTGCACCGGGGCCAGGTCGGGCAGCCGAGGCCCGAGCCGGTGAGCCGGACGGCCCCGCCGGTGACCACGATGGCGACGTTCGCGATGATGTTGGCCAGCGCCAAGCGGCGAAGCAGGGGGATCACGGTCCGAGATCCTACGTAATGTAGTAAGGAGATCCGGATCCGCCCCTGCTCGGTGACGTCGATCACTGGCGTGCCGGTTTGCTCCGCCCGGCGGAATTACGTAACGTTGTCGTAGTGAAAAACGCGGCGATGCTCCCTTCGCAGGTGGAGACGACCGGTTCCCCGGTCGCCCCCGCGGACGAGCGCACCCGCGATCGGGTCCTGCGGCTGCTCCTGGAGCGGGGCACCGCTACCGCAGCCGAGTTGGGCGAGGCGCTGCGCCTGAGCCCAGCGGCCATCCGCAAGCACCTGGACGCCCTGCTCACCGAGGGCGACGTGGTCACCCGTCAGCGCCCGGTGCGCGCGGGCCGGGGCCGTGGCCGCCCCGCCAAGGTGTTCACGCTGACCGACGCCGCCCGGCTGCGCTGCGGCCGGCACACCTACGACAACATGGCGACCGCGGCACTGCGCTGGATCGCCGCACACGGTGGCGAGGGCGCGGTCGACGCGTTCGCCACCGAGCAGGTGGCCACGCTGGAGGGCCGCTGCCGGGACGCCATGGAGGGCGCCGGCGACGACCCGATCGCACGCGCCGAGGCGCTCGCCGACGCGCTGACCGCCGAGGGCTACGCTGCCAACGCTTCCACGATCGCCACCGGCGGGCAGCTGTGTCAGCACCACTGCCCGGTGGCGCACGTGGCGGCCGAGTTTCCCGAGCTGTGCGAGGCCGAGACGGCGGTCATCTCCCGCCTGGTCGGCACCCACGTCCAGCGACTCGCCACCATCGCACACGGCGACGGGGTATGCACGACACATATCCCTGCTCAGCAATCCCCAACTGTGAGGACAGATAAATGACCGAGCAGATCGTCCAGCCCGTCGTTACCCAGGAGGAGCACCTCGCCGCCCTGGGCAGCTACCAGTACGGGTGGGCCGACTCCGACACCGCCGGCGCCTCGGCGCAGCGCGGGCTCAGCGAGGCGGTGGTGCGTGACATCTCCGCGAAGAAGAACGAGCCCGAGTGGATGCTCGACCTGCGCCTCAAGGGCCTGCGGCTGTTCGGCCGCAAGCCGATGCCCGACTGGGGCGCCGACCTCGGCGGGATCGACTTCGACAACATCAAATACTTTGTCCGCTCGACCGAGAAGCAGGCGGCGAGCTGGGACGACCTCCCCGCGGACATCAAGAACACCTACGACAAGCTGGGCATCCCGGAGGCCGAGAAGCAGCGGCTGATCGCCGGTGTGGCGGCTCAGTACGAGTCCGAGGTGGTCTACCACAAGATCCGTGAGGACCTCGAGGAGCAGGGCGTCATCTTCCTCGACACCGACACGGGCCTGCGCGAGCACCCGGAGCTGTTCAAGGAATACTTCGGCTCGGTCATCCCGGTCGGCGACAACAAGTTCGCCGCGCTCAACACCTCGGTGTGGTCGGGTGGCTCCTTCATCTACGTGCCGCCGGGCGTGCACGTGGAGATCCCGCTCCAGGCCTACTTCCGGATCAACACGGAAAACATGGGCCAGTTCGAGCGGACGCTGATCATCGTCGACGAGGGCGCCTACGTGCACTACGTCGAGGGCTGCACCGCGCCGATCTACTCGTCCGACTCGCTGCACAGCGCGGTCGTCGAGATCATCGTGAAGAAGGGCGCCCGCTGCCGCTACACGACCATCCAGAACTGGTCGAACAACGTCTACAACCTGGTCACCAAGCGCGCCGTGGCGCACGAGGGCGCGACCATGGAGTGGATCGACGGCAACATCGGTTCCAAGGTGACCATGAAGTACCCCGCGGTCTGGATGATGGGCGAGCACGCCAAGGGCGAGGTGCTCTCGGTCGCGATGGCGGGCGAGGGCCAGCACCAGGACGCCGGCGCCAAGATGGTGCACGCGGCACCGCACACCAGCAGCACGATCATCTCGAAGTCGATCGCGCGCGGCGGCGGCCGGACTTCGTACCGCGGCCTGGTTCAGGTCCTGGAGGGTTCCTCCCACTCGAAGAGCACCGTCAAGTGCGACGCGCTGCTGGTCGACACGATCTCCCGCTCAGACACTTATCCATACGTCGACATCCGCGAGGACGACGTGGCGATGGGTCACGAGGCGACCGTCTCCAAGGTCAGCGAGGACCAGCTCTTCTACCTGATGAGCCGGGGCCTGACCGAGGACGAGGCGATGGCGATGATCGTGCGCGGCTTCATCGAACCGATCGCCAAGGAACTCCCCATGGAATACGCCCTCGAGCTCAACCGGCTCATCGAACTGCAGATGGAAGGGGCCGTCGGCTAAATGCCCACGGAAACCGAGGTGGCGGTCACCCCGCCCAAGACGTCGAGCCTGCCCAAGACCAAGGCGCAGAGCCTGCACTCGACCGACGTCGCCGACTTCCCGGCGCTGACCGGCCTCGAGGAGGAGTGGCGGTTCACGCCACTGAAGCGGCTGCGCGGTCTGGCCACGGCGACGCCGGCGGCCGAGACCACCCTGCGCTGGGAGCACGAGGCCCTGCCCGCCGGCGTCACCGTGACCAAGCTGGCCAAGGGCGACGAGCGGATCGGCCGGGTGCTGGTGCCGTTCGACCGGGTCAGCGCGCTCGGCTACGGCAACGCGGACGGCGCGACGCTGATCGAGGTCGCGTCCGAGGCCGAGCCGGCCGAGCCGGCCCGGGTCCGGGTCATCGGCGGGGGCTCCGGTGTCGCGTACGCGCACACGGTCGTCGAGGTCGGCCGCTTCGCGAAGGCGACGCTCGTGGTCGAGCAGGTCGGTTCGACCACGCTGGCCGACAACGTCGAGGTCGACGTCGCCGACGGTGCGCAGCTCACGCTGATCACGGTCGCCGACTGGGCGTCCGACGCGGTGCAGGCCCAGCACGTCAAGTTCCGGCTCGGCCGCGACGCCCGGGTGACGCACGTGCAGGTCAGCCTCGGCGGCGACCTCGTGCGCCAGTTCACCAGCGTGGAATACGCCGGTCGGGGCGGTGACGCGGAGCTGTTCGGGCTCTACTTCGCCGACGACGACCAGCACCTCGAGCACCGCCAGCTCGTCGACCACAGCGTGCCGGACTGCCGCAGCTACGTCGGCTACCGCGGCGCGCTGCAGGGCGAGGGCGCCCACACGGTCTGGGTCGGCGACGTGCTGATCCAGGTGCAGGCGACCGGCACCGACACCTACGAGATCAACCGCAACCTGGTCCTGTCCGACGGCGCGCGGGCCGACTCGGTGCCCAACCTCGAGATCGAGACCGGCGAGATCGTCGGCGCCGGTCACGCGAGCGCCACCGGCCGGTTCGACGACGAGCAGCTGTTCTACCTGATGGCCCGGGGCATCCCGGAGCACGAGGCGCGCAAGCTGGTCGTTCGCGGCTTCTTCGCGGAGCTGCTGCAGAAGATCCCGGTGGAGATCCTGCGCGAGCGCCTCGGCGACGCCATCGAGGCCCGGTTGGCAAAGGGCGACCAGTGACGTTCATCCGCCTGTGCTCCGTCGAGGACGTGCCCAAGGGCACGGCGATCAGGGCCGTCGTCGACGACCTCGAGCTCGCCGTGGTGCACGCCGAGGACGACAACTTCTACGTCGCCTACGACGAGTGCTCGCACGCCGCGGTCGCCCTCTCCGAGGGCGAGATCGACGGCTGCACGCTGGAGTGCTGGCTGCACGGCTCCCGTTTCGACCTGCGCACCGGCGAGCCGACCGGCCTGCCGGCGACCGAACCCGTACCCGTCTATCCCGTCGAAGTCCGTGACGGCGAGGTCTACGTCGCCCTCACACCGAGCAATGGAGTTATGCCCGCATGAGCGTCCTGGAGATCCGCGACCTGAAGGTCTCGGTCAAGCTGCCCGACGGCGAGCTCAAGCCGATCCTGGTGGGCGTCGACCTCACGGTCCGCGCCGGCGAGACGCACGCCATCATGGGCCCCAACGGCTCGGGCAAGTCGACGTTGGCCTACTCGATCGCCGGCCACCCGAAGTACCAGATCACCGACGGCACGGTCACCCTCGACGGCGCCGACGTGCTGTCGATGACCGTGGACGAGCGGGCCCGGGCCGGCCTGTTCCTCGCGATGCAGTACCCGGTCGAGGTGCCCGGCGTGTCCGTGGCCAACTTCCTGCGTACCGCCAAGACCGCGATCGACGGCGAGGCGCCCAAGCTGCGCACCTGGTCGACCGACCTGCGCGGCGCGATGGAGCGGCTGCAGATGGACCCGGCGTTCGCACAGCGCAACGTCAACGAGGGCTTCTCCGGCGGTGAGAAGAAGCGTCACGAGATCGTCCAGCTCGAGCTGCTCAAGCCGAAGATCGCGATCCTCGACGAGACCGACTCCGGCCTCGACATCGACGCGCTCCAGGTGGTGAGCGAGGGTGTCAACCGGGTACGCGCGACCGGCGACACCGGCGTGCTGCTGATCACCCACTACACCCGCATCCTGCGCTACATCACCCCCGACCACGTGCACGTCTTCGCCGGCGGCCGGATCGTCGAGGAGGGCGGGCCGGAGCTGGCCGAGCAGCTCGAGGCCGAGGGCTACAAGCGCTACCTGGCGGAAACCGGTCCGGCCGCGGCCTGACCACGCAACGAAGGGCTGCCCAGTCATGACGTCTCTCGCGATCCCGTCGACGTTCGACGTCGCCTCGTTGCGGGCCGACTTCCCGATCCTCGGTCGGGAGGTCAACGGCCACCCGCTGGTCTACCTGGACAGCGCCAACACGTCGCAGAAACCCCGCCAGGTGCTCGATGTCATGCGCGCGCACCACGAGCGGCACAACGGCAACGTGTCGCGCTCGGTGCACACGCTGGGCACGGAGGCGACGCTGGCCTACGAGGGCGCCCGCGAGAAGGTGGCGGCGTTCGTCAACGCGCCGGACCCGGCCGAGGTGGTGTTCGTCAAGAACTCGACCGAGGCGATCAACCTGGTCGCGTACGCCTTCTCCAACGCCTCCGTGACACCGGGGAGTGATCCCCGGTTCCGCCTCGGCCCGGGCGACGAGGTGGTGATCTCCGAGATGGAGCACCACTCCAACCTGGTGCCGTGGCAGTTGCTCTGCGAGCGCACCGGCGCGACCCTGCGCTGGTTCCCGATCACCGAAGCGGGCCGCCTCGACGAGTCCGGGCTGGACACGCTGGTCAACGAGCGCACCAAGCTCGTCTCGATCGTGCACATGTCCAACATCCTGGGCACGATCAACGACCCGTCCCGGATCGTCGCCCGGGCGCGCGAGGTCGGCGCGCTGGTGCTGCTCGACTGTTCGCAGTCGGTGCCGCACCTGCCGGTCGACGTGCGGGCGCTGGGTGTCGACTTCATCGCGTTCACGGGCCACAAGATGCTCGGCCCGACCGGCATCGGCGTGCTCTGGGGCCGCGGTGAGCTGCTCGACGCGATGCCGCCGGTGCTCGGCGGTGGCTCGATGATCGAGACCGTGACGATGGAGAAGTCGACGTTCGCGCCGCCGCCGGCCCGCTTCGAGGCCGGCACGCCGCCGATCGTCGAGGCGATCGGGCTCGGCGCCGCGATCGACTACCTCTCCGAGATCGGCATGCCGGCGGTGCAGGCGCACGAGCAGGAGATCACCGAGTACGCGCTGTCCGCGCTGGAGTCGGTGCCGACCCTGCGGATCTTCGGGCCCACGGTGACCGAGGGGCGCGGCGGCACGATCTCGTTCGCGCTCGAGGGGATCCACCCGCACGACGTCGGGCAGGTGCTCGACGACGAGGGTGTCGAGGTGCGGGTCGGGCACCACTGCGCGCGGCCGGTCTGCGTGCGCTACGGGGTGCCCGCCACGACGCGCGCCTCGTTCTACGTCTATACGACGACCGAGGAGGTCGACGCGCTCGTGCGGGGGCTCGAGCGGGTGCGAAAGGTGTTCGGCTGATGCAGTTCGACCAGCTCTACCAGGAGATCATCCTGGAGCACTACAAACGGCCGCACGGCCGAGGGCTCCGGGAGCCGTTCGGCGGTGAGGCGCACCACGTCAACCCGACGTGCGGCGACGAGGTGACGATCCGGGTCGCCGTGGCCGGCGACAAGCTCGCGGACGTCTCGTACGAGGGGATGGGCTGCTCGATCAGCCAGGCCTCGGCGAGCGTCCTGCACGACCTGCTGGCCGACCAGCCGGTCGACGAGGCCTTCAAGGTGCACGACGCGTTCGTCGAGCTGATGCAGGGCCGCGGCCAGGTCGAGCCGGACGAGGAATTGTTGGGCGACGGCGTGGCGTTCTCCGGAGTGGCGCGCTATCCGGCGCGCGTGAAGTGCGCCCTGCTGCCCTGGATGGCGTTCAAGGACGCCGCGGTACGCGCCGGCGTCGCGGTGGGACCCGAGGTGAAGGCATGAGTGAAGAGACCGTGAGCCCCGCGAAGGCATCTGTGGATGTCATCGAAGAAGCGATGAAGGACGTCGTCGACCCCGAGCTGGGCATCAACGTCGTCGACCTCGGCTTGGTGTACGGGGTGCACGTCGACGACGAGAACGTCGCGACCCTCGACATGACGCTGACGTCGGCGGCCTGCCCGCTGACCGACGTGATCGAGGACCAGACCCGGTCGGCCCTGACGACCGGCCCGGGCGGCGGCATCGTCAGCGACTTCCGGATCAACTGGGTCTGGCTGCCGCCGTGGGGCCCCGACAAGATCACCGACGAGGGCCGCGACCAGCTCCGGTCGCTGGGCTTCAACGTCTAGGAAGCGCGCGAAATCCAGGTGCTGGTCGCCCGGGCATCGCCCATGATGTCCGGGTGATCGCACTGACGCTGACCCAGGTTTCTGTCGTGACGGCCTTCGCCGGTCGCCGACAGCAGCGTGGCTCCGGGGCGGCGTCGATCACTCCTGATCCGCGATGAGCGACGCGTTCGTCGCCGGCCTGGTCGCCGGCTACGGCGTCGCCGTGCCCGTCGGCGCCATCGCCATTCTCATCATGGGCCTGACCGCCCGCACGTCCTTCAAGGTCGGTGCCGCCGCCGCGCTCGGTGTCGCCACCGCGGACGGGCTCTATGCCGCCGTCGCCGTGCTCGGCGGTGCCGCGCTCGCGGGGGTCATCGCGCCCGTCGCGACCCCGTTGCGCTGGGTGGCGGTCGTCGTGCTACTCGGGTTGGCGGCGCACACCGCGGTGTCCGCCGTGCGGCACCACCGCGATCCCGCCCGGGCCGCGAGGAGCCGCGACGGACTGGGCACACCCGCCCGCGCGTACGCCGGAATCCTCGCCCTGACGCTGCTCAACCCCATGACCATCGTCTACTTCGCGGCACTGGTGCTCGGGCGGCAGGCCTCCGACGAGCTGACCGCCGGCGGCGAGGTGCTCTTCGTCGTCGCCGCGTTCCTCGCCTCGGCGAGCTGGCAGCTCCTGATCGCCTCGGGCGGTTCGCTCGTCGGCCGGCTGCTGACCGGGCCGCGAGGGCGGTTGGTGACCGCCCTCGCGTCCAGCCTGCTCATCGTCGTGCTGGCGATCGCCCTTATCGCGTAGGGGCGTCGAAGTGGACCGAGTACATCTCGACCAGCATCGAGCCGCCCTTGATCGCCGCCGCCTCCTCGGGGCCGCCCACGCCCGTCGGTAGCTGGGTGGCCCCGCCCTCCGGGCCCAGCGGCACCACGATCATGGCCGGGCCCGGGTCGTACGCCTGGACCTCGCCGTCGCCGGTGATCGCGGCCTTGATGTTGGCGGCGACCAGGGCACCCTGGCGGCTGGCGGCGCCGGCCGTGTCGCGGTCGGCCGTCGCGATGTCGCCCAGCGCGTAGACGCCGTCGCCGCCCTTGACCCGGAGCTGGTCGTCCACGACCAGGTAGCCGCGCTCGTCGCGGGCCTCCGCCAGGTCGCCGCGCAGGTAGTCCGTCGCCGGCCGGACGCCGAACGCACGGAACCAGATGTCGGCCTCGATCGTCTCGCCGCTCTCCGTGGCCACCGACACCGCGCCGGGCGTGGCCGGGTCGACGGCCGGCAGGGCGGTCAGCGGGCTGCCGAGCACCAGGCGCACGCCCATCTTGTCGAGCTGGCGCTTGAGCTCCTCGCGCAGCTCCTGCTGGAACGGGCCGCTGAGGATGTCCGCGTTGACGTCGACGACCGTGACCTCCTTGGCCGGGTAGAACGCCTTGATCTCACCCGCCAGCTCGAGGCCGGACGGCCCGGCGCCGACGATCAGCGCGCGGTCCGCGCCCGACAGCGCGTCGTGCGCCGCCTGCAGCCGGTCCTTGCCGCCCTGGTGGTCGCTGGCGCCGGTCTTGGCCGGGAACGGGTAGTGCGAGCCGGTCGCCAGCACGAGGTAGTCGGGCTCCAGCGCGGCGCCGGACTCGAGCGTCACCTTGCGGCCGTCGACGGCGACGGCCCGGTCGCGCACGTAGTGGCCGTTGTGCAGGAGCCGGTCGAGCGGCATGAAGATCCGGTCGATCCAGGCCGGGTCGACCAGGGCCCGCCAGGACGCGACGTTGTGGTGGAACGCGCCGGACGGGTCGACCAGCGTGACGTCGGCGACGTCATCCAGCGCCTTGGCAGCGTTGAGGCCGCCGTACCCGCCGCCCAGGACGACTACGGAAGGACGCTTGACCTCGGTGTTCGTCACCAGTGTTACCTCCGTTAAAAGGCTAGCGACACTTGTCTCGCTAGCTGCTTCGGAAATACTAGCGACCTCTATCGAGATAGCATGGCGTTGTGGCCGAGAGTCCGGAACGTCACACCACCACCGAGGTCGGCGAGCGCTGTGCGCGCGGCGACCAGGGCTTGGTGCGCGCGTTCAGCGTGCTCGGCAAGCGGTGGTCCGGCCTCGTGATCGGCACGCTGATGAACGGCCCGACCGGTTTCCGCGAGCTCTCCCGGCAGGTCGGTGGGGTGAGTGACTCGGTGCTTTCCGACCGGCTGTCCGAGTTGTGCGAGCTCGGGCTGGCCACCCGCAGCGTCGACCCCGGGCCGCCGATCTCCGTCACCTACGAGCTGACGGAGGCGGGCTACGGGTTGGCGCCCGCGCTGCGGGAGATCGCCAACTGGTCCGACAAGTTCCTGCTCGACGACTAGAGGTTCTTGAGCGCCTCGCGTCGGGACAAACCGGACAGAACCGTGTTCTCGACAAAAGCGCGGACAGCGGCGGGATCCGTCTTCGCGTACTCCCGCAGCGCCCAGCCGATCGCCTTGCGGATGAAGAAGTCGGTGTGCCCGGCCTGCCGCCTGCAATAGCCGAACAGGCGGTCCGCGTCGGTGTCCTTCTTGTAGAAGAGCTGGTGCAGGAGCGCCGTGCGGATCACCCAGAGGTCGCTGTCGGAGCTCCAGTCGTCCATCGCGGCGACCAGCGCGCGGTCCCGGGTCACCATCGGGCCGACCACCCGCGCGGCCAGCACGTCGACCGTGTCCCACCAGGGCTTCGTGGTGATCAACCGGCGCACCGCCGGCAACGCGTCCGGCGACAGCGCTCCGGCGTGCCGGCGCAGGTAGTCGCAGGCGAAGTACTGGTACTCCCGCTCCGGCCGGGCCCAGCAGGCGTCGGCCAGGTCGAGCAGGTCGCGCTCCGTGGGCCGCGGCGCGCCCGCGACCGCCTGCCGGGCCAGCGCCCGCTGCCGCGGCGACATGATGCCCAGGAAATCGAACTGATCCCGCATGTACGCGCGCATGGCGACGGCCCGCTCGGGGTCCCGGTCGGCCTCGAACAACGCGGTCAGGCGGTCCAGCACCGGCTCCGTCATCCGGACATTGTGGCGTGCCGTACCGTCGCGGGAATGACCACCAGCCGACCGGCCGCGGGCGGGGGGCGCTGGGTCGACGTCGACCCCGACCGCCTGACCCGCTGGGTCGACGGCTTCCGCGAACGGCACGGCGACTATGCCCAGCGCCCGACCGACGACGCGCTGGTGCTCGCGGCCTTCGACGGCGCCACCGCGGCGCTGCACCCGCCGCCGGGCGCGCCGCTCTCCGCCGACCTGGCCGACTTCGTCGAGGCCGCCCAGGCGTCGCGGCGGATCGGGCTGCTGCTGGCCCGCAAGGCGTCGGTCGCGGTCGGCGTGGCCGACGGTGACCGGCTCGTCGCGTCGAAGGTCGACAGCTCGTACGTGCAGAGCCGCACCGCGGCCGGCGGCTGGTCGCAGCAGCGGTTCGCCCGCCGCCGCGACAACCAGGCGAAGGCCCAGGCCAGGGACGCGGCCGAGTTGGCGGTCCGGGTCCTGCTGCCGGTGGCGCACAAACTCGCCGCGGTCGTCTGCGGCGGCGACCGGCGCGCGGTCGACGCCGTGCTCGCGGACCCTCGGCTCGCGCCGCTGCGCGACCTGCGCACCGAGCGCCTGCTCGACGTGCCCGAGCCCCGGCACGCCGTGCTGGTCGACGCCGTCAGCGCCGCGCGTGCGGTATCGATCCTGGTGCGCGACCCGGATTCCTAGGGAGTAGCCTCCCGCGCATGGTCGACGACGCGCTGCGCCAGCCGCTCAAGCGGGTGGGGATCATGGGCGGCACCCTGGTCGCGGCCGGCCTGGTGGTCGGCGGCTTCTTCGCGCTCGGCGGGCACCGCGGGCCCGAGCAGGGCGCCCGGCTGGCCGCCGACACGTTCCTCACCCGGCTCGCCGCCGGCAACATCGGCGGCGCGTACGACCAGCTCTGCAACGAGACCCGCGAGCGGGTCGAGCGGGAGGACTTCGTCGCCGGCATCGGCGGGCGGCCGGCGGTGACCAGCTACAAGATCGACGGGGTGGTGGCGACCGGGTCGGCGGACGCCACCGTCAGCGCGGCGCTCGTCGATCCGACCGGTGCCATCACCCCGTACGAGCTGCGGGTCACCGACGACCGCGGCACGTGGCGGGTCTGTGGGAACCCGCTGGACGCCGGTTAGCTGGTGCCGAACGTGTCGCAGGACTTCGGGTCGCCGCTGTCGTAGCCCGTGCGGAACCACTGCTGGCGCTGTGCCGAGGTGCCGTGCGTGAACCCGTCCGGGTTGACGTCCTGCCCCGACTTCTTCTGCAGGGTGTCGTCGCCGATCGCGGCCGCGGTGTCCAGGCCCTCCTTGATGTCCTGGTCGGTGATCGACGTGAAGATCGGGTCACCGTCCGCGTCCGCGGTCTGGGTCGCGTTCTTCGCCCACGCGCCCGCGTAGCAGTCCGCCTGCAGCTCCAGCTTGACCGACAGCGCGTTGGCGTCGCCCGGGTCACGTTCCTGCTGGCGACGCATGGTCGCCTCGGTGCCGATCAGCGACTGCACGTGGTGCCCGTACTCGTGTGCCAGCACGTAGGGCTGCGCGAACTCGCCGCTGGCGCCGAGCTGGTCGGCGAGCACCTGGTAGAAGGTGAGGTCGATGTAGACCTTGTGGTCCGCGGGGCAGTAGAAGGGTCCGACCCCGGAGTCGGCGGCGCCACAGCCGGTCTGCACCGCCTGGTCGAAGAACACCGTCGGCGCCTCGCTGTACTGCTCGCCGAAGCTCTGCGGCAGCCGCTTCTCCCACCACGACTGGATCGAGTTGACGTAGAGGGCGTTGCGGCAGTCGAGCTGCTTCAGCTTGTCGGCCGCGTCACAGCTCTGCTCGATCGCCCCGTTGTCGGCGGGCTCGTCGCCGCCGGTCATGGCGTTCACGCCGAAGCCGCCGCCGACCAGCACGGCGAGCAGGGTGACGATCAGCCCGACGATGCCGCCGCCGCTGGTCGGCAGCGGGATGCCCATCCCTCCGCCTCCTCCGCCGCCGCCTCGCCGGTCCTCGATCTGACTGGTGTCGACGTCAGCGCGCTCGTTGAGTTCCATGCCCCATCCAATCGACGCGTGTGGACGCGCCGGGATGTACCCGATGATCTTCACCGTTAATCCGGTGGGGGTTTGCCCGGGGGAGCCGGTACACTTCACGCCGTGCTGCTCTGCGAAGACTGACCAGCCCCGGCGCCGACGGGAAAAGCCCCGATCGGCGCTTTCGTGTGCCCAGAGTCAGCCTTCGAATCGGGGAGAGCGTTTCTGATGATCACTGCCACCGGGCTGGAGCTTCGCGCCGGCGCGCGGATCCTGCTGTCCGACACCACCCTGCGGGTGCAGCCCGGCGACCGGATCGGCCTCGTCGGCCGCAACGGCGCCGGCAAGACCACCACGCTGAAGGTGCTCGCCGGCGAGGGCAGCCCGTACGCCGGCGGGGTCGATCGCACCAGCGTCGTCGGCTACCTGCCGCAGGACCCGCGCACCGGCGACCTCGAGGTCACCGCCCGCGACCGGGTCCTGTCCGCGCGCGGCCTGGACACCCTGCTGGCCGAGATGACGGTCGTCGAGGCGAAGCTCGCCGCCGACCCCACCGACGCCCTGGTGCGCCGCTACGGCTCGCTGGAGGAGCGGTTCGCGGCGCTCGGCGGCTACGCGGCCGAGGCCGAGGCCGCCCGCATCTGCGCCAACCTCGGCCTGCCCGACCGGGTGCTCGCGCAGACGATCGGCACCCTCTCCGGTGGTCAGCGCCGCCGGATCGAGTTGGCCCGCATCCTGTTCCGCGACGCGGGGGAGGAGGGCGCCGGCATCCTGCTCCTCGACGAGCCGACCAACCACCTCGACGCCGACTCGATCGTCTGGCTGCGCGGCTACATGGCGGCGCACAAGGGTGGCCTCGTGGTGATCAGCCACGACGTCACGCTGCTCGACGCGGTGGTCAACAAGGTCTGGTACCTCGACGCCAACCGGTCCGTCGTCGACACGTACAACGTGGGTTGGAAGACCTATCTCGAACAGCGCGAGACCGACGAGCGGCGGCGCCGCCGGGAACGCGCCAACGCGGAGAAGAAGGCCGGGGCGCTGATGGCCCAGGCCGACAAGATGCGCGCCAAGGCGACCAAGGCGACCGCCGCGCAGAACATGGCCAAGCGGGCCGAGAAGCTGCTCGCGGGGCTCGACGACGAGCGGGTCGGCGACCGCGTGGCCAAGGTGCGCTTCCCGCAGCCGGCGCCGTGCGGGCGTACCCCCTTGACCGCTTCCGGTCTGTCGAAGTCCTACGGATCGCTGGAGATCTTCACCGACGTGGACGTGGCGGTCGACCGGGGCTCCCGGGTCGCCATCCTCGGTCTGAACGGTGCCGGCAAGACCACCCTGTTGCGGATGCTGGCCGGGATCCTGACGCCCGACACCGGTGAGGTGGTGGCCGGGCACGGGCTGCGGCTGGGCTACTACGCGCAGGAGCACGAGACGCTCGACGTCGAGCGCACCGTGCTCGACCACATGCGCTCGGCGGCGGCCGACCAGACCGACGGCGACCTGCGCAAGATCCTGGGCGCGTTCCTGTTCAGCGGCGACGACGTGAGCAAGCCGGCGGGCGTGCTCTCCGGCGGCGAGAAGACCCGGCTGGCGCTGGCCACGCTGGTCTGCTCAGGCGCCAACGTGCTGCTGCTCGACGAGCCGACCAACAACCTCGACCCGGTCAGCCGCGAGCAGGTGCTGGACGCGATCGCCCGCTACCCGGGCGCGATCGTGCTGGTGACCCACGACCCGGGCGCGGTGCAGGCGCTCAAGCCGGACCGCGCGATCCTGCTGCCGGACGGCGACGAGGACGCGTGGAGCGACGACCTCCTCGAGTTGGTCGAGCTCGCCTGATTCAGGTCAAGATCATCTTGATGATGATCGCCGTGACCGCGCCGGCGGCCACCAGCAGGTGCGGGGTCGGGATGGTCTCGCCGCCCTGGTGCCGCGGCGCGATGGCGGCCATCGTCAGCCAGGGGAAGTAGGGGAGCCAGCTCGTCTCGGCCCCGCCCCGGGCCAGGCCGGTGACCAGGGTGAACAGCACGGCGATGCCGGCCGCGACGAGGAACGGCCAGCCCGGTGTGTTGCGCGACTTGCGCAGGGACGCGTAGAGCGCCGGCCCGGCCGCGAGCAGCAGCACGACGAGGCTGATCCCGCTCCACCAGAGCACACTGCGGTGCGGTTCCACGCGTACGGCGAAGTCGTGGCGGGCGTCCATCAGCCCGTCGACCCAGTTGAAGCCCAGCCGCTCGGCGACCACGACCGGGATCAGCGCGCCGAGGCCGGTGAACAGGTTGAGCGCCGCGCGTCGCCGGGCGAAGTAGAGGAACGCCGCGGCCAGACCCAGCCAGGGGACGCCGTACGCGAAGAGGGCCGCGACCCCGAGCAGCAGGCCCGTGACGCTGGCCCAGACGCCGGCGCGGATGCCGGTGCGGCGCTCGTCGGAGGCGTGCACGCCGGCCGCGATCATCGCCGCGCCCAGCACCGCGACGACGCCCTCGACGCCGCCGGCGAGCCAGACCGCGTACGGGGCGAGGGCCAGCACCGGCAGGTAGCGCCGCGCCGCCAGGTCGCCGCAGACCCCCTTCACCGCGAAGAGCACCAAGGGCACGACGGCCGCGCCGACGGCGGTCAGCAGGAGGCCCAGGCCGATACGGTCCGTGACACCGACGCGCATCAACGCCCAGAGCAGAAGGATCGGCCCCGGTGGATGTCCCCGGGCCGACACGGAAGGAAGACCCCCTTCGGTGGTGTAAGCCCGCAGATAGTGAAGAGGATCGTCACCCACTCGGGTGGCGTCGGCCAGGTATGCATCGTCGGCCATCAATGGATCGGTGAGGCCGGCGCGGCCGTGGGCCAGGGCCAGGCTCACCATCCAGGCCATCGCGACCAGCCACCCGGAAAGCAGCACGAGCGGCCATTTCATGCGCTCCCACCAACCGCGGTAGGCGGCCGCCACCACCGCCGCGGCGACCATCGGCGCAAGCACGCTGGCCAGGGAGATCGTCAACGCGTACGAGCCGAGGAACGGTGCTCCCGCCGTGCCGAGCCGGGCACCGCCGCGCACCGCGAGCCACGTCGCAAGCGCTCCCACCGCCGCCAGGACGAGCCAGCCGACGAGGTCGGTCCGCTCGTCCCGATGGGCGGCTCGGGCCTCCTCAGGAGTCACGGGCCATCACGGTATCGGGTTGCCGACAGTACCGTGCGTGTCGGTTGGCGAAGAGTTGATATCTAGCGCATGATCGTCCGAGGCGGTCTAATAGGTGGGACCGCATGAAACCGCACAGTCTGGGACGTGAGGAATCAACATGGCAGCCACCGGCACAGCCACCAGCACTGAGAAGGGTCGCCGGATCGTCGGGGCCGAGCGGCAGACGCTGGCCAAGGACCTGGTCAAGCGGTACACCTCCGGTGAGAGCATCCGCGCGCTCGCGGCCTCGACCGGCCGGTCCTACGGGTTCGTCCACCGGGTGCTCACGGAGTCGGGCGTTCAGCTTCGTCAGCGTGGCGGTGCCCGCCGCCGCAAGAAGGCCTGACCCCCATCCCTCCCGGTTTTCCGTCGCTCGTGGATCATTTCCCGCGATGACCACCAGCGGAGTAGAGCTCGACCGCGCCGGGCCGGTCGCGACCGTGACGTTGCGCCGGCCCGACGTGCTCAACGCGCAGACCCCCGAGATGTGGCTGGCACTGCGTGACATCGGTCGTGAACTGCCCGGTGACGTCCGCGTGGTCGTGCTGCGCGGCGAAGGGCGGTCGTTCTCCTCCGGTCTGGACATCTCCGGCGGTGCCCCGTCGTTCCTCGCCGAGATCACCTCTCTCGCGCCTGACGCCGCCGCCGAGCGCATCCGTCCGTACCAGGAGGGCTTCACCTGGCTGCACCGGCCGGACCTCATCTCCGTGGCGGCCGTGCAGGGGCACGCGATCGGCGCGGGCCTGCAGCTCGCGCTCGCGTGCGACCTGCGGGTGCTGGCTTCCGACGCCCGGTTGACGATGGCCGAGATCACGCTGGGGCTGGTGCCGGATCTGGGTGGGACGAAGCGGCTCGTCGAGCTTGTGGGGTACGCCCGTGCGCTGGAGCTGTGCCTGACGGCGCGGCGGGTCGGCGCCGAGGAGGCGCTGCAGTTGGGGTTGGCTGCCGTGGTCGTGCCTCTCGCTGACCTCGACTCGGCCGTCGCCGACCTCGTCGCAGCTGTTCTGGCGGCGCCGCGCGACGCGGTCGTGGAGACGAAGGCCCTGCTCGCCGGTGCTGCCTCCCGGTCGTGGCCCGAGCAGCTCGACGCCGAGCGGGACGCACAGGTGCGCCGGCTGCGGGACCTGGCCGGGCTGGGGGAGTAAGGGGCCTTCGGGAAGATCTCGATTACCCCCAATGTTGTCGTACCCGTCGGGGAGACTGACCCCCTCGATCGGCAACAGGGAGGCTCGGGGTGACTTCTCCGGGAGGCATGAACGCCTGGACGATGCTGCGCGCCGAGCGCGACCGGGACTCGATCAGGTCGCACAAGCTGGCCAGCGGCACCTGGCGGCGGATCATGCGGTTCGCCCGACCCTACCGCCTCGACATGTCGGTCTTCCTGGTGACCGTCGTCGTCGGCGCGGCGATCGGCGTCGCGACACCGATCCTGGCCGGCCGGGTGGTCAACACGATCACCGGGCGGGCCTCCGACGCGGCCGCCGAGGTGGTCCGCATCGCGATACTGATCGCGGTGCTGGCGGTCGCCGACGCGCTGCTCTCGCTCGCCCAGCGGTGGTACTCGGCGCGCATCGGCGAGGGCATCATCCTCGACCTGCGCACCCGGGTCTACGACCACGTCCAACGGATGCCCCTGGCGTTCTTCACCCGCACCCAGACGGGCGCGCTGGTCAGCCGGCTCAACAACGACGTGCTCGGCGCGCAGCGGGCGTTCACCTCCACGCTCTCGGGCGTGGTCAGCAACACGATCCAGCTGGTGCTCACCGCGGTCGTGATGTTCACCCTCTCCTGGCAGATCACCCTGCTGTCGCTCGCGCTGCTTCCGCTGTTCATCATCCCGGCCCGCCGGGTCGGGCGGAAGCTGGCCGCGATCACCAAGGAGTCATACAACCTCGACGCCAAGATGAACGCCACGATGACCGAGCGTTTCGGCGTGGCCGGGGCGATGCTGGTCAAGCTGTTCGGCCGGCCCGAGATCGAGGCGCGCCGGTTCGGCGAGCGGGCCGAGCGGGTCCGCGACATCGGCATCCAACAGGCCATGTTCTCCCGCACGTTCTTCGTCGCGATGTTGCTGGTGGCGTCACTGGCGCAGGCGCTGACCTACGGCCTGGGCGGTTACCTGGCGGTGACGGGCGCGGTCAGCGCGGGCACCGTCGTCACCCTGGCGCTGCTGCTGACGCGGCTCTACGGCCCGCTCACCGCGCTGTCCAACGTCCGGGTCGACGTGATGGGCGCGCTGGTCTCCTTCGACCGGGTCTTCGAGGTGCTCGACCTGACCCCGGCGATCACCGAGAAGCCGTCCGCGGTGACCATTCCGCGCGACGCCGGCTCGGTCGAGTTCCGCGACGTGACGTTCCGCTACCCGTCCGCGGCCGAGGTCTCCCTGGCGTCGCTCGAAGACGTCGCGGTCCTCGACCGCACGGTCTCCGACCCGGTCCTGCACGGCATCTCCTTCGCGGTGGAGCCGGGCCGCATGGTCGCCCTGGTCGGCCCGTCGGGCGCCGGCAAGTCGACGACGTCGATGCTGGTGTCCCGCGTCTACGACGTGACGGGCGGCGCGGTCCTGGTCGGCGGCGTCGACGTCCGCGACGCGACGCTCGACTCGCTCCGCGACACGATCGGCGTGGTGACCCAGGACGCCCACCTGTTCCACGAGACCATCGCGGAGAACCTGCGCTACGCGAAACCCGACGCGACCGACGAGGAGATCTGGTCGGCCCTGTCGGGCGCCCAGATCGCCGACCTGGTCCGCGACCTACCTGACGGCCTCGACACGATGGTCGGCGAACGCGGCTACCGCTTCTCGGGCGGCGAGAAGCAGCGCATCGCCATCGCCCGCCTGCTGCTCAAGGCCCCGTCGGTGGTCATCCTGGACGAGGCCACGGCCCACCTCGACTCCGAGTCGGAGGCCGCGGTCCAACGCGCCCTCGCGACGGCCTTGTCGGGACGCACGGCCCTGGTCATCGCCCACCGCCTGTCGACCGTTCGGGACGCCGACGAGATCCTGGTCCTCGACCACGGCCGCATCGTCGAACGCGGCCGCCACGAGGCGCTGGTCGCGGCTGACGGGCTTTACGCGGAGCTCTACCGCACCCAGTTCGCTGTCGCGGACTCCCCGACCCCATACCCGGACGACCTGGACCCAGCGACCCTCCTCACGGCCGTGGACCCAGCCCCGGCCCGCGACTGACCCCCGGCCCGCGACTGACCACCAGCCTCGCGTCGGCAAGGCGACTGCGCGGACAACCGCGTCAGCCTCGATGCTTCCGGCCGTGGTTCGGTGTGAGCCAATCCTCGGTCGAGGCAACAGCCGGAGTCGTACTGTCATCCGTGTGACCAAGGGTCACCTACCGGCGGTGGGGGCGGATGTGGAACGGCAGGAGCAGGGGCACTGGCTCGGTGGGGTGAGTGAGGGTTACGCCGAGGTCGGCGACGTGCGGCTGCATTACGTCGAGGCCGGCACCGGGCCATTGATCATTCTGCTGCACGGTTTTCCGGAGTTCTGGTACGGGTGGCGGCGGCAGATCGCGCCGCTCGCCGCGGCTGGGTTCCGGGTTGTCGCGCCCGACATGCGCGGCTACAACCTGTCGTCACGGCCGGGTCGGGTCGAGGCCTACGACGGCGAGAAGCTTGCCGACGACGTGCGCGGGCTCGTGCACGCGCTCGGCGCGCAGTCGGCGTCTCTGGTCGGTCACGACTGGGGCGGCACCGTCGCCTGGACCACCGCGATGAACCACCCGGAGGTCGTCGACCGCCTGGTCGTCCTCAACGCGGCCCACCCGCGGAAGCTGTCGCAGGGGCTCCACCACCCCGGCCAGTTGCGCAAGTCCTGGTATTTCTTCTTCTTCGCGCTGCCGGAGCTCCCCGAAACCGTCGTACACGCCAATGATTGGCATTTCTTCCGGCATTTCCTGCGGGACGCCGACCCGGCCTACACGCCGGAGGAGATGGCGCACTACCTCGAGGCCTGGTCGCAGCCGGGGGCGGCGACCGGCATGATTAATTACTACCGGTCGTCGGTGCGGACGTCTCCCAAGCGGGCCGAGGCCGCGCTTCGCCCGATCCAGGCTCCCACCCTGGTCATCTGGGGCGAAGGCGATCAGTACCTCGGCCCCGAGCTTGCCGAGCCCGAGCGGGACGACGTGCCCAACCTCGACCGCGTCGAGCGGTTGCCCGGCGCGTCGCACTGGGTGCATCACGACGAGGCCGAGCGCGTCACACAACTGATCATCGACTTCTTCGGCGAGCCGGTGCCGGCCGCCGCCTAGCGAGTGCCGAGCAGGTCGTAGGCGGCGACCCAGAGCGTGTAGGGGTTCGCCAGGTCCGGGTAGCCGGCGGTCATCCGGTCGATGAGCTCGGCCGGCGAGGTGCTGCGCGCCAGCGCCTCCTCGAAATCGGTCAGATAGCGGCGGCTGTCGGCGATCTGGCGGCGGGCGTCGTCGTCGACCGCCGCCGGGTGGCGGTGGCCCGCGATCAGCTTCTCGGCGTCGAGCGTCGCCACCTCGTCCAGCGCGCGCAACCAGGCGGCGCGGGAGTCCGGTGTGGAGCGCATCAACCACATGTGCGTCTGGTTGTAGACGACATCGCCGGAGACGACCAAACGCAGGCCGGGGACATGGACGACGCTGGAGTGCACGGTGTCGGTGGTGCCGACCGGGATCAACGTCGCCGTCGATCCGCCGATCGGGACGGTGGTGCCGTCGAGCGGCGCCGGGACGACGGGCGCATCCGTCAGTTGGTCGGGGAAGAAACCACCCCAGATCTGCATGTACGCCGGTGAGACCTGCTCCTCCATCGCCGGGATCGACTCGGCCAGGGCCACCGGCCGGGCGTCCGGGAACGCCGCCAGCACCTCGGGCAGACCCAGGAAATGGTCGGCGTGGGGATGGGTGATGTAGACGTACCCCGGTCGGTGGTTCAAGGACTTCACCCACGCGGCCACGTCACGCCCTTCCTGCCGGGTGATGAGGCAGTCGACCAGCAGGGCGCCGTCGTCGTCGCTGATCAGCGTCGAGGTGCTCGGCGGCCAGGTCGCGTCCTCGAATCCGGGGATCGCGCTGGGGACGGGCTTGGGGTCGACGACGAATACGTTGAATGCAAGGGTCATCGGCTTCTCCTGTGGTAAACGGTCTGCTCACGGATCCAGGCCGTCGCCAGCGTCGTCCAGTTCGCGGTCTCGCCGGTGTCCCGGGCCAGACCGAGGCTGTGCGGGCCGTGCGCGAACACGTGCACGGCGTGTGGCACCTGGTTGGCGGCCAGGGCGGCGGCGAAGCGGTAGGTGTGCTCGGGCGGTACGTACGGGTCCTCCGCGGTGTGCCACAGGAAGAACGGCGGCGCGTCGGGCGAGACCAGCGCGTCCAGCGACGTCGACCGGCGCAGCCCGGGGCTGGCGTCCTCGCCGAGCAGGATCAGCCGGGCGGGCCGGTAGGTCTCGGTCTCCATCGACGTGATGGCGTAACCGAGCACGGCGAACTGCACGGTCTCGTCGGGCGTGGCGCCGGACGCGAGGGCGGCCAGCCCGGCCAGGTGGCCGCCCGCCGAAAAACCCAAGAGCCCGATTCTCTCCGCGCCGAGCGCCCGGCGGTGTGCGATCTCGGCCCGCAGCGCACGCAGCGGTTCCGGATGCGGGACGTTGACCGGATAGCGGAACACGCTCGCCGGCAGTCCCTCGTCGTCGAGCCACGCGGCCACCGGCTCGGCCTCGTGTGCGGCGTGTTCGGCGTACCCTCCGCCGGGCAGGACGATCATGTGCGTGCTCATCTAACTGCTCAACGAGGTACGCCGCCGGAAGGCTTCGACGTCTCCCCGGCGATACCGGCCCGCGGGCGGGCCGTGCCGACCTAACCTTGGACCATGGACGACACAGGGGCTCCGACGATCGTCCTGGTCCACGGTGCGTGGGCCGACGCGACCGGCTTCGATCCGGAGATCCGCGCGCTGCGGGAGCGCGGGTTCACCGCCATCGCGTTCGCCAACCCCCTTCGCGACCTGGCCGGCGACGCCAGGTACCTGGCCGAGTTCCTGAAGACCCGCAGCGGCCCGATCGTGCTCGTCGGGCATTCCTACGGCGGCAACGTCATCTCGGTCGCCGCCACCGGCAACGACCAGGTCAAGGCCCTCGTCTACTTCAACGGCTGGATGTGCGACGAGGGCGAGAGCCAGCAGCAACTCCTCGACCGGTTCGAAGGCAGCCTGGTGGGCCCGTCGGTGCGGCCCGTGCCATTCACGGCGCCGGACGGCAGCGAGGGCGCGGACCTCTACCTGGACCGGGACGCGTTCCGCGCGACGTTCGCCGCCGACGTCGACGAGCAGACGGCGGCGGTGATGGCCGCGGCGCAACGCCCGTACGGTGCCGCCGCCTTCGCGGGCGCACCGTCGAGCACACCGGCGTGGAAGTCCCTGCCGTGCTGGTACCTGCTCGGCACCGAGGACAAGGCGGTCCCGCCGGCCCTCCAGAAGTTCATGGCCGAACGCGCGAACGCCACGATCGTGGAGGTGCGCTCGTCGCACGTGTCCTTCGTGTCGCAGCCGGAGGCGGCAACCCAACTCATCCTGCAGGCCGTCGAGGCGACGAGCGGTCGCCGGCGGTAGGTATCCTCGCGTCGAGGTGGGTCGATGCTCGAGGTGACCGAGGCGCACGCGCACGCGTGGATGGAGCGTGAATTCCGCGGCCGGCCGAGCGGCGGTTGGCGCACGGACACGGTGGCGCAGGTCAGCCTGTGCTACGAAGCGGCGGGCCTGACCTGGCCGGGCACCGTGGTCTGGGTGTCGGCGCCGCGGGCGGGCGAGCCGATCGCGGTGGGTGCCGCGTTCGCGTTGGCACGCCGCCGGGCCGAGGTGCGGTGGCAGGCGCGGCCGCGGCTCGTGCGCCGCACGATCGTGGGCGTGCGTGACAGCGTCCGGGCGTTGTGGTGGTCGGTGCTGCGGCCGGCGCCGGTGGTCGCGGGTCTCGGTCTGGGTGCCTGGGCCGGCGGGAGCGTCTGGTGGCTCGGGGCGGTCATCGGCACGGTCGTCGGCAACTGGCTCGGGATCTGGCTGTGGCAGGCGCTCGGGAGCGATCCGGCATACGACCGTGTCACCGCTCGCCGGCTGGCCGACGCCGTCGCCGAGATCGACCGCACCCGCGCGCGCATCCGCGCGGCCGTGCTCGACCCGCTCGACACCGAGGTGCGTGCGGCACTCGGGCGGGCCGAGGACAAGCGGTTGCGTACGCGGATCGAGGTCGCTGTCGACGCCGCGGCGGCGCCGGTCTGGGCGGCGTTGCGCAAGGCGGCTCGTGGCTGGCCCGATCTCACCGGCCCGGACTCGGGCTGGGAGGTGGAGCAGGGAATCCGCAGAGCATTGCCGCCGGGTGTCGAGCCGCCCTCGGGGTGGTCCCACTTCGGGGTCGCGTGCGAGCCGATCGCCAGGCAGCACGACGGGCGGGTGGCACGTCTGGCGTGGCTGCGCACAAGGAGACCAGCCGAAGACGACCGCTGGTCGGTGTTCGACGCGTATGCCGCCGCCGGACGCCACTGGTGGTGGCCGCATCCGGACTTCGTCGTCATCGCCCACCCGCCCGCGGAGCTCCACGTCGAACGGTCCGAGGCCGGCACATACGAACTGCACCGCGCGGCGGGGCCGGCGGTCGCGTGGACCAGCGGCCCGGTCCTGCACTTCCGGCACAACGAGCAGGTGGGACGAGCCTCCGCTCACTGGTGAGCGAAAAGCCGTGGCGTCCGCGCCGACGATCGCGTCAGGATGCTCGGCATGTCTGCTCGTGCGCGCAGCTTCGGGGCGGTGGCGGAAGCCTATGAACGGTTCCGGCCCGGCTATCCGGTGGAACTCTTCGACCTGGTGCTGGCCTACGCGGGCCGGCCGGTGCGGACCGCCCTCGAGATCGGTGCCGGGACCGGCAAGGCGACCCGCCTGTTCGCTGGACACGGGATCGCGATCACCGCGACCGATCCCGACAGTGCCATGCTCGCCGAGCTTCGTAGGCACGTGCCGGCGAACGTCACGACCGTCCGAGCCGCGTTCGAGGACCTGCGACCCGGCGGCGCGCGCTACGGCCTGGTCTATGCGGCAGCAGCCCTACATTGGACGGACCCGGACGGTCGCTGGCCGCGGATGGCGTCGCTGCTGGAGCCGGGCGGCGTGTTCGCCTCGTGCGGCGGCCCGATCGCCCCGGCCGACCCCGCCGTGGAGCACGCTGTCCGCGCGGCCCGGTCGCCGTTCCTGGAGACCGACGACATCCCGTCTCCGGACGGCACACCCCCGGACCATGACATGCAATGGCCGGGTACGCAGCTCCAACGCTCCGAGTGGTTCACCGACGTGCGGCAGTCCGTGATCCCGCAGCGTTTGACAGTGACCGCCGACGACTACGTTGGCTACCTGTCGACCGTCTCGGCCTACCTCGAACTGCCGCCCGCGGATCAGGAGCAGGTATACGGCCGGATCCGCCGGGTGCTGCCGGAAACGGTCGAGATCGTGGCCGACGTCATCGTCCACCTCGCCCGCCGCGGCGGCGAGGAGGTCAGAAGATGACCACCGAGCGGAGGGCGTTGCCCTCGCGCATCGTGTCGAAGGCCGCTTCGACGTCGGTCAGGGCGATCTCCTCCGTCACGAACGCGTCGAGGTCCAGCCGGCCCTGTCGGTAGAGGTCGACCAGCATCGGGAAATCACGGCTCGGCAGGCAGTCGCCGTACCAGCTCGACTTCAGTGCTCCGCCGCGGCCGAAGACGTCGATCAGCGGCAGGTCCGGCACCTTCATGTCCGGGGTGGGCACCCCGACGAGGACCAGCGTGCCGGCCAGGTCGCGGGCGTAGAACGCCTGCTGCCACGTCTCCGGACGGCCGACCGCCTCGACGACGACGTCGGCGCCGTCGGCGCCCGGGTAGGTCTCCGCGCAGATCCGCTTGATCTCCGCGACCGGGTCGGCCTGCGAGGAGTCGACCGTGTGGGTGGCGCCGAGTTGCCGTGCCGTCGTCAGCTTCTTCGCGTCGATGTCGACCGCGATGATCGGGCTCGCCCCGGCCAGTGCCGCGCCGGCGATCGCGGCCACGCCGACGCCGCCGCAGCCGATCACGGCGATGCTCCTGCCCCGGGTGATGCCGCCGGTGTGGATCGCGGCGCCGATCCCGGCCATCACGCCGCAGCCGAGCAGGCCGACCGCCGCGGGCCGGGCCTGCGGGTCGACCTTGGTGCACTGCCCGGCGGCCACCAGGGTCTTCTCGGCCAGCGCGCCGATGCCGAGGGCCGGTGACAGCTCGGTCCCGTCCTCCAGGGTCATCTTCTGCTTCGCGTTGTGGGTGGCGAAGCAGTAGTGCAGGTCGCCCCGCGTGCAGGCGCGGCAC
Organism: Asanoa iriomotensis; assembly: GCF_016862515.1. Classification (GTDB taxonomy): domain Bacteria; phylum Actinomycetota; class Actinomycetes; order Mycobacteriales; family Micromonosporaceae; genus Asanoa; species Asanoa iriomotensis. The sequence continues at coordinate 46,362 of NZ_BONC01000014.1, forward strand.
TGACCGCACACCGCGCGCCAGTTCAGCACCACGAAGTCACCGGGCGCGAGGCCGCGGACGTCGGACCCGACGGACTCGACGATGCCGGCCGCCTCGTGGCCGAGCAGGAAGGGGAAGTCGTCGTTGATGCCGCCCTCGCGGTAGTGCAGGTCCGTGTGGCACACCCCGCAGGACCGCACCGTCACGACCGCCTCACCCGGCCCCGGATCCGGGACGTTGATCGTAACGATCTCGACCGGCGCGCCCTTCTTGCGAGCGACCACGCCTTGGACCTTCTGCATCATGACGCTCCTTGCCAGCTCAGCCGAGACCGGGTTGCGGACGACGCTACGCACACAGCCAACGGCGGCCCGGATCCGATTGTCAAGACGCCATGCAACAGTTCGGGCCGCTCGGGCGTCCGGAGTACGTGGAGGTGGCCATGGAGGGTGCCGCAGCGGAGTTCGAGGACTTCGTCCGTGCACGATGGACGTCCCTCGTGCGATACGGGTACGTGTTGACCGGCAACCCGCACGACGCGGCGGACCTGGCGCAGGAGGCGTTGGCGCGGCTGGGGTCGGCCTGGCCGCGCGTGGTCAACCGGGACAACCCCGAGGCGTACGTCCGCACCGCGATGGTGCGGCTGCACATCAGTTGGTGGCGCCGGTTGCGGCGGGAACGCCTGATGTCCGAGGTGCCGGACCAGCCGGCCGGGGACCGGGCGTTCGACCGGATCGACTCGGCATCCGAGCTGTGGCCGGCCCTGGCCCGCCTGCCGCGGCGACAACGCGCGGTCGTGGTGCTGCGCTACTACGAGCACCGCACGGACGACGAGATCGCCACGCTGCTGGGCATTTCTCGCGTCACCGTGCGCAGCCAGGCCTCGCGCGCCCTGGAGAAACTGCGCGCGCACTGCACACCGAGCAAGCAGACGACGTCGGGGAGGCAAGGATGAACAGCGATCTCGAAGAACGTCTCACGAGTACGCTCGCCCGCGCGGCGGACGCGGCGCCGGTGCTGGGCGGTGCCGACCCGGTCGCCGCGGTTCGCGCACGCCAACGTCGGCGTCGGCGTCGCCGGGCGACGCTCGCCTCGGCCTGCGCGGTCGTGGTCGCGGCCGTGTCCGGGGTGACCGCCACTCAGGTGGCCGGGCCCTCGCCCGCGCCGAAGCCCGACCCCGCGGTCGTGTACGGCTTCGCGCCGGACCGGATCCCCGACTTCGCCAACCTGCCGGAGCCGGAGCAGCTCTGGCCGGACGCCGTGCACAAGCTGCCGGGGCGGCTTCCCGACGGATCCCAGTACGCGGTGGCGGCCGTGCTCGGGGATGGCCGATACCTGGTGACGGGCGGCCTCTGGAAGGGCGACACGGCCCCTTCGGTCTTCGACACGCGGGCCGGGACGGTCACCGAGCTCGGCACGCCGACGGTGAGCGACGGGTTCGTGCCAGGGCTCGGGCTCCTGATGGCCCGGGAGGTCAACGGGCAGGCCGTCTGGTTCCTCGAAGGCAGCCGGAACAACCGCTCCGGCCGGGAGATCTGGGCGGCGCCACTCGACGGTGGTCCCGCGCGGCACCTCGCGGACCTTCCCGACGGAGTGGCACCCCGGTTCAGCGTGGCGGGCAACGCGATCATCTGGGACCAGCAGGGGCCAGGTAACGCGGAGACGCCGCCGAACTCCGTACACACGGTGTCGTTGGACGGCGGTCCGGCCAAGCTCGTGCCGGGCAGCCAGGGCTTCGACCTGACGAACATCGGGCCGTGGATCAAGAACCAGCACCGGGGCACCGGCACCGATCCGAGGACAGCGGGTGAGCTGCGAAACGTCGTGACCGGGGAACGGCGGCCGTGGAAGGCGGCACCCAGCCTCCAGTATGTGTTCTGCGGGCCCACCTGGTGCGCCGGCAAGGGCTCCGGCGGCGCGGTCGCGCTGCAGTCACTCGACGGCAGCGATCCGGTCGTCCTGCCACACAGCGGTGACCTGGCGCAGGCCGCCGGCGGCCGCCTCGCGGTCGGCTACCTGGATGTGGCGAACGGGCGGGTGAGGGTGGTGTGGGACCGCACCACCGGCTGGGCGGCCGGGATCAGGTTGCCTCGCGGCTCTGACGCCCCTGCCCGGTACCGCCCGAACGGCGACTCATCCGACTACGAGCCCGAGGTGATTCCCCTGAGCGCGACGGACGAGCAACTCGTCGTGCTGGACCTGCGGGCGGTCAACTGAATTCGATACCCCTGAGGTATTGGTCCGTACCGGATTGATCATTGTTTGCGCAGCTCCCGCGCGATGCACTGGGGTGGCCGGCGGTCAACGGAACCGCCGGCCACGACAGCGAGTCAGGGGAGATCGGGAATGGGTCAGCTCGACGGCAAGGTCGCGGTGGTCACGGGTGCCAGCGAGGGCATCGGGTACGCCAGTGCGGCGCGCTTCGCCGACGAAGGTGCGTACGTCTATCTCACCGGCCGGCGTAAGACGGAGCTCGACGCCGCGGTGGCCGGCATCGGCGCGGCCCGCGCCACCGGAGTGCAGGGGGACGCGACGGACCTGGCCGACCTGGACCGGCTCTTCGCCACCATCGGTGCCGACGGGCGCCGGGTCGACGTCCTGTACGCCAACGTCGGCGCCGCGCCCATGGGTCCGCTGTCGCTGGTGACCGAAGAGGACTACGAGCGCGCGACCCGCCTCAACCTGCACAGCGCCCTGTTCACCGTGCAGAAGGCGCTGCCGCTGCTCAACGACCACGCGTCGGTCATCCTGTCGTCGTCCACCACCGCCGGTCGGGGTGCGGCCGGCGTCGGTCTCTACGCGGCCGCCAAGGCCGGCGTGCGCTCGCTGGCCCGCAGCTGGGCCAACGAGCTCAAGAACCGCGGCATCCGGGTCAACGCGCTCGCGCCGCACGCGACCGACACGTCGATGGTCCGGGGCAACACGCCGGCCGGTCTCAGCACGGAGGAGTTCTTCGCGATGGTGGCCGCGGGTGTGCCGCTGGGCCGGGTCGCCGACGTCGCGGAACAGGCCAACGCGGCCCTGTTCCTCGCCTCCGACCAGAGCAGCTTCATCACCGGCATCGAGCTGCACGTGGACGGCGGCGTCAACCAGATCTGACCGTCGCGACCGCGGCGCGCACGAGCCGGTCGCGGGCCGCCGACGGCGTGGCCCGCGGCCAGGCCATGACGATCTGCTTGGCCGGCACCCCGAGCACCGGGACGGCGACGACGGACGAGCCGAGCCGGCCGGCCGCGCTGGCACCCGACAGGACCACGAGCTCGCCGAGCGCGATCCGGTCGAGCAGCTCGTCGAGGCCGACCTCGGGCGGCTGCGCCTGGAAGTGCTCGTCGCGCTCCAGGTCGGCCATCGTCAGGGTGTCGCGTGCGGCGAGCGGGTGCCCGGCGGGGAGGAGCGCGATCGGGGTCTCGTCAACGAGGTCGACCGTCTCCAGCCCGTCGAGGTCGTCGCTGCTGCACATCAGCGCCGCGTCGGCGGTGCCGTCCCGCACGGCGCCGCCGGTGTCGCCGGTGAAGTGCACGTCGACGGGCACGGGCTCCGGGCCGCTCCGGTAGGCGTCCAGCATCTCGGCGAGCAGGCCCGCGCCGGTGCCGGTCGGCGCGGCGACCACCAGCCGCCGCGGCCGGGCCGCCTGCTGGGTGCGGCGCACCGCGCTGTCGAGCCCGGCGAGCAGCCTGCGGCTCTCCCGCAGGAACACCTCGCCGGCGGCGGTCAGGTCGACCCGGCGGCTGGTGCGCGTGAGCAGCGGGACACCCATGCGGCGCTCGAGCCGGCTGATCGCGCGGGACAACGGAGGTTGCGCCATGCCCAGCTGTGCGGCGGCCTTGCCGAAATGCCGGTGCTCCGCCACCGCGACGAAGTAGACGAGGTCCCGGACCTCCGGTCGATCCATGCCCCAACGGTACCCAGCACCCCGCCGCGGCCGGCCGTGCCGACCGCGGCGGAGGTCCGTCAGCACCAGACGATGTCGTCGATGTTCTCGCAATCGTCGTCGCCGGTCTCCCCGTCGGCGGTGTCGAACCCGTCCGATCCGCCGTGGAAATCGTCGCCGTCGCCGTTCGAGCGGCCTTGCCCGCCGAACATCGTGTCGTCGTCCGCGCCACCGTAGAACGTGTCGGGGCCGTCGTTGGTGCCGTTGGAGTTGGCCGGGTTGTCGCCCCACATCCAGTCGTCGCCCTCGGCGCCGTACAGCGTGTCGTCGCCGGCCTCGCCCCAGAGGCTGTCGACGTCGAGCCCGCCGAAGATCTCGTCGTTGCCGCTGCCGCTGTGAATCCAGTCGTTCCCGCGGAGACCACAGATGATGTCCGCCACCCCGCTGCCCTGGATGTGATCGGAGAACCGCGTGCCGACCACGATCAGCCCGAACCCGCCGTTGATGATGTGGGGCGCCCCAACGAGGCTGCCAAGCGGGGATGCGTCGCCGCTGTGGTCGTCAAGCTGCACTCGCGGGACCCAGGTGCCGGAGTAGCTGCCGCACCCGGGCGGCACCTGCACCAGCACGTTGGCCGACGCCGGCCCGGCCGACAGGGCGATCGTGCCGCACAGGACGGCGGCCGCTGCGGCCGCCAGCGTCCGGCGCACAGAGTTGAGATTCATGTCCGTCTCCTCGTAGGTGGATGTGTCTCGATGCTGGTCCGCCGCCGCCGAGCGCGAATCGTGGAGGCCACCACGACAATTACGGGTGGCGCCCGGCCCGTACCGTTGGCGTGTGTCTATGGGTCTGCTGCAACGCGACGCCGAGCTGGCGTCGCTGTGGCGGCAGCTCACCGAGGTGCGGTCCGGCGCCGGACGGTTGATCGTCGTCGACGGTCCGGCCGGCATCGGCAAGTCGAGCCTGCTGGCGGCCACCGCGGCGGCGGCCGCACGCGCCGGGATGCGGACCCTGCGCGCCGCCGGCAGCCCACTGGAGCAGGACGCCGGCTGGGGCGTCGCCCGGCAGGTGTTCGCGGCGCTCCGCGGCGCCGAGTGGGACAGGCTCGCGGTCGGCGCGGCCGCCCTCGCCCGCCGGGCGCTCGACGCCGACGAGGCGGAGCCGGTGCGCGGCGGTGACGCCATGCACGCCGCCACGCACGGCCTGACCTGGCTCGCCGCCGGCGTCGCCGAGCAACGGCCGACCCTGATGGTCGTCGACGACGTGCACTGGGCGGACCCGCCGTCGCTGCGCTGGCTCGCCGGGCTCGGCCGGCAGCTCGCGGACCTGCCGCTCGCGGTGCTGTGCGCGGTGCGATCCGGCGAGCCACCCAGCGACGCCGATCTGCTCGACGAGCTGCTCGCGACGGCTCCGGAGCCGCCCGTGCGCCCGGGGCCGTTGGGGTCCGACGCCGTGGCCACGGTGGTGTCCGCGCGGCTGCCGGCCGCCGAGCCGGCCTTCGCCACCGCCTGCCACGCGGCCACCGCCGGCAACCCGTTCCTGCTCGGCGCGCTGATCAACCACATCGTCGCCGAGCGGGTCGAGCCGACCGACGCGGTCGCCGCCACGTTGCGCACCTTCGGCCCGGAACAGGTCGCCCGCAGCGTCGGGCGGTTGTTGGCGCGGCTGCCGGCGGGCGCGGCCGCGCTCGCTCGCGCGTTCGCGGTGCTCGGTCGCGACGCGCCGTTGCGGCACGCCGGCGAACTCGCCGAGTTGAGCGCTGACGAGGTCATCGGGCTGGCCGACCGCCTGTGCGCCGCGGGCCTGCTCGACCGCGACGGTGACCGGTGGTTCCTGGTGCATCCGCTGGTCGCCGCGGCCCTGCACGCCCAGTTGCCGGCGGGTGAGCTGAGCCGCTGGCACGCCCGCACCGCGCGGCTGCTCCACGCCGAGCGGGCCGACCCGGAGACCGTGGCGCTCCACCTGCTGCACACGCAGCCGGTGCGGGACGCCGCCACCGTCGACACGCTTCGCGAGGCGGCCGCCCGGGCCGCGGTCCGCGGCGCGCCGCAGAGCGCGGTGGTCTTCCTACAGCGCGCGTTGGCGGAGCCTCCGCCGACCCGCGCGGACGAGGCCGAGGTCCGCAGCGAGCTGGCCCTCTCGCTGGCCGCTCAGGTGCGGCCCGACGCGCCCGCGCTGCTCGCCACCGCGGTCGAGCTGGCGACGACGGCCGAGCAACGTTCGCGGATCGCCCTGTCCGGGGCTCGCGCGCTGGGCCTCGTCGGGCGGTTCGTCGAGGCGGCCCAACTGTGCCGGGTCGGTCTCGACCGGGCGGCCGGCATCGCGCCCGACCGCCGCGTCCAGCTGGAAGCGGAGCTGATCGCGAACAGCTGGCTCGACGCGTCCACCGTGGATGCGGCGCGGCAGCGCCTGCGGCAGCCCGCGGCGCCGCACGACGACCCCGCCTGGCAGGTGGTCACGGCGTGCGCGTCCCTGTTCGACGGCGTGCCCGCCACGGAGACGTTGGCCCGGCTCGCGCCCGCGCTCGACAGTGGAGCGATCGACGGCACGGTGGTGGGCACCCTGGCCAAGTTCGTCCTCATCGACAGCGGTGACCTCGACACGGCGCGGGCCCAGTGCACCGCCCTGATCGAGGTGGCGCGGCCACAGGGCTGGCTGGTCGCGCTCACCCACGGCAGCTTCCTGCGCGCGCTCGCCGACATCCGGGCCGGCCGGATCCGCGACGCGGAGGCGGACGCGCGGTTCGCCTACGAGTTCAAGCTCCCGATCTCGCCGCTGCCGATTCTCATGTGGACAGCGTTGCCGTTCGTCGAGGCGCTGACCCAGTTGGACGAGCTGGACGAGGCCCAGCGCGTGCTGCGGACGATCGGCGCCGACGGCGACCTGCCGCCCGGCCTCCTGGCCACCGCGCATCTGCTGGAAGCCCGGGGAAGGCTCTCGCTGGCCCGGCACCAGCCGGGCGCCGCCCACGCCGACCTGTGCGCCGCGGGCGACCTCTGGCGGGCATTCGGCGCGGCGCACCCGGGCCTGGCCGCTTGGCGGGTCGACGCCGCCGAGGCCCTGGTCGCGCTGGGTGACCGGGCCGCGGCCCGCCGGCTGGCGCAGGAGCACCTCGAACTGGCCGACCGCGTCCGCCTGCCCGGGGCGCGGGCGGCCGGCCTGCGCGCGCTCGCGCGGACAGGGGCCGCACCCGTCGAACACCTCCAACAGGCGGCAGCGCTGCTGGACGGCAGCACGGAGCGCCTGGAGCACACGCGGGTGCTGGTCGACCTCGGTGCCGCCCTGCGCCGGGGCAACCAGCGCGTCGCCGCCCGCGCGCCACTCCGCCAGGCGCTGGCACTGGCCGACCGAGGCGGCATGCGGCTGCTCGCGCGGCGCGCCCGGCACGAGCTGACGGCGGCCGGCGCACGCCCCCGCCGCGCGGCGGTCACCGGCTCGGCCGCGCTCACCTCCGCCGAGCACCGGGTCGCGACACTCGCGGCGCAGGGCTGCAGCAATCCGGAGATCGCCCAACGCCTCTACGTCACGCGCCGGACGGTCGAAACCCATCTCACGCACGTGTACGCGAAGCTGGGCGTCACCACCCGCGCGGACCTGACGGCCAGCCTGGCCACCGACGATCGCCGGCCGTGAGGGTAGCCTAAGCTCCCATGGGAACACGTGCGCAGTACGTGCTGACGGTCGAGTCGACCGAACGGCTCACCCCGCACCTGGTGCGGGTCGTCGCGACGAGTCCGTCGCTGGCCGACTTCGCTGACAACGGGCACACCGACGCGTACGTGAAGCTGGTCTTCGTCGATCCCGCGCTCGGGCTGGAGCCGCCGTACGACCTGGCCGCGCTGCGGGCGACGCTGCCGCGGGAACAGCTGCCGGTGGTGCGCACGTACACGGTCCGGTGGGTCGACCGGTCCGCGGGCCGGCTCGCGATCGACTTCGTGACACACGGCGACACCGGCGTGGCCGCACCGTGGGCGATGAAGGCGGTGCCCGGCGACCGCCTGGTGCTGTCCGGCCCGGGCGGCGCCTACGCGCCGGACCCGGCGGTCGGCTGGCACGTGCTGGTCGGCGACCTGTCGGCACTGCCCGCGATCGCCGCGGCGCTGGAGTCCATGCGCGGCGACGCCCGCGGCGTGGCGCACCTGGAGATCGGCGACGAGGCCGAGATCGTCGACCTGAAGTGCCCGGAGCAGGTGACGGTCAACTGGCTGGTCAACCCGTCCCCGGACGACACCGGTTTCCTGGCCCGCGCGCTCGACGCCGGCCCGTGGCCGGACGGCGGCGGGGTGCACGTCTTCGCCCACGGCGAACGCGAGTCGGTGAAAGCGATCCGCGCGGTCCTCCGCACCCGCGGCGTCCCCCGCGAGTCGATCTCCATCTCGGGCTACTGGGCCCGCGGCCGCACAGAGGACGCCTTCCAGGCGGAGAAGCGCGAACCGATCGGCAAGATTGACTGACCTGGCATGATCGACGCCGATGACGTCCGTCGTGTACGAGCCGACCCGGCTCGGCCTGGCCTATGACAGCCTCGACGGCCTGTCGGTAGGCGACGCGCTGGGCGCGCAGTTCTTCATGGTCGGCCGGTCGCTGGCCGACCTGGTCGCCGGCCGCCCACCCGCCGCGCCGTGGGAGTGGACGGACGACACGCACATGGCCTGCTCGGTGGCGGGGGAGTTGCGCGACCACGGCCGGATCGACCAGGACCGCCTGGCCGCGGTCTTCGCCGACCGCTGCGAGCCGTACCGAGGCTACGGCGGCGGCGCGGTCGTGATCCTCCACGAGATCAGGGACGGCGTGCCGTGGCGGCAGGCGGCCGCCGAGGCGTTCGGCGGTCAGGGTTCGTGGGGCAACGGCGCCGCGATGCGGGTGCCGCCGCTGGGCGCCTACCACCCGGACCGACCGAACCTCGCGGCGTCGGAGGCCATCGCGTCGGCCGAGGTCACCCACGCGCACCCGGAAGGCGTAGCGGGCGCGGTCCTGGTCGCCGTCGCCGCCTCCCACGCAGCGGCGTCCCGGTTGGACGGTGCCCGTCCACCTGCCGGGACGCTACTGGACCGGCTGAGCCCGTACCTGGTCGAAGGCGCGGTCCAACGCGGCATGGCACGGGCGGTCCGGCTGATCGGGCACTCGGTCGAGGAGGCGGCCTACGAGCTGGGCAACGGCTCCCGCGTCACGGCGCAGGACACGGTGCCCTTCGCTCTTTGGACCGCCGCAACCTATCTGGACGACTACCCGACGGCCATCACGGCCTGTGTACAGGCGGGCGGCGACGTCGACACGACCGCCGCGATCGTCGGCGGGATCGTGTCCGCGTACACCGGCATCGGCGACCGCCCCGGCGTACGCGGCCTACCTCCGGAATGGCTCAAGGCCCGCGAACCCCTGCCGTCATGGGCGAACCGATGAGCCGTCGCGCGTAGCGCGGATACGCTACGCGCCATGCCGTACGTGCCGGATCTTGGTTTGTTGTTGACCCCTGGGTTCAGCGTCGAGAGCGACGGGGTCACCTTCGTTGTCGAGCCGCATGAGCTTGGGTCGGTGGTGTTGCCGAGCGGCGAGATCGTGGGGTGCGATCCGCTCGTGCCGCACACCACGCCGTTCGTCGACACGGTGGAGCCCGGGAAATACCCGATGCGGGCCTGGGTCGCGGTGTTGCACAAGGACGACGCCGAATGGCAGCGGCGGATGGCCGCTCTTCAACTCGTCGTTCTCGACGAGCCCGCGGCGTCGTGGAGCATGGCGTTGCTGCCCGAGCAGGACCCGGCCACGCTCGGCGACGACGAGTTCTTCGGCTACGGGGTCGACGCGGGCACCGGCACCCTGGCCGACCGGGTCGCGGTCGAGGCGCTCGCGCAGTGGGACTACGAACGGGTCGAGGACGCGCTCATCCCCGCGCAGATTCCGGACGATCCGGTCGAGGCCGTCATCGTCGTGGTCGCCGACGAGGACACCGGCGCGAACGTGTACGTCGTCGGTTCCGGTTGGGGTGACGGCGCCTACGCGACCTACGTCGGTCGCACCGCGGACGGGCGCATCACCAGCTTCGTCACCGATTTCAGCGTGCTGCCGACCGAATGATCGTCCCGGCCAGTTTCGCCGCGTAGAGGGCCGCGCCGACCGACGGTGGGTGGCGCGGCTCGCGGACGTCGTAACCGTTCTGGAGGTGGGCGCGGAAGGCGTCGCGTACCCGCGCGGCGTTGAACGTGCCGCCGGAGTACGAGACCGGGACCCGCTCGGACGCGTCGAAGCCGAGGCGGCGGCGGGTCGTGTCCACCAACACCGCCAGCTCCCGCGCTGCCTCGGTGAGGATTCCGGCGGCGGCCTCGTCGCCCGCGTCCGCCGCGCGGACGACGACCGGGCACAGCGCGGCCACGCGGCCGCGGTCACCCTGCCATCGGTTGAGCACCACGTCGATCAGATCCAGGTCCGCGGACAGCGACAGGTGTTGGCGCAGCACCTCCAGCAGCGGGCCCGCCGGCGCCCGGCCGTCGCTCATGCGCGAGAACAGCCGCAAGCCGCGCACGGCGATCCAGTGCGCCGAGCCCTCGTCGCCGAACAGTTCGCTCCAGCCGCCGACCCGCAGGCCGTGGCCGGCGCGTTCGCCGTACGCCATCGAGCCGGTTCCGCTGATGACGTTGATGCCGTCCACCGCGCCCAGCGAGCCGGCCCACGCACAGACCATGTCGTTGTCGACCCGGTAGCGGTCGTGGCCTAGCACCGGACGCGGCGCCGCGTCGAGGGTCGGGACGTCGTCGCTGACCTCGCCGTACGTCGGGATGCCGACGAACGCGTACGCGATGTCGCCCGGTGTGATCCCGGCCGTCGCGCAGACGGTGCCGACGCCGTCGACGAGGACCTGGGTCACCAGGTCGATGCCGGCACCGAAGTAGTAGCTGCTCGCGGTCGTGGCCTCGGCCGCCACCGAGCCGTCGGGCCGCAACAGGCAGAACGCGGTCTTGGTGCCGCCACCGTCGACGCCGAGGAACACGTCAACGCCGAGGCCGGGACGGGATCACCACGCCGACCATTGTGCCGCCGCCAGGCCGGGTGGCGATATCCAGGCGTCCGTGCAGATCGGCGACGAGGCGGCCGACGAGGCGCAGCCCCACATGGCCCGCCGGCACCGCCGCGCCCGGGTCGAAGCCCGTCCCGTCGTCGGTGACGGACAGCGCCACCGCACCCCGGCCCGCCGGCGCGAGCGCGACCACGATCTGGCTGGCCGCGGCGTGGCGGAACGCGTTGCGCAGCAGTTCGGTGGCGATCTGCTGCAGAGCCAGGACCGTCGGCGGCGCGACCGAGAGCCCCGGGTCGACGCGCACCTCGACCGGCGGCGCCGACCCGGTGTCGGCGCGCTCGACCGCCTGGCGGAGAGCGACCGCGGGATCGCGCACCGCGGTCTCCGGCAACAGGTCGGTGAGCAGCCCGCGCAACCTGGCCACGTCGGTGGTGACGAGCCGGTGGGCGCGGCGCACCAGTGTGGAGCCGTCGGCGCGTTCGAGGAGCAGGCCCGCGGCGGCGAGGTCGGGGATGACCTGGTCGTGCAGGCGCCTGGCCAGGTCGCGGCGGGTCAACTCGGCGGCCGCGTGACCGTGCCGCAGCGCGGACCGGCGCGCGGCGAAGACCGAGCCCGGCAGCATGAGCAGCGCCACGACCGCGAAGCCGCCGATCGCGACGGGCAGCAGGACGGCGACGCCCCGCGCGGTGGTGCCGGCGACGTCGACCGGCACGTACAGCTCCAACGCCGCCGGGCGCCCGAGGGAGTCGTCGAACCCGAAGAACACCTCCATGCGCGTGCCCCGGAGGCTGTTCTCGCGCTGGTGCACCGCGTTGACCGGCACCGCCTGGACACGCATGTCACCGGGTCGCAGCGCCGGGCTCAAGCCTTCGACCAGGCGCTCGTCGCGGGGTTCGTCGGAGTAGACCACCGTCGCCTGGCCGTCGCGGACCGTGAACAGCTTCGCCCGCTGTACCGTGCCGGACCGCAGGAACGGGTCGAGGTAGCCGAACATCGCGCCCGGGTCGGCGATGTCGTGGGCCGACATCGGCGCGAGCACGGCCGCCGCGACCTGACGCCCGACCCGCTCCGCGGTGTGGCGGGCGTCCGCGGCGGCGTATCGCCACACGCCGAGCGTGACCAGCGCGCTGAACACCACCCCGAGCGCCGCGGCGGCGGCCAGGTGGCGGGCGACGACGCGGCGCACGCTCAGTACCGCGAGCCGAGCGTGATCAGGCCGAGCCGCCCGGCGGTGACGACCGCTTCGAGCTGGGTGTGCGCGTCGAGCTTGCCGAGCACCGCCTTGATGTGGTCGCGGGTGGTGTGCAGCGAGAGCCCCAGCGCGGTCGCGCAGCGGGCGGCGTCGTGGCCCTGTGCGAGCTGGCGCAGCACGTCGAACTCGCGGTGGGTCAGCGCCACGTCGGGCTGGTGCACAGGATCGACGAGGGGCCGGTCGACGGAAGCCGTGCGGATCGCGGTCAGGATGCGGCGCAGGCCGGTGTCCTTCGACAGGAACCCGGCCGCGCCGGCGGCGACCGCCCGGTCGGCCAGATCGGCCCGCGGATGCGCGGTCAGCACGATCACCTTCGTCGCGGGCCGCAGGGCGCGCAGCTGCCGCACCACGTCGATGCCGTCGGTGTCGGGAAGCTGCAGGTCGACCAGCGCGACGTCGGCCTCGACGGCCGCGGCCCTGGCCAGGCCGTCGCTGCCGGTCCGCGCGGTCGCGACGCAACGGACGTCGGGTTCGAGGTCGAGGCTCAGCGCCAGCGAGTCGGTGAACACCCGGTGGTCGTCGATGAGCAGCACCGAGGTGACGAGGGAGGCTGTGCGCACCCCCTAAATTTAGGGAGTCCGCTACCAGTTAGCAAAGCCTAACCTTCCCTTGACCGACCACCGATGACCAAGGGGAGTATCTCCGCCGTGCGCCGCCTACTCGCTGTCACCGTCGCGTTCACCGCCGCGGCCGCTCTCGCCGCCTGCGGCTCCGATGCCAGCTCCGACTCCGCCGGCGACCCTACGCTCGTGCTTTACAACGCGCAGCACGAGGAGGTCGGTCAGGCCTGGGCCGACGGCTTCACCGCCACGACCGGCATCAAGGTCGAGGTCCGCAACGGCAGCGACTTCGAGCTGGCCAACCAGATCGTCGCCGAGGGTGCCGCCTCGCCGGCGGACGTCTTCATCACCGAGAACTCGCCGGCGATGTCGCTCGTCTCGAGCAAGGACCTCTTCTCGCCGGTCGACGCCGCGACCAAGGGCCAGGTGCCCGCGCAGTACGCGTCGAGCAAGGGCGACTGGGTCGGCGTCGCCGCCCGGGCCACCGTGTTCGTCTACAACACCGACCAGGTGACCGAGGCGCAGCTGCCGACGTCGATCCTCGACCTGGCCAAGCCCGAGTGGAAGGGCCGGTTCGGCATCTCGCCGAGCGGGGCCGACTTCCAGGCGATCGTCAGCGCCGTGTACGCGCTGAAGGGTGACGCGGAAGGTGCCGCGTGGCTGCAGGGCGTCAAGGACAACGCGAAGATCTACCGCGGCAACAGCACGATCATGAAGGCGGCCAACTCCGGTGAGGTGCCGGGTGGCGTCATCTACCACTACTACTGGTACGGCGACCAGGCCGACGGCGGTGCCAACAGCGCCAAGACGAAGCTCGCGTTCCTCGGCAACCAGGACCCGGGCGCGTTCGTCAGCGTCTCCGGCGGCGGCGTGCTGAAGTCGAGCAGGCACCAGGCGGAGGCGCAGCAGCTGCTGGCCTACATGACCGGCGCCGAGGGCCAGAAGATGCTCGCCGACAGCAAGGCGCTGGAATACACGGTCGGCAACGGCGTCGCGGCCAACCCGGCGCTCAAGCCGCTCGCCGAGCTGGGCGCGCCGACCGTCGACCTCAACACGCTCAACGGCCCGAAGATCGTTGAGGAGATGCAACGGGTCGGACTGCTGTGACCGAACGCGGTGTGGCGGGGGCCGGTCTCCGGCTCCCGCCGCTGCGCGCGGCCGTCGCCCTCGCCGTCGCCGGGTTGTCCGTCATTCCACTGTGGTACGTGGGATCCGGGCTCGCCACGGCCGGCGGGGGCTTCGTCGACCTCGTCTGGCGGCCGCGGGTCGGCGAGCTGCTCGTCAACACCGTGTCGCTCGTGGTCGCGGTCACCGCCGCCTGCCTCGTCATCGGCGTGGGCGCCGCCTGGCTGGTCGAGCGCACCGACCTGCCGTTGCGCCCATTGTGGACGGTGCTGAACGCGGCGCCGCTGGCGATCCCCGCGTTCGTCAACAGCTTCGGGTGGTCGTCGCTGAGCCCCCGGTTCGCCGGCTTCGGCGCGGCCTTCCTCGTCACCACGCTGTCGTACTATCCGCTGGTCTACCTGCCGGCGGCCGCGGCGCTGCGGGACACCGACCCCGCGTTCGACGAAGCGGCCCGGTCGCTCGGTTGCGGGCCGTGGCGGGCCTTCGCCCGGATCACCCTGCCCCGGCTGCGACCGGCGGCGCTGGGCGGCGGGCTGCTGGTCGGTTTGCACCTGCTGGCCGAGTTCGGCGCCATCCAGTCGCTGCGGTTCGACACGTTCACCACGGCCATCTACGACCAGTACCAGGCCTATTTCGGGGGTACGGGGGCCACGGCGCTCGCGAGCGTCCTCGTGCTGCTCTGCCTCGTCCTGCTGGTCGCGGAGCTGCGCCTGGCCGGCCGCGCCCGGCTGGCCCGGGTCGGCTCGGGCAGCCGCCGGCGCCCGGTGCCGCACCGGCTCGGCCGAGGTCGCCTCCTCGCGGCCGCCGCGCTGCTGCTGCTCGCGGTCGCGGCGCTCGGCGTCCCGCTCGGCCGCATCGGCTACTGGCTGGTGGTGAGCACGTCGACCGCGTTCCCGGCCGCCGAGCTCGCGCGGGCCACCGCCAGCACGGTCGTCCTGGGCCTCGTCGGCGCCGCGGCCACGACGGCCGCCGCCCTGCCGGTCGCGTGGCTCGTCGTGCGCCGCCCGGGCTGGGCGAGCCGGCTCGTCGAGCGCGGCACGTACATCGGCCACGCCCTGCCCGGCATCGTCGTCGCGCTCGCCCTCATCACCGTCGGGATCCGCTACGTGCCGGCCCTCTACCAGTCGACGACGATGCTGGTCGTCGCCTACGTCACGCTCTTCCTCCCGCTCGCGCTGGTCGGGCTGCGGTCCGCGCTGGCGCAGAGCCCGCCGGAGCTCGACGAGGTGGGCCGCACGCTCGGCGTCGGCCCGGGCGGCATCCTGCTGCGGGTCACGGTCCCGCTGGTGGCCAGGGGCGCGGGGGCCGGCGCGGCGCTCGTGTTCCTCGCCGTGGTCACCGAGCTGACCTCGACCCTCCTGCTGGCGCCGACCGGCACCCGCACGCTGGCCACGCAGTTCTGGAGCGAGTCGACGGCGATCCACTACGGCGCGGCGGCTCCGTACGCGCTGCTGATGATCCTCGTCTCGGCACCGATGGCCTATCTGTTGACCCGGGAGGCGCGGGCATGAGCGACCGGTTGCGGGTGTCCGGGTTGAGCAAGGCGTTCGGCGCCGTCCCGGTGCTCACCGGCATCGACCTCGAGGTGCCGGCGGGTGGGTTGACCGCGCTGCTCGGCCGGTCCGGCTCGGGGAAGACGACGCTGCTGCGGATCATCGCCGGTTTCGGGCGGGCCGACGCCGGCGAGGTGCGCGTCGGCGACCGGGACGTGACCGGCATGCCGTCGGAGCGGCGCCGGATCGGGTACGTCACCCAGGACGGCAACCTGTTCCCGCACCTGACCGTGGCCGGCAACGTCACGTTCGGCCTGCCCTGGCGGGCCCGCAGGCGCCGGCACCGGGTCGAGGAGCTGCTGGAGCTGGTCGGCCTCGACCCGTCGTACGCGGGCCGGTTGCCGCACTCGCTCTCCGGCGGCGAGCAGCAGCGGGTCGCGCTGGCCCGGGCGCTCGCGCCGGAGCCGGACATCCTGCTGCTCGACGAGCCGTTCTCGGCGCTCGACGCGGAGCTGCGGTCCAGCACCCGCCGGGCGGTCGCGGCGACGCTGCGGGCAACCCGTACCACCGCGTTGCTCGTCACCCACGACCAGAGCGAGGCGATGTCGCTGGCCGACCGGGTGGCGGTGCTGCGCGACGGTGTGGTCCGGCAGGAGGGCACGGCGCGGGACGTCTACCTGCACCCGGTCGACCTCGACGTCGCCGGCTTCGTCGGCGAAATCGTCGACCTGCCGGCCACCTTCGCCGGCGCGACCGCGGCCACGCCGCTGGGGCCGGTGGCGCTGCGGGAGCATGCGGTCGGCAGCGGGCTCGCGCACGTCCGGCCCGAGCAGATCGAGCCGGCCGAGGACGGCACCGAGGCCGAGGTCACCGACGTCGAGTTGCACGGTGGCTTCGGCGTCGTCCGCGCCAAATGCGGGCCGGTCCAGGTGACCGCCCGCTGGCCGACCCACCTGCTGCCGCAGCCGGGCTCGGTGGTCCGGGTGCGCGTGCGCGGGGCGGCGGTGCTCGCGTCAGGCGAGGTGTAGCCAGGCGGTCGCGACGGCGACGAACTCGAACGCGGCGGTCGCGGTGACGGCGGCGATGGCGACCACGATGGCGGCCGGGCCGGCGAGGCGGGTCCAGCGGCCGTGCGGCGCAGGCCGCCGCAGGGCGCTGACCCGACCGATCACGCTCGCACCGCCGAGGGCGAGCTGAGGCCTGGTCGCCAGCGCGGCCTTGGCGACGCACCGGGCGACGAGGCCGCGGTCGCCGACCTGCCGGGCGGCCTCCTCGTCGGCCCACCGCTCGGCGTGGTGGGCAACCGCGTCCCGCAGCGGGACGAGCAGGGGGTTGACCGCCGCGGCCGCCGCCGCCAGCGCGGTCAGCCGGTGGTGGCGGTGCCGGAGGTGCGCGTGCTCGTGGGCGAGCACCACCTGGCGTTCGCGGCCGTCGAGGGTGCGCAGCAGCCCGGTGGTGATCAGGATGTGGCCCGGGTTGCCGGGCACCGCGACCGCGTGCGGCGCCTCCCAGTCGGCGACGACCAGCCCGGCCGCGCCGGGTGAGCCGGCCGACCGCAGCTCGCGGTGGGTGTCGCGGCGCGTGCGCACGTCCCGGAACAGCCGCCAGGCGCCCCAGCCGAGCAGGGCGGCGGCCACCAGCGCGACCGGCCCCGGCACGGGCTTCGGCAGGCCGGGCAGATGGTCGAAGGCGGCCAGCGGCGGCAGGTCGTCGAGCAGGGTCAGGGCCAGAAAGCTCAGGCACGCGGCGTACGCGGTGGCGGCGCCGACGGCGGCCAGGGTGAGGCCGCGGGTGACCGCGGCGGGGGAGGTGTGCCGGGCGGCCGCTTTCGAGACCGCGACGAGCAGCACGGACAGCAGCGCGGGCAGGTAGACGGCGAAGGTCACGGCGTCTCTTTCAGCAGGGCGCGCAGCACCTCGGCGTCGGCGTCGTCGAGGCCCTCGGCGAACTGCTGGAGCACCACGGCACGGTCGGGACGGCCGGCGAGGGTCGCGCGCATCCGGCGGGCCGCCTCGGCGGCTTCGGCGTGGCGCGGCCAGTAGACGTGGCCGCGACCGAGCGGCCGGCGCTGCACGGCGTCTTTCTCCAGGAGCCGGATGAGGATCGTCTGGACCGTGTTGTAGGCGAGGTCGTGCGGCAGCGCCCGCTGCACGTCGGCGGCGCTCATCGGCTCGCCGGCCGCGGCCAGCGTGGCCAGCACCTCGGCCTCGAGCGCGCCGTGCGGCCGGCGCCCGGCACTCGGCGTCACCGCCATCCGCCCACCTCCGTTCCTTTCGTTACGAACCTAGCACCTACACGTTGTAGGAGGAAGTCGTCGAAAGGGTGTAAATCATGAGTGACTACGCGAGTGTGTTCCGCGACGCCGCCGCGGCGGCCCGCTACGACGAGGAGGTGTTCGCGGCGGGGGGTTGGGCGGCCGAGGTCGACCGGCGGCAGCGGGCCCGCCTGCGGCGGTGGGTCGGTGAGGCGTTCCCGCCGGGCAGCCGGCCGGTGCAGCACGACTTCGCCTGCGGCTCCGGGCGCACGCTGGCGATGTTCGAGGGGCTGGTGGCCGGCGCGCACGGCTACGACACCTCGGCGACGATGCTGGCCCGGGCCCGGCGCCGCCTGCCCGGCGCGGCGTTGCACCTGATCGAGGAAGGCGTGCCGGCGGAGCCGGTCCGGGCCGGCGCGCCGGTGCTGGTGACGGCGTTTCGCTTCCTGCTCAACGCGCCTGCGGAGGCCAGAGTGGCGGCCCTGTCGTTCGCCGCGCTTGCGCTGCCCGACCCGTCCTCCGGCTATCTGCTGGTCGAGAACCACGGCCCGCGTGGCTCGTTGCGGGCGGTGGGCCGGCGGCGGCATCGCGGGCAGCGGTGGTTCGCCGAACTGTCGCACGGCGAGGTGGCCGACCTGCTCGGGCGGCACGGCTTCGCGATCGTGGACCGGTTCGGTTTCGCGCTGGCACCTGCGGGCACGTACTCCCGTGGATGGTCCCGCCCGCTGGCCCAGGTGCTGGACGCGGTGTCCGACCGGGTGCCGCACGCCGCGATCGCGACGGACGTGGTCTACGTCGCGCGTCGGTTTGACAGCACCTACAACTTGTAGGAGTTTGGAAGGGTGAACTACGCGATCTTCCAGGCGATCAACGGGCTCGCCGGCCGGGTCGACGCCGTCGACGACCCCTTCGAACTCGCCGCCGTCTGGCTGATCGTGGTGCTGTTCGTGGTCGCCGCCGCCAGAGCCGCGCTGGCGCTCCGGCGCCGACAGTATCGGCAGCTCGCGGAGGTCGCCGCGACGCTGGCGGTGGCGTTCCTGCTCGGGTCCCTGGTGGGCGCGTTCGGCATCGAGCAACGGCCGTTCCAGTCGCACCACGTGCACCAGTTGCTCGCGCACGCCCCGGGCACGTCGTTGCCGAGCGACCACGCCACCGCGGCGTTCACCCTGGCTCTGGCGGTCGGCTGGTTCCTGGACCGGTCCTGGGGGCTCGTGCTGCTGGCCGGCGCCGTGCTCGTCGGGTTCGCCCGCGTCTGGGTCGGCGTGCACTACCCGGCCGACGTGCTGGCCAGCCTGCTGATCGCGGTGATCGCGGTCGGGGTCGTCGCGTTCGCCGCGCGGCTGCTGCGCGGTCGCCTGGCGGTGGGCGGATCGTGAACGTCGTCGACCCGCAGTCGTTGATCTCGACACTCGGCATCGCCGGTGTCCTGGCGGTCGTGTTCGCCGAGTCCGGCCTGCTGATCGGCTTCTTCCTGCCGGGCGACTCGCTGCTGTTCACGGTCGGCCTGTTGATCGCCGACGGCCGTTACGTGCACGTGCCGCTCTGGCTCGCCTGCCTGCTGATCTCCATCGCGGCGGTGGCCGGCGACCAGGTGGGCTACCTGTTCGGCAAGCGCGTCGGTCCGCGGATATTCAGCCGCCCCGACTCGCGCTTCTTCAAGCGCGAGAACCTCGTGCGCGCGGAGGACTTCTTCCGCCGGCACGGCGGCCGCTCGATCGTGCTGGCCCGGTTCGTCCCGGTGGTCCGGACCTTCACACCGATCGTCGCGGGCGCGAGCCGGATGCCCTACCGGACGTTCGTCTGGTTCAACATCCTCGGCGGCGTCCTCTGGGGCTGCGGCGTGACCATCGCGGGCTACTTCCTGGGCCAGATCGCCTTCGTGCACAACAACGTCGAACTGATCCTCGTGGCCATCGTCGCGATCTCCCTGCTCCCGATCGCGATCCAGTTCCTCCGCTCCCGTCACCACTCGAAAGTCGGCTGACCCGCAGGCGGCGGTCGGCTAGCCTGCGCCGGTGGCGGCTAGGGCGTACGACGAACTGCGGGCCGACGAGGCGGCCGTGTGGGATCGGTTCTACGCGGAGTTCGCGTTCCGACCCCGCGTGCGTGAGTTTCCAGCGATCAAGGAGCCGGCGCCGTCGGTGACGTGGTCACTGGCGAGCGTCGACGACAGCGCCGTGGATCGGCTGGCCGAGGTCGTGCATGAGGCGTTGGCGACTCTGGCCGGGAGCGGGTCTGTCCTGGCCCTGGATTGGCAGCATCCCTGCTACCGCGTCTGGCCGAGTCGCATCGGCCCGGACACCGTCGATCCGCCCGCCAGCCCGGGTTGGCCGCTGTCGCCGTATCCCGATGGCGACTACTTCATCTACCTCGCCGAGGACTTCCGGTTCGGCACGTTCGGCCACCCGTGGGAGCTGTCGCTGTGCGTATTCGGGGCTGAGCTTCTGCGTCTGACCGAGGTCGATCTGCACGAGCTGCTCGGCGACCCGATGCGCCGTACCCCCGTGATCGCGTGAACCCGGGGGTGCGTCCGCTAGGTTGCTCCGCATGCGTAGGTGGCCGATCGGTCTTGGCCTCTGGTTCCTGGTGTTGGCGACCGCCGAGGGCGCCTGCCTGGTAGCCGTCTGGCGATTCTTCGTGCGCTCGCGGCACGGGCAGCTGCTCGACACCGTGGCGTTGGCGGGCAACTGGATCGGCCAGAACCGGATCGAGGGCATCGTCGACGCGGCGTTGAACACCGTGTCGGTGGTGTCGCTGGTCGGCGCGACCGCCACGATCGGGTTCATCGCCCTGATCCGGCGGCGGGCCGCGGTCGCCCTCGGCGCGATCGTGCTCATCGCCGGCGCGACCGTGACCACGCAGGTGCTCAAGAGACTTATCGAGCGCCCGCAGCTCGGGGTCGACGTCGAGCGGGCGGCGGCCGGCAACAGCCTGCCGAGCGGGCACGCCACGGTGGCCGCGGCCGTCGTCGTCGCGCTCGTGCTGGTGCTGCCGGCGCGGGTGCGCGGCGTGGTCGCCGTGATCGGCGCCGCGGCGGCCGCGCTCGTCGGGGTCGCCACGCTGTCGGCCGGCTGGCACCGGCCCAGCGACGTGGCTGCGGCGTTCCTCGTCGTCGGCGTGTGGGCGAACATCGCCGGGCTGTTCATCCTCGTGGCCCAACGGACACACGGCGCGGTCGTGTACGGCATGACCAACAAGTACGCGGTGGCCGTGCTCGGCCTGGCCGGGCTCGTCCTGCTCGCCGGCGCGGCCATCGCGATGAAGCTGACCGACCAGGTGCTGACGACCCCGACCGACGACTTGAGCCGGAACCGGTTGCTGACCGCGTACGGCGGCGGCGCGCTCGGCATCGCCGGCACGGCCAGCCTCGTCGTCGGCGCCGTGTTGTTGACCGCGCACCGGGTCGTGCCGCAGGCCGTGCCGCCCCCGGTGCACTCGGCCCGCTCGGGGGGCATCCCGGAGGAGGTCAAAGACGGGCCTGCAGAAACGCCGTGATCTCGGCGCGGGCGGCCTTGGCCTGCGTGGGCACCATGCCGGGCATGCTGAGGAACGCGTGGCCCGCGCCCGGGTGCTCGGTGAGCCGCACGGGTGTGCCGGCCGCGCGTAGCCGCGCCGCGTAGGCGTGCCCCTGGTCGGCCAACGGGTCGAGCGTCGGCACGACGACGAGCGCCGGTGCCAGCCCGCTGAGGTCGTCGGCGTAGAGCGGCGACAGCGCGCGCGGATCGGTGCCCTCCGGAGCGGCCAGCCGGCGGAACAGCTTCATCTGCGCGACGGTCAGCGTCGGGCTGTCGCCGTGCGCGGTCATCGACGGATAGTCCAGGGCCGTGGCGGTCAGGTCGACGCACGGGTTGACCAGCACCTGGGCCCGCAGGTCCAGATTGGACTCCCGTGCCCGGAGCGCGGCCAGAGCGGTGACGATCGAGCCGGCACTCTCGCCGAACACCGCGACCCGGGCCGGATCGATGCCCCACGGCGCGGCGTCGCGCACGATCCGGCTCAGGGCTTGCCAGCCGTCGTCGACCGCGGCGGACATCGGCACCCCGGACGCGACGAGCCGGTGCTCGACCGAGACGACCACCGCGGGGAGGCGCCCGGCCAGGTGGCTGTTGATCCAGTCGCTCTGCACGGCGGTGCCCACGAAGCCGCCGCCGTGCACGTGCAGCACGAGCGGCAGGGCTGCCGCCTCGACGCGGGCCGGCGAAGGGCGGTAGACCCGGACCCGAAGGGTCGGGCTCAGGTCCTGCCATTCGATCGTGGTGCCGCGGTCGGGGAACCCGGTGACGACCCGCATCAGCGGCGAGGACCGCCGCCGGTTCTCCGCGTCGCGGAAGGCGTCCAGCGCCTCGGCCGGCATCGCCAGCCAGTCGGGCTCCTTGCGCACGGCGCTGAGCAACCGGATCGCGAGCGTGGTCATGGCTCCTCCTCAGGTTTCGATACTGCCAGTATCGATACCGACGGTAGCATAATTCGGTATCGTGTGACCATGGCCTTCACCGCCCGGCCGCCGGGCCGTCCCCGTTCCAGCGTCGACGCCACGGTCTTTGCGGCGACGCTGCGCACGATCGACGAGCTCGGCTACACGCACGCGACCGTGGACCGGATCGCCGCCGCGGCCGGGGTCGCGAAGACCACGATCTACCGCCGCTGGCCGTCGAAGGGCGCGCTGATCGCCGCCTGCCTCCTGGACGCGTTCGGTGCGCCGCCACTGGCCGGCGACACCCGCGCGGAGATCATGACGTCGGCCATCCGCTGGGGTGCCGCGAAGATCAGCGAACCCGGCGTCGGCGGGGCCTTCGCGGGCGTGTTCACCGACGCGATCAACGACCCGGCCCTGCGCGAGATCCTGTCTTCGCAGTTCCAGGAGCCCTACCGGCTGGCGCTCCAGGAGGCGTTGCACGAACCCTCGCAACGGGTCCTGTTCTTCATCGACGTCGTCACCGGCACCCTGCTCCACCGGATGGGCATGACCGGCGAGCCGATGGCCGAGTCCGACGTCGACGCCCTCGTCGAGCTGGTCCTGTGCGCGCTGTGACGATCTATCCTGCGGTGTGCTGATCGACGACATCGTCGCGCTGCGAGCAGGCTCCCGCTCCCGCGCCGCGGCCCGCAGGCCAGGCCCACCGATGCACACCGAGGACCGGGAGGTCGGCGGCGTCCCGGTGCGCGTCTACCAGCCGGACGCCAGCCCGGTGGTGGTCTACCTGCACGGCGGCGGCTTCGTCATCTGCGACCTGGAAACCCACGACCCGCTGGTACGCCGTCTCGCGGCGGCGACAGGCGCATGCGTGGTGGCGGTCGACTACCGCCGAGCCCCGGAGCACCCGTTCCCGGCCGCGGTCGACGACGCGGTAGCGGTCCTGACCGCGCTGGCCCGCGATGTGGTGCCGCTCGCGGTGGCCGGCGACTCCGCCGGCGGCATGCTCGCGGTCCTGGCCGCACTGCGCGTGCCCACGATCCCGCTGCGCGCCCAACTGCTGATGTGCCCGAACGCCGACCCAACCCTGTCCTCACCGAGCGCGACGGAGTTCGGCGCCGAAACGCTCCGGCAGTGGATCGACATGTGGCTGCCGGACCCGGCGCTCCACCCGTCACCTGAGGTCAACCTGCTGGCCGCGAACCTCAGCGGCCTGCCACCGACGCTGCTGGTCACCGCGGAGAACGACGCCCTGCGTGACGAGGGCGAGGCGTTGGCGGCGCGCCTCACGGACGCCGGCGTCGAGGTCCGCCACTGGCGTGAAGAGGGCGCGGAACACAACTTCCCGACGCTGCGCGACACCTCACCCGCGGCGGCGGCTGCCGAGGATCGGTACCTGGCCGCGGCGGCCGCCCTGCTCCGCGCTCGTCAGCAGTAGCCCTGGTGCAGGAACGGTCGCTGGCCGGGCTCGCCGATGTCGAGCGTGATGTCCACATAGCTCGGTAGCTCGTCGAGGGTCGTGTTCGGCAGGACGAACTCGCGGCCCGTGTATCGCTGCGCCACAGACTGTGCGGCGGCTGGCTCGCAGACGAACGGATGCGCGTACGTGTTGTAGCCCCGGCCGGCACCGGTGTTGAGGAAACCCGCGTCCTGGCACTGGTAGAGCACCGCTCTCAGCGCCGAAGCGTTGCGGGGACCCGCATAGCCAGCCTTGAAGTTGGCGAAGCACTGCGTCGACCGGGCGCCCTCGTAAGGCGAAGGCCCCGCGGCGGTCAGCGCGCCCATGAAGTCGGCATCGCAGCCGATCTCCGCCGACGGGAAGGCACCGTCGAGGAGCGCCGCACGCCGGCAGCCGGTGACGTCCTCGAACGCGTCGACCACGTCCTCGGTCCGGCCGAGCCGGTCGTAGGACCGCTCCAGGTCGCGCAAGGCCGCCCGCGGCACACCCAGGTCGACCAGCCGGAACCATTCCGCGAACGTCGGCACCCGCGCCTGGACGCCGCGCGGGAGGGTGTAGACCGCCAGGTCCGTCGGGAACGACCAGGTGTCGAGGCCCGGGTAGCCGACGTACGACAGGATCCCGACCCCGACCTTCGCGGGCTCGTCGCCGTAGCGGTGGCGCAGTCGCAGGTACGCCTCGAGGTTGACGCTCGACCCCGCCCACGCGTACGCGAAGCCCTCGGGGTAGAGGAAGCGGTCACCGCGGCCGTGCGTCGTCGCGAACAGCGTGTCCGCGACGCAGCGGACCTGCCGCGCCTCCCAGGCCGCCTGGTATTCGCGCGGCGTGCTGATGCAGCGCCCGCCCGCCGCGGCCGGCGACGCCACGGCGAGGCCGCCGACGATCGCCAGGACAAGGACGCAGAGGAGGGTACGCATGCGGCTCAGGTCCATCGACGGCTCCCAGCGCTCAACTGTCACGCCAGTCTCCACGCCGAACCGTCCGATGTCGATGTCGTAACGTCGACTCCGTGGGCGCGACGGCGCACGCCGCCCGGACGGGCCCCGTCATCGACCACGGCCTGACGCACCCATTACGCAACGTTGATGGCCGCAGGCACCGTGGTGGTCGGCCGGTTGAGCGACGCTCGACCCGCCTTCCAACCAGTCGGGGCAGTGTGGACCGCGATCGAGCCGCGCCAGCCTGACAGGAGACGAGCGTTGGATGTCGAGCGTACCGAGGTCTTGATCGTCGGCGGTGCCCTGGTTGGCCTTTCCGCTGCCCTCTTCCTCGCCGAGCAGGAGGTGTCAGCGATCGTCGTCGAGCGCCAACCCAGCGCTCTGCTCCACCCTCGAGCCCGGGTGATCAACCCGCGCGCGGTGGAGGTCCTCCGGCAGTCCGGGCTCGTGGGCCGGATGCACGCCGTACGGTCGCTCACGGCCGACATGTCCGAGAAGTCCATGCTTCAGGCCGACACCCTCGCCGGGCCGGCGCGGATGCTCACCCCGCTGGCCGACGAGGTGCCCGAGATTACCGGGGACCTGACGCCGTGCGAATTCTTCTCCATCGACCAGGATCGGCTGGAGGAGATCGTCCGGGAGCAGGCCGTCAAGTTGGGCGCCGATCTCCGGTACTCCCATGAGCTGACGAGCTTCGAGCAGACCGACGACGGCGTGGTCGCGGTGGTCACCGACGACGCGACCGGTGTGCGACGTGAGATCCACGCGCGGTATCTGATCGCGGCCGACGGGCACGGCAGTGGCGTACGGCAGGCGCTCGGCATTCCGCGGACCGGTGCCGGGACGCTCGTGTGGGTGCTCAGCCTCATCTTCAAGGCGGATCTCACCGGTCCGCTGCGTGGCCGTGACGTCGGCCTGGCATACCTGAACAAGCCGGAGCACGGGACGCTGCTGACCCCGCTGGACGGCAACCGCTGGGTGTTCTTCACGCCCTACCACCCGGAGGCCGGCGAGACCCTGGACGGCTTCGACGACGAGCGATGCGTGCAGCGGATCCGTGCCGCCATCGGGGTGCCCGACCTGTCGGTTGAGCTGGAGGTCCAGATTCCGAAGACCGGCGCGAAGGTCCTCGGGTTCGAGCTTGCCGCCCAGGTCGCGGACCGGTTCCAGGACGGCCGGGTGTTCCTGGTCGGCGACTCCGCGCACGCCATTCCGCCCACCGGCGCGTTCGGCGCGAGCACCGGGATCCAGGACGCGCACAACCTGGCGTGGAAGATCAGCGCGGTGCTCAAGGGTGCCGCGGATCCGGCCGTGCTCGACAGCTACGAGGACGAGCGGCGGCCGGTCGCGAAGTCCACGATGGACCAGGCGTTGGCCGAGCTCGCGCTGCGCATGGGCATGGGCGCGCCCGACGGCGACGCACCGGGCTACGCGGCGACCGTCTTCGGCCACCGCTACCGTTCCGCCGCCGTCGTCGACGAAGGCGGTCCCGGCGACCGTCCGGACCTGGCCGACATCGGGGCACCGGGGACCCGGGCGCCGCATGTCGAACTGTCCCGCGACGGTGCGGCACTGTCCACGATCGACCTCTTCGGCCGCCGGTTCGTCCTGCTCACCGCCGATGGCAACGGCGTGTGGCGCAAGGCCTGGCAGGACGCCGCCGCCGCGCTCGACATCGAGGTGGACGTCCACCACATCGGCACCGGCGGAGATTTCGACGACCCTGGCAACCGGTTCCTCGCCGCATACGGCCTGACGCCGACCGGTGTAGCGCTGGTCCGGCCGGACGGCATCGTCGCGTGGCGCGCGCCGACGGACGACGAACCGGCGCGACTCGCGGACGCGCTGCACCGGGTGCTCGGCCGGGCGGGCCGGGGGTAGCCCGATCAACTCCGCCCCGCCCGCTCACACCTGTTCGAACCGAGGGCTGGAGGTTCTGTGACCCGATCGACGGCGCCGCTCACCGACGATGCGCTGTGGCAGGTCTGTCCACGCTGCCGTTCCCTCACTCCGGCCCGCAAGTTCGTCAGGAACCTCTGCGTCTGCTCGGACTGCGGGGAGCACGTGCGGCTGGGCGCCCGGCAGCGGTTGGCGCAACTGCTCGACCCTGACTCGATCGTCGCGCTGCCGGAGCCGGACACCGAGGACGACCCCCTTTCCTTCCACGACCGGCGTCCGTACGCCGAGCGCCTCCGGGAAGCCCGCGCGCGGACCGGTCTCGACGAGGCGGTGCTCTGCGCGACCGGATCGATCGAAGGCCATCCCGTCGTCGCCGCGGTCATGGAGTTCGCCTTCCTCGGCGGCAGCATGGGCGCCGGGGTCGGGGAGCGGATCTGCGCGGCGGCCGACACGGCGCGCCGAACCCGGACCCCGCTGCTGATCGTGTCGGCCTCGGGCGGCGCGCGGATGCAGGAGGGTCTGCTGTCTTTGATGCAGATGGCGAAGACCAGCGCCGCGATGGCCGCCCTGGACGAGGCCGGCATCCTCACCGTCTGCCTGGTCACCGATCCGACGTACGGGGGAGTGGCCGCCTCGTTCGTCACCCTGGCCGACGTCATCATCGCCGAACCGGGCGCGCACCTGGGTTTCGCCGGTCCCCGGGTCATCGAACAGACGATCCGGCAGCGGCTTCCTGACGGATTCCAGACCGCCGAGTTCCTGCTCACGCACGGCCTGATCGACGCGATCCACCCGCGGGCGGCCCTGCGTGCCGTGCTGACCAGGCTGCTCGCCGCCGGTCGACCGCGCCCCCCGGCAACCGTCGGACCGTTGGGTTGGCCCGGCCACAACCGGGAGCTGGGTCATCTGTCGACGGCTTGGTTGAGCCACCGGCTCGCTGGGTTGCCGGTCAGCCCGGGTATCGACCCGCCGCCGGCCAAGGCTTCCCCGGACGGCTCCGTCGTCACCGAGCCCGACGAGCTGCCGGCGCTGGACGCGTGGGCGACGGTCCAACTGGCCCGCCACTCCGGCCGACCAACCACAATGGACTACCTCAGCTATGTCTGCGACGGGTTCGTGGAGCTGCGCGGCGACCGGATGAGTGGCGAATGCAGCGCCATCGTCGGCGGAATCGGCCGGCTGGACGGCGAGCCGCTGGTGCTGATAGGGCACCAGAAAGGCCACGACATGCGCGAGCTCCTCGCGCACAACTTCGGCATGCCGACGCCGGCCGGATACCGCAAAGCCGCCCGCCTGATGCGGCTCGCGGCCAAGCTCGGCCTACCCGTGGTGACCCTGGTCGACACATCCGGCGCTTACCCCGGCATCGAGGCCGAGGAGCGGGGGCAGGCGGTCGCGATCGCGGAGAACCTGCGACTGATGACCACGCTCCCGGTCCCGCTCGTGTCGGTGATCACCGGCGAGGGCGGCTCCGGCGGTGCACTGGCGCTCGCGGTCGCCGATCGGGTGTACGCGCTCGGCAACGCGGTGTATTCGGTGATCAGCCCCGAGGGGTGCGCCTCGATCCTCTGGCGCGACGCCGCCGCGGCGCCGCAGGCCGCGGCGGCGCTGCATCTCGACTCCCGGGAGCTGCTGCGGTTGGGCATCGTCGACGGCGTGATTCCCGAGCCGGGGCAGGGCGCGCACACCGATGCCGCCGCCACCGCCGATTCGGTGCGGGCGGCCGTCAGCGCGGCCCTGCGTTCGCTGGCCGGCCTTCCGCCGGACCGACTGGTGAGTCGCCGTCGCGAACGGTTCCGGCGGTTCGGTTCGACGCCGGCCGCCAACGGCTTTTCCCTACCGACGGTGCCGCTGGCGCGGGTCGGTGAGCACGTGACCATTGAACGGAGGGGCCGATGACCGACGCCGAACACCTGCTCGCGGCGCTGACCGACCACCTGGTCCGGCTCGGCAGAGCGAGCACGTTCCCGCTCACCCAGGTGAAGATCCAGGCCGGCGACGTCGCCCTGGAGGTGGTCTGGGACCCCGCGGGAGCCAACGGCCACGCCGCGGCGCCCGTGTCGGCGCCCGCCGCGGTCGCACCACCCGAGGACCCGGAATCGACGCTGCCCGACGGCTCCTTCACGGTGTGCGCGCCAACGGTCGGCGTGTTGTACGCCGCACCCGAGCCCGGTGCGCCCCCGTTCGTCCAATTGGGCGACATCGTGTCCGAGGGTCAACAGCTCGCGATCCTGGAGGCGATGAAGTTGATGAATCCGATCGACGCGGACCGGCCCGGGCGGGTGGCACGGATCCTGGTACCGGACGCGGCCCCGGTCGAATACGGGCAGGCGCTGTTCGTCCTGGAACCGTGCTGACATGTTCGAAACCATCCTCATCGCCAACCGCGGCGAGATCGCGCTGCGCGTCATCCGCACCTGCCGGGAACTCGGCATCCGCACGGTCGTCGCGCACTCCACCGCCGACGCCGACTCCCTCGCCGTACGCCATGCCGACCAGGCGGTGCAGATCGGGCCGCCGGCCGCGCGACACAGCTATCTCAACGCCGCCGCGCTCATCACCGCCGCGTTACAGACCGGTGCGGAAGCCGTTCATCCGGGGTACGGGTTCCTGTCCGAGGACCGCGACTTCGCCGAGATGTGCGCGGCGTACGGCCTGACCTTCATCGGACCCCCTCCCTCGGTGCTGGCGAGGCTCGGCGACAAGGCGCAGGCCCGGTCCGCCGCGGTCGCCTCCGGGCTGCCGGTGCTGCCGGGCAGCACGGGCGCGCTGGAGAGCGGCACCGAGGCGAAGGAGGCTGCGGACGAGATCGGCTATCCGGTCATCATCAAGGCCGTCGCGGGCGGCGGTGGCCGGGGCATGACCGTGGTCCGTGAGCCCCGCGACTTCCTCCGCCAGTACGCGCACACCCGCGCCACGGCACAGGCGGTCTTCGGTGACGGGCGGGTCTACGTCGAGAAGTACCTCGAAGGCGCCCGCCACATCGAGGTGCAGGTGCTCGCCGACAACCACGGCAACGTCGTGCACCTCGGCGCCCGCGACTGTTCCGTGCAGCGCCGGCGGCAGAAGCTCATCGAGGAGACCCCGCCCCCGGCACTGCCCGCCAGTGTGGTGGAGGCGATGGGCGCCGGCAGCGTGCGCAGCGCCGCCCAACTCGGCTATACGGGAGCCGGCACCTACGAGTTCGTCGTGGACGAGGACCACAACTTCACCTTCATGGAGATCAACTGCCGGATACAGGTGGAGCACCCGGTCACTGAGATGGTGACCGGGGTGGATCTGGTGCGTGAGCAGATCCTCGCCGCGGCGGGGCACCGGCTCACCCTTCGGCAGCAAGACGTGCGGCGAACCGGCGTGGCCATCGAGTGCCGGGTCAACTCCGAGGATCCGACCCGCGACTTCCTGCCGACCGCCGGAACGGTCCACGAGTTCGAGCCGCCGGCGGGGCCGTTCGTCCGGGTGGACACCCACGGATACCCGGGCATGCGGATCAGCCCGCACTACGACTCGCTGCTGGCCAAGGTGATCGTCTGGGCGCCGGAGCGGGACCAGGCGATCGCCCGGATGGACCGCGCGCTACAGGAGTTCCGCGTCGAGGGCGTGAGCACGACCACCCGGTACCTCCGCGACGTCCTGGCCCACCCGTTGTTCGCGCACGCCAAGCACACCACCTCCCTCGTCGACGAGATCGGCGGCAGAACACTGTGAAGGGGCGGGCGCTTCGCGCCCGCCCCTTCCAAATCCCCGGCCCGAAGGCCGACCCTCAGCCGTCCTTGCGTCCCACGATCAGCGTGTCGCTGAAGCCCAGCGGGCGCTGGTCGACGACGGTGAATCCGGCTTTCTCGAACCAGGACCGCGCCTCACCGGGGGCGTACTCGGCACCGCCCCGCGTGGTGAGCAGCATGTCGAGGCTGATCACGAGGTTGATCAGGTTGGGCTGTTCCTCGTCGAGCATCGGGTCGTAGACCAGGAGCACTCCGCCCTCGTTGACCGCCTCGTATGCCTTGGCCACCAGCGCCTCACGTTGCTCCGGCGACCAGTCGTGCAGCACGTGCCCGATGACGATGACGTCTGCCCGCGGCAGTGGGTCGGTGAAGAAACTGCCGGCCGTGAAGTGCACCCGGCCGTCGAGCCCGAGGGTAGCCATGTGCTCGTGGAAGAACGGCTCGACGTGCGGCAGGTCGAACACGCCGGCGTCCAGGTGCGGGAAAGCCTTGGCCACCGGGGCGATCAGGTTGCCACGGGCTCCGCCGACGTCCACCACGGACCCGTATGCCGACCAGTCGAAGGTCTCGGCGAGCTGCGGGCCCAACTGGCCGTTCATCGCGTCCATCATGCCGAGGAACTCGCGCAGCTGGTCGGCATCGGTGATCATCGTGTCGTACGGCTCGCCCTCCTCATCGGTGCTCTGCGGTTCACCGGTGCGCAACGCGTCGGTGAAGCGGCCCCAGGCGGGGTAGAGCATCCGGTCGGCTCGCTCGAGGAAACCGCCGACGTAGCCCGGCTGGCCTTTGATGAGGTACCGACTGGTGCCCGCGGCGTTGTGGTAGCGCTGACCGTCGTATTCCAGCACGCCGAAGCCCACCAACGCGTTCAGCCAGTCCCGGGTGCCCCGCGGGTGCAGGCCGAGCTGCTCGCGGATCTCCGGTTCGGTCAGCGCGGCCTTCCGCAACAGCGGGAAGAGGCCGAGTTCCAGCGCGCCGAGGAGGATCTTCGCTCCGCAGAACGCGGTGCCGAGCTGAAGGAACCGGCCAGGATGGTCACCGGGCGCGGCTCCGTTGCCGGCCGGATCGCCGGACGTCCGTGCCTCAGTGTCCGCCGCACGCACAGCCATTGCCACCACTCCCTCTCGCGAGCGTCAGCTCGACGGTCGAACGTTTCATGGTCTGCAGAACCGCGGCGGCGTCGGCCGCGCCGTGACCGGCCGCCACCGCCTGGGCGAACTGCCAGCCCACCGCCTGGGTGAGAGGCAGCTGACGGTTGCGGCGTGCCGCCGTTTCCACGGCGAGCCGCAGGTCGTCGGCTACCCCGCCGACCGGTAGGCGGGCCGGGTGGTACCGGCCGGCCCCCATCATCTGGGCCTGGCGGTCGACCGCCGGCCAGACGCTTCCGCACTCGGCGATGCCGGACAGCAACGGCTCCCGG
The DNA here is from genome assembly GCF_016862515.1 of Asanoa iriomotensis. Lineage (GTDB taxonomy): Bacteria > Actinomycetota > Actinomycetes > Mycobacteriales > Micromonosporaceae > Asanoa > Asanoa iriomotensis. Next base: position 77,763 of record NZ_BONC01000014.1, read on the forward strand.
CCGAGGCCGGCCGCCTCGGCGAAGGTCACCGCCTCGACAAGGGCCGAGGCCTGCGCCCCGACCACGATGCTGATCGCCACCCGCAGGGCGCTGGCCCGCCCCATCGGGCCGAGGTACTGATGGCCGCGACGGGTCAGTAGCGCCAGTACGTCCGCGGCCGCCGCCACGTCGTCCTCGGCGCCGGCGGCGAACACGGCCAGGTCGCCCGCCTCGGCCATGGAATCGTCACCGACGACACACGCCTCGACCCGGCTGATCTTCCGTTCGGCCAGCCGCTGGGTCACCTCCTCGGCGTACTCGGCCGAGACCGGGGTCAGGTCGACGACCACGGTCCCGGGCCCGAGCGCCGGCGCGACGCCGTCGAGGAACGTCTCCTCGACGGCCAGTTCGTCGCGCAGGCTCACCACTACGACCTCGGCACCGTCGACGTCGGGCGCGGACCGCGCGCCGGCCGACTCCCCGCCCACCACGGTGAGCGTGGCACCGGCGCTCTGAATGCGCCGCGTGACGCCGTGGCCGACACCCTCCTGGCCGACGACGGCGACGCGCCGTCCGGCCCATGGTGCAACTCCCACATCGGCTCCCTCAGATGTCGAGTTTCAGGTCGTACATCTCGATCCAGGTGTTGAGGTGCAAGGCGAAATCCACCTCGGTGCCGGTCAGCATGGCCGCGCTGGACGGGTCCTGCCGCACCGCGCGTACCACTGCCGGGTTGAGCAGTGGGCGCACCGCCGCGTCGTCGCGGGCGAGCAGCTTGCAGAACTCCTCGCGCACGATGCGGCCGTACGCCGGATCCTTCGACACCGGGTAGCCGGTCTTCGGACGCTCCAGCACGCTCTTGGGCAGCAGGTCGGTGACCGCCGAGCGGAGTAGGCCCTTCTCGCGTCCGCCGGTGCTCTTCATCTCCCAGGGCGTGTTGTAGACGTACTCGATCAGCCGGTGGTCGCAGTAGGGCACCCGCACCTCGAGGCCGACCGCCATCGACAGCCGGTCCTTGCGGTCGAGCAGCGTGCGCATGAAGCGGGTGATGAAGTAGTACGTGAACTCGCGCATCCGCATTTCCTGGCCGGTCTCCCCGGGTAGCCGCGGCACCTCCTCGACCGCCTTCCGGTACGCCTCGCGCTGGAAGCCCGGCAGGTCGATCCGGGCGAGCAGCGGCCCGAACAGCGAGTGGAAGCCCAGGTTGTGCGCCAGGGTCCAGGGCAGCGTGCCGGTCTGGGTGTATTCCTTGAAGTGGAACCAGGGATATCCGCCGAACAGCTCGTCGGCGGCCTCACCGGTCAGGGTCACCGTCGACCGTTGCCGGATCGCCTGGAACAGCAGATACAGCGAGATGTCCATGCTGCCGGAGCCGGCGATCAGGATCGGCCAGTCGAGGGCCCGCACCACCGCCTCGCGTACGGCCGGCTGGGTCATCTCCGCGCTGCCGAGCACGACGTGCGTGTGGTCGGCGCCGACGAGATCGGCCACCTCCTGTGCGTACGGCGCGTCGTGCGTCGGGTGCACCACGTCGGGTTGGAAGTCCTCGATGTTGTCGACGAAGTCCACGGCGAACGAGCGAACCGCGTCGCGCTCGCCGATCGCCCTGGCGGCGAGCGCGGTGATGGTGCTGGAGTCCAACCCGCCGGACAGCAGTGTGCACAGTGGAACGTCGGAGATGAGCTGGCGGTCCACGATGTCGGTCAGCAGTTCCCGGACGGTCGCGACCGTCGTCTCCAGGTCGTCGGTGTGCTCGCGGGCCGTCAGCTGCCAGTACGTGCGATCGACGATCCCGTTCCGGGACACCCGCAGGACGTGCCCGGGCACCACCTCCGGCATGCCGCGCAGCACGCTGGCGCCGGGGTTCTTCACCCCGCCGAAGATCTCCCGCAGTCCGTCCGCGTCGACCGTCCGGTCGGCCAGCGGGTGCGCGAGGATGGCTTTGGGTTCCGAGGCGAACAGGAGGCCGTCCATCGTGGGGAAGTAGTAGAGCGGCTTGACACCCACCCGGTCACGGACCAGCACGAGCTCCTCGCGGTGGCCGTCCCAGATGCCCAGCGCGAACATGCCGTTGAGCCGTTCGGCCAGGTGCTCGCCCCACTCCAGATAGGCGTGCAGGACCACTTCGGTGTCACTGCGGGTCCGGAACTTGTGCCCCCGGCCTTCGAGCTCGGTGCGCAGCTCGCGGAAGTTGTAGATCTCGCCGCTGAACGTCAGCGCCACCCGGCCGTCGGGGGAGACCATCGGCTGCCGGCCGCCCTCGATGTCGATGACGGCGAGCCGACGGTGGCCGAACGCCACGTGAACGTCGATCCAGGTGCCTTCGTCGTCCGGCCCGCGACAGGCCATGGTGTCTGTCATCGCCTGCGTCGTCTCGCTTTCGCCGCGCAGGTCTCGGTGGAAGTCCACCCATCCGGTGATGCCGCACATACGCCGTGCACTCCTTCGCTTTCGTCACGTCTGGTGGAGTGAGCCGGGCGCGACGACCCGTCCGGTTCGCGTGTCCAGCACGCTGATCGCCTCCATCGGGCAGGCGAACGCGGCGTCGACCACAGCGTCGTCCGGGGACACCAACTCGGCCCGGGGACGCGATCGCCCGTCCGCGTCCAGCTCGAAGTACGCGCCGGCGATGCCGACGCACACGCCGGCGTTACGGCACGCGGCCCGGTCGAGCTCGAGCCGCCACCCGCCGGTCACCACACCACTGGCAGGCTGGCCAGCGAACGGGCGGTCAGCCCGAGCCGCCAGGTCAGCCAGTCCTCGGGTACGGCCAGGCGCAGGGTGTTGGGCAGCCGCCGGATCAGCGCGGAGATGCCGATCTGCATCTCCGCCCGGGCCAGCTGCGCGCCGAGGCAGTGGTGTGCCCCGTAACCGAACGCCACATGTGGGTTGGGATCGCGGGCGAGGTCGAGCGTGCCGGCGTCGGCGAACACCGACGGGTCATGGTTGGCCGCGCCGAGCGCCGCCACCACGGCATCGCCCGCGTGCACCTGGACACCGCCGACCTCGACGTCGGCGACGGCCACCCGCAGCTGGGTGCCGGTCAGGGTGAACGGGTTGTAGCGGAGCAGTTCCTCGACCGCGTCCGGCACGAGCTCCGGGTTCTCGTACAGCCGCGCCAACTGGTCCGGGTGCCGTAGCAGGCTGAAGATCGCGCTGGTGAGGTTGTTCGCCGTACTCATGTGGCCGACGGTGAGAAGGATCAGCACGAAGTCGACGAGCTCGTCCTCGGACAGCTTGTCGCCCTCGTCCCGCGCCGCGATGAGCGCGGACACGAGGTCGTCGGTCGGCTTCCGACGCCGTGCGTCGATCATCGTGCGCAGGTATTCGTTGAGGTCCCCGCGCGCCTTGGCCACGGCCTCGGCGCTGTGCGCGTTGAGGCTGAAGATGACCTCCGCCCAGGCGTGCAGCTTGTCGCGGTCTTCGTAGTCGACGCCCAACAGTTCGAAGATCACTTTGAGCGGCAATGCGAGGGTGTACGTGGCGATCAGGTCGACCGGCCGGGGCGCCACGTTGACGGCGAACAACAGCGAGTTGGCGATCTTCTCGATCCACGGCCGCAGCTCTTCCACCCGCCGCGCCGTGAACGCCTGTGCCACCAGCCTGCGCAGCCGCGTGTGGTCCGGCGGGTCCATGCCCAGGATCGTGTGCGGGCCGGGGCCGCTGTGGCCGATCCGCGGCGCGCCCGGCGCCTCCGCCGCGGCCCGGCTGAACAGCGGGTTGGTCAGCACGCCACGCACGTCGGCGTAGCGGGTGACCAGCCAGGCCTCGTCGCCGGTGGGCAGCACGACGCGCGCCACCGGCTGCTCCTCGCGCAGCCTCGCGAACTCCGATGGGAGCTCGGAACCGCTCGTGTCAGGGAACGGAAAGCTCAACTTACGCTGGTCGGCACCGGCCATCCTGGTGTCTCCTTTCGGTGGGATTCTGTTGCGGCGGCGGGTGGTTGGGCCTCGAGACCCGGGTCGGGACGCTGGTCGACAACGGTGGCCGCGACGCGCAGGGCGATCCTGCGGGCCATCGGGTCCGCGGCGAAGGGTGACAGCGCGAGCGTGGTCACCCCGGCCTCGGCGTACGCCGCCATGCGGCGCGCGATCCGCTGCGGCGGGCCGATGAGTGAGATCTCGTCGACGAACTCGAACGGCACCCGCGCGGCCGCGCCCCGGAGGTCGCCGGCGCGCACGCGGGCCAGCACCTCGTCGGCGTCCGTCTGGTATCCGAGCCGCCGAAGGTGCGCGTAGTACACGTTCTGCTCGGGTGCGCCGAGCCCGATGAAGCGGGCGACGTAGCCCCGGATCGGGTCCGCCGCGGCGCGCGGGTCGTCCGCCACGAGCACGGGCACGGACACGACCACGTCGAACCCGTTCATGTCCCGGCCGGCGTTCGCGCGACCCTTGCCGATGAGCCGCACGGCATCGGCCACGAACGGCGCGGTGCAGAAGACACCGATCCAGCCGTCGGCGATCTCGCCGGCGAGTTCGAGGTTGCGCGGGCCGACCGCGGCCAGGTAGATGGGTATCTCTCGGTCACCGCCCGGAAGGTGTATCCGGAACGGCTCGTCGCCGGGACGCGGCAGCGAGAAGTGGTTTCCCTGGTAGCGCACCGGTTCCCGGCGCAGCGCGAGCCGTACGACCTCGAAGTACTCCCGCGTGCGGGCCAGCGGCGCGGTGAACGGCGTGCCGTGCCACGACTCGGAGAAGTAGCTGTTGGCCACGCCGAGGCCGAGCCGGAACCGTCCGCCGGACAGCAGGTCGAGCGTCGCCGCCGTGGTCGCGGTCATCGCCGGGCTGCGCGCCGGTATCTCGCACACGCCCGCGGCGAGATGGATCCGGGTGGTTCGGGCAGCGACGTAGCCGAGTACTGAGACCGCGTCGGTCACGTATCCCTCGGGTGCGAACGCGACGTCGTAGCCGAGCTGCTCGGCCTCCTGGGCCTGCTCCACCGCGTCGACGTGGCTGAGATTCACCGCGAGCCGCATCTGTTGTCCTCTCCGTCCCGGTAACGGACACGGATCAGAGTGGCAGGGTCCGCTCGCGGACCGCTCAACGCGCGGCGTCGACCAATTCTTCAGCAGTGCTTGACATTCGCTTGTGAGCCTGTACGTGGAAGCCCATCTCCCGAAAGGGTGTGCCATGTCCGAGGCCAAAACATCGGTTTACTTCTTGCAACAGGGCATCTGGGACATGCCGCTGGAGTCGATGCCGCTGGCGGCCGGATCGCTGAAGGCGACGGCCCTTGCCGATGAGCGAATCCGGGGCGCGACCGACTTCACGATCCTCAACTACCGCGGTGGCGTCACCCAGACGCAGATGGCGGACGACCTGGTCCGCAAGGGTGTTCCGGACGTTCTGGCCTGCTCGGTGTTCGGCTGGAACTTCCGCACGTTCGGTGCGATCGCCGAAACCTTCAAGCAGCTCAAGCCGGACGGCTGGGTGGTCTTCGGGGGAACCCACGTGGCGAACCAGGGCGAGCGGATCTTCCGCATGTTCCCGGAGGTCGACGTGGTCGTCAACGGCGAAGGCGAGTTCGTCTTCGCGGACATCCTCCGTGCCTACCTGGACGGCAATTCCCGACACGATCTGGGCCACATCACCGGAATCACGTACCGCGGCGCAGACGGCGTGCCGGTCACGACGGCGACGCGGGAACGGATCAACGACCTGGACGTCATTCCCTCCGCCGTGCTCACCGGCGCCATCGACCTGACCGACGACCAGGGGCGGTTCCGTTACGACGTCGCGCTGATGGAGACGAACCGGGGCTGCCCGTACAAGTGCGCGTTCTGCTATTGGGGCGGTGCCATCGGGCAGCGGGTCCGGGCGTTCTCCCGCGAACGCCTGCGCCAGGAGGTGGAGCTCTACGCGAAGCTGCAGGTGCACACGATCTGCCTGTGCGACGCGAACTTCGGCCTGCTCAAAGCCGACGAGGACTTCATCGACGACCTCATCGAGATCCGCGCGCAGTACGGCTATCCGCGCGCGCTGGAGAGCTCCTGGGCCAAGAACAAGTCCAAAGTGTTCTACAGCATCGTCAAGAAGATGACCCAGGCGGGGCTGAAGAGTTCGTTCACTCTCGCGCTGCAGTCCTTGGACGAGAACGTGCTGGAGAAGATGAACCGCAAGAACATGCGAGTCAACGAATGGGACGACCTGGTCGGCTGGCTCAACCAGCAGGGCCTGGAATGCTACGCCGAGCTCATCTGGGGTGCGCCGGGCGAGACGGTCGAGTCCTTCATGGAGGGTTACGACAAGCTGTCGAAGTACGTCTCCCGTATCGCCGTGTATCCGATGCTGTTGCTGCCCAATACCGACTACTCCGACAAGAAGCAGGAGTACGGCATCATCTCGGTACGGGGTGACAACGACGACTTCGAATACGTGATCAGACACAACACGATGAGCCCGGAGGACAACGACCGGATGCAGCGGTTCCTGTTCTGGAGCCGGGTGATCGCCGACGCGTCGGTGTTGCGGCACAGCTGGGCGCCGCTACGGGAACTGGCCGGCATCACCCAGTCGCAGGTGCTGTTCTCGTTGGACGAGTGGGTGGTGCAGACCGACGAGCCGGGCGCGGGGGCGCTGCGTGACCTCGTGGCGATCGGAACGGCCACCCCGGGCGCGGCGATCGACTATCTCTACCGCGACCCGGCCGCCAAGCGGATGCTCTACCGCTGGTGGGCCGAAGCCGTCCGGCCGAAGGTGCCCGCCGAGTTCGCCGACTTCCTCGACGACGTGTTCCGATACGACGTGCTGACCCAGCCGGTCTACCACGTGGAGTCCGACCCGGTCCCCGACGGGGTTCAGGTCGTCCAGGTGGGCAGCGACGAGTACTACCAACGGCCCGCGGTCCCGTTCAACTACGACCTCGCGGTGTTGATGGCGGCGCTGCGTGCCGGCGAGCGGCCGGCGATCACCCCGAAGCCGATCCTGGTCGACCTGTACTACCGGATGGGCGTCAGCGCGTTCACCACGACCACGAACAGCGAGGAGATCGTCCATTTCATGGGTGTGCCGAAAGACGGCCTGCACGTCCACGAGGAGAGTTCGACGAGCGACGGCCCGTACAACCAACTGTTGCGGGACAGCAACTGCTGACCGCACACACGCGGCAAAAGGACGCCGGCGCCGAGTCAGTTCGGCGCCGGCGTCCTTCGCTGTGGAGACGGCCGGTCAACTCGCCAGCAGTGCGGCGATGTCCGGCGGCCGCGGCCGCAGGCGCATCTGGTCGGCCATCTGTTCGGCCCGGTCCCGGTGGGACGGCTCGGACAGCAGCGCAACCACCGCGTCGCGGAGCCGGTCGGCCGTGGCGAGCTGACGGTTCAACGTGATCCCCGCCCCGGCGCCGACCATCTGGCGCGAGTGGAGAGCGTGGTCGGGTAGTTGCGGAACGGCGAGCTGCGGGAGCCCGTAGCGCAGGCAGGCCAACGTCGTTCCGGCGCCGCCATGATGGACGACCGCCGTGCAGTCCGGCAGCAGTGCGCTCAGGGGAGTGCCCTCCACCACCCGTACTCCGGCCGGCAGCTCGCCGAGCAGGCTGGCCTGTTCGGGGGTGACCGCGACCACCAGGTCGGCGTCGAGCGGGGCGAGCGCCCGCGCCACGTCACCCGCCAGATGCAGCGAGGCGCCGCCGAGCCGACCGATGGTCGTGCCCCAGGTGATGCAGACACGCGGTCGCCGCGGCGGGTCGAGTGGACGGCACGGCGGCTGTGGCAGGCCGTGGTACTGCTCGTTGCGGATCACAATTGGTTGGTAGTCGACCCGCAGCTGAAAGTCGGTCGGGCAGGGGTCGATGGTCGGTGCGTCAACGACGTCTACGTTGGACACACCGAGCCGCTCGGCCACCGGCGCGACCACGGCGGGCAGGAACCGCCGCAGTTGATACATGAGGTCCAGACCGTAGAGGTGGCGGATCGCGCGTACGCCCAGCGCCGACGCGACCACCGGCCCCGCGAACTCGGTGGGGTCGTGGATCACCAGGTCCGGTTGCCAACGCCGACCGAACCGCAGCAACGGGCCGGCGGTCACGTCGGCGAGCCGGCCGAACAGGTCGAGCACCCGGGGTGGACGCGTCGACCCGCCGTTGGACCCCGGACCGGCCGGCCGTGGACCGGCGGGCGGATCGATCGACGAACGTCCCGTGGTCCAGGCCGGACGGTCCGGCGCGAGCACGAAGCCGCGAAACACCGAAACGGTGTCCACATCGGATCCGACGCTGACCGCCGGCAACCCCGCCTGGCGGATCGCCTCGCACAGCCCCGGCTGGCTGGCTACCGCGACAGTGTGCCCGACGGCCTGGCAAGCCCGCGCCAACGGCACCATTGAATACAGGTGAGAAGGCCAGGCCCATGTGCTGAACAGGATGCGCATGGCTGGTCCCCGCCGTCCGTCAGATGGCCGCCGGACCGTAGCGCGTCCGTGCGGGCGCGTCCGGTCACGTCTGTCAGGGTCGTGCCGCCTCCAGCACGATGAACGGGGCCATCTCGAAGCCGCGCAGCTGCACCCGCTCCGGCGGCGCGAAACCGGCGTCGACGAGGAGCTGCCGGTACTCGTCGAGGGTGCGTCCCCGGCCACCGGTGAGCACCATGAACTCGACGTCGGTGGCGTGCACGAACGACGGGGTGTCGGTGTAGATCCAGTCCAACAGGAGCAGTCGTCCCCCGGGCGCCATGGCGGCCAGGCAGTTGCGCAGAAGCGTGGCAGCGGACGTGTCGTCGAGGTCGCAGAGGATGTTCTTGACCAGGTAGAGGTCGCCGCCTTCGGGGACGCTGGTCATGAAGTCGCCGCTGACCAGTTCCAGCCGGTCGGTGAGCCCCTGCTCGGCGAACGTCTTCTCGGCGTTGCGTACGGCGGCCGGCAGGTCGAACAGCACACCGGTCGCCTGCGGGGCCGCCTTGAGGGCTCCGGCCAGCAGCGCACCGGGTGAGCCGCCGACGTCGACGATGCGGGTCACCTGGGAGAGGTCGTAGCTGGCGGCGATCACGTGCGCCGCTTCGACGGTGAGCAGGCCGTTGCACTCGGCGTAGTAGCGGCCTTCCTCCGGGTTGGCCTCGTACCACTCCCAGTGGTCCATGCCGAGCGCCTGCTTCGACGCCGGTTCGCCGGTCTTCAACACGTCGACCAGGTGCTCCCAGACCCGGGTCATGCCCGGGCCGTTGACCGCGATGACGAAGCTGCGCAGCGACGGCACGTCGGAGCGCACCAGCTGTCCCAGCTCGGTGAGTTCGTACCTGTCCTTGCCGACCCACGTCACCAGGCCGTGCAGCGCACACGCCCGCAGGAAACGCGCGAGGCTTGGTGCGTGGGTGCCCGTGGCCTCCGCCAGTTCGGCGGCGGTGCGCGGTCCGTCGGCCAGGTGATCCGCCGCCTTGATCAGCGCGAATCCGCGCATGAACAGGCCAGTCGACCAGACGTACGGGTTGAGCTGGGCCAGTGCCTGTAGTGGCGAGAAGGGACGGCCGGTCTGGGTATCCGCGGATGTCGATTCCATGCGCCGACGTTTTCACGGGCGTTTGGTGAACCCCTTGAGATCCCTTGGACACCACTCAGGCCGCCCGGAGAACGTTGCGCTGCATGCGTTGCAGCTCCGGGGAAGGATCGAGTCCCAACTCGTTGTTGAGGGTCGCGTGGAGCCGACGGTACACGTCGAGCGCCTCGCCGCGCCGGCCGCAACGGCTGAGCGCCGACATGAGCTGCCCATGGAACCACTCGTTGAGCGGGTACACCGTGGTGAGCGAGCGTAGTTCGCCGATGAGCTCGCGGTGCCGGTTGAGCATCACGTCGGCCTGGATCCGGAGTTCGAGCGCCCGCAGCCGCTCCTCGGCAAGGAGCACCGCGTGAGCCTCGAGAAGCCGGCCGAGCGCCACGTTTTCCAGTGGCGGCCCGGTCCACAGGCCCAGCGCCTGACGTAGCACCACGGCGGCCCGTTCCGGCTTTCTGGCCTCCAGGAGCGCGCTGCCTTCGGCGGCGAGGCGATGGAACATCTGCACGTCGATCTGCTCCGGGTCGACGACGAAGATGTAGCCGGGCCGCTTGGTGACGAACACCTCGCCGGCCGGACCGGTGATGCCGGCCGCCTCGAACGCCCGGCGCAGTTGGTAGATGTACGTCTGCACGGTGGTGACCGCGCTCATCGGTGGCGAGTTGTCCCACAGCTCTTCGATGAGCCTGTCGACATGGATCACCTGATTCGCGCCGAGCATGAGTACGGCGAGAACCTTACGGACCATGGGTGGGCTGGGCGTGCAGTTCCTCCCGCGATGTAAAACCGTGAGCTCGCCTAACAGATAGAATTGGGTCATGTCAATGTCCACTCCCCCCGGCGCCGGAGTATGGATAGATCTCCGCCTGAGATCGAGCGAAACGCTAACGGCACATTGAGATCGGCTTCAAGAGGGCTATCCCAAGGAGGTGGCCGTTGGCCCATTAGGGCTAGCACTTAAGGCTCACATGACACCCTGGCCTCTGGACGCGATCTCCAGCGCCATGACGTAGACGGTCGGGATGGTTACTGACGGTGACGCCTCGTCGTGGCCGCCAAGATCCGACCTCGCCCGAGCCGGCATCGAAGCGCAGGTGATCCGCGCGCGCAAGCCCCCCTCTGAACAGGGAATATGCGGATGCGGACGGGCTGGTTGGCGACACGGCGGCGCATTGAGAGGGTCGAGCGGCTGGACAGATGACTGCTCCAGCTAGAATACTTGTCACCAAGTACTCTTCGCGGAGCATGATCTTAAAAGGATGGTGCCGGATGCTTCGCAAGGGGCCACCCCTGGGCCGTCGGAGGCCAGTGGGGTGCGCTCGCATGTGCGTGTGTGGGCATGCTGGTTGACGTAAAGTAATCGACTTGAATCAATGCAAGGTTTATCTCAAAACAGAATCGGCCGCCACGATCGTCACACACTGTGAGAGTCGGTGGAGGTCACAAATGGCCCGCCTTGGCGCCTGGCACATCGGTCAGGACCGCGCAAGGGGTTGAGAATCGATTCGCGCCGGTTGGCAAACGGAGGGACGCCGCAGGATGGTACAGACCGAAACGCGGGACGAGGCGGGCACCGCTCCCCGCGGACCGAATCCGGGCCGCCTGGCCCGCTTCCCCGGCGGCAGGCGTACCAAATGGTTGGTCCTGGGGCTGTGGGTGGTCCTGCTCGCGGTCGCGGGTCCGGTTGCCGGCAAGCTCGAGAGCATCCAGAACGACGATCCGATCAGCTTCCTTCCGGCCAACGCGGAGTCCACGCAGGTCCACGAACTGGAGAACCGGTTCGAGAGCGACGTGACCCCCGCCGTCATCGTCTACGAGCGCGATGGCGGCGTCACGGCCGCCGACGAGGCCAAAGCGCGCGAGGACATCGGCCGGCTCAGCGCACTCGGCAACCGTGCCGGTGACATCGTGGGACCCAACCGGTCCGAGGACGGCGAGGCGCTGCAGGTGATCCTGCCGCTGCACTACACGCAGGAGATCGACAAGGAAGTCAACGAGGTCAGAGACATCGTCGGCGGTGGAGAGTCCGGTCTGGACGTATACGTCACCGGACCGGCGGGTGCGCTGACCGACGTGGTCGAGGCGTTCGGAGACATCGACACCACCCTGCTGCTCACGGCACTCGCCGTGGTCGTCGTCCTGCTTCTGCTCATCTACCGGAGTCCGTTCCTCTGGTTCGTCCCGGTGGCCTGCACGCTGGTGGCGCTGTCGATGGCCCAGGCGGGGGTCTACCTGCTCGGCAAGTACTTCGACGTGAGCGTCAACGGGATGAGCTCCGGCATTCTGCTGGTCCTCGTCTTCGGCGTGGGCACCGACTACGCCCTGCTACTCATCGCCCGGTACCGCGAGGAGCTGCGCAGTCACCAGGACAAGCACGAGGCGATGGCGCTGGCGGTGAAGGGAGCCGGTCCGGCGATCCTCGCGTCCGCCGCGACGGTGATCATCGCGCTGCTCTTCCTGCTGCTGGCCGACCTCAACTCCAACAGCGGGCTAGGCCCGGTCGCGGCGGCCGGTGTGGCGTGCGCGTTCGTCGTCCTGATGACCCTGCTGCCGGCGCTCATGACGGTGTTGCCGCGGGGTGTGTTCTGGCCGGCGGTGCCGCGCTACGACCCGACGTTCGACGGCAGCGACGCCACCTCGGGTCACCGGACCTGGGGTCGGATCGCCAGCGTGGTGGGCGCGCGGCCTCGGGTGGTCTGGGTGGTGACGGCGCTCGTGCTCGGTGCGATGGCGTTCGGACTGACCTCGCTGAAGGCCACCGGTCTCGCCGACAAGGACAGCTTCGTCACCAAGCCCGAGTCGGTTTCCGGCGCCGAGGCGCTCGGTCGGCACTTCGCGGTTGGCTCGGCGGACCCGACCGTCGTGATCGGCGAGGCCGCGGCGGCCGGCCCGCTCCGCAGCACCCTGCAGGCGACTGAGGGCGTCGCGCAGGTCGGCGAACCGCTCACCGCGGACGGGCTCGTCCGGTTCGACGTGTCCCTTGCCGACGAGCCATACAGCCAAGCGGCTTTCGACACCGTGGAGCGACTGCGCACCGCAGTCGACAGCGTGCCGGACGCCGCGGCCAAGGTCGGCGGCTACACCGCCATCCGGCTGGACACGGTCGACGCCGCGGAACGCGATCGCGACCTGCTGATCCCCATCGTGCTGCTCGTGGTGCTCGCGGTGCTCATCGTGCTGTTGCGAGCTTTCGTCGCCCCGCTGCTGTTGATCGCGACGGTCGTGCTGTCGTTCGCGGCGGCGCTCGGGATCAGCGCGTTCCTGTTCGACACGGTGTTCAACTTCGCGGGTTCCGATCCGAACTTCCCGTTGCTCGCCTTCGTCTTCCTCGTAGCGCTCGGTGTCGACTACAACATCTTCCTCGTCACCCGGGTACGCGAAGAGGCCGTCCACGTCGGCACCCGGGCCGGCGTGATCCGCGGACTGGTGCTGACCGGAGGCGTGATCACCTCTGCGGGACTCGTCCTGGCGGCGACCTTCGCCGCGGCCACGTCGCTGCCGCTGGTGTCGATGATCCAGCTCGGGTTCGCGGTCGCGCTCGGCGTGCTGCTGGACACCTTCATCGTCCGGTCCCTGCTGGTGCCGGCCCTGTCGCTGGACGTGGGTCGGCGAATCTGGTGGCCCAGCCGCCTGGCGAAGCAGAGCAGGCACTGATTCCTCGGAGCCGCAGGGATCAGACCGGCGGGCGGCGCGCGTGCGTCGCCCGCCGGTTGCCTGTATCGAGCGGATCTTCGGCCTACCTCGAGGCGGGGTTGAGAGGCTGGGGCCTGGCCGCAGTGACTCACCTGGGCGCGGCCGCCATCCGGCCTGCAACGAGGAGGCGACCTTGTCTGTCGACAGCGTGCCACCCGCATTTCCGTTCGTCTCGGCCGATGCGCTCGAGCCACCGGCCGAATACGCGAAGCTGCGCCAAGAGGAGCCGGTCGCGCGGGTGACCCTGCCCTCGGGCGACCTCGCCTGGCTGGTCACCCGATACGAGGACGTGCGGAAGGTGCTCGCCGACCGGCGGTTCAGCAGGGAAGCCATCACCGCGCCCGGCGCACCGAGAGTCCTGCCGATCGCCAAGGGTTCGAAGTCCATCTTCGTCATGGACCCACCCGAGCACACCCGGTTGCGCGGCCTGGTGGCCAAGGCGTTCGGGCTGCGTGCGATGGAAGGACTGCGGCCGACCGTCCAGCGCATTTCCGACGACCTGCTGACCGCGATGGTGAAGGACGGGTCGTCGGCCGACCTCATCTCCGCGTACGCCCAGCCGCTGCCGATCGCCGTGATCTGCGCGATCCTCGGTGTCCCGGAAGCGGATGTTCCGCAGTTCCGCGAGTGGACCGACGTCATGCTCAGCTTCCACCGCAGCGCCGAGCAACAGGTCCTGGACGCACGGCGGCAGCTCAGCGACTATCTGCTCACCCTCATCGAGGCGAAGCGGGCGCAACCGGCCGACGATCTGCTGACCGCCCTCGTCCTGGCGCAGGACCAGGGCGACCGGCTCACCACCGAGGAACTGCTGGCCTTCGGATACACGCTGCTGGGAGCGGGATACCACGCCACGACCGCGCAGATCGTGCACGCCGTGCTCGCCCTGATGCGCTGGCCCGAGGAGCGGCACCGGCTACGTGAGAACCCGAGTCTGCTGACCACGGCCGTCGACGAGTGCCTTCGCCGGTCGCAGGCGGGCGGAGGACTGGGGGCGCTACGGATCGCCACCGAGACCGTCGAGATCGCCGGCGTCATGATTCACGCTGGTGACGCCGTGCTGCCGATGATCAATTCGGCCAACCGGGACGAGTCCGTCTTCGCTTCGGCGGACGGCTTCGACCCGACCCGGGCACCGAATCCACACATCGCATTCGGCTACGGCATCCACCACTGCATCGGCATGCCGCTCGGCCGGATGGAGCTTGAGATCGCGCTCGACGGCCTGCTCAACCGCTTGCCGGAGCTGCGGTTGACCCTGCCGGAAGCACAGATCACGTGGAACGTACACGTGGCTTTCCCGCGCCCGGTCGAGGTGCCGATCGCCTGGCGACCGGTGGATAGCTGACTCACTATCTGCCGCACGGGTACGCGCTTGCGCATGCGATGAACCCGACACGCTGCCAGAGGTGTATCGTCGCAGCTCGGTCCGAAAGGGACCGATTCCGGACCCGGAGCTTGCCATCTCCGGCCGAGCGTGACCCTACGTCGCCGCCCCAGCGGCTTCCGCTGATCTATGATATCGAATCACGCAGATGATGCGGGGGGACGCAATGGCGATGGGGGAGACGCCGGGCCATGCCCGGGCGGATGGACATCGGGGTTCGGGCCCGGCCGATAAGCGTGCCGTCCCGGCGCACGACGTCGCGAAGACGGTTGTGCTGGTCGACGGGTACGCGCTCGTCCGCAAAGGCATGCGGGCCGTGCTCGAGGCGCAGGCGTCGCTGCGCGTCGTGGGCGAGGCCGGCGACAGCGACAGCGCGATCTCCGAGGTGGCTCTGCAACAACCCGACGTGGTGCTGTTCGATATCGACATGTGGCAGGACCGGGTCACGCCGACCGTGCGCAAGATCCGTGAGATGTCGCCGAAATCGCGGATCGTCGTGCTGACGACGAACGACAATCCGCACCTCCTGGGTGTGCTGGTGTTGATCGGCATCAGGGCCTATCTCGTGAAGAGTGTCGGCTGGTCACTGCTCATTTCTGCCATACACGAGACATGTGTGCAGAACGACAACATTTTGTTACTGCTTTCGCAACAGTCCTTCCCGCGCATAGCCAGTCGCAACGAGAATCTGCTGTCACCGCGCGAGCTGGAGGTTCTGGAGCTCGTCTCGTTTGCCCTGAGCAACGTCCAGATCGCCTCGCACCTGCGGGTGTCGGAGGCGACCATCAAGCGTCACCTCCGCAACATCTTCGTCAAGCTCGGCGCCGTCTCGCGCATCGACGCGGTCAACAAGGCCGCCGCCGCGTTCCTCATCGCGTCGCCGAGCGGACAACCGAACAGCATGGCGGGCGCCGTTCCGGAACGCGGCAAGCCGAACTGACGCCCGCACCGTCCGTTCACTCCGGATGGTTGTGCGCGTGCTCCCCGAGCATGTACGGCGTGCTGACGCCCTCGTAGGCGAGGTGCAGCACCATGCCGAGCTGGGTGTGCACGAAGTCGTGGCAGTGGTCCATCCACAGTCCCGGGTTGTCGGCGCGGAAGCCGACCTCCCACGCCTCACCCGGCGCGACGTTGAGCGTGTCCATCACCATGGGGCTTCCGGTGACCGGCTGACCGTTGCGCGACAGCACGAGCATGTGATGGCCGTGGAGGTGCATCGGGTGGTTCTCGGTGCCACGGTTGACGAAGCGCATCTTCACCAGGTCACCTTCGCGGACCATGTGGACCGGCGCGTTCGGGAAGACCCGCCCGTTGACCGTCTGCCGCAGCGCGAACTTGCCGTTGTAGAAACCCAGCCAGTCGTCGAGCACCAGGTTGAACGTCCGGTCGAAAGAACTTGAGGCGTTGAACGGTGTGTCGCTGGCGCTGCCGTACGCCGTCGGATCGAAGACCGGTCCCTCGGTGTCGGGCGCGACGTCGCCGGCGCCGTCCGGTTGGAGGAGCAGGCCGTGGGAGACGTCGCCCAGCTCGGCCAGGCGCACCGGTCGTGACGGCATCACGAACTCGAGGTCGTAACGGCCCGCCGCGCTCAAAGGCAGCTGATAACCGTTCACCTCGGTGGGCCCGTTGACGTCGGTGCCGTCGAGCGCGGTGACGCGGTATGGCGTGCCGGTCAGCGTGAAGGTCGCCGGCTTGTTGCTGGTGTTGATCAGGCGCAGCCGCACCCGCCGGCCGGCCTCCATCTGCCGGCGTTCGAGTGCATCCGCCGCGCCGAAGGCCCGCCGGGCGCCGCTGGACGCATCCCAGATGTGGAACGGAACGGCGATGTCCTCGTCCACCGGCCGCTGCACCGTGCGGGGCTCGATGACCAGTGCACCGAACAGTCCGCGTCCCACCTGCTCCGACGCTAGTTGGTGCGAGTGGTACCACCGGGTGCCGACCTCGTCGGCGACGAACCGGTAGGTGTGCGTCTGGCCGGTGCGCACCGCGTTCTGCGTCATGCCCGGAACGCCGTCTTCGGCGTTGGGCACGTCGACGCCGTGCCAGTGGATGGTGACCGGCACCGAGGGAATGTTGTTGACGAGCTTGATCTCCACCAGTTCGCCTTCGCGAACCCGCAGCTCGGGCCCCGGCACCTGACCGTTGAACGTCCACGCCTCGACCGTCGCCCCCGAGGTGAGCGGAACCTTGGCCGCCTGGGCGGTGAGCGTGAACGACCGGTCCGGCTGGCGGTCCCGCGGGCCCGTGAGCGTCTCGACGCTGATGCCGCCTTCATGGGTCTGCGGGAAGGTGGAACCACCGCCGAACTCGGTGACGCCCTGCATCATGTTGTAGGTGTCGGGGAACGCGCTGGCGCGCATCGACGTGACGAACACCGCGGCGCCGGCCGCCAGGACGACGGCCGTGACCGCGGCCCGCACGGCGATCCGCCGGCCGCGCGGTGCACGGGGCACGCCGGCCGCGCGCCGTCGGTGTGCCCACCACAGGAGCGTGACGGCCAGCACGAGCAGCACGCTGACCGTCAGCAGGAACACGGGACCGAGCCGGGCCGGGGGCAGAAACACCTCGAAGAGGCCGAGAGCCGTGCCGACCAACGCCACCCGTACGGGCACCAGGGTCCACAGTGACGTCGCTGCGGCCCGTGCCTCCGCCGACGGTGCGGAGTCCGGCGCCGCCGTCCGCGCCATGCGCAACAGCCGGGGCACGGTGAACAGCGCGACGACGATCGCCGGAACCGTGGCGAGAACGACGGTGAGGAGTTTGCGGTCGGCGATGATCTGCCAACCGAAACTGCTCGCCAGCACTGCTGTGAACACCCACCGGGCCGCGGTCAGCAGCAGCCCGACCGCGGCCAGCACCAGGCTTATTCGGGCCCACCTGCGCATTCGTCTCTGCGTCGATCGGGTGGTCAGCAACCTGGTCGCGACGGTGGTGGCCAGCCAGACGAGAAAGAGAAAGATCGAAACCTGGAAGTCAACCTGGAGCAGTGTTCCGTACATGTGATGAGGTTTCCGATCCCGTCAGGCGATTGGCGGCGGTCAACGACGTCGCGGCTACGGTCACGGTCAATGTTATATACGGCGGCAACCCCCGGGAGCCGGGGGTTCCCACCGCACTGATTCCACTTAGCGCTGTTTGCGTCCGACCACGAGGATGTCGCTGCTGCCGAGCGCGGCGGCCGAGGTGTCCTGGAAACCGGCCTCGCGCAGCCAGCGCTGGCAGTCGACCGAGGTGTATTCGCCACCGCCGCGCGTCGCCACCAGCATGGTGAGGCTGGTCAGCAGGTTCGTCAGGCCGCTCAGCTCGTCGTCGAGCATCGGATCGTAAACCAGCAGTGCGCCGCCAGGTCGTACCGCCGCATAGGCATTCTTCAGCAGCAATTGGCGCTGTTCGTTGTTCCAGTCCTCCAGAACGTGACCGATGATCAGCACATCACCCTCGGGAAGGGGGTCGGAGAAGAAGTCCCCGCCGCGGAATGTGGTGCGGTCGGCCAAGCCGATCGCAGCCATGTGCTCGGTGAACGCGGCCTCGACCGGCGGGAGGTCGAAGACCGTCGCCTCGAGGTGCGGGTGCGCCTTGATCAGGGACGCCACCAGGTTGCCGCGCGCGCCGCCGATGTCGACCACGGACCGGTGGCCGGACCAGTCGAAGGCCCGGGCCAGCAGGGGACCGAGGATGCTGTTGAGCCCGTCCATCATCGCGAGGAAGTCACGCATCGCGTCCGGGTTCTCGTACAGGTTGCTGAACATGTTGCCGCGCGCGCGTACCTGGTCGAGTTGGGCCTCGCCGGTGCGCAGCGCGTCGGTGAAGTTGCCCCACGCTCCGTAGAGGACCCGGTTGGCCCGGTCGAGGAAGCTGCCCATGTAGGTCGACGCGCCACGGACGAGGTAGCGGTCGGACAGTTCCGTGTTGGCGAACGACTCGCCGGTGTGCGCGAGCAGGCCCATCCGTACGAGCGCGTTGAGGAAGTCGCGGACGCCGCGCCCGTGCAGTTCGAGGCGCCTCCGCAGCTGTTCTTCCGTCTGCGCACCCTCGTGCAGCACGGTGAACAGCCCGAGTTCGACCGCGCTGAGCATTACCTTCGACCCGCAGAATGCCATGCCCAGCTCGACGATCTTGCTCGCGTCCGGCTGCACGGCGACGTTTTCGTTCATGTTTCCTGGACCTCCTGGACGATGTCGGGTGACTCAGGCCGGGATGACCGCCTCGACGATGCGCAACGGTGTGCCGGTGGGGGTGACCGCCTTGAAGCGGAGGCCGGCTCGCTCGAACAGGTCGGCGTACTCCTGCTGGCTCCGTTCGCGCCCGCCCATGACCAGCAGCATGTGCAGGTCCATCAGGGCGTCGAACGGGTTCTCCGGCGGGTCCGAGACGAGGTGCTCGTACAACACCACCCGACCGTTGGGCTGGCCCGCCTTCGCACAGTTGCTCAGCACCCGTACACACGTGTCGTCGTCCCACATGTGCAGGACCTGGCGGAACAGGTAGAGGTCGGCGTCGGCCGGCACCGAGTCGGTGCAGTCGCCGGCGACCCGGCGGCAGCGGGCGGCGATCGGGCCCTCGCGCAGCACCGGGTCGGCGTTGGCGAGGATGTTCTCGGTGTCGTAGAGCACGCCGTTGAGCTGCGGGTGTCGCTCGAGCACCGCGCGCAGCAGGGTGCCGAACCCGCCGCCCACGTCGACCACGGTGCGCACGCCCGTGACGTCGAGGGCGTCGACGAGCTTCGGGTTGAGCGCCCCCGCCTGGGCGGAATATCCGCGGTGCGTGAGCTTTCCGGCTTCGGGATCGTCCTCGGCGAAGAACCGGATGAGATCCTTGCCGTAGCGCTTCTGGAACGCCGCCTCGCCGGTGCGCACCGACTCGGGCAGCAGGTTCCACATCTCCCAGCTCCAGGTGGAGCCGGTGAGCATGATGTCCAGCACCCTTGACGGGTGGTCGGAGCGCAGGGCGCGGGATCCGGCGGTGTGTTCGTAGCGGCCGGGCGCCGTCTGGCGGAAGATCCGGTACGCGACGAGCGCGCGCATCAGCCGGGCGAGTGCGTCGCGGTCGACGCCGACCTGTTCGGCGATGTCGGCGACGTCGGCTGGTTCGTCACCGACCGCGTCGGCGATCCGCAACATCGCGGCGGCACGGACGACGCCGCTGCCCCACCATGCCCAGCCGAGATCCATCACGGCTTGGACCTCCGGTGGACCCACCTGTGGGGCACCGGCGCAGATCGGGACGGGGGCGAAGGTTTCCTCGAAACTCATGGGCGACCCAATCCGAAAGCGACGAGAACTCGATACCGCCATGAAGGTTGGCAATGCCGCGTCGTGGCCGGTTGGAGACCCGCTCAACCCTTCCGGTGTTGCTTGTGACTCGAGGACTCGTCCAATCCGTTGGCTCAGCATGGGCGCAACTTGGGCGGCGTACGACGGAGGACCGGATGGATCTGGGGCTGAACGGAAAGGTCGTGTTCCTCACCGGCGGCAGCGGCGGCATCGGCGCGACGACCGCCCGGATGCTCGGCGAAGAGGGCGCCCGCGTGGCACTGACGTACCGCGACGGGCGCGACGCGGCGGAGAAGGTCGCGGCCGACATCGAAGGCGGCGGCGGTACGGCCATGGTCGTGCGGTACGACCTGACCGATCCCGTGTCGATCCGCGCCGCGGTCTCGCAGGTGATCACCGACTGGGGCGGAATCGACGTGCTCGTCGCGTGTGCCTCTACCGCCGGCGCGCCCGGTCGGCACGGCGTCCCGTTCCAGCAGGTACCGATAGAGAAGTGGCGGACGGAGCTGCACGAGGTCGAGGGGCAGTTCCACACCGTGCGGGACGTGCTGCCGACCATGAAAGAGCGCGGCGGCGGCCGGATCGTGCTGCTCTCGGCGAGCCTGGTCCGGCACGGCCGGGCGGGCAACGAGGGATACGTCGCCGCGAAGAGCGCGATCCATGGGCTCAGCCGGACACTCGCCACCGAACTGGTCACCGACGGCATCCTGTGCAACGTCGTCGCCCCAGGCCCCACCGTCACCGACCGCCTCCTGCGCGAGCAACTGCCCGACGACCTCGCCGCGGAGGTGCGTCACGCCGGACCCGCCCGGGCGCGTGAAATCCTCGACCGGAAGTTGCCGCACCTGCGGTTCTCCACGCCGGAGGAGGTCGCCCGCGTGGTGTGCTTCTTCGGGTCCTGGGCCAACGGCAACGTCACCGGTGACGTGGTCTACGTAGCTGGTGGCCGTTGACTCTCCGACGTAGAGTACTCGGTGTAAAGTATTCGCCTAGAGGAGCACCACACCCATGCCGCCGTCCAAGCTGACCAACCCGCTGGCCCTGGCCGTCCTCGCCTGCCTCGCGGAGCGGCCGATGCATCCATACGAGATGGCCACGACGCTTCGCGAGCGGGGCACGGACGAGAGCATCAAGCTCAACTACGGATCGCTCTACACCGTCGTCGACACCCTGCAGCAACGGGAGTTGATCGATGCGCAGGAAGTGTCGCGCGAGGGTCGGCGGCCGGAGCGGACCGTGTACCGGATCACCGTCGCCGGCCGGCAGAAGCTCGTCGAGTGGCTCACCGAGCTGCTCAGCAAGCCGGCGAAGGAGTTCACCCAGTTCGAGGCCGGCCTGTCCCTCATGCCGGTGATACCGCCGTCCGATGTGGTGGTCCTGCTCCGTGCCCGGTGCCAGCAGCTGGAGCAGGAGATCGTCCGGCTGGAGGAGGGGTGTCGGCTCGCGAGGGAGCGATCGCGGGCGCGGCTGTTCGCGATCGAAGGGGAATACCGGATCGCGCTGCGCCGGGCCGAGCTGGAGTTCTCCGCCGGCTTGGCCGACGACATCGAGTCCGGCGCCCTGGAAGGCACCGAATGGTGGACCCGGGTGCACGAGTTGCTGGCAACGGCGCCGGCGAACAGCGCGGTCAGCGACGTTATGCCGCTGCCCTACGGTGCTGCGCAGGCCGAAGTCGGCTGACGGCGCGGCGCCTACCGGAGTCCACGCGCACATTCTCAGTTCACGCCAGTGTGCCCGAGAAATCTTGTGGTGACGGCCCCGGGAATCCCCTCGCGGGCGACGAGCCCGAGAGGAATGGAGAACCGTGACGATCCACCAAGCGCCTGCACGCTCCGTGGAGCAGAAAAGCACTGGCGGGTTCGCCATCGAGGCCGAGGACCTCGTCAAGTCGTACGGTGAGGTCCGCGCCCTGCAGGGGTTGACCTTCTCCGTGCCCGCCGGGGGAATCTTCTCGCTGCTCGGACCCAACGGGGCAGGCAAGTCGACGACCGTGAAGATCCTCACGACGCTGAGTCGCGCGGACTCCGGCCGGGCGACCGTCGCCGGGCACGACGTCGGGCGTCAGCCGAACAAGGTCCGGCGCGCGATCGGCTACGTGTCGCAGAAGTCGGCCGTCGACCCGGAGGCGACCGGCGTCGAGAACCTCACCCTGCAGGGCCAGCTCTACGGCCTGCGCGGTGCCCCGCTCAAGCAGCGGGTCGCCGAGTTGCTGGACCAGTTCCACCTCACCGCCGAGGGCGGGCGGCTGGTCCGGACGTACTCCGGCGGCATGCAGCGCAAGCTGCACGTGGGGATGGGCCTGCTCCACCGGCCGTCGGTGCTGTTCCTCGACGAACCCACCATCGGGCTCGATCCGGAGGCCCGGGCGGAGATATGGCAGGAGATCTCCCGGCTGGCCACCGACGAGGGGCTGACCGTCCTGCTGACCACCCACTATCTCGACGAGGCGGACCGGTTGGCCGACCGGATCGCGATCGTCGACGCGGGCAAGGTCGTCGTGGAGGGCACCTCGGAGGAGCTCAAGGGCGAGCTGCGCGGCGACACGGTGCAGTTCGAGTTCGCCGAGCCACCGAACGCGGAACTGGTCAACCGGGTGCTGTCCGATCAGGACGACGCGATGAGCGAGATCAAGATCGACGGGCGCGTCCTGCGTGCCCGGGTGGGCAACGGTGCCACCGCGCTGCCGGCGACGTTGGCCGCGCTGACGGCCGCGGGCGCCACGGTCGCGGCCGCTACCGTTTCCCGGCCTTCCCTCGACGACGTCTACCTCCGCTACACCGGCCGCGCTTTCCACAACACCGGAAACGAGGTTCCCCGATGACCGTCGCGCTCGCCAACTCCCGGCAGATCAGCGTCCGCCACCTGCGCGCGCTCGCCCGCCAGCCGTACTGGATCGCGGTCACCCTGGTTCAGCCGATCGTCTGGCTGCTGCTGTTCGGCGAGTTGTTCAAGCGGGTCGCCGACCTGCCCGGCTTCACCGGTGCCTCCTACATCGCCTACCTCACGCCGGGCATCGTGGTGATGACCGCCGTGTTCGCCAACGGCTGGAGTGGGATGACCTACATCCAGGACATGGACCGCGGCATCATGGACCGGTTCCTGGTCTCGCCGGCCAGCCGTGCCGCGCTGATCGCCGGCGGCCTCGGCTACCAGGCGGTGATCACCATCATCCAGGCGGTCATCATCATCGGGCTCGGCTTCGCGGTCGGCGCCCGGTTCGAGGGCGGCTTGGGGGTCATGCTGGTGTTCCTGCTCGGCGCGGTGGTGCTGGGCGCGGCGTTCGCGGCGCTGTCGAACCTCATCGCGCTGCTGGTACGTCGCGACGAGTCGGTGGTCGCCGCGGTCAACTTCCTGCTCCTGCCGCTGTCGTTCCTGTCAGCGATGTTCCTCCCGGAGACGTTGATGCCGGGCTGGATGCAGGCGGCGGCCCGCTTCAACCCGGTCAACTGGGCGGTCGAGATCGGCCGGCAGACGATCGAGGCCGATGTGGACTGGGCGCTCATCGGCACCCGGATGCTCTACCTCGCGCTCTTCGCCGGCGTTCTCGCTTACCTGTCGGCCCGCGCTTTCCGCAGCTACCAACGGTCGATCTGACGGCACCGGGGCGGGTCTGGAACGGGGGGTGACCAGACCCGCCCCGGCGGTCCACGAGGTGCGCCAGGTGGGCCGCATGCCGTCAGAGCAACAGGATGACCATGAAGGCGTTGACCGCGAGGGCGAGAACTGCGAGCCCGGTCCGCAGCAGGTGCCAGCGCCGCCAGATCGGGCGCGGGTCCTCCCAGTCGACCGGGATCGACTCCGGGTCGAGCACCTTGACCGTCCGGTTGAGCGGCACGTTGCAGAAGTGCGAGACAACCGAGACGGCGAGCAGCAGCACGGCCGCGACGACGAACCCGAGCCGGGCCGCCGGTTCGGCCACGACGAACGCGAGCACCAGGTCGACGACCGTGGAGCCGAGCACGATCAGCGGCATGGTGGGATCCCAGTGCCGACCGATCCGCTGGTGCACGTACACGTAGGTGCTCGGGGGCATGGTGCGCAGCGCCGGCACCACGCTGAGCGCTACGGCGAACAGCACACCGGCGGTCAGCCCGCTACCGATGATCACCGTCAGGCCGAGCAGTTCGGCGGCGGACATGTCAGCCGATCGCTTTGGCGATGAGCTCGACCTGAGCGGGATCGGTGGTGCAGGGCAACAGGATCGTCTCGTCACAGCCCGACTCGGCGAGCTTGGCGAGGTGGTCGCGCAGCTGTGCCGGCTCGGTCAGCACGCCGGCCAGGACCCGGGCGCCGTGCGGACCGGCGTGCGCGTAGTACGGCTTGAGGTACGCCTCGGCTTCGGCTCTCGCGTCCGGCCCGAAGCAGGCGTAACCGAGGCTCACCAGGCGGGGCCGATCGTCGCGGCCGTGCTGGGCCCAGATCGCGTGCAGCCGGCGGACCAGCTCCGGGTAGGGGGTCGCGGAGCTGCCGCCCGCGATCCAGCCGCTGCCGTATGTCGCCGCCCGGTGCATCGCGTACGGCGAGTGGCCGCCCACCAGCACCGGCACCGTACCGCCCGGCGGTCGCGGGCCCAACGCCGTCTCGCCGTTCCACAGCCGCGACATCTCGGTGAGCAGGGCATCGAGGCGTCGGCCCCGCACCCTGAACGGCACCCCGTTCGCTTCGAAGTCGTCGGCGCGGTCGCCCGCCCCCACGCCGAGCACGAGGCGTCCGCCGGAGATATGGGCCAGCGTGGCCAGCTGCTTGGCGAGCACCGCGATGCCGTTGGACCGGTATCCGCCGAGGAGCACGGTGGTGGTGAGCCGGATCCGTTCGGTCGCCGCGGCCGCCGCCGCGAGCGTGATGAGCGGCTCGTAGTTGTCGTACGCGAGGCGGTCCAGCACGCTCAGACTGGCGAAGCCGGTCTCCTCGGCGCGGCGGGCCCACTCCAGCAACCGTGCGCCGGTCACACCGGGCACTGTGGACGGCAGACCGATGCCGACCTCCATCATGACCCCTCCTGCCAATGCTCAGTTGACCGGAGCGACCACGACGTCTCCGGTGGACCGCACCGGCGACGCCGGTGCCACGATCTCCGCCACGACGGCGGCGTCCTGCTCGCCGAGCCCACGCTCCGCAGCCTCGTGGAACAGCCGACCGGCTGTTTCCGTCAGCGGAAGTCGCAGATCGCCCAGCGCTGCCTCCGTGGTGATGAGGTCGAGATCCTTCGCCATCAGGCTGGCCCGGAAGCCAGCCGGGTCGTATCGGCGGTTGCGCATGAAGTCGGCCCGGAACTGCAGCACCGGCGATCGCCAGCCACTGTTCATGATCGCGGCGAGAACCAGGTCCCGGTCGAGGCCACGCTGCTCGCAGAAGGCGACCGCCTCCGCCAGCGCGGCGGTCTGCGCGCCGAGCAGCAGGTTGAACGCCAACTTCAGCATGCTCGCCTGGCCGGCCGGGCCCAGGTGCCGGATCTCCTGTGCGATCGCGGCCAGGACGTCACGCACCTCGTGCGCGTCGCCCTCCTCGCCGGCGGTGAAGACACGCAGTTGGCCGGCGAGCGCCATGGGCGGGTTGCCGACCACGCACGCTTCGACCCGGCGGATTCCGCGCGACCGTAGCCGGGCGTCGGCCTCGCGGGCGTACGCGGGCGACACGGTGGAGGTGTCGATCACGATCGTGTCCGGCCGCAGGTGCTCCAGCAGCTGGCCGAACAGGATCTGATCCACCGCCGCTTCGTCGCTCAGGCTCAGCAGCACCACGTCGGCTGCTCTGGCGGCCTCGGTCGGCGTTTCCAGCACGGTCGCGCCGGCACTGCGCAGCGGCTCCGCCTTGGCCCGGGTGCGGTTGTGTACGGCGATCGGGAAGCCGGCGCCGAGCAGGCGGCGGGCCATCCCACCGCCCATGTTGCCCAGCCCGATGACCGCCAGCCGGGGGACGCTCACGGCACCCGGTCCTCGGCGACGTGTGTGTCGATGGACAGTTGTGAGATGCACCGCATCGTGGCGTCGCGGAAGTACCGCTGAAACCCTTCCGGGGTACGCGAGTCGCGCGGTATCGCGAGGTAGGGGGCCAGCTTCTCCTCGAGGAGGTGCACGCCCCGCTGGGTAGCCATGTGGCGGCCGATCGCGCGGAAGTCGCCAGAGTAGTGGATCATCCGGACCATCACGTCGTCCTTGATGAAAACCGCGGTGCCCAGCAACTTGCCCACTTCGTTGCCGTCGTCGTCGCGCATGACGGGCGTGTCGACCCGGCGGAAGTTGGCGAAGATCTCGGCGATCTCGTCTTCGTGGCCCGGCTGTACGTGATAGGTGATCGCGGCGTAAGGCACTACATTCCTCCATCGACGTTGAGCGTCGTACCGGTGACGTACCTCGATGCATCGCTGACCAGGAACAGCACCGCCGCCGCCACGTCCTCGGCCGTGCCAAGGCGCCCGAGCGCGGTCATCGCCTTGATGCGTTCGACCATCTCGGGCGGCGGGCCGTCGTCGGGCCCGGTCTCGATGACGCCCGGCGCCACGGTGTTGACCCGGATGCCGCGGCGGCCGACCTCTTTCGACAGCGACCGGGTCAGTCCCAGCAGCGCGGCTTTGGACGCGGCGTAGTGTGCCCCGCCCGGTCGGCCGCGCAACGCGACGGAAGCACCGATGTTGACGATGGACCCGTTGTCGGTGAGGCGCTTGAGCGCCCCCTGGCTCACCAGGAAGGCGCCGGTCAGGTTGGCGTCGAGGACCCGCGCCCACTCCTCGGGGGTGAGCTTCTCGATCGGTGCGTGACCGTCGACGCCGGCGTTGTTGACCACGCCGTCCAGGCCACCCAAGGCGTCGCGGCACTCCTCGATCAAATCGTCCACATCGATTGGGCTGGTGATGTCGGCCCGGACCACCCGGTGCGGGCCGCCCTCCTTGTCCAGCTCGCGCCGCAGTTCGTCGGCGCTTTCCTCGTCGTGGCGAAAGCACACCACCAGCTGGGCGCCCGCGCCTGCGCAGGCCAGGGCGGTGCGGCGGCCGATGCCCCGGGTGCCGCCGGTGATGAGCACACGTTTTCCTGCGAGTGGGAGTTGCCCGTTCATGACCTCATCCGTCCGATCTCCGGGTGGTCGGCGTTGCTATCGTCGCGAACCAGGGTTGTCAGGTGCTCGAGGAGCGCTGGAGTGGAACGTCGTCGCCGCGGTACGCCGCCGTCACCTCGTAGAGGCCGAACGCGCTGCCCCGCGACGTGTCGTGGAAGTCCCGCAACGGCGCCGTGGTGGCGCGGTGCGCGGAGCCGCGCTCCCACGCGCGAAACGCGTCGAGGCTCTCCCACTCGCTGATCACGATGAACCGTTCCGGCTCGTAGACCGAGCGGAGCAGTTCGTTGCCGAGCAGGCCGGCGGTGCCGGCGAGCTCCGTCGAGACCCGGTGGTAGGTGGCCGTGACCGCCTCGCCGTCCGGTGCGACGGCGTAGAGGAGAACCCGTACCCGCGCGCTCATCGCGATGCCGCGCCGGTCATCCCGTAGATCACCCGCATCGTGGTCATCGAACCCTTCGAGCGGTACGGGTGCAGTTGCTCGCGATGCTTGACGTGCGCCTCGCTCTTCTCGAACTCGCGGAACCGCGCCTCGTCGACCCAGTCGCTGACCACGTAGTACACCGACTTGTCCTCGGCGCCGCGGGACAGCCAGTGGCCGAGGTTGGCCGGATGGGTGACGATCGCGCTGCCGACCCGGTGCCAGGTCTGCTCGAACTCGTGCTCCATCCCGGGGTGGATCTCCATCCGCAGCAACACCCGGAACGGGATGCCCTCAGCGTCGTTCGGTCCGTTCGCGCCCGACATCAGATACCTCCGTCGACGTTGATGGTCTCGCCGTTGACGAAGCTGGCCAGGTCGCTGGCGAGAAAGACCACGACGGCGGCTATCTCACTGCCGCGGCCGAGCCGGCCGAGCGGGATGAGCCGCTGGTAACGCTCCAGCACCGCCGGCGGCGTCGCGGTTTCGGTCTCGACCGGCCCCGGCGCTACGACGTTGATCCGGATGCCCCGAGGCCCCAGTTCCTTCGCCAGCGAGCGGGTCAGGCCGGTCAGCCCGGCCTTCGCGGCCGTGTAGTGCGCCCGCAGCGGAATACCGACGGTCGCCACGCGGGATCCGACGTTGATGATCGAGGCACCCTCGCCGAGCAGCGGCAGCGCCGCCTGGATGACCCGCGCGGCGGCGGTCAGGTTGCTGTCGATGACCCGCCGGAACTCGTCGATCGGCAGGTCCGCGAACGGCACGTGGCTGATCACGCCGGCGTTGTTCACCACCGCGTCGAGGCGACCGAACCGGACCCGGCACTGCTCCACGAGCGCCGCCACGTCTTCGGCGCTGGTGACGTCGGCGCGCACCACGCTGTGATCGCCGTCGATCTCCTTGAGCTCCTCGACGAGCGTGTCGACCGCGGGGCCCTCGGTGCGGTAGCAGGTGATCACCTCCGCGCCGGCCAGCGCGAAGGAGCGGACGACCTCCCGGCCGATGCCACGCGTACCACCGGTCACCAGAATCTTCTTGCCAGCGACGCTCATACCTGTTCCCTCCTGCGAACCGACGGTGTCGAGGTCGGGCGCCGTCCGTCCGCCGCGTTCACAGCAGCGTCCCGGCACCGGTGAGGTTCGCGCCGAGCGCCACCAGAGCCAGCGAGGTGCGAACCAGGTTCCAGTTCCGCCACCGCACCCGCGGGTCGACGGCCGTCCAGTCGGCCGGCCGCGCCCCCGGATCCAGTGACATCACGTAGCGGTTGATGGGCACGTTCTTGACGACCGAGATCGCCATCACCACGAGGAGGAGTACGCCCCCGGCGCCGAAGAGCAGCCGGGCCACGGTCTCGGTGGCGGTGAACGCGAGTAGCAGGGCGAGAACGCAGGCCAGCGCGTTCAGGATGGGCATCAACGGGTCGTACCGCTTCCAGAGGAACTGGATGGTGCGCACGTAGGTCTCGTACGGCACCGCCAGGCTCATCGGTGCCAGGCCGATCACCGTGGAGACCATCACGCCGGAGGCGATCCCGTTCGCCAGCAGCATCAGCGGCACGAGCCCCTGTTCCACGGTGGTTCACCTCTCGGTGCCGGACGAGAACTCCGCCGCCGCCTTCTCGACCAGGCCCTGGATCCGCTCCATCTGCACCACGCTGTTGCGGTTGATGTTGTTGGCCATGGCGGTGTCGTCCAGTGGCGCGGCCGGCTTCATCTCGAAGTCCTGGACCCAGCGCATCTCCACGCCCTCGTCGACCTCGCGGTACTCCCAGAACAGGTTCATGTACTTGAACCAGCCGGGTTCCACGCGGTAGGCACGGACCGTGCGGGTCTGCGGGTCCGGGGTCCGCTCGGAGACCCAGCTCCACGCGTTTCCGGCGGCGTCGGGGTGCATCGTGAGCCGGAACCGGACCGTCTGTTCGCGACGTTCGAGGATCTCCACGGCCGCATACTCGCTGAACAGTTCGGTCCATGACTCCAGGTCGTTGGTCATCGTCCAGACCAGCTCCATCGGCGCGCTGATGACGACTGCGTTCTCGGTGTGTGCGGACATGGTTACGCCGTCACCGCCCGGGTGTTGACGAATTCGACGAGCTTGATCGGCGTCGTCAGGAGGTGCGCGTCGTCCTCGGGGACCTTCACGCCGTATTCCTGTTGGATGCGGGCGGTCACCTCCAGCACGGCGAGTGAGTCGTATCCCAGGTCGGTGAACTCACGATGCGCGATGTCGTCATCTAGGTCGACGGCGTCGTCGACGCCCGCACACTCGCGCAGCAGCCGGCGTACGTCGTCAAGATTGATCTTGTCCATCACTTCCTCCATCCGGTGTCGGGTCAACCGCCTTGAGTACCAGCGCCGAGTTGAAGCCGCCCCAGCCGCGCGCCAGCACCAGTGCGCACTTCACCGCCTGGAACCTGGGCTCGCCCAGTACGAGGTCGAGGTCGCAGCCGTCCGCCAACTGGCGCACCGCCGTGGTCGGCGGAATCACCGAGTGGTGGATCGCCAACAGGGCCGTGGCGGCGTCGAGCGCCGCCCCACCGCCGTACAGCCGGCCGGTCATCGTCTTCGGCGCCGTGACCGGCACGGCGCGCGCGCCGAACAGCGCGGTGATCGCCGCCGCCTCCTGCCGATCGAGTTCGGGCACGCCCGCCGCGTCGGCGAAGACCACGTCCACGTCGTGCGGCGCGACGCCGGCGTCGGCCAGCGCCAGTTCCGCCGCCCGGCGAAGTCCCGGCTGCCCGCCCGAGTCAGGCGGCGGATCAAATGTGGCGGCGTATCCGGCGACGGAGCCGTATCCGCGCGCCTGACGCCCCGACGCGGCGCCGGCCCGCTCCAGAAGAAGGATCGCGCCTCCCTCACCCGGCACGTAACCGCAGGCGTCGGCGTCGAAGGGCAGGTAGGCCCGATCCGGGTCGGCACGCTCGCTGATCCGGCCGGTGGACAACTGCGCGGTCAGTCCGTAAGGGCACAGTGAGGCGTCGGTGCCGCCGGTGACCACCAACCGGGCGTTGTCGCGGATCAGGCGCCGGGCATGGCCGATCGCGTCGAGCCCGCCGGCCTGCTCGGAGCAGATCACCCCGCACGGTCCGCGCATGCCGTGCCGGATCGAGATCTGCCCGGTCGTCGCCGCGTAGAACCAGGCGATCGACTGGTACGCGCCGACGAACTGCGGCCCGCGTGACCAGAGCCGTTCGATCTCGCGCTGGCCGAACTCGGTCCCGCCGGACGAACTGGCCGTCACCACCGCCATCTCGTACTCCGGCAGACCGGCCGGCTCGATTCCGGCGTCGTCGATCGCCATCGCCGCGGCCGCCAGACCGAGGTGGGTCCAGCGATCGGTCTGCGGTGCCAGTCGACTCGGCACCTGCTGGGCGGCGTCGAAGTCGCGCACCTCGCCGGCCAGCCGGCTGGGGTACCGACCGGGGTCGAACCGGGTGAGCGGCCCGATTCCGCTGCGCCCGGCGAGCGTCGCGGACCAGTACGCCTCGGTGCCGAGCCCGTTGGGCGCGACGATGCCGACGCCGGTCACCACGGGAGCCGCCGTGGCGGTGCCGGCGGTCATCACGCCCCCGCCCGACGGGTCAGCAGCATCGCCGACTGGAAACCACCGAAGCCGCTGCCGACGCTGAGCACCGTGTCCATCGAGTGTGCTCTGGCCACCAACGGGGTGTAGTCCAGGTCGCACTCGGGGTCGGGCGTGTGCAGGTTCGCGGTGGGCGGCACCACCTGGTTGTCGAGCGCGAGCATGCACGCCGCGAGTTCGATCGAGCCGATCGCGCCCAGCGAGTGCCCGACCATCGACTTGATCGAGCTGACCGGCACCTGGTACGCGCGCTCGCCGAGGCTGCGCTTGAACGCGGCGGTTTCGTGGCGGTCGTTCTGTTTGGTGCCCGAGCCGTGTGCGTTGATGTAGTCGATGTCCTCCGGCGCGACACCGCCCTGCGCCATCGCCGCCCGGATCGCCTCCGCCATCTCGCGTCCGTCGGGCTTGAGGCCGGTCATGTGGAACGCGTTGCTACGACTGGCGAAACCGGCGATCTCGGCGTAGACCCGTCCGCCGCGGCGCCGTGCGAACTCGTACTCCTCGAGGATCAGCACCGCCGAACCCTCGCCCAGCACGAATCCGTCCCGGTCGAGGTCGAACGGGCGTGAGGCGTGCCCGGGGTCCCCGTTGTTCGGCGAGGTCGCCTTGATGGCGTCGAAACAGGCGACGGTGATCGGCGAGATCGGCGCGTCCGTCGCGCCGGCGACCACGACGTCCGCCGAGCCTTCGCGGATGAGCTGCGCGGCGTGGCCCACCGCGTCGAGTCCGGCCGTGCAGCCCGTAGAAATCAGTCCGACCGGTCCCTGCGCGCCCCGGTCCCAGGCGACCTCGACGGCCATGGTGGTCGGCACCATGTAGCCGTACAGCTGCGGGACCCGGTATTCGGGGTCCACCAGCCATTCCTGGCCACCGTCGCTGAGGACGACGTACTCCTCCTCCAGGCCCATCGTGCAGCCGACGGCGCTGCCGATGCTCACGCCGAGCCGCTCCGGCGCCAGGTCGCCGGACTCCAGTCCACTGTCGATCCAGGCCT
Organism: Asanoa iriomotensis; assembly: GCF_016862515.1. Classification (GTDB taxonomy): domain Bacteria; phylum Actinomycetota; class Actinomycetes; order Mycobacteriales; family Micromonosporaceae; genus Asanoa; species Asanoa iriomotensis. Next base: position 109,615 of record NZ_BONC01000014.1, read on the forward strand.
CCCGCGCGGCGACCACGGCGAACTGCGCCGCACGGTCCATCCGCCGGACCTGTTGCGGGCTGAGGCCTTCGGCCAACGGGGAGAAGTCGCACTCGGCGGCGATCCGGGACCGGAACGGAGCGGGATCGAAGAACGTGATGGTGCGGGTGGCGGTGCGCCCGGCGGTCAGCAACGACCAGAACGCCTTGACGCCGATGCCGCCGGGCGCGACGACCCCGATGCCGGTGACGACGACCCGGCGACCGCTGGGGGTCACGACGTGTGCCCGACGTCCGGCACCGGCTCCGTCGCGTTGGGCAGCGCCTCCGTGTCGACGTGTCCGAGATCCGGCCGGGGCGCCAGCGGGCTGAGATGGAAGACGCAGAACGCCGGCTCCGGGCCCTCGCACGACACCCGGTGCCGGAGTCCGATCGGAATCATCAGCGCTTCGCCGGCGGTCAGGGTCAGCTTCTGCTCCTGTTCGACGACCGCCAGTATCCGTCCACTCACGACATACAGGAACTCTTCCGAGTACGGGTGGTAGTGCTCTGAGACGAACTCGCCGGGTTGCAGCGTGAGCGTGCCCATGAAGCCGGAGGTGGAGGCGACCGTCTTCGGGCTCAACAGCACCCGGATGTCCCCGCCGCGCCGGCGGTTGGCGACCACGTCGTCCGCCTTGACCTTTCGCAGCTCAGCCACGGCTGACCCCCAGATTGTGGTCCCAGACGTAGAACGGCGAGGCCATTGCGTCCTTGGGCTCTTTCCACCCCGGGTCGTACGGCCGGACCTGCTCGGCGAGCCGGGAGTTGATGTCCTGGTAGAGCGGGTGGCTGCGGGCTTTGTACAGGTTGGGGGTGATGTCCTCGTCGGCCTCCACGAGGTGGAAGTAGAGCTCGTGGAAGCGGAACAGGGTGCGCCGTGTTACGCCGACCAGGTGAGGCAGGTCGCTCGCGTCGGACTCGGCGAAGATGTTCGCCACCGCCTCCGCGTTGGCCGGATCCATCCGGGCGACGATCAATGTCCGGTGCACGTCGGTCTCCTCTCGGCGGGAGGCCCGAGTGGGCTGGGCGACCCTCGGGTCAAAGGTGCATGGTGGGTTTCGAATGTCGTTGGAAGGCCGATGGAGGCGGGCCGGCCGGGTTCAGTACGGCGTGCCGTCGGCCGGCTCGCCGGCCCCCCTGGCGGTCGCGAAGGGTGCGGCGAGCCCACGCCGGCCGGCGACGAAGGCAGCGGCGACGGCCAGGGCGACCACCGCGAGCGACACGAAGTAGACCGGCCCCGGAAGCACGTCGACGAGCGCGGAGACCTGACTGGCCAGGCCACCGCCCAGCGCGGCGAAGAGCCAGTAGAGGCCGAGACCCTGACCGAGGTACGCCGATGGCACCAGGTCGGCCATCGAACTGATGCTCACCGCCGCGATCACGATCTCGGCGCAGGCGTGCATCAGGTAGACGGCGAGCAACCACAGCGGCGACACCTTCGTGCCGTCCGCGGCGGCTCCCGCGGCCACCGCCATCACCAGAAAGCTCACCGCGACGACGACCAGGGCGAACGCGAACTTCATCGGGACGCTGTAGCGGGCGCCCAGACGCGGCAGTTGCCAGGCGAACAGCGGCGCGAGCACGAGCATGAACAACGGCGTCGCCGCCTGCAGCCAACTCGCCGGGAAGGTGAAGCCGAGGACGGTCCGGTCGGTCGAGTCCTTGGCGAACAGCGTCAGCACCGAACCGTCCTGACCGGCGAGCAGCCAGAAGATCGTCGCGGCCAGCACCAGGCGGAGCATGATCGACAGTCGCCACCGGTCATCGGCGGTGAGCCCCGGATCGCGGCGTAGCTTGACGTAGGCGCCCCACGGCGCGGAGATCAGCGTCAGCCCGACGACCATCAGAGCGATCTGCGGGTTCAGGAACCCGCCGATCAGACCCACCACGACCAGCACGACCACGGCGGCGACGAGCAGGCCGACCCGGCGTGCGACCCGGCGGCCCTGCGAAGGGGCCAGCGGCCGGGCCGGACCGGCGCCGGCGCGACCGTAGGACCGCAGGCCGCGCGCGGTCGTCACCACACCGATGCCGACGACGATCCCGAGGGTCGCGAAGCCGACCCGCCAGCTCACCCGTTCGCCCAGGAAGCCGATGACCAGCGGCGCGACCAGCGCGGTGCCCTGGATGCCGACGAAGAACGCGGCGATCGTGGCCTCGCGGCGCCCGGCCGGCCCCGCCAGCATGTTGATCAGCGCCTGGTGGTTCGGTTTGAACAGACCGAACCCGCAGGCGATGCAGAGCAGGCCGATGATCGCGAACACCGGGCCGGAAACGGCGAGGCTCAGGCAACCCGCCGCGATGAACGCGAGTCCGACCACGAGCGCGCGCTGCTGCCCCAGCACCCGGTCGGCGATCCAGCCGCCGGGGAGGGCGAGCATGAACGTCACCCCGAGGTAGGCACCGAACAACGCAGCCGCCGAGCCGGACGACAGGCCCATGCCGCCGTTGTCGGTGGGCGCCACCGCGTACAGGACGAGAATCGCCTGGATGCCGTAGAAGCCGACCCGTTCCCACAACTCGGCCACGAAGAGGTTGGTGAACCACGGGTTCCGCCACAGCTGCTGCGATGGTGCGAGCGGCGTCGCGGCGGGTGTGGTTGGCAATGGTCCGGTCATGAGCGCCACCCTTCGACTCCTCCGGACGCCCACCATTCACCCGGCACCTCGAACTGGCTTTGAGAGCGGTTCGAGCGCGGCGCAGGCGAGGCTCCCGGCTTCAGCGACCCTCGAGCCGCCTGCGGCACCCTCGTGTCGGGCATCGGGCCGGCCAATCAGGGGACGGTCCGCGCGAGCGGCGTGCGGATGGTGGGTTGTGGCGAGGCGTACTGCGTTGGTAACGGGGGCCAACCGCGGGCTCGGCTTGGCGGTCGCGGCCCGGCTGGTGGCCGCGGGTCACCGGGTGGTGGTCACCGCGCGCAACGGCGACGACGCGCGCCGGGTGACGGCCGAACTGGGCCCACCGGCGGAGCCGGCCGAGCTCGACGTCCTGAGTGCCGAGTCGGTCGACGCCGCGCGCGACCAGGTCGGGCCGGTGGACATTCTGGTCAGCAACGCCGGCGCGCTCTGCGACGCCGGCATGCAACCGTCGACGGTGTCGTTGGACCTGGTCCAGCGGCACCTCGCGGTGAACACCCTCGGCGCGTGGCGGGTCATCCAGGCGTTCCTGCCCGGCATGACCGCCCGTGGCTGGGGCCGGGTGGTGATCGTCTCGAGCGGCACCTCGACGTTCACCAACGGGATCTTCCCCGGCACACCCTGCTACTCGGTGTCGAAGGTGGCGCTCAACGCGCTCACCGTGATGCTGGCCGAGGAAACCCGGGGGACCGGCGTACTCGTCAACGCCGTGAACCCCGGCCGGGTGCGGACCCGGATGATGCCGCGGGCCGAGGTGACCCCGGAGGAGGCGGCCTTGGACGTCGCGTGGGTGGCCGAGATGGACGACGGCGCGCCGACCGGCAAGCTCTTCCGCAGCCGTCAGGTGGTGGGCTGGTGAGCCCGTCGTCGGTTGGCCGGCTGCTGCGCCAGTGTGTCCGCGGCCTCGGCAGCTGGATCATGAGCGGCCTGACGCTTGCCGGGTCGATCTACTACGCCCTGCCGCCGCAGGATACGTCCCCGCCCTACCACCCGGAACTGTTGCCCAGCGAGAGCCCGGCGTCGCCCGAGGAGCTGCGGATGTGGGCGCTGCTGTACCACGGAACCGAGGATCCGACCCGCCGACAACCTTGAGTCCGAGGTGGTCATGCACCAACTCCGATGCGAGGCGGAGCGCGATCGTCCTCATCGACCGATCGCGCCGCGGGCCACGAGCTCGACGGTCAGCACAGCGGCGATCGTCTCGACGGCGAGCAGACCGACGAGGACCAGCAACTGTGCGGCGCCGGCCTCGACGGGGCTCGCGCCGCCGAGCAGGACACCGACGAACGCGCCCGGCAGCGTCACGAGCCCGACGGTCCGGGTCTGGTCCAGTGCCGGCACGAGCGCCTCGGAAGCGCTCGGCCGGCAGAGCTCCAGCGCGGCGTCCCGGTCGGAGAAACCGAGCGCGAGCGCCGCCTCGAACTCGCCGCGCCTGGTTCGCAACGTCTCCAGGGCGCGGCGCCCGGCCAGCGACGTCGCGGTCATCGCGCCACCGATCAGGATGCCGGCGATCGGCACGACGGCGATCGGCGTGGTCGGCACGGTCCGGGACAACAGCACCAGCGCCAACACGGGCGCGACGCCGGCGAGGATCGGCAGGGCGACGACGGGCGAGCGGCGCCCGAGGCGGCCGCCGGAGGTGAAGGCGGCGATCGTCAGCATCGACGCCACGAACACCGCGGTCAGCCCCCACGACCGCAGCACCGCGATGACCAGCAACGAGATCGCCGCGAGCTGCACGACCGCCCGCACACTGGCGACGACCAGCGGTCGGCCGATATCCAACCGCGCGACCACCGCCACGGTGACCGCCACACATACCAGCACCGCGAGCACAACGGCGTACGTGACCGACAGCGTGACGGTGGCCTGCGAAGACAATTCGCTCCCCACTCTAGGAACCGACGCGTTCCCACAACTGGCTCGTGGCGGACTTACGGTACGTCCAGTCGCGCGTGCCGCCGGCCGTCGTGACGGTCACCGTCACCACAGCTCCGCGGGCCTTCGCGCGGTCGATGCTGACGACTCCTTCGGTGCCTGACCGGAGCACCTCCTCGCCCAACGGATAGTCACCGTCCTGATAGAACCGCTGGAGGGTCTGCGAGACCTCGCCGCTGGGCGAGCGCAGCGTGAGGATGGCGAACGCCTCGGTGTCGACGAACGACACGGGGCCGACGCTCACGCTGTAGCGGGTCCTGTCCTTGGTCGCGTCCTTGTAGTCGTTGAGCAGGTCCGCCTCGCCAACCCCGTCGACGGTCTTCACGCAGTAGAGATTCGTCTGGTCGGGATTCGAGCGGCCCATGTTGAAACCGGCGTTGCGGAAGTCGATCTCGCGGAAGTTCGTGGGCGGCTTCGTGAACTCGGTCGGACCGTCCACCTGGCGGAAGGCGCCATCCAGGTACGCGTACCCGCGCACCTGGCGATCGCAGGGCGGATTCCCGTCGGACTGGTACGGGCCGAAGACCGTGACCCGGACGACGCCGTTGTCGACAGCGACGGTCTCGCTCGTGAAGGGAGCGGTCACGTTCTGGTCGAGCACGAACCCCAACGGGCTCAGCGAGCCGTCCCCGGCGACCTTCAGCGCCAGCAGTTGGGTCGGGTGCACGGACCCGTCGTTCTCACACTTGAGAGTCGTCACCAACTCGTCGCCGGGCTTGCCGTCGAGGTCGGCCATGATCGACGGAAGAGATAGGCGTAGAGCTGCGACCTGAGAACGTCGAACTTCGCGGCATAGAACTCGTCGAAATCGCGATGTTCGTACGTCGTCGAGGCGCTGGTTGCGGCCGCGGCAGCGGGCATCACTGCGGTCACGTGTCCTTCCTCCCCGTGCTGCCGCCCTTGTGGGCAGGCGAGGCGAACACGTGCGACCCCACCGATGGGTTGCGTGCGGGTCAGACGCGCTCGCCGGTGACCGTAACGGCGCCGCTGTCGCGCGGACGGTGGCGGCCGGCCGCGGTCAACGACGCGCCGACGGCGAGCAGGGCGGCGAGCACCGCGAACCCGTAGGGGAGGGCGGCCACGGAGGCGACGCCGGCGACGAGCAGCGGGCCGCCCGCGTCGCCGAGCTCGCGGCCGAGCTCGGCGGTGCCCATGGTCTGGCCCAGGCGTTCGGCCGGCGCGCCGGCGGCGAGAGCAGCGAAGCCCACCGGCGTGACCAGCCCGGTGCCCACGCCGATCAGCGTGGCGGCGGAGAGCACGCCGGCGAGGCCCGGCAGCGTCGCACACGCGAGGCCGGCCGCGGTGACCAGCAGGCCGGCGGTCAACCCGGCGCGGGTGGTGATGCGTCCGTCGTCGAGGGCGCGGCCGGCGCGCGGTTGGACGAGGGCGGCGCAGGCGGCCAACAGGGACACGGCGGCGCCGGTGGCGATCGTGCCGAGCCCGGCGGCCCGGCCGCTGACCGGCAGGAAGCCTACGCCGACCGACAGCGCGGCCGTCGCGGCGGCCAGTGCGCTCGTCGGGGCGAGGAACGCCCGGTTGGTCAGCCGGCGGGCGAGGTCGACCACCGTCTGCCGGGTCTTCGGCAGCGGCGGCACGACCGGCACGGCGAGCGCACCCCACACGGCGACCGCCACGCCCAGCACGGCGAGCACGAGGAACAGGAGCCGCAGGCCGCCGGTCCAGACCAGGAGCCCGCCGAGCAGCGGGCCGAGCGTGTAGCCGATCGACTTGTAGAAGCCGTACGAGCCGTACACCCGGCCGTGTTTCGCCGCGGGGTTGAGCCGGGCGACCAGCGCGGAGGCCGAGGGGGAGAAGGCCGAGGCGGCGGCGCCCTGGCCGAGGCGGGCGGCCCACAGCCACGACGGGCTGTCGGCGACCACGAAGAGGGCGGACGCGGCGGCGAACGCGACGAGGCCGCCGAGCAGCACCGGTCGGGCGCCGATCCGGTCGGCGAGGCTGCCGAACAGGGGCTTGAGCAGCACCTCGGCGCCGTCGTAGAGCGCGAGCAGGCCACCGAGGACCAGCAGCGAGGTGACCGCGTCGTGGCCGAACGCGCCGAGGTTGGCGGCGATGCCGTGCGCGCCGAACGCCGTGGTGAAGCCGGCCGCGTACAACGGCCACATCTGCCGGGCGGGCGCCGCACGCGCGCCCGTCATGGCTGTCTCTCGTGCAGCGCGTCGAAGACGCGCTCGGCGTAGCGCTCGCAGGCGGCCACGCAATCCTTGAGGCGCCTGGTGGCTTCGGCGGCCTCCGGCGCCACGAACACGTCGCGGGCGGTGAGGTCGCGGTGCCAGCGGCGCAACCGGTCGAGCGACTGCTCCTCTTCCTCGAGCTCCGCCAAGGTGAACTTGGCGACCCGGATCTCCTTGGCGAGCTCGTCCTCGAACTTGCCGCAGTCGGCCAGGAACTCCGCCCAGTCGGCCGAGCGTGCGGCGGTGAACAGAGCGCCCAACCGGTCGGCGTCCTGCGGGCCGCGCCCGGTCGCGTGCAGGGTCATCGGCTGGCCGCCGGCCTGCTCGGTGAGGGTGACGGCCCGGGCGATGCCAGCGCTGAACACCGGGACGTCCGGCACGCCCCAGACGCCCTGGCCGAGCGAGATCGCGCCGATCTTGCGCAGCTCACGCCACACCGCGACCCGATGCCGGGACGGCGTCGCGGGCACCTTCAGCACGAGAAGCAACCAACGACCGGAGTGCGTCACATATCCAACTGTAGCAGCGGTTACATATGATCTTGCAGTCGCGCGGCGGAAAAGGTGGGGAGATGATCGACTACGACGCGATCGTCGCCGAGGTGCGGCGCCTCGACGACTGGCGGCAGCGGATGTTCGCGGGCGCGTGCGCGGCCCGGCTCGCCCCGATCGTCGACGCGATCGCATCGGCGGAGACGGCCGCGCGGTTCCACGAGGGAGTGCGCGCGGTGCTCACCGACGCGCCCGGCGAGGTGCGCGCGATGGTCGCCGACAGCCTCGACGCGGCCCCTGAGCTGGCCACCGCGCACTCCGACGAGATCGAGTACTGGCCGAAGCTGGCCGTGGTCCTGGTGACGACGGCGCTGCGGGCCGGGACGTCGCGCGACCCGGGCGACATCGGGCGGCGCGCCTGTTCGCTCTCACTCGAGCTGATGGAAGGCGTCGACACGATGTTCGACCACGTCCTGCGGGCGGGCCCGCAGGAGCGGGCGGAGCGGGACACGCAGGTCCGCGCGATCGAGGTCCTCCGCACGGCGTCGAACCCGGCCGACGCGGGCCGGCGGATGGCGGGCCTCTCCGCGCCACGCGTGCAGCAACTGGCCGCGGTCGTCCCGGAGTTCGTGGCGATCGGCACCGCGACGTCCGTCACCCGCTGACGAGATCCGGTCAGGATCCGGAAAGCTTGGTGCGGACCGCGTCCTGGTCCGGGTGGCCGAGGTGTTCGAGGATGGCGAGGGCGCTCCGCCAGGCCGCGCGCGCGGCATCCGGGTCGCCGCCGGCGCGCAGGGCGTCGCCGAGGCGGGTGAGCGTGTCGGCCTCGTTGTAGCGGTCGCCGACCTCGCGCCACAGTCCGATCGCGGTGCGGTAGCTGTCGACGGCCTCGCTGTGGTCACCGAGTCCATAGTGGATGTAGCCCAGGCTGTCCCAGGTGTTGGCCTCGCCGTAGCGGTCGGCGGCGCGGTGATGGATGTCCAGCGCGGCCAGGCAGCTCGCGAGCGCCGATTCGTACTCGCCGAGCAGCGCCTGGTACCAGCCTGCGTTGTTGAGCGCCCGGGCCTGCATGACCGGCTGGGCGGCGCGGTCGAACAGGCGCACGGCGTGTTGCGTTTCCGCGAGCGCGGCCCGGTGCGCGCCCTGCCGGCCGAAGATCCGGGCGCGCGCGTTGTGCGTGTGCGCCTGGCCGGCGTCGTCGCGCAGGTCGCGGTAGGCCCGCAACGCCGTGTCCAGCTTCGCGTGCGCCTGCTCGTAACGGCCGAGCTGGGCCAGGGCCAGACCGATGTTGCGGTACGAGAACGCCGCGCCCGACCGGTCTCCCGCGCGGGTCGCCGATGTCAGGGCCAGCTCCTGCGTGCGTACCCAGTCTGGCCAATGTCCCTGGAGGTCCAGGTAGGTGGTCATCGCCCACGCGAGCTGCCACGCGAGGTCGTCGAGACCGGCCTCGGCGGCCTGACGGACCGCGTTGAGCAGCACGTCGTGCTCGTCGGCGCACCAGGACAGCGCGGCCTCACGTCCGGCCGGCACCGGAGCGGGCCGGGGTGACGGTGCGGTCAACGGCACCGGGTCGCGGTGGGGATAGAGCGTCCGATCCGCGGCGTACGCCGTGTGCAGGTAGAACCCGAGCAACCTGCTGACCGCCGCGTCGCGCGCGGCCCCGTCGTCGTGCTCGACCTGTTCGGCCGCGTAGCCGCGGACCAGGTCGTGGAACGCGTACCGGCCAGGTCGGTGCTCGCTGAGCAACCCGGCGCCGGTGAGCCTGGTCAACAGCTCCCGGGCGGCCTCGACCGGCACGTCGACCAGGCTCGCCGCGGCCGGCGCGGTGAAGTCGGGTCCGGGATGCAGCCCGGCGAGCCGGAACAGCGCGGCGGCGCCCGGTGGGAGCACGCGGTACGACCACGAGAACACGGCACGGACGTCGGTCGCCGGATCGTCGCCCGCGAACGCGTCCAGACCTCGGCGAGCCGCGCGCAACTCGTCGGCGAGCGTCCGCAGCGGCGCCGACGGCTGGGTCGCCGCCCGGGCCGCCAGGATCGCCACCGCGAGCGGGAGCCGGCCGCACGCCGCGACGATCTCGTCGACGGCCGTGGGGTCGGCCTCCACGCGCTCGCGGTCGAGTCGGCGGGTGAGCAGCTCGCGCGCCTCGGAGGGGCTCAGCACGTCGACGACCAGGGGCTGGGCGCCCTCGCCCGCGACCAGGCCCGGCAGCGTGTTGCGGCTGGTCACCAGGACCATCGCGGTGGGCGTGCCGGGAAGCAGCGGCCGGACCTGCTCGGCCGACCCGGCGTTGTCGACGATGACCAGGACGCGCCGGCCGTCGACCAGGCTCCGGTAGAGACCGATCTGCGACTCCAGACTCGCCGGCACCCGGTGTGGTGGCACGTCGAACGCTTCGAGGAACCCGCGGAGCGCCTCGGTGGGCCGCAGCGGCGGGCCGGTCGGGTCGAAGCCACGGAGGTTGACGTAGAGCTGCCCGTCCGGGAAGTGCCGCCGGGCACGGTGCGCCCAGTGCACCGCCAGCGCGGTCTTCCCGACGCCGGCCATGCCCGACACCGCGCAGACGACGACCGTGTTGGGCTCGTCGCCCGCGGTGGCCAGCGCGGCGTCGAGGGCGGCCAGGTGAGAAGCGCGTCCGGTGAACCCCCGCACGTCCAGCGGAAGCTGCGCGGGCGTCGCGGGCGAGGATGGTGGCCGGCCGTCACCGCGCAGGATCGCCTGGTGCACCGCCCGCAACGCGGGGCCTGGATCGACACCGAGCGCCTCGGCGAGGTGCTGCCGGGTCACCGCGTAGCGGTCGAGCGCCTCGGCCGACCGGTTCGCCGCGTGCAGCGCCCGGATCAGTGCCGCGGCGAGCGGCTCGACCAGCGGGTGCCGGTCGGCCAGTTCGGACAGGGGCGCGATCACGGCACCGGGGTTGCCGAGCCGCAGTTCGACGTCCGCCCAGGCGATCACCGCGTCGTGGTGCTCGCGTTGCCAACCCGCGCGGGTGCGCGCGGCCCAGTCGCCCGGCACCCCGGCCAGCGGCTCGCCCTGCCAGAGCGCGAACGCCTCGCGCAGCAGTGCCGCCCGCGTCTCGTCGGCGACGGCTGGTTGGGCGGCCCGCTCCACCAGCCTGCGGTAGCGATGGAGGTCGACCTGGTCGAGGTCGGTCTCGATCAGGTAGCCGCTGCCGCGGCGCAGCACCCGCCCGGCCGGGACGAGGTCGGGCTCCGCGAGGAGGCGTCTGATGCGCGCGATGTACGTGTGCAGGGCCCGCCGGGCGCCGTCGTGGGCCGCGTCTCCCCACACCCGGTCGACCAGTGTCTCGGCCGTCAGCGGCTGGTTGGCGTGGACCAGCAACGCGGCCAGCACCGCGAGCTGTTTGGCGGAACCCGACGGCAACGGGACGCCTCCGGCGTGCACCTCGACGCCGCCCAACAGGAGAAATCGCATGCCGCGCCCCTTGCCTCGCACAGCCTGGCACTGCCGGGTTCCACACGCCTGCAACATTCGCTTGACAGCCGGCGCCGATTCTAGGCATCGACGGCCGCCGAGCCTGTCCCGCATGGACAGACTGGCGGACAACTCCCATGAAGTGGAGAAACGATGAGGCGCAGATCCCCGATATACCGAACGGTCGCGCTGCTCGCGGTCGGCATCACCGCCCTGGCCGGGGTGGTTCTGCCCGCGTCACCCGCGTCGGCCAGGCCGATCGACTGCAGCCTGACGGCGGTCCTCTACCAGAGCCCGGCCGGCCTGCAGGCGAGCGGCCAGGTCTACTGCTCGACGCCCGAGACGTACAACCTCATGGTCTACCTCTACCGGCGCGACTTCCTCGTCGGCACGGTCGTCGCGCAGGCGGTCGTGGGCCGGAACAACTACCAGGGCTACACGACCGCGTACGCCGTGGAGCCCTGCTCCGCCCTGCAGACCAACAAGCAGTACGACGCGAAGATCGCGCTGGACGACACGCGCTTCGGACCCGGCATCCGGGTCAAGGAGATCATCACCAACAAGGTCTGGGGCCACTGCTAGTCGGTGGCGCGGCGGGCGCGCAGGGCGCGGAGCTTGTGGCGGTTGCCGCAACGTTCCATCGCGCACCAGCGGCGGGCGCCCGGGCGGGACGTGTCGACGAAGACCAGCGGGCAGTTGTCGCTCGCGCACTCGCGGATGCGTCCCGCCAGCGGGCCCGACAGCAGGTCGATCATCTCGCGCGCCAGGGTGGACAGCGCCTGCGTCGCGCGTACCGGAGGCGCCCATTCCATGCCCGACCCGGTGAGCCGTGGCCGCAACGGCGGCGCCGACGCGGCCCGGTTGATCGTCGCGATCGCGCCCGAAGGGAGCGGGCGGCTCGCCGCCTGGGCGTGTGCCGCCTCCCAGATCGCCTGGCGGAGGGTCTTGGCCGAGGCCAGTTCGGCGGTGGAGACCGTGCCCGCCGCGGACAACGGCGGCTCCGCGAGCCAGGCCGCCAGGTCGGCGGGCGCGTGCAGGGACTCGAAGACCGCGTACTGGCCCTCGCCGCCCGTGTGCGCGAAGTCCAGGCAGACCGCGCCCGCGTCGAACCAGAACGAGCCTCCCTTGGGGTCGTTCAGGTGCCGTCCGGTTGCGCTCACGACACCACTATAACTAGTGTCGGTCGCGTAACCGCTTTAACCGGTGTCAACGACGGAGGGCCAGATCATGCGCGTACGGCACATCAACCCGGAGGGCCTGCACCGCAGCCCGGCGTTCAGCCAGGCCGTCGTGGTGGAACAGCCGACGAAGACGATCTACATCGGCGGGCAGAACGGTGTCGACGCCGACGGCAAGGTCGTCGGCCCCACGGTCGGTGAGCAGTCCCGGCAGGCCTTCCGCAACCTGGCGACCATCCTCGAGAGCGAGGGCGCGACCCTGGCGAACATCGTGCACTGGCGGATCGCCACGGTGGCGGGCCAGTCCTTCGACGAGGGCGTCGCCGCGTTCCAGGAGGTGTGGAACCGGTCGGACCCGCCGCCGGCGATCACGGTCCACGTCGTGGCGAGCCTGGGCCCGGACTTCCTCGTCGAGATCGACGCCGTCGCGGTGGTGTGACTAGGTGGGCCAGGTGCCCGAGATGGTCGCGGCCCGGTAGGTGTGGTGCAGGAAGTCGCGCAGCATCGCGTCCGGGTCCGCGGCCGCCCGCACCGCGGCGTAGGGGAGCACGAACTCGCCCAGGTCACCGTCGTAGTACGCGGCCGGGCCGGCCGGCTGGTCGCGGTAGCCGTCGGGTTCGGGGTACGCGTACGAGTAGAAGACGCCCTCGTCCGCGCCGCCCGGCCAGTAGCCCGCGCTGGACACCTCGTCGCAGTACGCCTCCCACATGACCCGGTCCGGGCAGTTCGGGACCCCGCCCGGATGCCGCGGTGCCGGGCGCCCGGAGAAGCGGGTCACGGCCAGGTCGAACGCGCCCCAGAAGAAGTGCACCGGGCTGGCCTTGGCCCGGTATTCGGCGCGGAACGCGTCCAGCACCCGGTCCGCCGAGACCAGCGAGGTCCAGAACGCGTGCATGGCCGCCGGGTCGTACGCGTGGTGGATCTCGTCCTGGTCGAACGGCACCACGTCGGGCAGTTCCACGGGCATCGGGTTGATCGGCACCTCGATGCCCAGTTCGGCGAGGTGCGCGCGGTACTCGGCGTAGAAGTCGGCCACGCTGCGCGGCACCAGGGCCATGCGCCGGCGCGCGTTGGTCGTGGTGGTGATGTCCAGCGCGTGGTCGACGAAGTCGAAGGCGATCTCGACGCCGCCGTCGCGGTACGGCATCAACGAGGTCGTCAGGCCCGTGCTGCTGACGTAGAGGGTGACGTTCCACCAGTGGTTGGCGGGCGGGGCGAGCGCCAACCGCGTCTTGCCGACGATCTGGGTCCACAGTTGGACGGTGTCGCGGGTCGGTTGCCAGGCCGCGACCGGAAGCGCGGGCCAGGCGGTGGCTACCTGCATATCCACAACTCTATTTCGTCATTTGGCGGGGTTGGCGCGCTTCTCCGCGGTCGACGGCTCCAGCTGTGCCGGGTCCCCGGTGCCCCGGCCCAGGTTGATCAGCGCGAAACCCGTGCGCAGTTTGTCGCGGAACGTCGGGTCCACGGTGAGCAGCACGTACAGCACGGCCCAGCCGATCGTGAGCAGCCGCGCCCAGTTGAGGATCGTCTCGTTGAACCGTAGCCACGGCTGCGCCACGAGCACCACGGCCAGGGGCAGCCCGGCGAAGAACAGCATGCGCACGCCGTCCGCGACGATCTGCCGCCGGGACCGGTGCCGGACCTGCCGCTCGGGCGGATCGGCCGCCTGGAGCCGGCCCAACGCACCGGTGGCCAGCGCCGCGATGTCCTTGCGGAGGGTCTCCTCGATCTTCCGCCAGGCCCCGGGCGGCGCCGCCACCATCAGGTACTTCAGCTCCCGCAGGGCCGCCGCCGCCCGCCGCCCGCGGTGCCGCAGGACCTCCGCGCTGGCCGGGTCGGCGGCGAACACCGCGGGCAGGTCGGTCTCCAGCCGACTCGCCACCTGTTCGAGCGTCCGCAGCTTGTAGCGGCGCCAGTGCAGGTCGTTGCGCAGCGTCGGGCGTTCGACCTCGGCCAGCACCTCGAGGAGGCCGACGACGGCGAAGCCGCGCGGGTCGGCCCGCTGGACGCGGCGCGCCTGCACCGCTCCACCGACGTTGGCGCCGGCCACCGCGATCAGGCGCAACGCGCTCACCGCCACGACGGCGAGGACGGTCGCACCGACCAGCAGTGGCCACCGGCCGTCGATCCTGGTGACCAGGTAGCCGCTGGCAGCGACCGCCACCATGGCCGGCAGCAGGCGGGTGCGCTCGTCCACCCGCCACAGTGCTCCGACGACGATCGCGGCACACGCGAATCCGACGGCCGCGGACCAGAGGGCGCCGAGGTCGCCCGCGAGCCGCGCGACCACGTACCCGCTGACGATCGCGCCGGCGTAGGTCGCCACCCGGTGGGCGACCACCCGGATCCGCCCCCATCTCAGTTCCCAGCGCGTCTCCTGGAAGGCGAAACGGTCCGGCGCCGCGCGCAGCTCGGCGACCCGCTCCGGCCCGACCACCGCGCCGAGGGTGCGGGCCGTGTCCGCGCACCGCCGCTTCCACAGGTCGAGCGCCCACCGGTCCGAGGCGCCGAGAGCCCGGCGGATGCGGACGAGCGGGCCGCCGGTCCGCCACCATTGCTTCCACCGCAGAGTCCGGGCGAATGAGCCCAGGCCGTCGGCCGGGCCGAAGGCCTCCAGGGACAGCGCGTAGAACCCGAGATCGTCCAGGAGGTCGCCGCGGGCCGCGCGGGCCTCGGCGGGCCGGCCGCCGCCTTCGGCGTACCGGTCGCTGACGGCCGACGCCTCGACGTAGCGGCCCAGCCAGTTGAGGAACGTCAACTCGGCCTGGAGCAGCGACGCCTTCGCGGGCTCCAGGGAGCGGGCCTCCCGGATCCGCAGCAGCGCGAGCTCCTCCTGGTTGTCGAAGTAGAGCGCCCAGCCGAGCCGCTCGAGCAACGGCACGCTCGGCCGATCGGGGTGGTAGGCCGCGGCGAGAGTGCCGGCGGCGTCGCGGTTTTCCTGCGCGCCGGCCGCGGCGACGGCCGCGCCCGCGTCGGCCGCCCGGCCGAGCGCGTCGGCCGCGGGCTCGCCGATCGCGGGCCGGTGCGGGCCGAGCCAGTCGAGCAGAACCTGCTCCTCCCGGCGCCGGCCACGGTCGCGCACGAACCACAGTGGACCCCCGGTGCGCCACCAGCGCCGCCGCCATTCCGACCGGGCGACGCCCGCCGGCCCGTGCGCGTCGACGGCCAGGAACGCCAGTCCCACGGAGAGCAGGATCTTCGCGCGGACCTCGCGGAGCTCCTCGACCAGGGTGCCGGTGTCCAGCAGGGTCCACGCGTCGCGCAGCCGGTCGAGCTCGACCAGCAGGCCGGCGCGCCGCCGGTGGAGGCCGGCGACCAGGGGATCGAGCCGATCGCTGAGCTGCAGGGCCAGCCGGCTGTCACTCAGATCGTCCGCGATGTCGACCGCCGTGGCGATCAGCCGCGGGTGCGCGTCGCCGGCCGCGACCGGCGCCGCCAGGAGCCGCGCGGCGGCCGGCGCGTCGCCGTCGCGGACAAGCTGGTCCGCTCGCATCACCAGTTGCCATGCGGTCCGGTCGCGCCCGACGTCGGCGCACACACCTCGCAGCAACGGCTCGAGCGGACCGGGAGCGTCGCCGACAACGAGCCGGCCCGCCAGCCCCTCCGCCTCGCGCCGGCGCAGTGCGCGGCGGACGAACCAGAGCGGCCCACCGGTCGCCCACCAGAGCCGCAGTCGGCTCCGCCCTCGACTCACGTCCAGCGCGTGCGCGGGAAGGCCGAGCTCCTGGTAGAGCTGGGACAGCTCCCACCGGGCGGCCTCCGCCGGTAGGAGCGCGCTGGCCTCGGCCACCGCGCGGCCGTCCTCGGCCCGGTCCAGCAGCGCCACCCGCCGTGCGGACAGGTTGGAGCGGTCGGGCGCCCAGGTGACCGCGATCTCGAGCAGATCGAGGCCGCGCGCGCTGTGGCCGAGCTGGATCTGCTCCTCACCCAGCCGCCGCACCAGGTCGGCGTCGAGGGGGTCGTCGCCGGGGGCGCCCAGGCCGAGCAGCGCCTCGGCGACCAGCCGGGAGACCTCCGCGGGATCGTCCAGATCGGAGATTGTCTGCAGGAGACGGTCGCGGTCCACGCCGTACAGTCTGTCGCACATCCTCCTCGGCGGCTTGACAGGCAAGCGTCCGCTTGCATAACGTTCTGCGACGTGGGCGACGTCTTCAAGGCTCTGGCCGACCCAACGCGCCGTGCGATCCTCGACGAGCTGACCGACCGTGACGGTCAGACGCTCTTCGAGATCTGTGCGCGCCTGGCGGCCAAGCACGGGCTCGGCTCGTCCCGCCAGGCGATCTCGCAGCATCTCGACGTCCTGGCGGCCGCCGGCCTGCTCCAGGCCAGGCGCGAGGGCCGCTACAAGTTCCACCACATCGACACGACGCCGCTGGAACCCATCGTCGAGCGGTGGCTGAGGAAGGGATCGAAATGATGAGGGTCAACATGGCCAGCGTCCTGGTCGACGACCAGACCAAGGCGCTGCGGTTCTACACCGACGTCCTCGGCTTCAAGGAGAAGACCAACGTGCCGCTGGGCGAGCACCGGTGGATCACCGTGGTGTCCCCGGCGGAGCCGGACGGCGTCGAGCTCGTGCTCGAGCCCGACGAGCACCCGGCGGCCAAGCCGTTCAAGGCGGCCCTGGTCGCGGACGGCATCCCGTACACCTCCTTCGCCGTCGACGACGTCCAGGCCGAGTACGAGCGCCTCCGCGGCCTCGGGGTCACCTTCACCCAGGAGCCGACGGACATGGGCCCCGTGACCACCGCAGTGCTCGACGACACCTGCGGCAACCTGATCCAGATCGCCCACCTGGCCGGCTAGATGCGCATCGAAAGCCGGCTGGCCGAGCTGGGGCTCGAGCTCCCCGCGCCGATCACGCTGCCGCCAGGGGTCACCCTGCCTTTTCCCTGGGTACGGATGTGGAACGGTCGCGCCTTCGTCTCCGGCCATGGACCCCTGCGGCCCGACGGGTCCATGGCCGAGCCGCTCGGCAAGGTCGGCGCCGAGGTCACGGAGGCCGAGGCCTACCAGGCGGCGCGCCTGACCGCCCTGGCCGTCCTCGCCAGCCTCCGTGCCGCCCTCGGCGACCTCGACCGCGTGACGGCCTGGCTCCGCGTCTTCGGCATGGTCAACACGGCACCGGGCTTCACGGGGACGCCCGGCGTCATCAACGGCTTCTCGGACCTGATCCTCGAGCTGTGGGGTCCCGAAGCCGGCGCACACGCCCGCTCCGCGGTCGGCCTGGCCGAGCTGCCCTTCGGCATCCCGGTCGAGATCGAGGCCGAGGTCGCCTACGAGTGAGCGCTGTTACCAGCGGGTCCCGGCCGGGATGCGCAAGGTGGTGTTGATGCGGTTGAAGAAGTTGGTGACCGCGACCATCAGCACCAGGGCGCCGCGCTGGCGTTCGTCGAAGTGCTTCTCGACGGCCGCCCAGATCTCGTCGGTGACCGCGCCCGGCCGGTCGGCGAGCCGGGTGGCGGCCTCGGTGAGCGCCAGCGCCGCCCGCTCGGCCTCGTCGAACAGCGGGTTCTCGTGCCAGGCGGCCACGCCGTGCAGCTTCTCCTGGCTGACGCCGGCCTTGGCGGCGCTGGTCACGCCGGCGTCGACGCAGGCGCTGCACCCGTTGATCTGGCTCGCCCGCAGGTGCACCAGCTCCAGGGTCGCTCGCGGCACGCCGGTCGCGTACACCTGCTGGTAGATCTGCTGGACCCCCGCGGTGATGTCGGGCTGGCTCGCGGCGTCGTGGATCCGGGTTGTCATCGTTCCTCCAGATGGCGGTGGTTGGATCGCCGCTACGACGGCCGGCGACGACGACAGGTAACGCGTTACCTTTCCGGGGGGCGCCGCGTCGTGGTGGTGGGACACCACGAAGGAGCACCATGACCGACCAGTTCGAGGCGCACCGCCCCTACCTGCACGCGATCGCGTACCGCATGCTCGGCTCGCACGCCGACGCGGACGACGCGGTCCAGGAGGCGTGGCTGCGGCTCGCCCGGACCGGCACCGCGGACATCGCCGAGCTGCGCGGCTGGCTCACCACGGTGACCAGCCGGATCTGCCTCGACATGCTGCGCCGGCGCAAGGTCCGTGGCGAGGAGCCGCTGGAGCTCGACATCGACCCCCGTCCGGCCGCCGAGGGCGGCGATCCCGAGGCGGAGGCGCTGCTCGCGGAGTCGGTCGGGTTGGCCCTGTACGTCGTCATGGACCAACTCACCCCGGCCGAGCGGGTCTCGTTCGTGCTCCACGACGTCTTCGAGGTGCCGTTCGACACGATCGCGGACATCCTCGACCGGAGCACCGCGGCCACGAAGATGCTCGCCAGCCGGGCCCGGGGACGGCTGCGGCTGGGCACGCCGCCGGAGCAGGAGGCGGACCGCGGCGTCGTCGACGCGTTCCTCGCAGCAGCCGGCAACGGCGACGTCGCCGCCCTGCTGACGGTGCTGGCGCCCGACGTCGAGCTGACGTCCCGGAGCCCGCAGGGCACCGTCGTCATCCGGGGAGCCGAGCGGGTCGCCAACCAGGCGGCGACGTTCGCGCGCCCGGACGCGGTGGTGCGCCCGGCCCTGGTGGCCGGCGTGCCGGGCATCCTCGTCATCGTCGGCGGCCGGCCGGTCACCGCGATGGGCTTCACGGTCACGGACGGCCTCGTCACCGCGATCCACGGTGTGACCGACCCGGTGCGCCTGGGCCAGCTCGTGCCCTCGTGGGTCAGTCCCGGAGCACCCGGGGGAGCTGCGTCCGCGAGGTGATGCCGAGCTTCGTGAACACCTTGCGCAGGTGGTACTGGACCGTGCGGGCGCTGATGAACAGCCGAGTGGCGATCTCCGGGTTCGACAGCCCCTCGCCGGCCATCCGGGCGATCTGCGCCTCCTGGGTGGTCAGGTGCTGCTCGCCGGATGTCGACCGGGGGTGGGTGCGGCCGCCGGCGGCGTTCAGCTCGCGTTCCGCCCGCGCCGCGAACGCCGTCGCGCCGATGCCCGCGAACAGGTCGTACGCCGTCCGGAGCCGCTCGCGCGCGTCGGTGCGGCGCCGCTCCCGGCGCAGCCACTCGCCGTAGAGCAGGTGCGCCCGCGCGAGGTCCACGCGCATCCGCGTCCGTCCTAGATGGTCGATCGCGGCCCGGTAGTTCTGCTCCGCCTCGGCGCCCTCCGACAGCAGGGCCTGCGAGCGCGACTGGATGCCCAGCGCCCAGTCGGTGCCGCACGCGGTGCGCATGCCGGACATCAGCCCGAAGACGTCCTGGGCGACCGCCGGCTGCCCACAGCGCACGGCGGACTCGACCAGCTCGGGCGCGGGCCAGATCAGGGCACCCGGATCGGCCGCGTACGCCGTCGCCCGGCGCGCCGCCGCCAGCGCCCGCGGGTAGTCGCCGAGGCTGTTGTGCAGCAACGCGTACGCCCACTCGGCGAACGTGAGCCCGACCCCCTCGCCCCGCCGGGTCACGTCGTCCCGCGTCTCCGCGAGCAGCGCGGCACCGGTGTCGGCGTCGCCGCGGAAGGCGGCCAGACCCAGCGCGCCGTAGGGCGCGAGGCTGCCGCCGGTCGCCTCGGTGATCGCGGTCAGCTCGTCGGTGAGCGACGCGGCACCGGCCAGGTTGCCGCTGAACAGCAGCAGGTACGCCCGGGCGGTCAGCGCCAGTGGCAGGTGGCTGAGCACTCCCGCCTCACGGGCCAGGGCCAGGTAACGCGCGGAGAGGGCGTCCCACGCGTCGTCGTCGAACACCCGCAGCGACGAGGTCACCGCCATCCACATGAAGTCCAACTGGTCCGCGCCGGGCGGCCGCGCGCGCAACGCCGCGAGCCCCTCCCGCAGCACCGGAAGCCCGGCCGCGTAGCCGCGGTGGTAGGTCAGTGCCGTCCCGGCCAGCAGGAGGTCGCCGACCGCGGGCAGATCGGCCGGCGGTGCGGCGTGCGCGGCCCGGGCCACCGCGCGCACGTCGCCCTCCGGCGCGGCCATCCGGCCCGCGAACACCGCCGCCGAGAGCGCTTCGAGGTAGGTGGCCCGCGACAGCGCCGGATCCACCCCGGCCAGCCGCCGCGCGGCCGCCAGCAGCAGCGGTGGTGCGTCGTTGCCGCGGTTGGTGACGAACGCCAGTCGCGCCCGCACCAGGTCGGCGTGCGCCTCCTGCTGCTCGGAGAGCGGCGCGGTCTCGGCCGTGGCCAGCAGCTCCAGCGCCGCGTCGAAACCGCCGGTCCGCACCTCCGCCGCCGCGGCGGCCAGTGCCCGCCGGCCCATGTGCCCCGGGTCGGCGGTCAGCGCCGCCGCGCGTTGCAGGAACGCCGCTGCCGCGGCCGGGCCGCCCCGGGCCTGCGCCCGGCCGGCCGAGCGCTCCAGCTCCGCGGCCACCGCGTCGTCCGGCTCCGCCGCCGCTTCGGCGCGATGCCAGGCCTGGCGGTCCGGGTCGGTTTCGGCGTCCGTCGCCTCGGCCAGCGCCCGGTGTGCCGCTCGCCGCTCCAGAGTGGACGCCGCGCGGTAGGCGGCCGAACGTACCAGCGGATGTCGGAACTTCGCCTGGAGTCCGTCGTCGACCAGCCCGGCGTCGACCGCGGCGGCCACGGCGGAGGGTTCGACGTCCCAGGCCCGCGCGGCGCGGGCGACCAACGCGGCGTCGCCCGACGGGTCGGCCGCCATCAGCAGCAGCAGGCGCCGCGTGGCCGGCGGCAGGTCGGTCACCCGCCGCCGGAACCGCTCCTCGACGCCGCCGGCGGCCGGCAGCCCGAACCCGCCCGCGAGCGCGGCCGGAGCGACGTCCCGCGGAAGCTCCAGCAGCGCGAGCGGGTTCCCCCGCGCCTCGGCGACGATCTCGTCGCGGACCCGGGGGTCGATCGGGCCCGGCAGTGCCGCGTCGAGCAGCGTGCGGGCCTCGGCGTCCGGGAGCGGGCGCACGTCGAGCGCGGGGAGGTCCGCGAGGTCCGGTGGCACCGCGCGGTCGGCGAACACCAGGCCGACCGACTCCACGTCGAGTCGCCGGGCGACGAACGCCAGCACCTGCGCCGACTCCCGGTCGAGCCACTGCAGGTCGTCGACGAGGCACACCAGCGGCCGCTCCTCGGCCACCGCGGACAGCAGACCCAGCACGGCCAGACCGACGAGGAACCGGTCGGGCGCGGGACCGGCGCGCATGCCGAACGTGGTGCCCACGGCGTCCCGCTGCGGCGCGGGCAGCCGGTCGACGTGGTCCAGCACCGGCGCGCAGAGTTGGTGCACGCCGGCGAACGGCAGCTCCATCTCCGACTGGACGCCGGCGGCGCGGGCGACCCGGCACGGCCCGACCCGCATGGCCACTTGGTCGAGCAGGGCGGTCTTGCCCACGCCCGCCGCACCGTGCACGACGAGCACCCGGCTCGAACCCGCCCGGACGGCCTTGACCAGGTCGTCGATCACCGCGCATTCGGTGCGACGGCCGGTCAGCTCGGCGTACCCGTGCACGAGCCCACGCTACGCCGCACCGGCCGGCCCGGCTGGCCAGTGGCGGATGCGGGACACAAATGTTTAGCGGAAGGCTTTACCCATTAGCCATTAACGGCCCGGGGGCGCCCGATGACTGGATTGCTGAAGGACCAGACCGTGCTCGTGGTCGGCCGCGGCAGCGGGATCGCGCGGGCCGTGGCGATCGTCGCGCGGGACGCCGGTGCCCAGGTCGTCGTCGCCGGGCGCGACCGGCGCGGGCTCGCCGACGCGTACGCCGGCGAACCGGCCGTCACCACCGAGACCGTCGATCTCACCGACGAGGCCTCGATCGCCGCGCTGAGCGCGCGCCTCGGCACCGTGGACCACGTGGTCTCCACCGCGTCGGCACGGGCCCGTGGTCACCTCGCCGACCTCGACCGGGACGCGGTGCGGCGGTCCTTCGACACCAAGGTGATCGGCCCGCTGATGCTCGCCAAGCACCTGGCGCACCAGATCGGTCCGGGTGGCTCGATCACGCTGTTCTCCGGCGTCGCCGCCGCCAAGATCGCGGTCGGCACGATGGCGGTCGCGATCACCAACGGCGCCGCTGACATCCTGGCCCGCTCGCTGGCGCTGGAGTTGGCGCCGATCCGGGTCAACGCGATCTCCCCGGGCGTGGTCGACACGGGCGCCTGGGACGACCTGGGCGCCGACGGCAAGCGGGACTACATCGACACCATCCGGCGCCGCAATCCCACTGGGAGCATCGGCACCACGGGCGACATCGCCGACGGTGTGCTGTTCGCGATGACCAGCCCCTTCCTGACCGGCACGACGCTGCACATCGACGGCGGCGAGCCACTGTCCTGATTCGTGAAAGGAGCGCACCATGGGACTCTCCTGGCAGCAGGGGCCGCTCTCCGCCCACCCGGTGGGCCGGTTCCTGACCCCGGACCCCTTGCCCGAACGCCTGTTGTACGCGGAGCCGCTGCGCCGCCGCCTGCGAGTGCGGTTCGGCGGTGAGTGGATCGCCGACAGCGAGGACGTCGTGCTGCTGCACGAGCCGGGCCGCTACCCGGTGGCGTACTTCCCCGAGGCCGCCATCGACCCGGGCGTGCTGGAGCGGGGCGACCACGTCACCGCCCACCGCGACCTCGGCCCGACCGAGTGGTTGACCGTCCACCGTGGAGACGCGCTGGCCCGGCGGGCGGCCTGGCGGTTCACCGACCTGCCGTCCTATGCGGACGTGCTGCGCGGGCGGGTGGCGTTCGCCTGGCATCCCATGGAGGCGTTCTACGAGGAGGACGAGCGGATCACGGGCCACGCCGCCGACCTCTACCACCGCATCGACATCCGGCGCACGTCGCGGCACCTGGTGGTGCGCGCCGGTGACCGGGTGGTCGCCGACACGACGGCGCCGCGCGCGCTCTACGAGTCCGGCTTCGCGCCGCGCTGGTACGTGCCCCGTGGCGACATCGCCCCGGCCGCGCTGGAGCCCGTGGAGCGGCAGACGTTCTGCCCGTACAAGGGGCTCTGCAGCTACTACGACATCGGCGGCCGCGAGCTGGCCGCCTGGTCCTACGAGGAGGCGTGGCCAGAGGTCCGGCTGATCTCGAACTACGTCTCGTTCGAGCCCGACAAGGTCGACGTTCACCTCGACGGCAAGCAGCTCGCGCTCGAGCCCGGCCAGAGCGTCGTGCCGCACGGCATCGACCGCGACTTCGACGTCGACGAGGTCCTCGCCAACACCTAGGAGTGATTGTCATGTCCACTTTGGAAGACCGCACGGTCCTGGTCATCGGCCGGGGGAGTGGCATCGCCCGGGCGACCGCGCTCGCGGCCCGGGCGCAGGGCGCCACCGTGGTGGTCGCCGGCCGTGACGCGGCCGCGCTCGACGAGGCGTACGCGGACGACACCGGGATCGTCGCCGAGAGCGTCGACCTGACCGACGAGTCGAGCGTCGAGGCGTTGGCCGAGCGGCTCGGCCGGGTCGACCACGTCGTCTCGACCGCCTCGGCCCGCGCGCGCGGCACAGTCGGCGACCTCAAGCCCGAGGTCGTGCTGCAGTCGTTGAACACCAAGGCGGTCGGGCCGATCCTGCTCGCCAAGCACTTCGCCGGCCGGATGCCGTCGGACGGCTCGTTCGTGCTGTTCTCGGGCGCCACCGCGGACAAGCCCACGGTCGGGATGCTCGCGGTCGCCGCGACCAACGGCGCCGTGGACGCGATCGCCCGGACGCTGTCGGTCGAGCTGGCGCCGATCCGGGTCAACGCGATCTCGCCCGGCACCATCGACACCGGCGCCTACGACGCGCTCGGTGCGGAGAAGAAGGCGGCCCTGTACGAGCAGCGCCGCACCCACGTGCCGGCCCACCGGGTAGGCACCCCGGAGGACGTCGCGGACGCGGTCGTCTTCGCGCTCACCAACACGTTCCTGACCGGAGTCTCGCTCGGCGTCGACGGCGGCGAGCGCCTGGTATGAGGGGGAGTCATGGTTGCCTGTCACCACCGCTACACCACTGTCCACGGTCGACGGATGTTCTACCGGGAGGCCGGGCCGCCGGACGCGCCCGCGGTCGTGCTGCTGCACGGCTTCCCGGCCAGCTCGTTCATGTTCCGCGACCTGATCCCGCTGCTGGCCGACCGCTATCACGTCGTCGCGCCGGACCACATCGGCTTCGGCTTCTCGGACGCGCCGACCGTCGACGAGTTCGACTACACGTTCGACGCGCTGACCGCGCACACGGCGGAGCTGTTGTCGCAGCTCGACATCGACCGCTACGCCATCTATGTGCACGACTACGGCGCGCCGATCGGCTGGCGGCTGGCCCTGCAGGACCCGTCGGCGGTCACGGCGATCGTGACGCAGAACGGCAACGGCTACGACGCGGGCTTCGAGCCGGACTTCTGGAAGACCGTCTGGGACTACCAACGGTCGCCGACGCCGCAGACCGAGGCCGGGATCCGGCAGGCGCTGACGCAAGACATGATCAAATGGCAGTACGTGGCCGGCGTGCCGGACCCGAGCCTGGTCAGCCCCGACGCCTGGATCCACGACTACGAGCTGGTCAACCGGCCGGGCAACGACGAGGTGCAGCTGGCCCTGTTCCGTGACTACGCGACCAACGCGCCCATGTACCCGGCGCTGCACGAGTACCTGCGGGACACCCACGTCCCGGTGCTGGCCACCTGGGGCCGCAACGACCCCATCTTCGGCCCGGCCGGCGCCCGCGCGTTCGCCGACGACGTGCCCGACGCGGAGGTCCACCTCCTCGACGGCGGCCACTTCCTGCTGGAGTCGGACGTCGACGAGGTCGGCTCCCTGATGCACGACTTCCTGGACCGCCACCAGGAGGTGACGGGACGATGACGCTCGCGTATCGAACGACCACTGTGGACGGCGTGCCGGTCTTCTACCGCGAGGCCGGCCCGCCGGGCGCGCCGAAGCTGTTGCTGCTCCACGGCTATCCGGCGTCGTCGCACCAGTACCGGAACCTGATGCCGGCGCTGGCCGACCGGTTCCACCTGGTCGCGCCGGACTATCCGGGCTTCGGCAACTCGGGCGTGCCGGACCCGTCGACGTTCGCCTACACCTTCGCGCACCTCACCGAGGTCGTCGAGGAACTGCTGGAGGGAATCGGTTTCACCGGACCGATGGGCATCTACCAGGAGGGCTATGGCGGCGCGATCGGCAGCCGGCTCGTCGAGCGGCATCCGGACTGGCTGCGGTGGCAGATCATCCAGAACGCCAACGCGTACGAGGAGGGCCTGAGCGAAGCGTGGGATCCGCTGCGGGCGGTGTGGCGGGACCGGACCCCGGAGACGGAGGCGGCCCTGGTGCCGCTGATGGAGACGGAGGGCGTGAAGCTCATCTACACACACGGCCACCGCGACATCGAGGCGCTGAGCCCCGACAACTGGAACATGGACTCGTGGTTCCTGACCCGCCCGACCGCCCGCCGGGCGCAGCTGGACCTGTTCGCGGACTTCGGCACGAACGTGGAGCGGTTCCCCGCCTGGCAGCAGTGGTGGCGCGAGCACCGACCGCCGACGCTGATCGTGTGGGGCCGCAACGACATCTTCTTCGCACCGTCCGCGGGCAAGATGTACCTACGCGACCTGCCCGACGCGGAGCTGCTGGAACTCGACTCGGGCCACTTCGCGATCGAGGACAGCCTGGAGGAGGTCGTCACGGCCATCAAGACCTTCTACGCCGACCGCGTCGCCTAGGGCGTCACCCGGACCTGCTCGCGGCCGTGGTCGCGATCCACATCCTGGTGCGATGACCGCCGAGGACCCCGCCAGCGACAACACGCCTCAAGTCGGGCTGTCGGCCCCTCGCCGGCATAGCCGGCGGTGGGCTGGATCCATGACCGCATCGTGCCGCGACGGCGTTGGATTGCTGTTACTGGCGGAGACGGGCGAACTCTTCAGCCACGCGGTCGAGCTGGAAACGGGCCCCTGATGGCGTTTGGGTTCGGTAAGAGCCACAGCCGCGACGTCCGGCTTCGGGCCGACCACAGCCTTCGGGTCGTCGCCGGCGGCTAACGAGTGTCGATGCCGAGCAGCTCCCGGGCTAGCGACTCGGCTTGCGGGGAGGTCCGCCGCAGGTCACGTACGTTGATGATCACCTGTGGTTCGCCGGACTCCAATGCCTGCTTCATACGCCCGAAGCGGGAACGGACGACTCGGGCACCGACATCGTCCCGTCCGGCTACGCGGGCGAGGGCATTGGTAAGAATGGCCACGGACGACACCAGGACCACGTCCGGGTCCTCCGGCAACTTCACGTTGTCGAACGGAATCTTTCTGAAGTCGACCCCGTCCAGCTGTGCCGCTGAAAGGTCCACGTTCAGCATGGGGTTAGGGTCCGGCTTCTCGTCGCCGACGACACA
>NZ_BONC01000015.1 GCF_016862515.1 Asanoa iriomotensis
CCTCGAGACAGACCCTAGATCCCGCGTACGGCGGGTGCGAGCGTCACGGCCAACGGGGTGGTGGGATGGCCGATCAGCCGGGCGAGCGTGCCCGGGGTGTCGGCCAACCCGCCGGCCGCGATGCCCTCGTCCACCCGCGCGGTGAACTCCGCGTCGGGCTCCGGGACGTCCTGGGCGACCAGGGCGTCCCGGTAGTCGGCCGTGGTCAGGTTCCGGTAGGTCACCGGCTCGCCGGACAGGTCGCTGACCAGATCGGCCAGCTCGGCCTTGGTGAACGCGCTGTCGCCGGCCAGCTCGTAGACGCTGTTGTCGTGACCGTCGCCGGCCAGCACCGAGGCGGCCGCGGCGGCGTAGTCGGCGCGCGGCGCGGAGGCGATCCGACCGGCACCCGACGCGCCGAGCACCTCGCCGGTCATCGCCGCCCGCCGTGCGACCGGGATGTAGACCTCGCTGTACCAGTTGTTGCGCAGGAAGCCGTACGGCAGCCCGCTCTCGGCGATGTAGCGCTCGGTCCGCTCGTGGTCGGGCACCGGGATCGGCGTGTCGTCGGCGTGCGCCACGCTGGTGTACGCGATGAACGACGCCCCGGTCGCCCGCGCGGCGTCGACCACGGCCCGGTGCTGGCGCAGCCGGGCGCCCGGCACCGGCCCCGAGATCAGCAGCACCCGGTCGGCGCCGTCGAACGCGTCCCGCAGCGTCATCGGCCGGTCGTAGTCGGCCGGCCGCACGTCGATGCCGCGGTCGACCAGGTCGTTGAGCTTCTCCGGGCTGCGCGCAGCGGCCACCACCTGCCCGGCGGGCACCCGGAGCAACAGCTCGTCGATCACCATCCGGCCCAGCTCACCCGACGCACCGGTAACGACGATCATGACGTTCCCCCCGTACGGACGTCGTTCCTGAGCCCAACGGTAGCTCTCAGTAAGGTCCGACGCCGTAGCTCGTGCCGGCCACCTGTGCCGAGGCGTAGTAGCTGACCCCGCCGGTGGTGCAGGAGCCGCTGCCGCCCGAGGTGATGCCGATGCCGGTCGTGCCGGCGAAGAGCGGGCCGCCGCTGTCGCCGGGCTGGCTGCAGATGTTCGTGCGGATCAGCCCGGTCACCGTGCCGTCGGCGTAGTTGACCGTCACGTTCACCGCGGTGATCGAGCCGGCGCGCAGCCCGTTCGGGCCGCTGCGGTAGACCCGCGAGCCGACGGCGCCCATCCCGAACGCGGTGATCGGTTGCAGGCCCGGATACGTGTTGACCGCGCTCGGCTTGACGATCGTGGTGTTGGTGTAGCGGATCAGCGCGGTGTCGCGGCTCGGTGTCACCGCGCTGACGACACCGAGCGTGACCGTGGCGGCGGCGTCCGCGTAGACGGTGCTGGCGACGGCGCCCACGCAGTGCCGCGACGTGAGGAAGTAGTAGGTGCTGCCGGCGCGGGCGTTGAACCCGATCAGGCACCGGCCGCCGAACCCGCCGCCCTGGTAGAACGGGTCGGCGCCGGCGATGTGCCGGCGCAGCGTGCCGTCGTCGCGGACGAGTTGCCCGCGGTTGCGCAGCGCGTCGCGCAGGCCCGCGACCGCGTCCGCGTGGACCGAACCGTCGACCGCGACCATGGTCTTTCCATTGGCGGTCCACCACGCCGTGCCGGGGAGGCCGGCGAAGCGGGCGAGGCTCGGTGCCGCCGCGGCGGCGGTGGCGGGGAGCAGGACGGCGAGTGCCGCGACGGCGGCGGCGATGACCCGGGCTGTGCGCATGACGGCCTCCGGAGGGTAGATATCGATGACTATCCCTGAATGGAGTGACTGTCGGCAACCCTTTAGTTGGCATCGGTGCTACTTCTGCTCTATTCGACGGAAGTTCTGTCGCATCGACGTTTAGATATGGACAGGTGGCCTGGAAGACCCCTACCGTGTGCGCAACGCGCTGACGCGCGTCGATCCGTCACATCCTCGCTCCGTCCCTCTCCCGTCCCGGAGGAACAATGAGCACACGGTTACGTCCCCTGTCCTGGTTCGCGGCCGCCGGCCTGCTGGTCGGCGGCCTGCTCGTCGCCCCGGCCGCCGCCAGTGCCGCCGTGCCGCCCCAGGAACCCGGTGTCACCCTGCGGGTCTTCGACGTGCAGGTGCCCCTCAACGAGATCTGCGACCTCAAGCCCGGCCAGACGCCCAATGTGGACAAGCTGATGCCGACGATCAACTGGACGACGACCGCCGACTTCGGCGGGCTCAGCGACAACTTCGTCAGCCAGGTGATCGGCAACATCAACATCGCCACCGCCGGCTCGTACACGTTCCGGCTGACCAGCGACGACGGTTCGCGGCTGCTGATCGACAACACCGTGGTGATCGACCACGACGGGCTGCACAGCGCGCAGCCGCCCAAGGAGGGCACGATCACCCTCACCACGGGCTACCACTCGCTGCGGATCGACCACTTCGAGCGCAGCGTCGACCAGCAGATCACCCTGGACTGGCGTACGCCCGGCTCGTCGTCGTTCGTCCTGGTGCCCAACAGCGTCCTGTCCACGGACGCCGGCGTGGTGCGGGTGACCGCGCCCGGCCGCAAGGAATGCGAGGGCGGCACGGACGCACCCGGCGACGGGCTGCCGCTGACCTCGGTCAACCCCAACTACACGCTGACCAACCTGCGGCCCACCGGCTTCCAGCCACAGGTGTCCGCGATGGACTGGCTGCCCGACGGCCGGCTCGCGATCACGACCTGGGGCGGCACGGACAACGTGCTCGGCGAGGTCTACCTGCTGTCCAATGTGCAGACCGCCACCGCGCCGTCCCAGGTGACCTACCAGCGCATCGCGCAGGGTCTGCGGGAGCCGATGGGCATCAAGTACGTCGACGGGAAGCTCTACGTGTCGGAGAAGCATCGCCTCGTCGAGCTCAACGACACCAACGGTGACTGGGTGACCGACAACTACCGGCAGGTGGCCACCTGGCCGTGGGGCGGCAACTTCCACGAGTTCGCCTTCGGCCTGCTCTACCAGGCGCCGTACTTCTACCTGAACCTGTCCATCTCCATCAACTACGGCGGCGCGACCACGAACCCGCAGCCGGCACCCAACCGCGGCACGACGATCCGGGTCGACAAGAACACGGGCGCCGTCCACTATGTCGCGGGCGGCCTGCGTACCCCCGATGGCATCGGTTGGGGTCCGGAGGGCGGCATCTTCGTCACCGACAACCAGGGTGACTGGCTGCCGTCGTCGAAACTCGTGCACATCAAGCAGGACCGGTTCTTCAACCTCAACATGAACCCGCCCGGCCCGTTCCAGAGCCAGCCGGTCACGCAGCCGGTGCTGTGGATGCCGCAGAACGAGATCGCCAACTCGCCGAGCACGCCGGTGATGATCCCGTCAGGGACGTTCGCCGGGCAGATGCTGATCGGTGACGTGACCTACGGCGGCCTGCAGCGGGCGTTCCTGGAGAAGGTCAACGGCGAGTACCAGGGCGCGCTGTTCCGGCACACCCAGGGCCTGGAGATGGGCGTGCTGCGCACGTCGATCGGCCCGAACGGCGCCATCTACGTCGGCGGCCTCGGCGCCGGCGGCAACTGGGGCCAGGAGGGCAAGCTGACGTACGGGCTGCAGAAGCTGACGCCCAACGGCGGCAACGTGTTCGACGTCCTCGCCATGCGGGCGATCGCCGGCGGGTTCGAGCTCGAGTACACGCAACCGATCTCGGCGGCGACGCTCGCCTCACTGGCCACGAAGTACACCGTCAAGCAGTGGCGGTACGTGCCGACGCAGAACTACGGCGGCCCCAAGGTCGACGAGCAGACGCTGTCGGTCACGTCGGCGGTCGCGTCCGCCGACGGCCGCAAGGTGACGCTGAAGGTCAACGGCCTGCAGGCGGGGCGCGTCGTGTACGTGCGGTCGCCGCGCCCGTTCACGGCGACCAACGGGCAGGAGCTGTGGAGCACGGAGGCCTGGTACACCCTCAACGCGCTCGTGGGCGGCCCGCAGCAACCGGGCGTGCTGGAGGCCGAGTCGGCCGCGCTGGCCGGCGGCGCCGTCGTCGCGACCGGACACCTGAACTACACCGGTTCCGGCTTCGTCGAGGGCTACTGGAACCAGGGCGCCTCCACGACGTTCACCGTGTCCGCGGCCAGCGCGGGCTCCTACGACGTGAACCTGCGCTACGCCAACGGTCCCAACGGCGGCACGGGCACCAAGACGGTGTCGTTGTACGTCAACGGGACCAAGGTGCGCCAGGTGCCGTTGCCGTTCACCAACGACTGGGACACGTGGGCGGTGAAGACCGACGCGGTGACGTTGAACGCCGGCACCAACACCATCATGTACCGCTACGACGCCGGTGACATCGGCAACGTCAACCTGGACAACATCACGCTCACCGGCGGCCCGTCGGCGTCGGTCAACCTGGCGCTGAACAAGCCCACCACATCGGACAGTTCCTGCAACGCGAACGAGGGCCCGGCCAAGGCGGTCAACGGCAGCGTGTCGGGCGGCAACACCGACAAGTGGTGCTCGCTCGGGTCCGCCAAGTGGATGCAGGTCGACCTGGGCGCGGCCACCTCGGTGAGCCGGGTCGTGCTCAAGCACGCCGCCGCCGGTGGCGAGAGCGCGTCGTGGAACACCCGGGACTTCAACCTGCAGGTGTCGACGAACGGCACGTCGTGGTCCACAGTGGCCACCGTGACCGCGAACACCGCCGCGACGACGACACACACGTTCGCCGCGGTGCAGGCCCGCTACGTGCGCCTCAACGTCACGACTCCGACCAGCGACGGCAACGCGGCGGCGCGGGTCTACGAGTTCGAGGTGTACGGCTCCGGCTCCGGCCCGACCCGCACGGTGCTGTTCGACGGCACCGCCGCGTCGATGACCGCGAACTGGCAGCACACCGACGGCCGCAACCCGACGTGGACGATCACGGGCGGCGGCATGCAGGTCAACGGCGGTGACATCCGCACCCGGGCGAGCTTCGGCGACTACAAGCTGCACGTCGAGTTCTGGCTGCCGCTGTACGGCCCGGAAGTGACCGGCCAGGCCCGCGCCAACAGCGGGGTCTACCAGCAGGACCGCTACGAGCTCCAGGTGCTGGACTCGTTCGGCGACACGTCGCTCGGCAACGACGAAGCGGCCGCGATCTACCAGAAGAAGGCCGCGGACGTGAACGCGGCGACGGCACCGGAGACGTGGCAGACCTACGAGGTCACGTTCCGCGCGGCCCGCTTCAACGGCACGACCAAGACCGAGGACGCCCGGATGACCGTGGTCTGGAACGGCGTGACGGTGCACAACAACGTGGCCGTCAACGGCCCGACGGGCGGGGGAGCGGCGGAGGCCAACACCCCGGGCCCGATCCGCCTCCAGGACCACACGAACCCGGTCCGCTACCGCAACATCTGGATCGAACCGATGTAACCGACGATCGGGCGCCAGGTCAGCCGGCCTGGCGCCCGACCTCCAACAGTTGTGCCACCAACGCCTCGGGCACCGCCACCAGGGACTCCTCCGCCGGCACGACGATCCCGAAAGCGGCGGGGTCCACCGATGGGCCCTGGACCAGGTAGGTGCCGTCGACGGCGCGGTAGATCGTCGGGCACGTTCCCCCGTTGCAGGCCAACGTGGCGATCGTCGTCACCTCCCGCGGATGTCGGATCTCTGGTTCGGGCACATGTGACTTCGAGTGTTCATCCATGTTCTGACGGTAAGAGCAGCGGCTCGGGCGGGACAAGTGTGACGACTACCGGGTCTGTCGCATCGCACGCAGGAAACGGTCCATGTGCCGGTCGAGCAGCGGGTCGATCTCGGTGATCGCCGCTTTGGCGAGTGCGTCGAAGGCCTGCCGGTACGCCGCGGCATCCAACTTGCCCCGCGTCGAGATCGAGGTGTTGAGCAGGTCGATGATGACGACGGCATCATCGGCCAGCACGAAGCCGCTCATCGGGAGGGTGGTGACGTCGGAGTCCGTGGGAAGCAGTCCGACGGTGACGTTCTCCTGCTTCGCCACCTCTCGCAGACGTTGAATCTGTGCCGGCATGTATTCGGGGGCGCAGACCCGGCTCTCCAGGACGGCCTCCATGATCAGGAAATGGAAGCGCCGCGCCGGATCCGCGAGAATCTCCTGACGCGCCATTCGCGCCGAGACGGCTTCCGCCACCGCCGCGTTGGCGGCCGCGTCGAGAGCCGGTGAAAGGACGCGCTGGTAACTGGTCAGCACCCCCCGCGCGTACTCGCTGGTCTGTAGCAGCCCCGGGATCACCGTCGGTTGGAAGACCCGCAGTTCGCGGACGCCGCTCTCGATCTCACCGATGTCGTGTTGCCGGCCCGGCAGCGACAGTGTCGAGGTGCGCCAGTCGGTCATCATGTTCTGCGCCTGCTCGGCGAGAGCTACGAGCTGGCGCACCAGGTCGTCCGGAGCGTCCAGGGCCCGCGCGACGCGCTCGATGTCGGCCGGGTCGGGCAGGCCCACGCCATTCTCCAGCCGGGAGATTTTCGGCTGGCTCATGTCGACGAGCTTGCCCAACTCGCGGCCGGTCAGGTTCTTCGCGCGGCGCAACCGGGCGAGCGTCGGGCCCAACGAGTCGTCCGGGTCGAAGTGAGCGCCGTGCGTAGGGGACACAGGGCGCTCCCTTCTGCGTGGTGGACGCGATGGTGGTTCACGCCATCGCGCGGACGGCGTTCCTCAGGACGTCTACGGGGATCTCGACGAGCTGCTCGCCCGCGGGGACGGCGACGCCCGAGCCTTCGGCCGGCACCGTATAACCCTGCACGATGATCGTTCCTCGGCCGCTGTCGTAAATGGTCGGGCAGCTTCCACCCGTGCAACCGGTGGTGGAAAGGAGGCGGAGGTCAAGTTGGTTCGTGGGCATATTCACCCGCGGAGCTTGATTCATGATCATCGGATAGTCAATCGTCCGCGCCGACCGTTTCGCCCGATCGAGGTCCTATGTGGGCTTGCTGGTGTGGAGACGGCGGTCCGCTACGCCGCCACATGGACGCTACCACTCAGCCATATGGCACTCTAGCCCCGTTTTGAGCAGTTGAATTCGCGCCTGGTGAATATGTGCATGTGACCTTGAATGTCGATCATGGATAGTGAATTCTCAACGCTCGGCCCGACGGTGTGAGGTGATCATCGTGAGTCTTGCGGATCTATGGGGGTCGTTGAGCCACTATCCGGAGGCCTATCTGGTCGCTGCCGCGGCAGTGCTGCTGCTGGCGTTGCGAGCGGCACGGCAGGCGCTGGTGCCCGTGGAGCCGATCGTGCGGGCATTGGCCGCCGTCGTCGGCGTGGCATTCGCGGCGGGGGTCGCATTCGTGGTCGTGATCGCCGTCGTCGTGAGTGGAAGCTGAGGAGTCGCCATGACGGACATCGCGCTCATCGCCGCGGTGGCAGCGTTCGTCGGTCTCGTCGTGGTGGTGGAGCTGGCCGCAGCGGTATTGCCGCTGGTGATCATCCTGACCTGCGTGCCGCCCAGCGAGCGGAGGGTGCTGGTCGAGTTGGTCACGGCCACCGGTGGCGGTGGCCGCCTGCGGGTCGGCCGGGTGCTGCGGCTCATCGGCGCGCTCGACCGGAACGCTCCTTACGCCCACACGCGGGACGCCCGGGCGGGTCGCCGAGAGTCGGGTGGGTGACGGATGCGAGATCCGTTCACTCGATCGGGGTGTTCGATGGCAAATGCCGGATACTGTTGCCCCCGTGTTGGGGGACCGATGGTCGCAGCGCGACGCGTACGACGCCTACATGGGCCGGTGGAGCCGGCGCGTGGCGCCGCTGTTCGTGCGCTGGTTGACCCCGCCGGCGGGCCGGCGCTGGGTCGACGTGGGGTGCGGCACCGGGGCGTTGAGCGGCGCGGTGCTCACGGCCGCGGCGCCCACCGAGGTCACCGGGGTCGACAGCTCGGCGGCGTTCGTGACCGCCGCCGCCGACCGGGTCAGCGACCCGCGGGCCCGGTTCCGGGTCGGTGACGCGGCCGCGCTCCCGCTGCCCGACGACGGGTTCGACGTGGCGGTCAGCGGCCTCGCGCTCAACTTCGTGGCAGAGCCGCCGCGCGCCGTGGCGGAGATGGCCCGGGTCACGGCGCCGGGCGGCACGGTGGCCGCCTACGTGTGGGACTACTCCGACGGCATGGAGATGCTCCGGTATTTCTGGACCGCCGCCGCGACCATCGACCCGACCGCGCCGGACGAGCTGGGCCGCTTCGCCGCCGTCTGCCGGCCCGACCCGCTCCGGACGCTGTGGACCGGCGCGGGCCTGACCGGGGTCACCGTCGACGCGGTCTCGATCCCGACCACCTTCACGGGCTTCGACGACTTCTGGACCCCGTTCCTCGGCGGTCAGGGCCCGGCGCCCGGCTTCGTCGCCCACCTCGAGCCCGGCGACCGCAACCGCCTGCGCGACCTGCTCCGCTCCCGGCTGCCGGTCGCACCCGACGGCACGATCCGCCTCACGGCCCGTGCCTGGACCGTCCGCGGGGTTGTGTCCTGAACCGGGCGGCGGCTCCGTCTCCCCGGCAGAAAGGGAGACCCGAGGAGGACCGCATGCCCAAGTACCTGCTGATCGTCGACTACGACGGCGGCGACGTGATCGAGCCCATGACCGACTGGACGCCCGACGAGGTCAAGGCGCACATGGACTACTACGGCGCGCTCCGGGAGGAGCTGCTCGGCACCGGTGAGCTCGTCACGCAGGAGGCGTTGACCGGGCCCGAGCTGGCCAAGGTCGTGCGGGCCGACGGGCGGACCGCGCCGGTGGTCACCGACGGGCCGTTCGCCGAGTTCAAGGAGATGCTCGCCGGCTACCAGCTCGTCGACGTCGACTCCGAGGCCCGGGCGATCGAGATCGCGGCGAAGATCTCGGCCGTGCCCGGGCCGGGCGGGCGGCCGTTGCGGCAACCGATCGGCGTGCGGCGGGTCATGACCGACGCGGACTTCGACCTGTTGGTGGGATGAGACCAGCGCTGACCGACCTGCTGCGCGGCCTCGCGCCGCAGGTCGTCGGCGTGCTCACCCGGCGCGGCGGAGACTTCGCGGGCGCCGAGGATGCCACGCAGGAGGCCCTGCTCGCCGCGGCGCTGCACTGGCCCGCCGACGGCGTCCCGGACAACCCGCGCGCGTGGCTGATCCGCGCCGGCGAGCGCAAGCTGGTCGACCAGCTCCGCGGTGACCAGGCCCGGCGCCGCCGGGAGGCGCTGGTCGCGGCCCGCGAGCCGGCCGAACCGCCCACGCCCGCCGACCGGGACGACTCGTTGGCCGTACTCCTGATGTGTTGTCATCCGGCACTGCCGCAGGCGTCGGCGATCGCGCTGACCCTGCGCGCCGTCGGCGGCCTGAGCACCGCGGAGATCGCCGACGCGTTCCTCGTGCCCGAGGCCACGATGGCCCGCCGCATCAGCCGCGCCAAGCAGGCCGTCCGGGACGTCGGCATCGCGGACCGCGCCGAGGTCACGCCCGCGGCCCGGCGCGTCCTCTATCTGATCTTCAACGCCGGTCATCTGCGCAACGCGGACCTGTCCGCCGAGGCGATCCGGCTGACGCGGATGGTCCACCGGCTGCGGCCGGACGATCCGGAGAGCGCCGGGCTGCTCGCGCTGATGCTGCTCACCGAGGCCCGCCGGCCCGCCCGCACGACCGCCGGCGGCGACCTCGTGCCCCTGGACGAACAGGACCGCTCCCGCTGGGACCACCTGCTGATCAAGGAGGGCACCGGGCTGGTCGACGACGCCTTCCGACGCGGCGCGGTGGGGGAGTACCAGATCGAGGCCGCCATCGCCGCCCTGCACGACCGGGCCGGTCGCGCCGCGGAGACCGACTGGCCGCAGATCCGGGCGTTGTACGGCGTCCTGGAACGGATGACCGGCAGTCCGGTGGTCACGCTCAACCACGCGGTGGCTGCCGCGATGGTCTCGGGCCCCGCGGAGGGCCTGGCCATGCTCGCCCCGCTCGACCTGGTGCTGCCGGACCACCAGCGGCTCCACGCGGTGCGCGCCCATCTGCACGAGTTGGCCGGTGACGCGGTCCGGGCGGTGGACCATTACCGGGCCGCGGCCGCCCGCGCGACGAGCCCGGCGGAGCAGCGCTATCTCACCCTGCGGGCAGCTCGGTTGGCCCGGCGCGGCGGTGCGTGACCCGACCCGGAATCCCCGCAAAATGGAGGCTCGGCGCCAGGGCGGTGAACGGGGGCGGTGCGCGTGAACACGAACAACGCGGCGAGCGAGGTCCGCTGGGTCTACCGCCCACCCCGCAACCGCCGGTCACCCGAGTCCGGTGCCGAGTTCGTCGGTGCGCCGGTGTTCGGAGTCAGCGCCGCCGACGAGGCCGGGCTGGTCGACGTCATCCTGACCGACGGCACCCGGATCACCGCCCGCGCCGCGGACGTGGTCGCCGAGCCGATCTGAGGTCACATCTCGTACTGTTCGGCGAGTTCGTTGCGCAGCGTTTCCGCGTACGGGGCCAACTCGCGGACGATCCTCGCCCACTCGTCGTCGCTGACGGTGACGGCCGGCGGCGTGTCCGGCAGCGTCGAGACGAACTGGTGCCGGCGTCCCGTGGCGGCGTGGCTGCTGAACAGGGACGCCTCCGTGCGCATGGTGAGCTGGCGCAGCACGGCGGTCCGGTCGTCGTTGCGGGCCCGGTTCTGTGCGACCCGCTGCCGCCACTCGGCCATCGCGTAGCCCTTGCGGGCGATGCCGGTGATCGCGCCGCGGAACAAGGGGAACGCGGCGATCGCGTCGAACAGGCCCAGCGTTGCGGCCCGTCCGGCGGCCCGCACGGCGAGCAGGTCAGCCTGCTGCTCGGCCCGCCGGTCGTCGCGTGCCGCCGCCAGGTGGATCGCGGCGTGCACGGCGAACGACAGCCAGGACAGCAGGCCGCTGATCAGCCGCCACAGCTCGTAGACGATGAGGTACAGGCCGAGCAGCTCACGCTCCACACCGGACACCCGGTCGGGCCGCAGGCCGCTCGCGATGTGGCCGAAGGTGACCCGTGCCGGCATCGTCACCATCGCGCGGCGGGAGTCCCGGTTCGCGAAGTGGCCGAGCTCGTGGCCGAGCAACGCGACCAGCTCGGCCCGCTCGACGCTGGCCACCAAGGGGATGCCCAGCGTCAGGATGCGGCGCTGCCGGATGCCGACGACGGTCGTCCACGCGCCCCACAGGCCCGGGTCTACGGCGATGACGTCGGGGTGTGGCGCGCCGGTCGCGGCCGCGACGCGTTCGACGAGGGCGTGCAGCGCGGGCGCGCGTTCGGCGTCGAGCCGGTAGAGCGGTTTGAGGATCTTCTTGACCCGCCCGAGTCGTGGGCGCACCAGGTACGCCACGAGGAGCAGCACGAGGCCGAGTAGGACCGGCCCGGCGATCAGCAACCAGATGCCGGCCAGCAGCGCCGCCGCGGGCACCGCGAGCAGCACCGCGGAGATCGCCACCAGCAGCATGAAGGCGCGGTCGCGGCCGGGCCGCACCGGCGTGCCGGTGGCCAGCAGCTTGTCCGCCCGGAATCCGGCGCGATGGTCGCGTGCCCGGATCGTCCGGTAGAACCAGGTCGCGTTCTCGATCGGCGCGAGCTTGTCGAGGTTGAACTCGCAGCGCGGGCACCAGGGCGGCTGGTCCTCCTCGACGGCCAGCGGCACGACGCAGGTGGGACAGGTATCGGTCACCGGCGAATTCTGGGGCGCAGTTGATCATCGGTCAATCGACTGATCGTTCGCCGGTGTAACGATAAGCGTTGATAAGGGATACACCATCTGGCCGGGATAACGAGAATCCCGGTGTGGTGGTCGCGTTGCCGTGGGAGGTGGCACCGACGCTCGCGGTGGGCGCGCGGTCGTCGGCGCTCGGCGCCGGCCGGCTTGCGTGGCTCGGGTCGTTCGCGCACCCGGACGAGGCCCTCGCCGGACTGGCCGCGGCGGCGGGTGTCGCACCGGAGCTGGCCGCCGTGGACCTGCGCCCGGGTGACCCCGCGCACCTGTGGGCGGCGCGCGCCGGCCTGCCGGTGCGGGCGGTGGCCCGGCACCACGCGCTGGTCGCCGCGACGATGGCCGCACACGGCCTCGGACCCGACGAGCAGGTGATCGGTTTCGCGTTCGACGGCGGCGGCTACGGCCCGGACGGCGCCACCTGGGGTGGCGAGGTGCTCGTCGCGGGCTACAAGGGATTCCGGCGGGTCGCCCACCTCGGGTACGTGCGGTGCGTCGGCACGGACCGGCCACATCGGATCGCCCTGGCCCACCTCCGCCACGCCGGCTTGCCGTGGGACCTCGACCTGGCTCCGGTCCGCGCCTGCTCGACCCGCGAACGCCGGATCCTGGCCGGCCAACTCGACTCAGGCTTCGGCTGCGCCACCACAACCAGCGTCGGCCTGCTACTGACCACGATCGCCGCCCTGCACGGCCGGGTCACCGCTCCGCCCGGCGCGGGCCACGATGTGCGCGGGCCGGTTGCGGCGGTGCCCGGTGCGATCGCCGGCCTGCACGGGTTGGCCGGTGGGCGGGCGG
This sequence comes from Asanoa iriomotensis, assembly GCF_016862515.1. Lineage (GTDB taxonomy): Bacteria > Actinomycetota > Actinomycetes > Mycobacteriales > Micromonosporaceae > Asanoa > Asanoa iriomotensis. The sequence continues at coordinate 12,457 of NZ_BONC01000015.1, forward strand.
CTGGCGGCGAGCCGTACCCGATGCGGGGTCTCGATCCTGGTGCGCTGGTTCGTGCGGTGGTCGCGGACGTGCGCGCCGGAGTGCCCGCCCAGGCGATCGACGCCCGAGTGCGGGCGACGCTCGTCGCCCTGGTGGCCGATCAGGCGCGCCGGTGTGCGCGCGAGACCGGCCTCGACGTCGTCGTCCTGGCCGGCGACGTGTTCGACGACCCGGCACTGACCGTGGAAGCACAGGGAAACCTGCCGGATCTCACGGTGCTGGCTGGCCGGCCGCCGATGGCGTTGGGACGGTTGCTGTGCGCAGCGGCCGGCTGAACCCCGCCAGCAACGCGGTGCCCACAAGGCAGGTCACGCCGCCGACGGCCAGTGCGGCGCTGCCCGTCATGACCGACGCGACCAGGCCCGCCCGCAGGTTGCCCAGCTCCGGGCCCGCTACGCCGACGACGTGTTCGAGGGCGGCTACCCGGCCGAGGTAGGCGTCCGGTGTGGACGTCTGCACGACCGTTCCCCGGGCCACCACCGCCCAGGTGTCCGCGGCGCCCGCCAGCGCGAGGCAGCCGAGCACCGCGGGCAGCGTGTCGACCACGCCTGCCAAGGCCAGCGCGCCTCCCCAGACCGCGCCGCCGGCCAGCAGCACGACGCCCGGGCGCGTGCGGCGGGTCGATAGTCCGGACAGGACGGACGCGAGCGCACCGCCGACGCCGATCGCGGTCAGGAACAAGCCCAGGCTCGCCGGCGAGCCGCTGAACTTCTCCTGGTTGACAACCGGGAACAGGGCCACCGGCATCGCCAGCAGCGTGGCGCACAGGTCGGCGAGCAGGGCGCCCGCCACCGGGCGTGTGCGCACCGCGAACCGGATGCCCTCGGCCACCGCGCGCGGGCCGGCGCCGCCCGACGACGTGCCGGTCACCCGGGGGAGCCCGGCGATCCCGATTAGGGCCGCGCCGAACGAGGCCGCGTCGACCACGAAGCAGATCGGGGCGCCGGCGTACGCGGTGAGCACGCCGGCCGCGGCCGGGCCGAGCAGCATCGCGAGCTGGAACGAGAGGTGGTTGAGGGCCAGCCCGGCGGCCAGCCGGTCGGGTGGCAGCAGGACCGGCGTGTACGCGCGCAGGGCCGGGTAGGCCAGCGCCGACAGCCCGGAGTGTGCGGCGGCCAGCGCGAACAGCACGCCGACCGGCGAGGCAGTGGCCGCGGTGACCGCCATCAGCAGGCTGGTCGCGACCAGGCCCCAGGTCGCACCGGTGGCCAGGCGCCGCCGGTCGACGTGGTCGACGAACGCGCTGCCCAGCAGCGCCACCGCGACCAGCGGCAGCGCGGTGGTCAGGCCCAGCAGGCCGACCAGCGCCGGGTTGTGCGTGCGGTCCCAGACGGAGAAGACGACCGCGAAGCCGCCGAACTGACCGCCGAAGCCGGACAGCGTGCTGCCCAGCCACAGCCGGCGGAACGTGGCGTGCTCGCGCAGCGGGCGCAGGTCGACCAGGGCGCCCTTCACAGGGTGAGGTTGGCGCGCAGCCGGTCGGCGAACGAGCGGCGCTCCAGCGCGCGCCTGATGTCCTCGACGACGGCGGTCAGCGGGTACGGCAGCTCCGCGTCCAGCTCACGGACCGTGGTCTCGGTGGCCCGCCACTCGGCGACCAGGAACGGCACCAGCTCGCGGCCGCGGCCGGAGAGCTTGATCCGCCGGGTGCGGCCGTCGACGTTGTCCGCGTCCTCGACCAGCCCGGCCCGCCGCATCGCGGCGACGGTCTGGCTCATGGCCGAGTGGGTGACCGAGATCCGGCCGGCGAGCTGCTGGATGGTCATCGGCTCGTGCCGGGAGAGCTGGATCATCGGCCCGACGAACCGGGTGCGCACGTCGCCGATGCCGGCCTCGTCGTAGAGGGCCGCGATGTCGCGATCCAGGCCGTGCAGGAGCGCCCAGACCGGCCCCCAGTGACTGCTGTCGAGAAGATCTGCCACGGCGTACGATGTAACAGCACTTATATAAGTGCTGTCAAGTCTATCCTGACGGCATGGCACCCCTGACCGTCCGCCCCGGCGTGGAGATCCCCGAGGCCGAGCTTCACTGGCGGTTCTCCCGCTCCTCCGGCCCCGGCGGTCAGGGCGTCAACACCGCCGACTCGCGCGTCGAGCTGAGCTGGGACCTCGACGCGACCACCGCGCTCGGGCCGGTGCTGAAGGACCGGGCCCGAGAACGGCTGGCGAACCGCCTGGTCGGGGGCGTGCTCACGGTCGCCGCCTCCGAGCACCGGGCCCAGCTCCGCAACCGCGAGGCGGCGCTGGCCAGGCTGGCCGCTCTGGTCGCCGGCGCGATCGAGCCGCCACCCCCGCCACGCCGCGCGACCCGACCGTCACGAGCCGCCAAGGAACGCCGGATCGCTGCCAAGAAAAGACGCGGAGAGACCAAACGCCTGAGGCGACCGGAGGACGGCAGTTGATCGCCGCCCGTGCAACGATCGGCAGATGAACAGCGTACGGGCGGTCGAAGGTGACCGGTGGGTGGTCGTCGGCCTCGACAACGGCGGCAATGCCAACAACGCGACCGTGCTCGACTCGGCCGGCGACTTTCTGGTCGACGGGCTGCTGGAGAGCCCGAGCCGGGTCAAGGAAGGCCCGGTCGTCGCGGTCCAGGCGCTCGCCGAGGCGTTCGACAACGTGCTCGACCAGACCGGCGTCCCCCGCGCGGCGGTGCGGTCCGTCGGGCTGGACACCCCGGGCCCGGCCAGCGCCACCGGCGTCATCTCCGCCAAGGGCTCGACCAACTTCGTCGACCCCGCCTGGCGCGGCTTCGACGTCCGGGGCGCGCTCGAGGAGCGGCTGGGGCTGCCGGTCGTCTACAACAACGACGGCAACGCCGCCGCCCTCTACGCGCACCACGTCCACTTCGGACTCGCGGGCAACAGCCGGTCGTCGGTCTCGGCGATCGTCGGCACCGGGCTCGGCGGCGGCGTGATCGAGGCCGGCCGGATCGTCTCCGGCGCCGCCGGCATGGCCGGTGAGCTGGGGCACGTGCACATTCCGATGCAGGGTCTGCTGGGCGACGGCCAGGCGCTGCCGAGCTGCAACTGCGGCTTCGAAGGCGACGCGGAGAGCGTGGCCTCGCTGACCGGCATCGAGCGCAACCTGCTGCCGTACTGGCTGGCCAGGCATCCCGAGCACCCGCTGGCCGCGGAGCCGTCGCTGGCCACGGCGGCCAAGCTGGTCCGCGGGCTGGGCGAGGCCGGCGACCCGCTGGCGCGCACGATCTTCGAGCAGCAGGCGACCGCGATCGGCCGGCTGTTCACGATCGCCGCCAACTTCACCGACCCCGACGCGTACTTCGTCGGCGGCGGCGTGGTCCAGGCGGGCGCGGAGTTCGGGCAGTGGTTCCTCGACCAGGTCGTGCGCCACACGAGCCTGCGCGACGAGCAGCGCCAGGTGGCGACGTTCGCCCTCGTGCCGGACCTCGACATGGCCGGCGCCCGCGGCGCCGCCCTCGCCGCCCGCCAGTCGGTGCCGCGCGGCACCACATAGACGATGGCAGGCCGCCCACCGGCGGTGTAAGAAAACGATGAATCGACTGTGATCGTTGCCCTCTACCGTCGCCGTCAGTCCAGACATCGGCCTGAACGACGATGCGACGAGAGTGGGGTGAAATGAAGACGTTGGAGAATCTCGGCGACCGGCTGCTCAGCCTGTTTGTCCCTAAGACCGACGCGTCGGCCTGCTGGTGCAATACCGGGCCCTGCAGGTTGCCGGATGGCTCGTCCGGGACAAGGGAGTGCTGCAAGGTTGGTGGCAGGCTCTACTGCGAGCCGTGTTCGTAAGTTCGGCATGGCCGGGCCAGACGGTGTCTGGCCCGGCACTCGCCGCCCAGGCGACTACTCCGAGGGTTCGTCGATACTGCCCAACGGGTCTTCCTAGGGAGCCACATGGTTATCGCCCTGGCCGGGCAGGCCTTGCTGGGCACGGTCTTCGCCGTCTCGGCCGTGGCCAAGCTGCGCGACGGGACCGCGTTTCGGCGGTTCGCCGAGCAGGTGCTCGCGCTTCGCATCCATAACCGGGCAGCGTTGGTGTGGGCGCACCGTGCGGTCACGCTCGGCACGCTGTCCGGTGAGCTCGCCGTGGCCGTCCTGCTGCTCGCGCCGGTCGTGGTGCCGACGTTGCCGCGCTGGTCGGTCGGCGCGGGTTACACACTCGCTGTGGTTTTGCTGCTCGCCTTCACCGCCGCGTTGTGGCTTGCCGTTCGCCGCGGCGTACGCGCCGGATGCGGGTGCTTTGGCCGCGCGGAGACACCGGCCGGAATGTGGCAGGTGGGGCGCAATGCGGTGCTGGTCGCGATCGCTGCGATTGGGCTGCTCACAGGATCGGTCAACAGCGTCGCGACGCCGAGAGCCGGAGCCGACGTGGTCGTGGATGTCGTGATCGGGGTCGCGCTGGCCATCGTCGTGATGAGCCTGCACGAGCTGACGAGCCTGTTTCGCCCCGGCACACGATCGTCGTCGATGGCGGTGCCGTCCGAACGAAAGGGTTGGAGGTGAACATGGCCGTCGCGGTCGCCGTACTCGGTCTGTTCTGCTTGGCGAATCTGTTGCTTACCGTTGGCGTGGTCCGCCGGCTACGGGACCACAGCGCGATGTTGGAGCTGGTGGGTGGACCCGAGGTGATCAGTCCTGTCGGTTCCGCGGTCGATGAGTACGCGGCCGTGGCGATCGACGGGGCGAGCGTCCGGCGCGATCTGCTGGTCGGGCTCACGCTGGTCGGGTTCTTTTCCCCCACGTGCGGGCCGTGTCATGAGCGGCTGCCGTTGTTCGTCACGCGGGCCCGCCTCATGCCGGCCGAGCGCGTGCTCGCCGTCGTGGTCGGCCAAGGCGACGACGACAGCGACGGTACGCGGGAGATCGTCGGCCGGCTGACCGAAGTCGCGACGGTCGTCGTCGAGCCGCCCAACGGCGTCCTGGCGCAGGCGTTCGGCGTACGCGGCTTCCCCGCTTTTGCCCTGGTCGACGCGTCCGGCGAGGTGGTGGGTGCTGGCACAGATCCCGCAACCCTTCCGGTCGCGGTGGCCTGGTAAGGGCAGGGGTCGCGCGTGAAGGGGAGCGCCCGGTGGCGACGATCGACGGCGGTTGGAGCTCTCGCCCTCGCCTGGCGCGCCGCGCCCTTCTTGGTTGTCGCCCTGGTCCTGGTGAGCGTGGTCATGGCGGTCGCACCGGTCACCGCCGCGTGGCTGACGAAGGTGGTGCTCGACCGATTGGTTGCCGGTGGCGGCGATCGGACGGCGCTGCTCGGTCACACGCTGGGCCTTTGTCTGGCCGGACTGGTGAGCGCTGTCGCTCCGCACGTGGCCCGCTACGTCAGAGCGGAGCAGGGTCGGCGGGTGGGCATTCTCGCCCGCGACGAGTTGTTCACCTCGGTGGAGCGGTTCGTCGGGCTGGCGCCGTTCGAGGATCCGGCCTTCGTCGATCGGCTTCGGCTGGCGCAACGGGCCGGAGCCGGCAGCCCCAACGGAGTGCTCGACGGCATCGTGGGCATCGCCGGCAGCGCGCTGGCGGTGGCCGGCTTTTTCGGCGCGCTGGCGGTGCTCAATCCGGTCATGAGCGGTGTCGTGGTCGCCGCGGCGGTGCCGGCCCTTCTCGCGCAGCTCGCGATCTCACGGCGCCGGGCGGCCGCGATGTGGGCGATCGGTCGGCCGGAGCGCCTGGAGTTCTTCTATCAGTCGCTGCTGTCCACGGTGGAGGCCGCGAAGGAGATCCGGCTCTTCGGCACCGGCGCGGTGCTGCGGCAGCGGATGCTCGCGGAGCGGCGGAGCGCGGACACGACCGTGCGCGCGGTGGATCGGCGCGAGTTGCGCAGCCAGGGCCTGTTGGGTTTGGTCGGGGCGGCGGTCGCCGGCGGGGGCCTGTTCTGGGCCGTGTCGGCCGCCTGGTCGGGGCACATGACCATCGGGGATGTGTCGATGTTCGTGGTGTCCGTGGCCGGCGTGCAGGCGGCCCTCAGCGCCCTGGTGATCCAGGTGGCTTCGACGCACCAGCATCTGCTCCTGTTCCGACATCACCTGGACGTGGTCGGGTCGGACCCGGAAATGCCCGTCCGGCGCCCGGCTCTGGTCGCCGCGCCACTGCGGCAGGGCATTGAGGTACGCGACGTCTGGTTCCGCTACTCCGACGAGCACCCGTGGATCCTGCGCGGCGTGAGCTTCACGATTCCAAGTGGCACCACGGTCGCGCTGGTCGGCCGCAACGGTGCTGGAAAGTCCACTTTGGTCAAGCTCTTGTGCCGCTTCTACGACCCGGTGCGGGGCAGCATTCTTTGGGACGGGGTCGATATCAGGGATCTCGATCCGCCGACGCTGCGTAGCCGCATCGGCGCGGTGTTCCAGGATTTCGCCAGCTACGACCTCTCCGCGGCGGACAACATCGGCCTCGGCGACGTCTCGGCACTCGGCGACCTGCGGCGTATCGAATCCGCGGCCCGCACCGCGGGCGTACACGATGTGCTCGCTGCCCTCCCGCACAGGTACGACACGGAGTTGAGCCGCATCTACACCGACGAGAACGACCCGAGCGCGGGGGTGGTGCTCTCGGGTGGTCAATGGCAGCGGGTCGCGCTGGCCCGGGCGATGGTGCGGGCCCAGTGCGACCTGTTGATCTGCGACGAGCCGAACTCCGGGCTCGACGCCGAGGCCGAGTACGAGGTCCACGAGACGCTGAGGCGGCACCGAGACGGCCGGACCAGCATTCTTATCTCGCACCGACTCTCCGCCTTGCGTGATGCGGACCGCATCGTCGTGCTCGAGGGCGGCGTCGTGGTCGAGGAAGGTCGCCACGACGGCCTGTTGGCCCTGTCCGGGCGGTACGCGGGTCTGTTCGAGCGCCAGGCCGCGGGATACCGGGAGCAGGCGGCGGAATCCCGGGAAGAGGCGCTGACGTGACCTGGCTCGGCATCCTGTGGGCGGTGGCGGTGTTCGCGGGCTGCGTTCTCTGGTGGGTGACCAACCGGCTGCGAATCGCGACCATCAACGGGTCGAGCATGGCACCGGCACTGTCCGACGGCGACCGGGTCCTGGTCCGGCGGGTGCGCGCCTCGACCCTGCGCCGGGGCGACGTGGTGATGGTGTCCCTGGTCGCGGACGCCACGCGCCCCGGCGCGAACCCGATCCGTCATGTGGTCAAGCGGGTCGCCGCGCTGCCGGGCGAACCCGTCCCGGATGACGTACCTGCCGAAGGCATGCGGGTTGTGCCGCGGGGCATGCTCGTCCTCCTCGGTGACAACCCGAGCCAAAGCATAGATTCGCGCGATCTCGGCTATTTCCGCTTGAAGAACGTGTTCGGGGTGGTGACTCGACGCCTACGCTGATGTTCGTTCGATGGTCAGCTCATCCCACCCGGTCTCCGGGTGACTCGAGCGCGTGAACCGCCAATCGTCGTCGGCGCCGAGGACGACCTCGACCGTGCCGTTCGGCGAGACCACGCATCCACCGAGCAGGTGTCCACCGAGGATCGTGCCCGACGGATCGGCCACGGCCAGGTGGACATGCATTCCCGTGGCGGACAGGGTGCCGGCGGCGGAGATGATCTCGTATTCGTCCAGTGCCGTATGGATATCGGCGAGCCGCAGCGTGATCTGACGCAGACTGCCGACGCAGCTCATCACCCAAGCCGCGGACAGCCTCTCGCGCCGTACGGTGGACTGCAGCGCCTGTTTGAGATCGGTTCCCGGGTCGAGACGGAGCGGAATCACTCTCATGCGCGCAGACGCTAACGCCGCGCGTTCATAGCTTGGTCATCGCACGCTCACAGGCGCTTGAGCCAACCTGGCTTTGACCTTCGCCGCGTTGGCGTGCCCGAGATCGTCGAAGACCGCCACCGCTCGACGCCATGCCTCGCACGCGGGACCGACCTCGCCGGCTGCCTGATAGGCATCGCCGAGATGGACCGATGCCTCGGCCTCGTGGAACCGGTCACCCAGCATCTGAAACAAGGCGATCGCTCCCCGATAGCTGGCGATGGCTCGTTTGTGATCTCCGAGGCGATGATGGATGTATCCGAGGCTGTCCCGGGTGTTCGCCTCGAGCCGGCGATCGCCGACGTCCTGGAGCACCGCCAATGCCTCGGTGCACGAACGCAGCGCCTCGCGATAGTCACCGAGCAGGGCGTGGTACCAGCCGACCCCGTTGAGCGCCTTGGCCTGGCCCGGCCGGTCGCCTGCGAGCCGAAACAGCTCGAGTCCTCGTGCCGTCAGCCGCAGTGCGTCTGCCGGTCGGCCCTGGAGTTCGGCGATGCGGCCGAGGCTGTGGTGGGTCCGTGCCTGCCCGCGGTTGTCCGTGAGGTCGGTGAAGAGCACCAGCGCGGCATGGAAGTGGTCCTGCGCGGCGTCGTATTCGCGAAGCCATTCGTTGACCCGCCCCAGCCACCGGTGGGTAAGCGCGAGCGGGTACGGGTCGTTGAGACGTCGCGCGGACGAGTGCGCCACCTGCTGGGTCTCCGCCCAGTCCTGCCAGTGACCGCGACGCTCGAAATACCCCGCGAGCGCGCCGGCGATCTGCCAGGCATGCGTATCGAACCCGGTGGCCGCGGCGCCACGGATCGCGGCGAGCAGGGCCCGGTACTCGCTGCCGAGCCACCCCAACGCGTCATCGTGGTCCACCGGGCGAGGCAACACCGCCGCGGGGGACGGTTCCGGGAGATCGAACGAGTCGCGATAGCGGTCGAGGACGTCGGCAGCGGCTACGGCGCCGTGCAGGTAGTGATCGAGCAGGCGACCGCGGGCCGCCTGCCGGTCGGGCTCGGAATCGAGGCGACCAACGAGTTCGATGGAGTACGCGTGTAACAGGTCGTGACACGTGTACCGACCCGGCACATGCTCCAAAAGGAGGTGCGCCCGGGTCAGCTCGCGTACGAGTTCAGCGGTCTCGGCTGGTTCGACTCCCAACAGACTCGCCAGCGCCGGCGTGCTCGCATCCGGTCCGGGGTGGACGCCCAACAGCCGGAACAGCCGGGCGGCGCCGTCGCTGAGTCTGCGGTAGGACCAGGAGAACACGGTACGGATGTCGGCGGACCGGTCACCGAGCTCGAACGGGTCGAGGCCGTTGCCGCGACCTCGCAGATCCGCGACCAGCGTCGTCAGCGCGAAGTCCGGGCGCATCGCGGCCTGGGCGGCGATGATGGCGAGGGCGAGCGGCAGGCGGGCCGAGATCTCGGTCATGGCCTCGACCGCCGCGGGGTCGGCCGCCACCCGGGCCGCACCGAGCCGTCGCGTCAGCAGCAATCGCCCCTCCTCGGGCGTGAGAACGTCGAGGGTCATCGCCCGCGCACCCTCCACGGCGACCAGGCCAGCGAGATCGTTACGGCTGGTCACCACCGCGACGCAGCCCGGCGCTCCGGGCAACAACGGTCGTGCCTGCTCGGCACTGCTCGCGTTGTCCAGCACGACCAGGGTCCTGGTGCCGCCGAGAAGGCTGCGGTAGAGGTCGATCTGTGCCTGCTGACTGGCTGGGATTCTGGTCGGGCTGACGCTGAGTGCGGCTAGGAAGATCCGGATCGCCTCGGCCGGCGCCATCGGGGGATGGTCGTCGAAGCCGAGCAGGTTGACGTAGAGCTGGCCGCCCGGAAATCGGTCCCCGACCCGGTGCGCCCAGTGAATCGCCAGTGACGTCTTGCCCACGCCCGCCGGGCCGCTGATCGCCGCGATCGGAACGGCCGGCGACTCGGATTCGGCGAGGAGACGGTCCAGTGTGGCGAGATACCTCTCGCGGCCGGTGAACCCGGCGACCGCCGGAGGCAGGAGGGCGGGCGCCGACGCCTGCTGTGGAAAGCCTCGTCCGTCCGCGGGCGATGGCAGCGCTCGCGGCTCGGCGACTTCGAGATCGGCTTCGCCACGCAGGATCGCGATCTCGATTCGCTGGAGTTCGGCGCTGGGATCCAGGCCCAGGTCGTCGGCCAGGTGTTGGCGCGCCTCGCGATAGATCCGCAACGCGTCGCCCGGGCGGCCGGACCGGTAGAGCGCCAGGACAAGCTGCCCGACCAGCCGTTCTCGGGTCGGATGTGCGGCGACCAGGCTGGTCAACTCGTCGAGTACGTCGCGATGGTGGCCCAGGCGCAGCCGAGCGTCCGCGCGATCCTCGATGGCGACGAGCCGGCCCTCGTCAAGTCCTCGACAGAGCCGCTCGCACTGATCCGGTGGTGCCGCGCCGGCCAGCGCAGGTCCGATCCATAGGGCCAGCGCGCGATTGAGGATGTCAACACGGTCGAGGTCGTCCTCGACCTCGCGGGCCTGTTCCGTGAGTGCTCGAAACCGGTGAGCGTCGATGGATAGCGGGTCGGTGTGCAGCATGTAGCCGCCTCCCGAGCGCACCAACTCGGCACCGGCGAGGACCGAGCGAAGGCGAGACGCGCACACGCGCACCGCATGGACCGCCGTGCGCGGCGGCGATTGCGGCCACATCAGCTCCACGAGGCGATCGACCGAAACGACCTGGTTGGCCTCCAATGCCAAGACCGCGAGAACAAATCGCTGCTTACGAGGTCCGAGCGGGATCGGTCGGCCGTGCACGTACGCCTGCACCGGTCCTAATAGTCGAATGTCCATGTGATCCTCGCTCCCGTCGTCGCCAGGCTCCGGTCCGGCTCTTCCCTGCGGCGAGATCACCATGGCCGAGTCCCCGTCAGAGCGGATACGGGGAAATCCCCCTATCGCCGCCGTGTTATTCGAAACGCTCGATTGTCGTGGGCCGATGTCTTCGGCGGATCTGGGACCCCCGTCACCGGCGGCGTCTGCGATTCGGGCTGCTCTCGGCCTAGGTATCACCGCAGGGATGCGTGCCCTCCGCAGGGTATGGATGTCTTCACCCTGGCACTGCTCGCCCTCGTCGTCGTGGCGGTCGTCCTGCTGGTGCGGCGCCGCCGGGCGGCCCGGCCCGCGCCGCCACCGCCGCGCGGTGACGACGGTGTGCCCACCTTCCGGGTCGTCACCCTCGGCCCGCGCGGATCGGGCAAGACGCTGCTGCTGGCCAGCATGTATCACCAGATGCAGACCTGGGGCGGGCGCGGCTACTTCCTCTCCGCGCCCCGGGAGCAGGTGGCGCTGCTCAACCAGTGGTTCACCGAGGTCGAGGACCCCGGCCGCGACTGGCCGGCCGGCACGGTGACCGCCGACACCCGCGAGTTCACCTTCGACGTGCGTACGCGTGGCGGTTCCGGCGCCCTGCACACCGTGCTCAAGCTGCGCTACCTCGACTACGCCGGCACCCTGCTCACCCAGCCGCCCGAGCCCGGCTCGACCTTGTGGAAGGACCTCGACGACCGGATCGAGGGCGCCGACGCGCTGATCGCGGTCATCGACGGGCACCGGGTGCGGCAGTGGCTCGACGGCCGGCGCGAGGGTCAGATGGGCCTTCAGCACGCGCTGACCGCGATGATCAGCCGGATGCTGGTGGTCGAGAAGCCGGTCACCTTCGTGATCACCAAGTGGGACCTGCTGCGGGACGTCGACGCCGACGAGGACGGCCGGCTGCGGACCGTACGCAAGCTGTTGATGACGAACCAGGGCTTCCGCGACCTGGTGCAGGAGCACAGCGCGCGGCGGGTGGTGCGAATCGTGCCGGTCTCCGCGGTCGGGCCGGCGTTCGCCGAGCTGGACGAGACGGGCGCGATGACCAAGCTGCCCGACGGGCTGCTCGAGCCCACCAATGTGGACGTGCCGCTCGCCGCCGTCGTGCCGGACGTGTTCGAGCAGATCATGCTGCGGCTCGACCAGGCCAAGCTGGCCGCCGAGTTCAGCCGGTTGCGCCGGCAGACCCGGCGGTCGCCCGGCGAGGCGTTCGCGGAGCTCGGCGCCACCCTGATCCGGTCCGGCAACCGGGTGATCGGCGCGCTGAACCCGCTCTACTCCTCGCTGGTCGGGCTGGCCGCCGCCGACCTGATCCGCCGTCAGGACCAGGCGGCGGCCAGCCACGACGCGCACGTGGCGCGGCTGCTGGACGAGGCCGAGGCGCACATCGAGGAGTTCCAGCTCGCGCAGCGCAAGGTGGTCCGGGAGTTCCGCAGCCGCGTCGACGTGCTGGAGGGCCGGCTGGCCAGCTCCCGCCTCGGCGGCACGCCGTGAACGGCTGGCCGGTCGCGGTCGCCGCCGGGCGGCGCCGCGACTACAGCACGGTCCTGGCTCCGGACATCATCGCCACGGAGTACGGCGTGCTGGTCGAGTCGCTCAGCCCAGGCCCGGTCGGCGGCCCGGCCCGGGTGCGGGCGGTGACGACGGCCGGCGGCACCCGGCTCACCGTCGCCTACCGCACCCACCCCCTGACCAACGGGGACGGATCCCCGCTGCGGGACGAGCAGGGCAGGCCACTGCTGATGATGTACGGCCTGGCCCGCACCGGCACGACGACGAACCCGCCGGCCGAGGCCGACCTGGACCACGCCCGCGGCCCGGCGCTCGCCGCCTACCGCGAGTTCCTGGCCGGCGAGGAGGCGTTCCGCGCGCTGCCGTCGCGGCCGGTCCCGGTCCACTGGGCAGGCGGGTCCGACGCGGCCGGGCGGCGGGACCCGCGCCTGTTCCGGGCCGGGCTCGCGGCGCTCGCGGTCGTCGTGGTCGTCGCCCTGATCGGGTGGTTCTTCCTGCGCCCGGGCGCCGACCCGGGACCGTGCCTGACCGCCAGGGTCGACGCGAAGGCGACCTGCCCACCGCCCACACTGGACCCCGCCCGGACGACGGTGCGATGATCGCGGCGTGATCAGCGTCGACGAACGCGGCGCCGTCCCGGTCGTCACGATCGCGAACGGTCCGGTCAACGTGCTCGACCTCGAGACGCTGCGGGAGCTGACGACCGTCCTCGCCGGCCTGGAAACCGCGCCCGCGCTGGTGCTCACCGGCGAGGGTCGGGCGTTCTCCGCGGGCGTCGACCTCAAGCGGCTGATCGAGGGCGGCGAGGCGTACACCCGGGAGTTCCTGCTCGCTCTCGGCGGTGTGTTCCAGGCGGTGTTCGACCACCCGCGCCCGGTGGTGGCCGCGGTGAACGGCCACGCGATCGCCGGCGGGTGCGTGATCGCGGCGGGCTGCGACTACCGCTTCATGTCGGCCGGCACGATCGGCGTGACGGAGCTGCTGGTCGGGGTGCCGTTCCCGGGTGCGGCGCTGGAGGCGATCCGGTTCGTCCTGGGCCCGCGCACCGCGTCGCTCGTGCTCACCGGCCGCACGCTGAAACCGGCCGAGGCGGCCGCGGTCGGGCTGGTCGACGAGGTGGTCGGCCCGGCGGAGCTGCTGGACGCCGCGACGAAGCGGGCCGAGGCGTTCGCGGCCATCCCGGCCGCCAGCTTCACGATGACCAAGCGGGCCCTGCGCGCCGACGCGCGCCGCCTGATGGGTGACGGCTCCGTCGACGAGATCATCGCGGCCTGGAACAGCCCGCCGGTGCGGGCCGCCATCCAGGCCTACCTGGAAGGCCTGGCCTCACGAGCCTGAGCCGCGGGCCCAGGGGTTGTAGTCGACCTCGAGGGGCTCCTGCTCCGGGCGCTCCGCCTCGGGGACGTGCTGGAGGTTGACCCGGATCCGGTACCAGATCGAGCTGCGCCCGCGCATGCCGTCGACCAGCACGTCGGCCGGCTGCAGGTAGCCGACGATCGCGGCGTGCCGCTGCTTCCACCGGTCGAGCGCCGCCAGCGACTCGTCCTTGGTCTTCGACCGGGCGATCTCGATCAGCGGCATGGTCTGCTGGCGGCGCCCCTCGCCCTTGGGCGGCTTCTCCGCGGGGCCGAGCCGGCGGGCCAGGTCGAGCAGCGGCTCCAGCGAGCCGCCCGCGGACTCGATGCCGGCCCACGCGTCGCCGCGCAGCGCCCACCGGTCGAGGACCGTGCTCAGGGTGAAGTCGGCGGGCCGGCAGTCGGGGACCTCGTCCCAGGTCAGGGGAGTGGAGACGCGGGCGTCGGGCAGCGGGCGCACCGAGTAGGCCGAGGCGACCGTGCGGTCCTTGGCGTTCTGGTTGAAGTCGACGAAGACGCCTTCGCGCTCCTCCTTCCACCAGCGGGCGGTGGCCAGGTCGGGCACCCGGATCTCGACCTCGCGGGCCACGGTCTCCGCGGCCAGCCGCACGTCGCGGTAGCTCCACAGCGGGTCGATCCGGGCGTAGATGTGGAAGCCGCGCGACCCGGAGGTCTTCGGCCAGGCGGTCAGCCCGTGCTCCTCGAGCACCTCGCGGGCGACCAGCGCCACGTCGACGATCTGGCCCCACTCGACGCCGGGCATCGGGTCGAGGTCGACGCGCAGCTCGTCGGGATGGTCGAGGTCCTCCGCGCGTACCGGATGCGGGTTGAGGTCTATGCACCCGAGGTTGACCACCCAGGCGAGCCCGGCGGCGTCGCGGACGACGGTCTCCGCGGCGGAGGTGCCGGAGCGGTACTGCAGCTCGGCGACCTCGATCCAGTCGGGTCGCTTGGCCGGGGCCCGCTTCTGCCAGATGGCCTCCTCGCCGAGGCCCTTGACGAAGCGTTTGAGCACCATCGGCCGCCCGCCGACGCCGCGCAGCGCGCCCTCGGCCACGGTCAGGTAGTAGCGGACCAGGTCGAGCTTGGTGTGACCGGCCTCGGGGAACACCACCCGGTCGGGGTTGGTGACCGTCACCTCGCGGCCGGCGACCTCCAGCACTTCAGACGCCACATGCCCACCCTAGTCAGGAGATGTCGGGGTCGACGGCGATCAGGACCTTGCCGACCGCGCCGGCCTCGACGGCGTCGTGTGCCGCGGCGGCTTCCGCGAAGGGGAAGACGGTCGTCGGCGGGGCAGTGAGCAGGCCGGCGGCGAGTGCGGCGGTGATGTCGACGGCGGCCTGCGGGAACGCCTCGTCGGGCATCGTGTAGAGCAGCACGAAACGCAGCAGCAGGTTGCGGTTCATCAGCTCGCGCACCGTCAGCTCGGCCGGGCGCGGCTCGGCGGCGTAGCAGGCGATCGTCGCGTGCGGGGCGGCGACCGCCAGGTCGAGGTCGAGGTTGCTGGCCAGCGCCACCTCGATGATCCGGTCGACGCCGTCGGGTGCGAGCGCGCGGATCTCGTCGGCCGCGCCGGGTGCGGTGTAGGTGACCACGTGCCGGGCGCCGGCCTCGCGGGCCAGGGCGGCCTTGGCCTCGCCGGAGACCGTGCTGATCACGGTGGCGCCGTCGGCCAGCGCGAGCTGGATCGCGTAGCGGCCGACCGCGCCGGCGCCGCCCGCGACCAGCACCGTGCGGCCCTCGACCGGGCCGTCGGCGAACAGGCAGCGGTGCGCGGTCACCGCCGGCACGCCCAGGGTCGCGCCGAGGGCCGTCGACGCGTTGGCGGGCAGCGGGACCGCCTGGTCCGAGGGGATCACGGTGTATTGCGCGGCCGAGCCCCACGGCCGGCGGTAGGCGGCCATGTAGAGCCACACCCGCTCGCCGATGCGGGCGGGGTCGACGCCGGGACCGACCTCGTCGATCACGCCGGCGCCGTCCTGGTTGGGCACCTGGAAGTGGCTCGCGCGGGGTTGCGGCACCATGCCGGAGCGCGCTTTCCAGTCGGTCGGGTTGACGCCGGAGTACGCGACGCGCACCCGCACTTCGCCCGGACCGGGGCTCGGCGTCTCGATCTCCTCTATCCGCAGCACATCGGCGGCAGGACCCGGCTCTCGGTAAACGGCAGCGCGCATGGTCGACAGCTTAACGAGGGCGTCAGACATCCATTGACTTGAATAGTAAAGTTTCCTAAGCTTTTGGCCACCTCGAGGCCCATCGGCGGGACCACCCCACCTCCCGCCGCAGACGCGCGTACCTCCGCACCACTCCACGAACAAACGCGCCCTCGAAAGGCCTCACATGATCAGAAGACTCGCCGCGGCCGCGCTCGCCACCGCGACCGCGGTCGCCGCCGGCACGCTCGCCGTGCTGGCCGCGCCGGCGCCCGCCCAGGCTGCCGTGCTGCCCAACGGCTTCAAGAGCGTCGGCTACATGCCCTCGTGGGCCGGCAGCGCCACCGCGATCCAGTACAGCAAGCTCACCCACGTCAACTACGCGTTCGTGCTGCCGACGGGCAGCGGCGGCCTGACCGCCGTGGACAACCCGAGCAAGCTGCAGCAGATCGTCAGCCTCGGCCACGCCGCCAACACCAAGGTGCTGATCGCCATCGGCGGCTGGAACGACGGCAACGACTCGGCCTTCGAGCAGATGGCCGGCAACGCGACCGCCCGCAACACCTTCGTCAACAACGTCGTCAACCTGGTCAACCAGTACAACCTGGACGGCGTCGACATCGACTGGGAATACCCTGACCCGGGCACGAGCGGCAACAACTTCACCGCGCTGATGTCGCAGCTGTCGACCGCCATGCACAGCCGCGGCAAGCTGCTCACCGCCGCCGTGGTCTCCGGTGGCACCACCGCGGGCGGCGTGCAGCCGGCCGTGTTCGGCTACGTCGACTTCCTCAACATCATGACGTACGACGGCGGCTCGCCCCACGCCAACTACAACTGGACGATCGACAACATCAACGGGTGGAAGGCGCGCGGGCTGCCGGCGAGCAAGGCGGTCGTCGGTGTGCCGTTCTACAGCCGGCCCGGCGGGATTCCGTACAACCAGATCATCGCGCAGAACCCGGCGTACGCGAACCAGGACTGCGCCACGATCAGCGGTGTCCAGCAGTGCTACAACGGCCTGCCGACCGTGCGCGCCAAGACGCAGTGGGCGATGGCCAACGCCGGCGGGATCATGAACTGGGAGCTGTCCCAGGACCCGAACAACGCCAACTCGCTGGTCAGCGCGATCTACACGGTCGCGACCGGCGGCAGCAACCCGCCGCCGACCGGCCGCACCGGGCGGATCACGGGTCTGGCCGGCAAGTGCGTCGACGTCGCGGCGGCCAACACCGCCAACGGCACCGCCGTGCAGCTCTACACGTGCAACGGCACCAACGCCCAGACGTGGACGGTGGGCACCGACGGCACGATCCGGGCGCTCGGCAAGTGCATGGACGTCGCCAGCGGGTCGACCGCCAACGGTGCCAACGTGCAGCTGTGGGACTGCAACGGCTCCGGCGCCCAGGTCTGGCAGGCGCAGTCCAACCAGACGCTGCGGAACCCGCAGTCCAACAAGTGCCTCGACGTGCGCGACAACAACAGCGCCGACGGCACCCGGCTCCAGATCTGGGACTGCTTCGGCGGCGCCAACCAGCGCTGGGTCCTGCCCTAGCGGCCACCCCCGGGAGGGGCTCCTAGTAGGGGTCCCTCTCCGGGTGCCGGGCCGTGGCGATCGCCTCCCGGGCGGCGGCGGCGTCGAGGTTCGCGTTGTAGACCGGGGTGCCGGGTTCCTGGCGCCAGCTCTGGTCGAGCGAGCCGCCGTCGATCGGGTCGAAGCCCAGCGCCTCGATCAGGTCGCCGACGACCCGCTTGGCCTCGGCGTCGTCGCCCGCGACCGGCACCGCGATCCGGCCGGGTGTGCCGGCCGGCACGCCGGCCTCGGCGAGCCGCTGGAAGTTGATGGTGTTGAGCGCCTTGACGACCCGCGCGCCGGGCAGGTGGTCGGCGGTCCACCGGGCCGACGCGGCGCCGCGCTCGATCTCGGCGATCCGGCCGTCGCGCTGGGGGTAGTAGTTGTCGGTGTCGACGACGATCCGGCCGGCGAACGCGTCCCGCGGCAGGTCACGGACGGCGTGGGTCGGGATCGCGAGGATCACCAGCGCGTGGTCGGCCGCCTGCTCGACCGTGCCGGCCAGGACCCCGGGCTCCCGCTCGAGCTTGTCGAGGGTCTCCGGGCCGCGCGAGTTGGCGACGACCACGGTGTGACCGAGGGCGCCGAGCCGGCGGGCCAGCGCGCCCCCGAAGTGCCCGGCACCGATGATTCCGATGTCCATATCCTCTGGAAGATACCCGGCGAGCGTGATCTTCCGGGGTTATCCACGCCATCCGGGGGTATGCCGCGGACATGACGACGGAACCGACCTACCCGCCGATGGAAGAGAGCAACGAGGCCACGCGCGAGGAACTGCGGGTCGCCCGGGAACAAGGGGACTCGTACGGGCACGCGATCGGCGCGATGGCCGACGAGGACGGCGCCGCGACCGCCCGGGCCGGCGACTACCTGGTGGCGTTCGTCAACGAGAACGCGGAGGGCATGTACATGCTCGACGACGGCGTGCTGCTGTGGCGCGAGGCGGCGCCGGACGCGAACGTGCACCTGGAGGTCGCGGTCGCCGACGCGGGCGACGGCCGGTTCGTGCCGGGGCTGCGGGTGCACGTCGACGTGGAGCGCGACGGCAAGCCGATCCTGACCAACGTCGAGCTGCCGTTCCTCTGGCACCCGTTCCTCTACCACTACGGCGGCAACGCGAAGGTGCCCGACGAGGGCCCGTTCGACGTGACGGTGCGGATCGCGGCGCCGACGTTCATGCGGCACGACCCGGTCAACGGCAAGCGGTATTCGTCGCGGGTCGACGTGCGGTTCGACCGGGTGGCGTTCGCCAACGGCCGCAAGGAGAGCCCGGAGGGTTCGCCGCGCGGTGCGGACGCCCCGACGGCGAGCTGAAATCCGTTTCGGCGTCCGGCGCGCGCCGTCTAGGGTGGCGCACGTGCGCGAGGTGTCGAGCGAATCCACAATAGACGGCAACGACTGGCACGACCCGGTGTGGCGGGCCGGCGCCGAGGCCTGGATCGTCGAGCGGGTCGGCTCGCCGGTGACAGGCCCCATCGACCAGACGCGGGTACGGCCGTGGTCGGTGAGCCTGCGGGTGCCGACCGCGCAGGGCGTCTACTGGTTCAAGGCCAACACGTTCGGCTGCCGCTACGAGGCGGCACTCGCGTCCGCGCTGTCCGGGTGGGCGCCGTCGGCGGTGCTGGTGCCGGTCGCGGTCGACGCCGAGCGGGGCTGGCTGCTGACCGCCGACGCGGGCCCGATCCTGCGGGAGTCCTCGCCGACCCTTTCCGCGTGGGAGGGTCTCCTGGAGTCATACGCCGACCTGCAGCGGTCATTGTCGGCGCGGGCCGACGAGATGGTCGCGCTCGGCGTCCCCGACCAGCGGCCGGCGGCGCTGCCCGGCCTGCTCACGTCCCTGCTCGACGACCCGGCGGTCCGGGCCGACCTCGGCGAGTCGCGGCTGGCGGCGGTCGGCGCGGTCGCGCCAGAGTTCGCGTCGTGGTGCGCGGAGCTGGCCGCGGATGGGTTGGCCGCCTCGCTGCAGCACGACGACCTGCACGACGGCAACGTCTTCGCCGGCGGCCGGTTCTTCGACTGGGGCGACGCGAGCGTGGCGCACCCGTTCGGAACGCTGCTGGTCACCCTCTCGTCGGCGGGCTACGCCTTCGACCTCAAGCCGGGCGCCCCGGAACTGCTCCGCCTGCGCGACGCCTACCTGTCGGGCTGGCCGGGCGACCCGGCGGCCTTGCGGCGGTCCGCGACCCTGGCGTGCCGGGTGACCCGCGTCAGCCGGGCCCTGTCGTGGCGGCGTGCGCTGCACCGCTCGGCCCTGCCGCTCGACGACGACATCCGCACGGCCCCCGCCGAATGGCTCGCGGAGCTCACGGAACCGGACGTCGTGTGACCGGTTCGCCGACCAGCGCCGCGGCGGCGCCCGTGCGGGTCATCCGGTGCCAGCGCAGGCGGCTGCCGAGCAGGGCCGTGACCGCGGCCTGGACCACGACCAGGTACATGATCTGGCGGTAGACGATCTGCTGGAACGGCAGGCTCCACAGCGGTCGCAGTGACTCGCCGTCCAGGCGCAGGGCGTACGCCGCGGTCGCCGCCTGGAGCAGCAGGAGCAGCAGCCAGCCGGCGGCGAGCTGGGAGGCCGGCAGGAAGAACAGGCCGTAGACGGCGAAGACGTCGACCGCGGGCGCGGCCAGCGGCAGCAGGACCTGGAAGACGGCGAGGTACGGCAGCGCGCGCCGGCCGAGCCGGCCGCCGGCGGACCGGTGCTTCCACATCGCCTGCATCGTGCCGTAGCCCCAGCGGTAGCGCTGCCGCCACAGCTGGCTCAACGTCTCCGGCGCCTCGGTCCAGGCGATCGCCCGTTCGGCGTACGCGACCTCCCAGCCGGCGCGGTGCACGGCCATCGTCAGGTCCGTGTCCTCGGCCAGGGTGTCGCCCGGCACGCCGCCCGCGCTCAGCAGCGCCGCCCGGCGGAACGCGCCGACCGCGCCCGGGATGGTCGGCATGCAGCGCAGCACCGCGTACATCCGGCGGTCGAGGTTGAAGCCGATCACGTACTCGAGGTGCTGCCACCGGCCGAGCAGCCGGCCCCGGTTGGCCACCTTGGCGTTGCCGGACACCGCGCCGACGCGCGGGTCCGCGAACGGCTGCACCAGGCGGTGGATGGTCTCGCGTTCGAAGACGGTGTCGCCGTCGACGAGGACGAGCAGGTCCGATCGGGCGTACGCGATGCCGGTGTTGAGCGCCGCGGGTTTGCCGGCGTTGCGTTGCCGCACCACCCGCACGCCCGGCAGGCCGAGCCGCTCGACGATGTCGGCGGTCCCGTCGCTCGATCCGTCGTCCACGACGATCACCTCGACCGACGGATGGTCTCCGCCGACCAGCGACAGCACGGTCGCCCGGATGTTGGCGGCCTCGTTGAACGCGGGCACGATGACCGACACCGGCGCCCAGACGCCGCGGCTGGGCGGGCGCCGGCGCCGGGCGTGCCACCACGCGCAGCCGACCTGGAACGCGAGCCGGCCGGCGCCGAGCACCAGCGCCACCGCCAGCAGCCAGGTCATGAGCGTGGACAGGCCCGCGCCGAGCGACTGGAACCAGCGCAGCGCGATGCCGGAGAGCCGGTCGCCGTTCGAGGCCGACGGCGCCGGCACGCCGAGTGCCGCCGACACGGTGGTGAACCGGTATCCCTGGCGCTGCAGGTCGGGTATCAACCGGTCGAGGGCCGCGACCGTCTGCGACCGGTCGCCGCCGCCGTCGTGCAGCAGGATCACCGCGCCCGCCCCGCCGGCCGGCATCGCCGCCCGCGCGATGGCGTCCACGCCGGGCCGGCGCCAGTCGTTGGTGTCGAGGTCCGCGAGGACCGCGATCTGCCCCTGGTCGGTGGCGTCGCGCAGGGCGGACAGGTCGGCGGCCGTCACGTCGCCGGGGCCGGACGAGAACGGCGGCCGGAACAGCGGCGCCTGCAGGCCGGTCGCACCCGCGATGGCGGTGCGGGTCAGGCTCAGCTCCAGGTGCCGGCGCCAGGTCGCGGCGGCGCTGAGATCCGCGTGGGTGAAGGTGTGTGAGGCCACGTCGTGGCCCTCGGCCACGATCCGCCGGGTCAGGGCCGGATCGGCGTTGACCTTGGAGCCGACCACGAAGAACGTGGCGGGCACGTCGTGGCGACGCAGCACGTCCAGCACCTGCGGCGTCCAGGTCGGGTCCGGGCCGTCGTCGAAGGTGAGCGCGACGGTCCGGGCGGGCAGGGAACGGGTCGCGAGGCCGCGCGGGTCGGCCCTGACGAACGGCCCGGACAGCGGCGCCGCCGCGGGCGCGGACGCGCCGGGCCGGCCCGACCCGCCGCCACCGCCCTGGGCGTAGCCGTGGAAGGCGAGCCCGGCGAGCAGGACCACGAGACCGAGCGCGAACAGCACCCAGTGCGCACGGGGATCACGCCGCGCGACGTGGCGCGGCCGGTGTCCGGCGGGCATCAGCTGCTCTTGGGCTGCGGGTGGTCGGGTCTTTCCGTCGGGCGGTTGTCCCGGCCGACACCCTTGCCGGGACGGTCGGTGGGGTTGGGTGTCGCGTTCGGTGCGGTCGCCGACCGCGACCCGCTGGTCGGTTCGGCGCCCGGTTTCGTGGTGGGCGCCGCCGGGGCGGGTGGCGCCGGGCCGATCACGGCGGATTCGGGCTCGGGCGTCGCGCCGCCGTTCCCGACGGTCCAGCCGGTCAACGGCAGTGGCGACCCGGCGACCAGGCCGGCGGCGAGCAGTCCGAGGGCGCCGAGGAGGAGCGCGGCCGAGGTGACCGCGACCCAGCCGAGGAGGCGCCGGCGGCGGCCGGTCCGGTCGACGAAGACGTCCGCGCTCATTGCCGCTGACCGTTGGGCGTGTTGGCCGGGTTGGGTGACTTCCTGCCCGGCGTGGGCTGTTCGGTGTTGCGCCGGGGGTGCGGGGACCGCGCGTGCTCGTTGGGCCCCTTGGGCTTCCTGCTCGGCGACGCGGACGGAGGCGGACCGGGCGTACGCGTGGTGTGCTCGCCGGCCGGGGCCGGTGGCCGGGCCGGGACCGCCGGCGCCGGCCGCGGCTCCTCGCGGTCCGGGATGGGCAGCGTGCCGGTCGCGCTGGCGACCGCGAGGCCGGACCCGGTCAGCAGCGCGCCGGCGATGGCGACCTTGATCGCGAGCAGCCGCGACAGTGTGCGGCGCGCCCGCACCGGCCCGGTGGTCCGGTCGGAGGCCCGGAACGCCGCGGTGGCCTCGGGCTCGCCGACGAACTCGTGCGGGCCCGCCGGCCCGCGGGCGGCCGTCAGCACCCGACCGAGCGGGGTGCCGCCGTGCCCGCCGTCGAGGAGGGCCTCGGCGGCGGCGCGGTCCGGCCACCGCCCGGTGGTCATTCCGACTCCTCGGGCATGAGTGCGGACAGCCGCCGCAGGCCCCGGTAGGCGGCGGTGCGCACCGCGCCGGGCCGCTTGCCGAGGATCCGGCCGACCGTCTCCGCGTCGAGTCCCATCACGACCCGCAGCAGCACGGCTTCGGCCTGTTGCGCCGGCAGCGTGGCGATGAGCGCGACCGCGGCGCCGGTGGCCACCGCGTCGGCCGCCTCGTGCGCGGTGTCGGCGCCGCTGGCCAGGTCCATCAGCGCCTCGACGGGCACCGGCACGCTCGGTCGCCGGCGCAGCTTGCGGGCGTGGTCGAGCGCACGGTGCCGGGCGATGGTCACGGCCCAGGCACGGAAGTTCGCGTAGTCGCCGCTGAACCGCGGCAGGTCGCGGCAGACCTGCAGCCAGGTCTCGGAGGCCACGTCCTCGGCGTCATCGCCGATCAGGCCGCGCAGGTAGCGCAGCAGGGCCGGCTGGACCGCGCGGAACAGCTCACGGAAGGCAGCCTCGTCGCCCGCCTGCGCGGCGATGACGGCGTCGGAGAGGTCGGCGGGGCCCGCGCTCACCGCAGGCTCCGACAGGTCCAGCTTCACGGGTAGGAGAGCGCCACCGCCTGGCCGCGTGTCACACGCTGCGGAATGTGACGGATCGGCCACGCATCGGCCGATCTCGACGTGGCACCGGGGCGGCGGCAGAATCGAGGCAGACCGTTGGGAGGCCGGCATGTCCTTCAACCTCAGCGTGATCCTGCGCGAGTCGGCCCGCCGCGACCCGGCCAAGACCGCCGTCATCCTCGGCGACCGCAGGGTCAGCTACGCCGACCTCGACGCCGCCGCCGACCGGGCCGCCGCCGGTCTGCTGCGGCACGCGTCTCCCGGCGACCGGGTCGCGTTGATGCTGCCCAACCGGGTCGAGTTCCTCGAGTGCTACTTCGGCATCCTCAAGGCGGGCCTGGTCGCGGTGCCGATGAACCCGCTGCTCAAGGCGGCCGAGGCGGCGCACATCCTGGCCGACAGCGGCGCTCGCGCGGTGGTCGCCGGCGACCTGTCCGCGGCGGCCGTCGAAGGCGCCGGCGTGCCCGTGCTCAACCCGGACCGCCCCGACTATCTGGGCGCGCCGGCACCGCTGCCATGGGCGGCGAGCACGAACGCCGACGACACGGCGGTCATCATCTACACCAGCGGCACGACCGGCCGGCCGAAGGGCGCCGAGCTCAGCCACTTCCAGCTCTACCTGAACTGCTCGCTGTCCGGCGACCGGTTCGACACGCGCCCCGACGACGTCTCGCTCGCGGTGTTGCCGTTCTTCCACGTGTACGGGCTGTCAAGCGTCGTCAACGTGGCGATCCGGCTGGGCGGCACGCTCGTGGCCGTCCCGAGGTTCGACGTCGAGCTGGTCCTCGACGCCCTGCACGACCACCGCGTCAGCGTGCTGGCCGGCGTGCCGACGATGTACCACGCGCTGCTCCACGCCGACACCGGTGGCCGGGACCTGTCCGCGCTGCGGATCGGCTCGTGCGGCGGCGCGTCGATGCCGGAGGCGGTGCTCAAGGGCGTCGAGGAGAAGTTCGGCATCACGGTGCTGGAGGGTTACGGCCTGTCCGAGACCGGCAGCACAGCGACGATGAACCCGAGCGTCGACGACCGCCGGATCCGCTCGATCGGCCGCCCGATCTGGGGCGTCGACGTGCGCGTCGCGGCACCCGACGGCGGCGAGGTGCCGGTCGGTGAGGTCGGCGAGCTGCTGGTCCGCGGCCACGTGGTGATGAAGGGCTACCACGCCGACCCGGCGGCCACCGCGGCGGCGATCCAGGACGGCTGGCTGCACACGGGCGACCTCGGCCACCGGGACGCGGACGGCTTCCTCTACGTCGTCGACCGGATCAAGGACCTGATCATCCGCGGCGGCTTCAACGTCTATCCGCGCGAGGTCGAGGAGGTCCTGTACGGCCACCCGGCCGTCGCCGAGGCTGCGGTGGTCGGCCGGCCGGACGAGCGCCTGGGCGAGGAGATCGTGGCGGTGGTCGCGCTGCGCGCGGACGTGGACCCGGCGGAGCTGATCGCGTACTGCCGGGAACACCTGGCCGACTACAAGTGCCCGCGCGAGGTCCGGGTCCTCGACGTGCTGCCCAAGAGCGCGACGGGCAAGCTCCTCAAACGCGAGCTGCGCGACCGGCTCTAGGACAGCGCGAAGGGCGACCGGAGCGGTCGCCCTTCGCGTCCTGTCAGAGTAGGCAGGTGACCTGCACCGAGGCGCGGAACAGATGGCCGAAGTACGGGTCGGTCCAGGTCTCGAAGACGGCGGGCGGTTCGACGAGCGTGCACTCGCCGTAGTAGCCCATGGACTGTGCCGAGTTGCGGGCGTCGTCCAGCGCGCCGTCGATCGCGGTCTGTGCGGTCAGCCCGCGGCTCGCGCCGCAGAAGACCGGGCTCGCCGCCGCCGGTGACGCGGCCAGCGCGACCATGGCGATCGCGCCGGCCACGACGGACAGGCCCGCACCGGCATGACGGCCCCGGATCAGCTTCATCGATCACTCCTTCCCGCGGGGAACGTGCTCTTAGCCGCGGGCACGGATCGACGAACGCCGTGGTTCAGGCGTCTTTCGGCGTCAAGACGAAAACCGGGATGATCCGGTCGGTTTTCGTCTGGTACGAGTCGTAGTCCGGCCAGGTCGCGGTGGCCCGCTTCCACCAGACCGCGCGCTCCTCGCCGCTGACCTCGCGGGCCGTGTAGTCCTGGCGCACCGCGCCGTCCTGCAGCACGACGTGCGGGTTGGCGACCAGGTTGTGGTACCAGAACGGGTTCGTGGGTGCGCCGCCCTGCGAGGCGACGACCGCGTACTCGCCGTCGTGCTCCACCCGCATCAGCGGGGTCTTGCGGATCTTGCCGGACTTCGCGCCGACCGAGGTCAGCAGGATGATCGGTCGGCCACGCATCGTATTCGCTTCGGCACCGTCCGTGGCGTCGAACAGATCGGCCTGCTTGCGGGCCCAGGCGGTCGGGCTGGGGGCGTACTCACCGCTGAGGGGCACGGTGTCTCCTTAGCTTTGCTATGGGGGTGATGCGAAGCTATCTCGGCTGCGCCGCTTCGACCACGACGGCCAGGCACATCTCGTCGGCGGTGCCCTCGCCCCAGACCACGTAGCGGGGCGGCAGCGTGCGCAGCGCCGGCAGCTGCCCGCGCAGCCCGGCGTCGTGTGTGCAGGTCACGCGGTACGTGTCGCCGGGGCGCACGGTGACGCCCGCGCCGACCGGGCGGACGGCCTGGTCGTCGAAGTCGAACGCCGGGACGTCGAGCAGCGTGCGGGCGCCCGGTGTGCCGGGGTTGAGCTCGACCTTGATCGACCGGCCCAGCAGGTGCATGTGCCCGCCGACGCCGTACACGGTGGCGGGCCTGCTCACCCGGCGGGTGCAGGACTGGGTCGGGCCCGGCGCGGGCGCACCGCAGAACCGGGCGAGCCCGGCCACCATGTCGCCCGCCCGGGCACCGAACCGGCGCACGACGTCGGCGACCGCGCGGTCCCGGTCGCACAGCTCGCCCCGCTCGCCTGCCGCGCACGGCAGCTCGACCGGCGCGGGCAGCAGCGTGGTGCGCAGCGGCGTCAGGTCGCCGCCGGCCAGCCGCAGCCGGATGCCGGAGCGGTCGGAGCCGGCCGGCGCCCCGCCGGTGGCCAGCAGGCTGTAGTGGATCTGCATGACCAGCAGGCTGCCCGGGCGCAGCTCGAAACCGAGGCCCGCGGGGTAGCTGCTCTCCCCGCCGCCCGGGGCCCAGCTCGCCACCCAGGACGGGTCGTTGCCGATGCCGGCGTCGCCGAAGCACCGCCAGCCGTCGCCGTCGGTGGCCGCGTCGTGTGCGCGTACCCGGTCGGCGTCCTCAGGCGCGATCCGGAAGAAGATCGCGTGGTGCACGATCGCGGCGTTCTGCGGCCGGAACTGGCTGCCGGTCAGGAACGCGCGCGCGGTCAGCTTGGGGTCGACCACGAAGCAGCGGTATTCGTCGAAGTCGTCACCGGGCGGATCCGGCGTGTAGGGGCGGTCGAGGCCGGCGTCGACGAACCGCTCCCCGGCCCGCAGCGGCCCGGCCGGCGGTGGGCTGGTCGCGCCGTGACCGGCGTGCGCCGTGGGCGTTTCCGCGGTCGCCGGTTTCGGCGACGTAGGCTCGGGCGCACCGCAGGCCGCGAGCCCCAACGCACCGACGGTCAGCACGGCGACGAGCGACAAACGCCGGAACATGCATCGCAATGTATCCCGCTCGGGTGCAACCACGCTCGCCCGTGCCACGTAAGAGATGCGTACCCGGGGCGAAGGGAGCAGCCGGTGCGCGATGCACCAAGTTTCGACGAGTTCTACCGGACCACCGCGACAAGGACGCTGCGGTACGCGTTCGCGGTGGTCGGTGATCATGCCGAGGCGCAGGACGCCGTGCAGGAGGCGTACGCCCGTGCCTGGCGGCGGTGGGAGACGGTGTCCGGGCATCCGGCACCGGAGGCGTGGGTGCGACTGGTGGTGAACCGGCTCGCGACCGACCGCTGGCGGCGGCTCGGCGGCCTGGCGGGTGCGTTGCGGCGCACCGGTCCGCCGCCGAACGCGCCACCACCGAGCGAGAACACGGTCCTGCTCGTGGCGGCACTGCGGCGGCTGCCCGCCAACCACCGCAGGGCGCTGGCCCTGCACTACCTCTGCGACCGGTCGGTCGAGCAGATCGCGGAGGAGACCGGAGCGGCGGTCAACACGGTGAAGTCGTGGCTGTCCCGCGGGCGGGAACGCCTGGCGGCGCAGTTGGCCGGCGCCGAGATGGACATGGGGGTGCGCGATGCCTGAACTGGAGAGCTGGTTCACCGAACTGGCCATGGATGTCGACGGCAGGGGACTGTCCGGAGCGGCCGAGGTGCGCCGGGCGGCGGACCTGCGGGCCCGGCGGCGGGGTGCGTTCACCGCCGGTGCGGCGGCCGTGGCGGCCGCGGCGGTGGGTGTGGGCGTGGTGACGGTGCCGGCGTCGCAGCCAGGCCCGGTCGACCCGACGCCGACGGTCCCGGCGACGCCCACGCCTACGCCGGTGCCCACGACGACGCCGACGTCTCCTGTGGGGGAGAAGCCGGTCACGTCGGTCCCGGACCGGGCGTTCTTCGACCTGCCCGCGGACCGTCGCGGCAACGGCTGGTCCCGCCAGCCGATCGAGGAGGACGACCTCACGCGGTTCTGCACGGACCCGTTCGCCGACGACGAGAACGTCACGGCCCGCCGCGGCCTCCACACGGCGCATTTCAAGCCGGGCACGGCCGACCAGGGCTACACGCCGATCGGCACGATCGAGCAGGTGGTCGCCGCCCACCGGCCCGGCGGTGCGGCGGCCGCGATGGACCGGTTGCGCGCGGAGATCGACGACTGTGCGACGTTCACGGTCGGCTCGACGACGTACGAGCTGGAGGTTCTCGAACCGCCCGCGTACGGCGACGAGGCCGTGCACGTGGCCGTCAACTTCCAGGGCCGCTACAACCCGGATGCGGATCCCTTCCCGAACACCAACCAGATTCTGGTCGTACGGGTCGGCGACACCGTGACGGTGCTCCGTGACCGTGCCTGGGAGGGTGGGCAGGCCAAGCCGGCGGAGGTTCGCCTGTTCGGTCAGCTCGCGGTCGACGCGCTCGACGAGTGGCGCTGACCGGCGCAAGCGACGGGGGCCCGCGTCGGCGACGCGGGCCTCCTTCATCTTTGGCAAGCTGTGCCCCGTGTCCGTACGCGTCCTGATCGCCTCATACTTCGAACCTGAGCTGGTTGACCGGATCGCCGCCGTCGATCCGCGGGTCGACGTCAGCTACGAGCCGGACCTGCTGCCCGTCCCGCGCTACGTCGCGGACCACACCGGGTCGCCGCGGCCGCTCAGCCCGGAGCAACAGGACCGCTGGGCCAAGGCGTTGGCGGCCGCGGACGTGTCGCTCGGTTTCGACTGGCAGGCGCCGGCCGAGCTGCCGTCCCGGGCGCCCGGGCTGCGGTGGGTGCAGGCGACCAGCGCGGGGATCGGCGGTTTCGTGCGCGGCGCCGGCCTCGACCGCACGGACATCACGTTCACCACGGCGGCCGGCATCCACGCGGTGCCGCTGGCGGAGTTCGCGGTCCTGGGCGCGCTGCATTTCGTCAAGGGCGTGCCGGAGCTGCGTTCTCGGCAACGCGCGCACCAGTGGGAACGCTTCACGACCGCGCGACTGGCCGGGCGGACCGTCACAGTGGTCGGGCTGGGCGGGATCGGGCGGCAGGTGGTGACCAGCTTCGCGGCGCTGGGTTGCCGGGTGCTGGCGGTGGGGCGGCCGGGGCGTGCGTACTACATCGGCGCCGCTACGGGTCTGTACTCCACCGACGACCTCGACGAGCTGCTGCCGCGTACCGACGTGTTGGTGGTCTGCACGCCGTTGACGCCCGCGACGCAGGGCCTGATCTCGGCGGCCCGGCTCGCTCTGCTCAAACCCGAGGCGATCGTCGTCAACGTCGGCCGGGGACCGGTCGTCGACGAGCCCGCGCTGATCGAACGGTTGCGCGGCGGCGCGCTCGCGGGCGCGGCGCTCGACGTCTTCGAGACAGAGCCGCTGCCGGCGGACTCGCCGTTGTGGGACCTGGACAACGTGCTGGTCTCGCCGCACTCGGCGTCCACGGTGGACACCGAGAACACCGCGATCACGGACCTGTTCTGCGACAACCTGCGCCGCTACCTCGACGGGCGCGAGCTGCGAAACGTGTACTCGCGGGAGCTTGGTTACTGAACGCCCCGATTTGCCATGTGGGGTGGCGGGCCGTCCGCACGATCATCTATGGTCTGCCGGTTTGATCACAGAGTTTCTTAACCCCTTCATAAGGAACCCCATGTCGATGAAGACTGCCCGCCGGCTGCTCGCCGGTCTCGCGGTCGCCGGTGCGTTCGTCGCCGCGAGCGCGCTTCCCGCCGCCGCCCAGGCAGCCCCCAACCTGCAACTGAGCGCGTACGACGCGCTCGTGGCGCCGGACGCCTTCATCAGCTCGAACGTGTGGCTGGGCACCGATGACGAGTTGGAAGGCCCGGTCTCCCTCACGGTCGACACGTCGGACCTCAACGGTGCGAGCATCGACTGGTCGGTCAGCGGCTCCGACTGGCTCTGCTCGCCCGAGTCCGCCACGGTGACGCGCTGCGACCGGCCGGTCGGCCAGGACGAGACGTTCGGCGTGGGCTTCTACTACACCGTCGCGGGCAAGGCGGACGCGGAGGTCGGCACCGAAGGCAGCATCAGCTTCGCCGTCGAGGTCGACGGCGCCACGGCGACCGCGAAGTCGGCCGTCACCATCGCCGAGGCGAGCGACCTCTCCACCGGCGGGCTCGACGAGAACGGTGAGCCGCCGACGCTGAACGCCACCGGCGAACCGGGCGGCCTCGCCAAGGCCAACGCCCCCGTCTCCAACGTCGGCAAGTCCACGGTGGAAGGTGCGCGGCTCGTCATCTCGCCCGACTACCGCACCGCCTACGCGGGCAACTTCTCGAACTGCACGAACTACGAGTTCGCCTTCGCCGTCTGCGAGTTCGACGAGCCGCTGGAGCCGGGGAAGAACTACCGCCTCTCCGAGGACATCCCGTACTCCATCGACAAGCTCGCCCGCACCGGCGCGGTCTACACCACGTACACGGACTGGTGGGTCGAGGGCGACTGGAAGCTGGTCGAGAAGTCCTGGATCGAGAACGCCGGTGGTGAGCCCCAGCAGGGCACGGGTGAGCGGCTGCGCCTCGAAGAGGTGGCCAACGCCCGGCGCGCGCCGCAGACCGACGTCACCCCTTACGACAGCTTCCAGCAGGTCAAGATCACGGTGGGCGGCGACAACCACGTCGACATGGCCGCGGTCGGCGCCACCGCTTCCGGCGCCGTCGGCGCGACCGTCACGGTGAAGCCGGGCATCGACAACCTCGGCCCGGCCTATCTGGAGTCCCCGGAGGAGATGCCGACGAAGCCGGCCGTGCGGATCACCGTGCCCGAGGGTGCGACCGTGGTCGAGGCGCCGTGGGACTGCGCCCCCTTCACCGAGGGCGGCACCTGGCCCGCCGACGAGGACGCGTGGGGCAAGGCGGGCGCGCGCGAGTACGGCTGCCTGGTCTGGGACGTGTTCCCGGGGAACCCGTACGAGTTCGAGTTCAAGCTGAAGATCGACCAGGTGGTCGAGAACGCGGTCGGCACGATCACCGCCAAGATCGACGGTGACCCGAACGCCGCGAACGACACCGCCGAGATCGTGCTCAACAGCACCGGTGACGGCGGCGGCAGCGGTGGCGGCGACGGCGGCGGCCTGCCCGTCACCGGCCCGCAGGCGACGCTGATCGCCGGCGCGGGCGTGCTGCTCGTGGGCGCCGGCGCGGCCTTCGTGCTGGTCCGACGCCGCCGGACGCGCTTCGTCGCCTGAGCCAATCCAGATCATGGACCCCGCCGGCCGGCGGGGTCCATGATCTCTTCACGGAGGACACCCATGTCGATGACCACCGCCCGCCGGTTGCTCGCCGGTCTCGCGGCCGCCGGCGCGTTCGTCGCCGCGACCGCCCTTCCCGCCCACGCCGCGCCGGGCATCGAGATCGACACGGCCGACCTGCTCGTCGCGCCGGATTTCAGCGCCGGAGGCGAGCTGCGCGTCCGCGGCCAGACGGGCGTGACCGGCGAGATCTCGGTGGTGATCGACTCCACCGCGCTCGACGTCGCGGACGTCGACGTGAGCGGTTCCGGCTGGGACTGCGACGTGCCGCGGGGCACGATGATCCGCTGCGTGGTCCAGGCGAACGAGAACACCTACTTCGAGACGCTCCGCTACCAGGTGTACGGCCACCCGGGCGCGGCGCTTGGCAGCACGGGCACGATCGCGTTGACCGCTTCGAACGATGGCACCACGGTGTCGGGCAACTCGGTCGTCACGATCGCGCAGGCGAGCAACCTCGCCGCCGGTCCGCCGGTCGCGGTGACCGCCGACCCCGGCGGCGTCGCCACGGCCAACCAGCCGGTGTCCAACGTCGGCGGGTCCACGGTGGAGGGTTCGGTCCTCGTCCTCTCGCCGTTGTCGTCCCGCACGCGCTACCGCGGCGACTTCGGCAACTGCGTCAACTACGGCGACTATTTCGTCGTGTGCGCGTTCTCGCAGCCGCTCGAGGCGGGCCGGAACTACGCGCTGTCCGACGAGCTTCCGTACGCGGTCGACCGGCTCGCCCGCACCGGCGCCGTGTTCCACGTGGCCTCGACGTGGTACACCGAGGCAGACTGGGACCTGATCAAGGACTCCTGGATCGGCGGCGGCGTACCGGCCACGCCCGGCGCCGGAGCTGCGGTGCGCCTCGAAGAGACGGCCAACGCCCGCCGGGCGCCGCAGACCGACACGGACATCAGCGACAACTCGTCGTCCGTCGACATCACGGTCGGCGGAAACCAGCCGGTCGACCTCGCCGCCACGGGCGGCACCATCCCCCAGGACACCATCGACCCCGAGGGCATCGCGTTCGACCCGGCCTTCCGCAACCTCGGACCGGCCATCCTGGAGCAGCAGCCCCAGCAGGACGAGCCGATCGTGCGGATCGTCTTCCCGGAGGGCGTCGTCGGCGGGGCGTCGACGGAGTGCGCGCCGTACTCGTCGGGCGACCCGTGGCCACCGGCGCCGGAGGCCTTCGGCCGCGGCGGCGCACGCGAGTACGGCTGCCTGGTCTTCGGCGACGTAAACCCGGGCGACACGGTCTTCTACTCGTTCCTGCTCCGAATCGAACGCGTGGTCCCGGGCGCGAAGGGCATGATCACGGTCAAGGTCGCCGGCGACTCGAACCCGGCCAACGACTCGGCCGAGATCGTCCTGGGCCCGGCACCTGGCGGTGGCGGCGGCGGTGGTGGCCTGCCGGTCACGGGCCCGGTGGCAACGGTGATCGGCAGCGTCGGCGCCCTCCTGATCGCCGCGGGCGCGACCGGCTTCATCCTGTTCCGCCGCCGCCGAACGCGCTTCGTCGCCTGACGTTCTCGAACCACGGAACCCGCCGACCACCCAGCCGGCGGGTTCCGTCGTTCCGGCCAGACGACAGTGGCGGCGGTAGCTGCTGGCCAGAAGGCGCGTGCGCGGGTTCGTCGGTTGGCCAGCTCGGTCGTTGGTGAAACAGGTTCGTGGTCTGACCCTTCTGGACCGCGGAGTCGCCCTCCGTCCGGTCGGCGGTAGCCGCTGGCTACGACGCCGGAGGTCCGTGGGTTAGTCCGTGTCGCTGGTGAACCAGGTTTATCGTCTGACCTTTCCCCGACTGCGGGATTTGTCGGTTCGTCAGGACGGGCCGCGGTAGCTGCTGGCTACCAGGCGGAAGCGTGGCGCGTCGGTGGGCCAGTTCGTGTCGTCGGTGAACCACGACAGTGCGTAGGCACGGCCTGGTTCGGTTGTGACCGTGATGCGGCGGGCGTGTCTCGGCTGGGCGGCGTTCCAGGTGAACTCCCAGTCGGCGCCGCCCTCCGCCGCGCGGACCGGGCCGATCCGCAGCCGGGCGTAGCCCGGTAGGGCGCCGGCCGCGGACTCCTGTCCGCGCCACAGATCGGCCGGGTCCGCGGTCGGGCGTATCGCCGGGTCGACCGCCAGGGTCGCCGTGCCCCGGGGGGCGCGGAAGCAGACCGCGTCGCCGGCGGCGAAGCGGGACCAGCCGACCGGCACCGCCACCGTGAAGCCCACTTCGTCCGTGTGCCACCGCCAGCCCTGCGGCAGCGCGAACGCCCCGGTCTCCGCGTCGGGTGCGGTCGCGGCTGGGTCGGGCTTCGCGTCGAGGCAGGCGTGGGCGGAGGGTGGCGGGGCCGGCGGGCTCGACGGCAGGGCGACCGCGGCGGCGGTGCCGGCCGAGGCGAGCGTCAACGCCGCCGCGCCCACCACGACGGCCCGCCAGTGGCGGCGGTTTCGGCGCGGGATCTCGCCCTCCGCCACGGCCGCCAGCAGCCGGCGGGTCTCGTCGGACCGGGCCCGGATCGCCGGGTCGCGCTCCAGCAGCCGCAGGATCGCCGGGGCCAGCGGGCCGGCGCGCTTCGTCGGGTCGGGTGGGCCGACCGCCAGGGCCGTCAGGGTGGCGACCACTGTGGAGCGGTGGAACGGGCCGACGCCTTCGACGAGTGCGTACAAGGTGGCGCCCAGCGACCACAGGTCGCATTCCATCGTGGACAGGCCGCGCCGCGCGGCCTCCGGGGCCACGAAGTCCGGCGAGCCCAGGACCTGGTCCGGGACCGTGACGCCGCCCTCGGCGACGACTGCCAGGCCGAAGTCGGTGAGTACCACGCGGCCGTCATCGGCCAGCAGGATGTTCTGTGGCTTGACGTCCCGGTGGATCACGCCGGCCCGGTGTGCGGCGTCGAGGGCGGCGAGGATCTCCAGGCCCAGCCGGGCGGTCTCGGCCGGGTCGAACGGTCCGCGTTCCACGAGCACGTCGTGCAGCGACCTGGCCGGAACGTACTCCATGATGATCCATGGTCTGTCCGTGCGGATCACGTCGAGGACGGCGACCACGTTGGGGTGCCGCAGCCGGGACGCCGCCTGTGCCTCACGCAGCGTCGCCCGCCAGCGGTCCTCGGCCGTGGCGGTCGGCAGCCATGCCGGCGACAGGATCTCCTTGACCGCGACCGGACGGCCGAGGATCCGGTCGTGTCCGCGCCAGACGCGCCCCATGCCGCCGGTGCCGATGACGTCTTCGAGGACGTACCGGTCGGCGAGTACGGTTTCGGCGGTCACAGCTGTGGTTCGGTGCCGCCGCGGGGTCGGATTGGTGGGGGATCCCGCCGGGGCCGCCGGACCGCTAGCGTCGTGCACGTGGACGACACGGGGGAGGGCCGGCCACCCGTCGCATGGGGTCCGGTCGGTGGGGTCGCGGTGCTGCTCGGCGTGCTGGTCGCGGCCACGAGCAACGCCTATGGCTACCACCGGGACGAGCTGTACTTCCGGCTCCTCGGCGAGCATCCGGCCTGGGGCTACGTCGACCAGCCGCCGCTGACGCCGCTGCTCGCCCGGCTGACGACCGCGGTCTTCGGCGACCACCTGTGGGCGCTGCGCGTCCCGGGCTCGCTGGCGGTCGTCGCGACCGCGATCCTGACGGCGCTGCTCGCCCGCGAGCTCGGCGGCCGCACCGGTGCGCAGGTGTTGGCGGCGCTCGGCGCGGCGGGCACCTTCCCGTTGGTCTTCGGCCACGTGCTGTTGACGGCGACGGTCGACCTGGTGGTCGTGGCGGCGGTGCTGCTGTTCGTGGTGCGGGCGCTGCGCGGCGACCCGCGCTGGTGGCTGGCGGCGGGGCTCGGGGTGGGCATCGGGCTCTACAACAAACACCTGGTGGTGCTGACACTGGTGGCGATCGGCATCGCCCTGGCGGTGGTCGGCCCGCGCGAGGTGCTGGTCTCGCGGTGGCTCTGGGCTGGTGTCGCGGTGGCGGTCGTCGTCGGCGCGCCGAACATCGTCTACCAGATCGCCCATGACTGGCCGCAGCTGAAGATGGCGGAGGCGATCCGCGAGGACAAGGGCGCGGATTCCCGGGTGCTGTTCGCGCCCCTCCAACTGGCGGCGATCGGGATGTTCTTCGTGCCGGTCTGGGTCGCCGGCCTGGTCCGGCTGTGGCGGCTGCGCGGGTTGCGGGCGCTGGCTGTGGCGTACCCGGTCCTCTGTGTCCTGGTGCTCGTCACCGGCGGCCAGCCTTACTACACGCTGGGTCTGGTGCTGGCGCTGTTCGCGGCGGGCTGCCCGGTGGCGGTGCGCTGGCCTCGACTGTTGGTCGGCGCGGGCGTCGCCGCCAACGTGGCCGTGTCGGCGGTGTTCGCGCTGCCGCTGCTGCCGGTCGCGGTGCTGGCGCGCACACCGATCGCGGACATCAACCAGGGCACGAGCGATCAGATCGGCTGGCCGGTGTACGTGGACCAGATCACCTCCGTCTACGCGGCGCTGCCCCCGTCGGACCAGGAGCACACGGTGATCCTGACGGCCAACTACGGTGAGGCGGGCGCGCTGTCCCGCTTCGGGGTCGGACTTCCCGCTGTCTATAGTGGACACAACGAGCTGTGGTATCGCGCCCGGCCGCCGGACTCCACTGTGGTGGTGATCGCGGTCGGCTACGGTGACCCGCTGGGCGCGCTGTTCGGGTCGTGCCAGGTCGCGCGGGACCTCGACAACGGGGTGGACATCCCGAACGAGGAACAGGACAACGATGTACGCGTCTGCCGCGACCCGATCGCCTCGTGGTCGTCCCTGTGGCCGAGGCTGCAGCACTTCTCCTGAGGGCCACGCGTGAGGTTTTGGTCCTCCACCGGGCGCGCCGAGGTCCGTACGTTGGCAGCATGATCATTGCGCACCTGAGCGACATCCACGTCGACGACGGGGAGCGCAGCCGGCGTCGCGTCGAACAGGTCGTTCGCGAGCTCGGCGGGCTGCGGACGCCGCCGGACGTGGTGCTGGTGACGGGAGACATCGCGGACCACGGCACGGAGGCGGAGTACGCGCTGGCCCGTGAGCTGCTCGCGTTGCCCGCTCCGGTGTTGCTGTGCCCGGGCAACCATGACGCCCGCGGTGCGTACCGCAAGGTGATGCTGGACGAGCCGCCGAGCGACACGCCGATCAACCGCGCCCACCGCATCGGCGGGGCGCTGTTCGCGATGTGCGACTCGAGCATCCCGGGCCGCCACGACGGTGTGCTCGCCGCGGAGACCCTCGACTGGCTCGACGCGGAGCTGACGGCCGCCGCGGACCTGCCGGCTTTCGTCTGCTTCCACCACCCGCCGACCGTGCTGGGCGTGCCCTACGTCGACCGCATCCGGCAGTTCGCCACGGAGCGGCTGGCCGAGGTGGTCGGCGCACACCCCAACGTGGTGGCCCTCCTCTGCGGCCACGCCCATACGCCTGCCGCCAGCATCTTCGCGGGCCGGCCATTGCTGGTCGCGCCCGGCGTGGTGTCGACGATCAGGCTGCCGTTCGAGCCCGCCGCGGCGCCGATCGACGAGGACCTGCCGCCGATGTTGGCCTACCACGTCCTCGACGAGGACCGCCGCCTCGCCACCCACTACCGGGTCGTCCCAACCTAGTGTCTCGGGGTTCTCAGCCGTGCGGCCCGAGGGCCTCGTAGTAGATCCTCGAATTGTCCGGACGCTTCCCCTGGTCGGACCGCTGTCAAGTGGGCGGCAGGGCCCAGGGAGTCCGGCCACCATGTCGTCGTTGGTTCCGCCGTCGACGGCATCGAGGACGCCACGGCGAGTGATCCGGTCGGCCTGCGTCTGAGGCGTGACCCGCAGGCGGCACAGGATGTCCGGGGGCGTTCGGGATGGTTGCCGCGTAGCGCTGCCACTGCTGACGCGTCACCACGACCCCGGCTGGCAGGCGAGGTGACCGCTGGCGTGGTCCCGGCGTGATGTAGACCTTAGGCGTGGAAACCGAGGGTAGGCGAAAGGGCCCGGACCGGCGCGGATCGGCCGTGTTCGCCGGTGCGATCGGTGCGCTCGCCGGCGTGGCGCTGACGGCTGGTTGGGGCACCACCGCGATCGTCATCGGCGGGGTGGCCGGCGCCGCGGTGCTCGCGGCCGCCGACGTGGTCGCGCGGACCCTTCAGAAGCCCGGCGAGATTCCGGCGCTCTGGTCCCGCATCGTCATGAGCGCCGCGCTCGTCGCCCCGCTCGGCTGGGTGGTGGGCCGGCTGACCGGGCTCGGCCCCGTCGTCGTCGGTGTTCTCGCCGGGGCGCTCGTCGGGCTGTTGGGCATCCGGCCACACAAGGTCGTGCTCGGGCCGCTGCTCGGCGCCGGGGTCGGTTGGGCGCTGGGTGCGCTCTGGGGCGATGTGCCGGCCGCGGTGGTCGCCGCCGTGACGGTGGTCGTCTTCCGTACCACCTCCGCTTTGATCTTCCGCGACGCCCAGGTGAGCCTGCTCGCGGAGGACGTCGATCCGGCGGACCTGCCGTTCGTCGTGCCGCTCGAGGCCCGCAGCCGCTACGTCGGCACCGGCTACGTGCGCGAGTTGGCGGCGGTCGTGGGCGGCGACTACCACCCCGCCACCCCCGACATCGGTATCGTCGCCAGCCTCGACGACCTGGCCGGCCCCGCGTTCGCTCCAGGTGGGGTGGATCCGCGGGTGCGGGAGTTCTACGAGCACACGACCCGCTTCGCGCTCGACATCGTGCCGCAGTGGCGACTGTGGGTGCGTCCGGGCTACCTGCTCTACCGCACGGTGGTGGCGCGGCCGCTCGGCCAGGCGAACGTGCCGATGAACCAGCGCGAGACCCAGCGCGGCATCCTGAGCCGGATCGACACCATCACGCGCCGGGAGGACGCGACGGTCAGCGTCCGGGGTTGGATCCGGTCGTTCGCCGACACCGACGAGCCGATCTACGTCGGCATCTACACCACCTATCGACACAAGGACAGCGGGTACGTGAGCGTCGGCTTCCCGCTGCCCCAAGCGAGTTTCACGGCGACGCTGGAACCTCGGACCCGTCCCGACGGCGGGCTGACGTTGACCAGCCGCGGACAGGGCGACCAGCCCGGCCACTACCTGACGTACGTCGACGCGGAGACCCGACGGCTGACGGCATTGAGCGTGCACGGTTTCGCGGAGCGGCTCGATGTCTTCGTCACCGCGGACGGAGACCTGGTCGCGGACCACGCCTTCAGCGTCTTCGGCCTACCGTTCCTAGTCCTCCACTACCGCATGCACCGCAAACCCGCCTGACAGAGCGCGAGGCGGCGGCCCAGGAAGCCGAACCCGCAACAGCCAGGGTCGTTTGTCCTAGGATGCTCTAGGCGACGTGCCGGCAGTCGCAAGGAGGAGAGCGGCGCCGACGCCGAGACGGGTGTGTTCGGCCGCGGGCCTATCGAGGTAGGCGGGGAATGCTCGCGATCAGCCGCTGGGTGTACGGATCCCGCGGACCGCCGAGCACCTCGCTCGTCGGACCCTGCTCCACCACACGCCCGCGTTCGAGCACGACCGTGTCGTCGCAGAGGCTGGCCACCGCGGCCAGGTCGTGGGAGACCATGACCAGGGTCAGGCCGCGGGTCGCGCGCAGCTCAGCCAACAGGTCGATGACACGGACCTTGGTGGTCACGTCCAGAGCGCTCACCGGCTCGTCTGCGAGCAGCACCGTCGGCTCCACGGCGATGGCGCGGGCGATCGCGATCCGCTGGCGCTGACCGCCGGAGAACTCGTGCGGATAGCGGTCCGCGGTGTCCGCCGGCAGGCCGACCGCGTCCAGAGCCGCCGCCACCCGCGACCCGTGGTCGGTGAAACCCAACGCCCGCAACGGCTCCGCGACGATCCGCGAAACCTTCTGCCGAGGGTCCAAGGAGGAGTACGGGTCCTGGAACACCGTCTGCACGTGCCGCCGGAACGGCCGGGCGGCCCGATGACCGGTCGGCAGCGGCTGACCCTGGAAGAGCACGACGCCCGAGGTCGGGCGGCGCAGCCCGAGCAGCAGGCGCAGCAGCGTGGTCTTCCCGGCCGCCGACTCACCCACCAGCGCCACACTCCGCCCAGGAGTCACCCCGAACGAGACGCCGCTGAGTACGGGAGCGCCGTCGGCATACCGGAACCCGACGTCACGCGCCTCGAGAATCATCTGACACCTCCGGAGTCAGGTCGAGGGCGGCGTCGAGGCGGCGCGCGCTGGCCACCAGGGAACGGGTGTAGTCGTCGCCCGGGTTGGACAGGACCTCAGCCAGCGGGCCGGTGCGGACGGCGCGGCCTTGGGACAGGACCAGCACCTCGTCCGTGACCTTGCCGATCACCGCCAGGTCGTGGCTGACGAAGAGCAGGGCCATGTCGTGGGCCGCTGCCAGGCGGTCCAGCAGGGCGAGCACTTCCGCCTGGACCGTGACGTCCAAGGCCGTCGTCGGTTCGTCGGCGATCAGCAGCTTCGGGCGGCAGGCCAGGGCCATCGCGATCGCCGCGCGTTGCCGTTGGCCGCCGGAGACCTCGTGCGGGTAGGCGCCTGCGACCCGGGTCGGCAGGGCCACCTCGTCCAGGGCCGCGGCCACCGCCGATCGCAGGGCCGCGCCGCGCAGTCCGCGGTGGCGGCGCAGCGGTTCGGCGATCTGTTTGCCCAGGCGCATCAGCGGGTCGAGCGCGGTCGACGGCTCTTGGAAGACGACGGCGGCGGCGTGGCCGCGTACCCGGTCGAGCGTCCGGTCCCGGGCTCCGATGACCTGGGTTCCGTCCAGCAGCACGCTGCCCGTGGCCCGCAGGCCCGGCGGCAGCAGCCCGGTGACGGCCAGTGTCGTCAGCGACTTCCCCGACCCGGACTCGCCGATGAGGCCTAACCGTTGACCTGGTTCCAGGGCGAAAGAGATGCGGTCGACAATGGGCTGACCTTCACCGGATTTCAACAGAATGCTGAGATCCGAAACCGACAGCAGACTCATCGGTGCCTCCGCCGGGTCGGGTCGGCGACGTCGCGCAGGCCGTCGGCGAGCAGGTTCACGCCGACCACCAGCACCACCAGCAGCACGCCGGGGGCGATCGCGCCCACCGGTGCCGTCAGGACCGTCGACTGCGCCTCCTGGAGCAGCCGGCCCCAGGACGCGTTGGGTGGCGGTGGGCCGAGACCCAGGTACGACAGGCTGGCCTCGGCCAGCACCGCCAGGCCGAACTGGAGCGCGAGGTTCACGGCCAGCGTCGGCCAGATGTTCGGCAGCACGTGCGCCCACACGATCCGGGGCCAGCTCACACCGGACGTCCGGGCCGCGGTCACGTAGTCCATCGCCAGCACGCGCTTGGCCAGCACGCGGGTAAGTCGGGCGACGATCGCCGACATCGCGAGGCCGATCGCCACGATCGCCGACGCCAGGGACGCGCCGCGGGCCGCTACCACCAGCATCGCCAGGAGCAGCGTGGGGAAGGCGATCAGGATGTCCAGCAACGCCGCGAGTGAGTCGTCGAGCCAGCGGTTGGCGAACGCGGCGAGCAATCCGGCCGCGCCGCCCAGCAGCGCGCCGAGTGCCACCGCGCCGGCGCCCACGGCGACCGCGATCCGGGCGCCGATCATCAGCCTGGTGAGCAGGTCGCGGCCGAGCTTGTCGGTGCCGAGGAGGTGGTGGGCGCCGGGGCCTTCGAGCCGGCCGCCCGTGGTGTCCGCGGCCGGGAACGGCGTCCAGAACAGCGACAGCAGCGCGACCGCCAGCACGACGGCCACCAGCACGATGCCCGTGACGAGGAAGGCTCGGCGTCTCATCGCCGGGCCACCGCGCCGCGCAGGCGTGGGTCGATCAGCCGCTGCGCCACGTCCGCCAGGAAGCCGACGACCAGCACCGCGAACGTGCTGACGAACAGCACACCCTGGATCACCGGGTAGTCGTGCTGCGCGATGCCGCGGACCAGCAGGCTGCCGAGCCCGGGCAGCGCGAACACGCTCTCGATGACCACCGCGCCCAGGAACGTGGTGGCCAGTTCGATGCCGAGCACCGAGACCACCGGCACGGCCGCGTTGCGTACGCCGTGCCGCCACATCGCGCCCACGAACGACGAGCCGAGCGCCCGCGCGGTCCGGATGTGGTCGCTGCCCAGCACGTCGAGGGTCGCCGACCGCACGTACCGGATCAGCGACGCGGCCATCACGACAGCGACGGTGACCACCGGGAGCACCAGGGCGGTGAGAGCGTCACCGAAGGCGGACCACCCGGCCGGGGGGAACCCGCCGGCCGGGAGGACACGCAGCCGCAGCGCGAACAGCCAGACCAATAGCAGACCCAGCCAGAACGCGGGTACGGCGATGCCGAGCTGCGACACGACCCCGACGAGCCCGCCGTACCAGGTGTGTGACCGGTGCGCGGCGACGAACCCGACCGGCACCGCCACCACCACCGCGAGCACGAACGCGGCCAGCGTCAGCGGCACCGTGACCGCCAGGCGGCTGACGATCTCCGGGCCGACCGGCAGCGAGCTGACGAACGACGTGCCGAAGTGGAGGGTGGCGAGCTGGGACAGCCAGTGCCCGAACTGTGCCGGCAGCGGCCGGTCGGTGCCGATCTGGTGGCGGGCGGCGGCGACCTGGTCGGGCGTCGCGCCGACGGACAGCAGCGC
Source organism: Asanoa iriomotensis (assembly GCF_016862515.1). Taxonomy (GTDB): domain Bacteria; phylum Actinomycetota; class Actinomycetes; order Mycobacteriales; family Micromonosporaceae; genus Asanoa; species Asanoa iriomotensis. Next base: position 53,961 of record NZ_BONC01000015.1, read on the forward strand.
GTTGGCCGGGTCGCCGGGCAACAGCCGCAGCAGCACGAACAGCACGATGCTGGCCAGGAAGAGCGTGCCGACCAGCAGCGCCGCCCGCCGCACCAGATAGCGGGTCATCCCTTGCTGATGCCGTATGCGAAGAACTGCGAGTTGAGCCCGTTGACCGGGTAGCCGGACAGCTTTGTCGACGCGACCACGATCTGCGGGTAGAGGTAGAGCCAGTCGCTCGCGGCGTCCTCGGCGATCTGGCGGTCGGCCTTCTTGAGCAGCTCGGTCTGGTCGGCCTCCGAGGACGCCTGCTCGGCCTGCTTGATCCAGTCGGTGACCTGCGGGTTGTCGTAACCCCAGTAGAAGGACGGGTCGCCGTACCAGACGACGTCGCGGTCGTTGACGTGCTCCTGCAGCGTCGCCGTGAAGTCCTTGTTCTGGTAGACCTTCGTGTACCACTGGTCGGGCGTGATCACGTTGATGTTGACCGTGATGCCGACCTTGGCCAGCTCCGACTTGACGAACGCCGCGACGGTGGGGTGCGGGTCGTAGTTGGGCGTGTCCAATGTGAACGAGAACCCGCCGGCGTGCCCGGCGTCGGCCAACAGCTTCCGGGCTTCGTCCACGTTGTACGCGTTGACGCCGGTCAGGTCGGTGTGCCACGGGTCGCTCGGCGGCACCATCGAGCCGATCAGCGTGCCGTGGTCGCCCCAGATCGACTGCAGCAGCTTCTTGTCGTCGATGGCGGCGCTGACCGCCTTGCGCACCTTCACGTCGTTGAACGGCGCGACCCGGTCGTTGAACGCGAGGAGCAGCTTGGTGGTCGACTTCCCGTCGTTGACCTTGTAGGCCGGGTTGTCGGTGAACTGTGCCAGCGCGTCCGGGTTCTGCTCGCTGGTGACGACGTCGACGGCGTTGGTCAGCAGTGCGTTGTCGAGGGCACTGCCGTCAGTGAAATAGTGGAACACCACGCCGCCGTTGGTGGCCGGCGTGCCCCAGTAGGAGGGGCTCTTCGTCAGCGACAGTGACGAGCCGCGCTTCCAGCTGTCGAGCTTGTAGGGGCCGGTGCCGTCCTCCTTGGCCTGCAGGTTGCCGGCCTGGTCGTTGACGATCCAGACGTAGCTCAGGTTGTAGACGAACGAGATCGACCGGGTGGCCAGGGTGATCGTGACGGTCTTCGGGTCCGGCGTGGCGATCTGCTTGATCTCCGGGAAGCTGCTCTTGCGCGCCGACTTGGAGTCGGGAGCGAGCACCTTCTCGATGCTGTATTTCACGTCGGCGGAGGTGAGTTGCTTCCCCGAGTGAAAGGTCACACCATCGCGAAGGGTGAACGTATACACGAGGCCGTCGGGGCTGACCGTGTGCGCGGCGGCCAGCAGCGGCTCGACCTTGCCGTCGTCGGTCAGCCGGAACAGCCCTTCGTAGACGTTGCCGTTGAACGCCTCGGTGATGCCCTGACCGCCGCCGGCGGTGTTGTCGAGGTTCTGCGGTTCGTAGAGGGAGCCGACCTGGACGACGGCATTGGGGTCGGCGGACGCGCCGGCAGTGGCGGCGCCACCGCCGGCCGAGCCGCAGGCCGCCAAGGCCACAGCGGTCGCGAGGGCGGCGCCGAGCAGCGCGATTCGTTGCTTCTTCACGTGTTTGTCTCCGGCATGCAAAAAAGAAATGGGGGGTTCAGTGCGCCTGGAAGCCGCCGCGGAAAAGTGGCAGCTTCTCGCCGGCGGTGACCGGCCGGCGGAAGCGGTTCTGCCGCGGCGGCATGGGACAGTTGTATTGCCCGGAGAAACCGCACGGCGGCACGTAGGCCTGGTTGAAGTCGAGCACGACCCGGTCGGCGCCGGGAGCGCGCGGCACGATCAGGAACCGGCCCGCGCCGTACGAGGTGACGCCGTTGGTCTCGTCGCCGAAGACCAGCAGCAGCGTCCCGTCGTCGTCGAACGCGTCGAGGGCGTAGTCGACGCCGTCGAGCGTGAAGAGGATGTCGCCGGGCACGGCGAGGTCCCGGGTCAGGCCGTTGTCACGCAGGTGCTCGAACGCGACCTGTCGCGGCAGATCCTGGGGCACGAACCGCGCCTCGACGACCCAGGCCGGGTCGAACGGGTAGGCGTCGATGCCCGCGAAGTGCCGGTTGGCCGGCGAGTCGGCGTCGAAGCGCCGCACACCGTGCTCGACCCCGCCGGTGACCAGGTCGCGCCGCTGGATCGGCACGCTGCCGGGGTGGTCCTCGACGCGGGCGCCCCAGATGGTCTCGACGAGCGCGAGGTTGCCCTCGGGCCCGGTGACCCGCGCGATCCGGGCGTCGCGCCACGCCGGCCAGCCGGCACGGGCGCGGTCGACCGCCGCGGTGGGGGCGTGGAGCGTGGGCACGGGCGGCTCGTCTTTCCGATCGGGGTGCATAACTCGGCTTAACCTACTGCCTTGGTGGGTTAATCCGTCCAGTGCCCTTGATCACAAGGGCGGGACGGCCTGCCGAGGAGATCATTCGTACAGTGGCCCGCATGGATGAGCTGCTCACGGCCGCCGAACGGGAGGCGTACCGGCTGCTGGTCCGGCTCGGTCAGGCCGACACGGCGGAGCTCGCGGCGGCCCTGCCGGCCGGCGACGCCGCGGCACTGCTGGCCGCGTTAAGGGCAAAAGGCCTGGTCAGCGCGGGCACGGTGGCCCGGCCGCTGGCACCCGACGTGGCGCTCGGCGACGCGCTGCTGCGCCGCCAGGAGATGCTCGACGACGCCCGGCGCACGGTCGCGGCGCTCAGCGAGGACTACCGCCGCCACAGCCGCCGCCGCGACGCGGACCACCTGGTCGAGGTCATCGTCGGCCGCGACGCGCTGCGGGGCCGGCTGCGGGAGATGCAGGACGGCGCCCGCACGGAGATCCTCTGGTTCTGCCGCGCGAACCCGCTCGCGATGGCGGGCCCGGACAACACCGAGGAGGACTCGGCGCTGGCCCGCGGGGTCCGGTACCGGGCGATCTACGAGCGGGAACTGCTGGAGAAGCCGGGGGAGCTGCCCAGCATCCTGGCGTCGATGGCGGCCGGCGAGCACGCCCGGACCCTGCCGGCACTGCCGGTGCGGCTCGCGATCGCCGACCGTGAGCTGGCCATCTGCCCGCTCGTGCCCGACGAGGCGCGGGATCTGGGCGAGCCGACCGCGGCGCTGATCCGCTCCAGCGAGCTGCTCGACGCGCTCGTGGCGCTCTTCGAGAGCTTCTGGGAGCGGGCGACCCCGCTGCGCGCCGACGGCTCCGCGGCCGACGACCTGAGCGAGGCCGAGGTGCTGCTGCTGTCGCTGGTCGTCTCGGGCCTGCCCGACAAGTCCATCGCCACGCACCTGGGCGTGAGCAAACGGACGGTGCAGCGCCGCCTGGACCGCCTGATGGGCCTGGCGGGCGTCGACACCCGCACAGGCCTGGCGTTCCAGGCAGCCCGCCGAGGCTGGTTGACCGCCCCGGCGGGCCGTTCCTGAAGCGTCAGGCGCGGGGATACGCGCGGATGACGGTCTGGTCGATGCTGTTCCCGGCCCGGTCGGTGGCCCGCACCCGCAGCGACACCGGGGTGTCACCAGAAGGCACGACCACGGTGCCGTCCCGCACCGACGCCGACTTCCACCGTGCACCGTCGTCAGTGGACACCTCGACACGCAGGTCCCGCAGCTTCGCGTTGAAGGCCAGGGCGACACCATCGCGGCGTACGGAATAGTCCACAGTCAACAGAGGCAGATCCCCGGCCGCACCGGAGCGGAACGTCCACTCCGTCGAGGTGCGGATGCCCACCGTCCAGTCGTCGCCGCCGTGTGCCGTGGTGACCCGCAACCGGTAGGCCGCGTCACCCGGCGTCGTGTCGACGTTCTGCCAACCGTCGGGCAGCTCGGCGAGCACCGTCCCGTCGCGCCACAGGGTCGCGCTCGCCTCCGGGATGTGCTCGTAATGGCCTTCGCTGTCGACCAGGCCCGGCACCCGCAGCCGCAGCACGTCGCCCACCCGGCTCGAACCGAGGTCCGTCGGCCGGACGACCGGCGCACCCCAGCTCTCCTGCGAGCGCCCCGGCTTGACCGACTTCGGCTGGTCGCGGAAGCCCGTCATCAGCGGACCCCAGCCCCACGGGTAGCCGTCGGACACGTAGTGCTGCCACAGCGAGTCGCCGGCAGACACCCACTCCTCCCGGACCGAGGGCGTGCGGGCGTCGCGGGACGTGTCGTTCCACGCGTACTCCTGCCACGGCCGCCAGCCGAACCGCTGCTCGCGTACCCAGTCGAAACCGCCGTTGTCCGCGTAGCGGGTCGTGACCCGCTGGCTGTTGGCCGGCGTCACCTTGTGCACCACCTGGGCGGGGATGCGCCCGGGGGAGACCTGGATGACGTCGTAGAGGTACGGGCTCGACGTGGTCAGCTTGAGCTCCAACGTGGACCGTCGCGTCAGTGCCGCGGCGGTGGGCTCGTCGAGCACCAGCGAGACGACCGGCAGGCGTTCGCCGTCCGGCGTCCAGCTCGTCCACGTGGAGAAGTCCGGTGGCCGCACGAGCAGGGCGACCGCCGCCCCGGCCCGGGCCGCCGCGTCGATGCGGGCCAGCTCGTCCTGCTCGTCCGCCGGGATCAGCACGGCCTTGCCGCGCACGTCCCGGTCGCCCCAGTTGGCCAGGGCGAAGCGGCGGGTGCCGGCGTAGGCGGGGGAGTTGCCCATCAGGTTGAGGTCCACCGGGCCCTTGACGCCCGGCACCCGCGCCTCGACCATCGGAGCCACCAGTTGCCAGCGGGACGAGAACTCGAAGCTGCCCGCCCGTACCCGATCGGTCGGCACGGTGTTGACCTGCTCCACGTTGCTGAAGTGCATGACGCCGTGGGCGATCGACCGGCCGGTGCCCGTCACCCGGTGCGCGTAGTAGCTGAGCACCGTCTGCTGCTCGGCCGGCTTCGGGGTCTCGATCCGGATCGGGCGGCCCTTGCGGGCGTCGACGACCACCTCGATGTCGCGGTCGACCGTCAGCTCCGGGATGAGGGTCACGTTGGCCTGCTCGTCGTTGCGGGCGCCGTCCTCGAACACCGCCTGCAGGATGAACGTCCCCTCTCGGACCTCGAACGTCGAACCGCCCTCGCCGGCCCAGGCGAGGATGTCGGAGCGGGCGTCGTCGCCGAAGAGGGTCACCACCGGGACCATGGTCGGCTGGCCCGTGCGGTCCAGGGCGCGGACCGTGACGTGGTGGACCGGGCCGTCCTTGACGGCGCCGACGGCGGTGGTGACCCGCACGCCGGTGGCGGTCGCGGTGATCCAGCCGCTGAGGGTGCCGACTGGGAGGGTGCCGAAGTCGACGGTCGCGTCGACGGTGGCGGTGCCGTCGGCGGGGACGGTGACGGTGGTGGCGCTGAGCGTGACCGCGGCCGGGCCCGTCAGCGCGAGGGTCACGGGGGTGCTGCCGCTGTTGGCGTACGTGATGGTGCGTCTGCCGTCGGTCGGTGGCTCGCCGACGGTGTGCAGGCCGAAGTCGGCGATGCCCGTGCCCGTGACGGCCTGTGCGCTCGCGCGGGCCACGTCGACGCGGCCGGCGCCCTGCGCGTACACCGGCTGATCCGGCGCGGTTGCCGCTGTGCTGACCAGCGCGTCCTTGATCTTCGTGCCGGTCCAGTCCGGGTGCTGCTGGGCCAGGATCGCGGCGGCGCCGGCGACGTGCGGGGTCGCCATCGAGGTCCCGGACGCGGCCGTGTAGCGGGCGTCGACCGGCGTGCCCATGGTCGTGCCGGCGGCGCGGGCGGCGACGATGTCGACACCGGGCGCGGTGATCTCGGGCTTGAGGCCCTGGTCGCCGACGCGGGGGCCGCGGCTGGAGAAGCTGGCTAGCTTGTCCTGGCGGTCGACGGCGCCGACGGTCAGCGCGCTGCGGGCCGCGCCCGGTGCGCCGACGGTGCCGGCACCGCCCGCGTTGCCGGCCGCGATCACGAACAGGGCGCCGCTGCGCTCGCTCAACTCGTCGACGGCGAGGCTCATCGGGTCCAGCCCGTCGGTCGGTTCGCCGCCGAGGCTCATGCTGACGACCTTGGCGCCGCTGTCGACGGCCCACTGCATGCCCTCGATGATCTGCGACTCGTACCCGGATCCGCTGTCGTCGAGGACCTTGCCGACGAGCAGGTTCGCGCCGTACGCGATGCCCTTGCGGCGCCCGTCCGACGCGGCGCCGGTGCCGGCGATGGTGGACGCGACGTGCGTACCGTGGCCGTGGTGGTCGACCGCGTCTGCGCTGAGGCTGAAGTTGCGGGCCTGCGCGACCTTGCCGACCAGGTCGGGGTGGGTGGCGTCGACGCCGGTGTCGAGCACGGCGACGGTGACGCCGCGCCCGTCGAGGCCGCGCTGCCACGCTTGCGGCGCGCCGATCTGTGCGGCGCTCTGGTCGAGGGCGGCGCGGACCTTGCCGTCGAGCCAGATGGTGCCCTGCGCCGTCCGGGCGGCGGGGTTGGTCTGGGCCCGCCAGAAGTCGGCGAGGGTGTCCTTGGCCGGTGCGATCGCGCTCGCGCCGATGCTCGGGAGGTTCGGTGCGGTGCGCTGGTTGACGCCGCCGCGGACGATCAGCGGCAGGGTCCTGGTGGCCGCGTCGCCGTAGCCGTCCGCGATGAGCCGGCGCACGTCGAAGAGGTCGACGTCGAGACGCTTCGCTTCGATCAGGGGCACGGCGTCGCTGGGCACGACCCGCAGCCCGCCGTCGACCTCCAGGGTGTGGAACGTGATGCGCTCGCGGCCCTCGGCCGGCTGCACGGTGGCGGCGTAGCGGCCGTCGGCGGCCTGGACGAGGCTGACGGTGTCGCCGGTGACGAGGGTGATCTGGGCGCCGGTCGGTTTGGCGGCGGGGGTGGCCGCGGTCCCGGGTGGGGATCCGTGGGCCACCGCGGCTCCGGGCAGGACCGCCACACCGACGGCGAGGCCGGCGAGCAGACGACTGAACATGGGGGACTCCTTCGCGCGGTGGTTCGCTGCTCGCATCCTGGAGTCTCGATATTCATGTTCGTGTTACCTGAGCCTGCCGCAGTGCGGACATGGCGCGATGTGGACACATTTGCCGGCGTCTTGACATGATGCGGCAATGACCGATGATCCACTGCTGACCCGGGCCCGCCGGCTCTGGTGTCTGCTGGCCGGGTCACCGGTGGTTTTCGGGGGTACGGGCATCGACATGGCTGTCGCACCGCGCTCGGCGCTGTGCCCGCCGGGGTGGGTGGGGGTGGTCGCTCTGGGTGAGGTGGCCATCGCGACGGTCCCGGACACGCCGACGATGCGGACGCTGGCCTGTCTGCCGCGGGAGTCGTGGCTGTCGGCCGGTGCGGTGCTCGCCGGGCTGCCGGTGGTCGAGGAGGTCGGGCCGGCCCGACTGTCGTACCTCGCGCCTGAGTCGTTCCGGCCCGCGGCGGCCGGGTGCGATGCGGTCGCCGCGGACGATCCGGGGGTGAAGGCGCTGCTCGCCTCGGTGCCCGCCACCGACGAGTCCGGCCTGGCGGAGATCACGTCGCCGGCGTTCGTGGTCCGCGAGGAGGCGCGGGTGGTCGCGGCGGCCGGCTATCGCCGCTGGCCGGGCGGCACCGCGCACCTGTCCGTGCTGACCGATCCGGCCGAGCGTGGTCGCGGCCTGGGCCGTTGCGTGGCGTCGGCGGCGGTGTCGGACGCGCTGGCGGAGGGCCTGCTGCCACAGTGGCGGGCGCGGGAGGAAGCATCGTGCCGGGTGGCGGCGGCGCTGGGGTTCCGGGACCTGGGCTGGCACCTGAGCCTGCGCCTGGCCGAGGAGTCCTGACCGCGTGGCCTTGCCAGTTCATCCGGTCCAGCCGGACGACGATGGCGTTGGTGTGCGCCTACAGGTCCTCGGCCCGTTGCGGGCGTGGCGGGACGGTGTCGAGCTGGAGATCGGCCCCCGGCAGCAGGCGTACCTGCTGGCCCTGCTGCTGGCTCGGGCGGGCAGGCCGGTCAGCGCCAGCGAGTTGATCGATCTGATCTGGGACGACGACGCACCCAGCAGCGCGCTCAACGTCGTCCAGAAGTACGTCGGTGCGTTGCGGCGGCTGCTCGAACCCGCGCTCCCTTCCCGGACTACCGGCTCGTACCTGCACCGCCGCGGCAACGCCTACCTGTTGACGGCTCCGTCCGGCATGTTGGACCTGGTGGCCTTCCGGGGGCTCGTCGAGGCGGCGGAGGAGGCCCTCGCGGGGCATCGTCACGAAACGGCGCTCGATCGCTACATCGAAGCGCTCGGCCTGTGGCAGGGCCGTGCGGGCGAGGGATTCACGCATGGGCCGACGGCGTTGCCGATCTTCGCGGCCCTCGACGACGAGTTCCACACCGCATGCGCGGCGGCGGCCGAACTGGCGATCTCGCTGGGCCGGCCGGAGCTCCTGCTGCCGGCCTTGCGGCTGGCCGCATCGACGGCGCCGTTCCATGAATCGGTGCAGGCCAGCCTCATTGCCGTCCTCGGGGCCGCCGGACGCCGTGCGGAGGCGCTGTCGACGTTCCGGGCGGTCAGCGCCTGCCTTGCCGACGAGCTCGGTGTCGACCCCGGCCCGGCGCTGCAAGCGGCATATCTGCGGGTACTGGCGCAGCCTCCGACGTCTCCGGTCGTGTCGGGTGCGGACGTCGCGGGTGACGGCCCGTCGGCGCCAGCGGCGGCCGGGCTGGTCGGCCGGGCCGAGGAGCTCGCCATCCTGCGGCACGCCGTCGAGAAGGCACTCACCGGCCACTCGGCGCTCGCCGTCGTCGAAGGCGAACCGGGCGTGGGCAAGACCCGCCTGCTGCAGGAGGCCGCCGCCGAAGCGAGCCGGCTCGGCGCGTTCGTGGTCTGGGGTTCCTGCCTGGAAGGTGATGGAACGCCGTCGATGTGGCCGTGGGAGCAGGTGCTCCGCCCGATCCTCGACAGCCTGCCGGCGCCGTTGCGGGAGCACTGGCTCGCCGGTGAGCTCGGCGGCCTCCTCGAACCGCGAACGGACACGGCGGTCGCGCCCGCGGTGCCGGACAGCGGCGCCCAGTTCCGCCTGCTCGAACAGGTCGTCACCGTCGTCGGGCAGGCCTCGGCGCAACGGCCCACGCTGCTGATCGTCGATGATCTTCAATGGGCGGACATCGCCTCGCTCCGGCTGTTCGGCCACCTCGCGGCCCGGCTACCCGCCGGCACGGTGATCATCGGCGCGTTCCGTGACCGGGCACCCGTGCCCGGCTCTGAATTGTCGCGGGTCCTGGCCGCGGCCAGTCGGCTGCCGGACCACCGCAGGATCCGGCTCGGCCCGCTCGGCCTGACCGAGGTCACCGAGCTCATCCGCCGCGAAACCGGCCAGGAACCGGACGCTGACGTCGCCCGCGGCATCCATGCGCGTACGGCTGGCAACCCGTTCTTCGTGCGCGAGCTGTCCCGGCTCCTGAACGACGGCGGCTCGCTGCGCGACGGCGAGGCGGCCGGGGTGCCCGCCACCGTACGAGACGTGGTCCGCGACCGGCTGACCGGTCTCGACGACACCGCTCGCGACCTGCTGCAGGTCGCCGCGCTCATCGGCCGCGACGTGGACCTCGCCCTGCTCGCCGGCGCGGCCGGCGTCGAGGTCGCGGACTGCCTCGAACGCCTCGAACCGCTTCACGCGCTCGGTCTGCTGGAAACCAGGCCGGAAAGCCCGCACTCGCTCCGGTTCGCGCACGACCTCGTCCGCGAGTCGGTCACCGAGACCACCACGCGGCAGCAGGCCGTCCGGCTGCATCTGCGCGTTGCCGACGCCCTCGAACGCACCCACGTGGACGACGAGTCTGTCGCCGAACGCCTCGCGTACCACCTGTGGGCCGCCGGCCCGCTCGCCGACCCGGCTCGCACCGCGAAGGCACTGGCCCGCGCCGGCCGCCGCGCGGCGGCCAAGCTCGCGTTCGCGGCCGCGGCTCGGCACCTGGAGTCGGCCGCCCAGATCGCGCGCACGGCCGGCCTGCGGGACCTGGAGCTGTCGGTCCTGTCACTGCTCACCCTGGTCGCCAGGCGGCACGCGGGATACGGCGGCTCGACGTTCGACCTGCTGGAGCGGGCCGAGTACCTGGCCCGCACGCTCGGCCACGAGACGCAGGCCGTCGACTTCCTGTTCATCCGGCTGGTCGGCGCCTACACGTCGATCGAGAAGGACCGTGGGAGGTGGGCTCGCCGGTTGTACGAGCGGGGACAGGCGTCGGCCGACCCGATCGTCCAGGCGTACGGTCGGCAAGCCTGGGGCCTGTACCAGTGGGACATCGGCGACATCGGCGAGGCGTACCGCTGCCTGCGCGCCCTGGGCGACACCGGCGCACACCACCGTGCCAGCGACCTCGGACCGTGGAAGGTGCCGAACGAATGGATCGGTTGGCTGGCCGTGATCACCGCGTTGCACGGCGATGTCGAGACGGCACGGTCCGCGATCGACAAGGCCTACCAAGCCGACGAAGACCCGTTCGCGATGTCGGTCTGGGCCTACTACCACACCATGGCGGCCTCGATGGCCGGTGACGCACGATGGGCGAGGTGGGCGGCCGAGCGGTGGATCGCGGCCGGCGCCGACCGCTCCGGCGTCGCGCAGGAGCACTACATCCGGCTGGACTGGCTCTGGGCCTGTGCGCTGACCGGCGACGACCCCGCCGGCAAGGCGGCAGAGGCCGAACAACTCCTGGCCGCGACTCTCCTGCACCCGCCGCGCTGGGGCATCGCCTACCACTACGGACTCATCGCCGAGATGTGGCTGGCAGCCGACCTGCCCGACGCGGCCGCAACCGCCCTCGACCGGGCCGACCAGGCCCTCACGGCCTACGGCCAACGTTTCGCCGAAGGGCTCCTGCTGTTGCTGCGCGCACGCCTGCTGCACGTCCGCGGCGCATCCGTCGACGTCGTACGGGCCGCCGCCGAGGCAGCCCGCGCCCGATCGGACGAACGCGGGGCTTACCTGTTCTCGCGCCGCGCCGAGCGGTTCCTGGCCGACATCGACCAGGAATCCGCGGTCAGCTGATCGCGAAGTCTGCGTTGTGCCTCGCGACCAGGGTCGGGAGTTCGTCCAGCGAATCGATGCGGAACAGGCATTGGTCGGACACGGACGCGGTGTCGAGGATGTAGCCCCACGGGCCGCGGCGGATCAGGCAGGTTCGCATGCCGGCCTCGTGCGCCGGGCGCACGTCGTTGTCGGGCCGGTCGCCGACGTACAGGATCGACGACGGGTCGCCGCCGCCTTCGTGGACGACCCGTTCGAAGAAGGCCGGTGACGGCTTCGACACGCCCCAGCCCTCCGACGTGCCGATCATGTCCACGGACAGGTCGAGCGCGCGGAGGATCGGCTCGGCGTGTGCCGGCTGGTTGCCGGCCAGGCCGACGAACAGACCCTGCTCCCGCAAGGCGGTCAGGCACGCACGCGCGTCCGGGTAGAGATCCTCTTCGCCGAACGACTCGGCCTTGCCCGCGGCTGCCCGGCGCTCGCGTTCGGCCGCGAGGTCGATTCCCGGCCGGAAGGCCTCGAACGTCTCGCTGTAGTCGAGACCCCGCGCGATGACCGCACCGAGGACCGCCGAGAGCGTGTGCCGGGGAACGCCGAGCCAGTCGGCCCAGGTCTCGAACTCGCGCGATTCGTCGAGAATGGTCCCGCCGACATCGAGAAAGACCGCCTTGATCACTCGCGTCCTCCGTCACGCTGGCGCTGTCCGTGGATCATATAGACGCAGGCGTGTCTGCGGGCTCAGGTCATTCGCGCCACGGGCTTTGGGGGCGGCGGCGATGGCGTAGCCAGCGGCGGCGGGGGCGGCGTGGTGGGTGGTTCGCGCGCCAGCGGACCTCGCCGCGGATGTTGCCGCTGCCCGCCAGGAACAGGTCGATCCAGCGCGTGCCTGGCGTGGCGTCCACCAGCAACGCGCGGGCCAACAGCGTCAGGGGGACCGCGAGCACCGCACCCACCCCGCCCAGGATGAAGGTCCAGAAGATCAGCGACAGGAACGTCACCGTCACCGACAGGTTGACGGTGTCGCCCACGATCTTCGGTTGGACGATCGACTGCAGGACGAAGTTGATCACGCTGTAGACGACGATCACCACGACCGCCAGGCCGACGCCGCCCTCCAACAGGGCGAGCACCGCTGGTGGGGCCAGGCCGATGACGAAGCCGATGTTCGGGATGTAGTTCGTGACGAACGCCAGCACCGCCCAGATGACCACCAGGGGAATGCCCAGGATCCACAGTGCGATGCCGTCGAAGATGGCTACCACCAGGCCGAAGATCGTGGAGACCACCAGGTAGCGGCGGGTGCCCGAGACGAACTGGCGCAGTGCCTTGGTCAGGCCCGGGCGGATCAGGTCCACGCGCGCCATCCGGCTCGGGTAGCCGCCCGTCTCCACCGCCATGAACAGCAGCAGGGTGATCAGGAAGACGGTGTTGGTCAGCAGGTTGAGCACCGCGCCGGCGACCCTCGAGGCGATGTTGGCCAACGTGCTCGGGTCGAGGCGGGTGACCAACTGCTGCGCGTTGCCGGCTTCGACGCCCTGGTCCTGCAGCCACTGCTGCACGCTGTCGACGATGTCGCTGACCCGGTCCGAGTAGCGCGGCGCGATCCCCGCCAACTGGACGCCGGCCGCGACCAGCGACGCCACGCCGGCGGCCAGGATGCCGTACAACGCGAGGATCAACACCGTGGTGGCCAGCCAGCCCGGCATCCAGCGGGCCAGCATCGTGCGGATCGGGCTCAGCGTGACGACGAGGATCAGCGCCAGCAGGATCGGACCGAGCAGCTCGCCGGCCGCGCGCATCCCGGCGATCACCACGACCAGCGCCGCGGTGACGAACAGGGCACGCGTCACTCCCGCGGTGCCGCGCCGATCGTCCCCGCCGGTCCGCACAGTTCATCTCATCACGTACCACCATTTTAGGGCACAAATCGCGAATGACGTACGGATGGGAACCTGCCGATAACGAACATGAAGATCTGTCCAACATGGTTACCTGACAGCGGATTCATGAGCTTTACCCGCACAGCGACCAGTTGGGGTGATCTTGTGACGATATCCGTGCTCGCCCGCCTCGGCGGAGCTGCCGTCGTGGCGGCCGTGATCGGTCTTGGCGCCGCGCCGGCCTCGGCCTCCGGGGTGACGATCCACATCGACCAGGCGGACGTCGGCCAGACCGCCGCCGCGTTCCCCGTGCACCAGTGCGACCCGAACCTCGGCGGCGGCCCGTTCGCCGGCGAGGACGTCTGGGTCTTCGCCCTGCCACGCCCCCAGGAGCAGGGCGAGTTCCGCTCCGTGACGATCGAGTTCGCCACCGAGGGCGGCCCGGTCACCGAGACAATCACTACGACACCGGCGGCCGACCGCGCGATCGTCGGCGACCGCGCCTGGATCCGCACGTCCGCGGGCCTGTCACCGTCGGGCGAGCTGGTCAACCCGTTCTCGATCATCAACGCCACCGCGGTGATCACCGGCGCCGACGGCACCTTCGACCTGGCACAAACCTGCCCGGCCGGCCTGCCCGTCACGGGCCCGGAGGTAGCCGGCCAGTCCGTGACCAGGGTCGCCGGCCTCGGCGGCGCGATGACCCTCGCGGGCCTGCTCCTGGTCGCCCTCCAACGACGACGCCGCACCGCCTGACCGGCGAAAGCGCCGGGCACCAGCAACGGGTGCCCGGCGCTTGGGGGTGCCTCGCGGGTCAGGGCGGCGGGACGGGCCTTGGGATTGTCGCCGTCCGCGGGTCGCTAACGATCGACAGAACCGGTCGTTGAAGCTGGACGAGTACGAGCCTCGCACCTGTGGGACGGCGTACGTAAGGGGGTGGGCCACCGGCGCCGGCCGCCCCACCGGGCCATGATCATGTGGGACTCATCAGGAAGCTCCTGGGCCGCACCGCTGATCGTGTGCACCAGGTCTGGTCGACACGCCGTGCGGGAACACGACCAGCCGCACACGATCACGCCGCAGGGCGTCCAACCGTGGCGACCAGCCGCACCTGATCACGCGCGGGTGTCTCGGGATCCCGGTCGCCAGCGTCCGATCACGAACCGGCCGTTGCAAAACGGTTTCCCGGTTCTGGCACACCCGACCAGGCGAACACCGCGCGCGATGCGCAACCCCCAGATCCCCGGCGGCTCAACCAACAGCGACCATCGACCGCCTGGATGAGATCGCCTAGGCGGTGTCCACCCCGCGATGCACCCGCACCGTACGCTCGATCAACTCCCGCAGCGCGGCCTCGTCCACGTCGGCGAGCCGGTTGAGATACAGACATCCCTTGCCGGTCTTGAACGTCCCGAGCCGGGCCACCGTCCGCGGATAGCGCTCCTCGTAGCCACCGACCAGATAGACGACCAGGCTGGTCTTGCGCGGCGAGAAACCCACCAGCGGCGCGTCACCTTCCCGCCCGCTCTCGTACCGGTAGTGGTAGTTGCCGAACCCCACGATGCTGGCGCCGAACATCCGCGCCGGCTCCCCGCTGATCTCACCCATGATCGCGAGGAGCCGGTACGCGTCGGCCCGGCGCCGCTCGTCGGCCACGGCGTCGAGGAACGGCTCGACGGCCGCGTTGGTCGATTGCGTGGACATGCCGCCCATCGTCCCAGGTCAGTCGAGAACCGCCAGCTCCTCCGGGGTCAGGAGCCGGGAACGGATCAGGAAGCGCACGCCTTCCGGGGCTTCGAGCGAGAAACCACTGCCGCGCCCGGGTACGACGTCGACCGTCACGGCGCCGGCGCCGCCCCACGCGGATGTTGGTTTCTGCGAGGGCGGGGCGGCTACTCGATGTCTTCGAGAAAGCGCAGCGCCGCTTCGGCGTTCTCCAGGCGCCAGCTCAGCAGGACGCGGCCGAAGCCGGTCGACGCCGCGCGCTGGTGGTCCAGGGCGGCGTGCACGTCGGTGAGCACCGCGCGCTGTGCCGACGCCAGCGGGCCGAGGCTCAGGCCGCGGCGCATCCGGAGGGCGATCTTGACGAGCAGCTCCGAGCGCATGTCGCGGACGTGGGTGACCGGGCGGTCGAGCCAGCCGGCGGCGGCTGCGGCGCCGTCGGCGGTGGTGGCCACGATGGACCGTCGGGGTCCGCGGGCACCGGCCTCCGTCGACTCCACCGTCACCAGGTCGAGTTCGATCAGCCGGTCGATCGAGCGGTAGACCAGCGGCCGGGGGATCTGCCACACCCGGCCGATCTCGGCACCCTCGGCGGTCAGCGCCGCGACTGCGAACCCGTGGGTGGGCGCCTCGTCGACGAGCGCCAGCACGATCCACGTACCAAGAGGCAGGTCGACCACGGCCGACAGCCTAAAACCTCGGGCGGCTTCCGGGCGGGCGATCCTGCCGGTAGTCTCATTGTGACTACCGAACGGATGGTGGTGGGGCGATGCGACCTCTCGGGAGACTCGCGGACGGCACGCCCTGTTACGCGCCGGTGGGCCGGATGGTCGCTGACGGCGACCGGGTCTGCTGCCACCTCTGCGGGCGCTTCTTCCTGTCGGTGGCCAGCCACATCCGGGTGCACGGCTGGGTCAAGACCGACTACGTCGCCGCGTTCGGGCTGGAGTTGGGCAACCCGTTGACGGGCGAGGCCACCCGCAAGCGGCGCGCGGCCGCGTTCACCGCCCGGTTCGCGGCCGAGCCGGCGATCCAGCACGCGCACGCCCGCGCCCACGAACGCGCCCGCAGCGGCGCGCTGACCGCCGCGGCCGCCGACGCCGCCCGGGGCCGGCCGCATCCGCCCGAGCGCCGCGCCAAGACCCTGCGCACGCTGGCCGGCATCAGCCGCGTGGCGCGGGCCGACGGCAGCCGGCGCGCCGCGGCGGACCGGATGGCCGTGTTGGCGGCGGCGGTCGCGGCCGGGTTCGGGTTCGCGGACTTCCCGGGGTACGTCGCGGACCGGCTCGACCGGGGCCTGAGCATGGCGGCGATCAGCCGCGAGGCCGGCCTCCACAAGGACTGGGTGTCCCGGCGGCTGCGCGGCGTGGCACCGGGCGTCGTGCCACCGTCGCGTTCGGACAGTCGCCTGCGGCCGGCCGCGCTGCGCCTGGGGTTCGCCGACACCGCGAGCTATCTACGCGCCCGGCACGTCGACGAGCACCGTACGGTCGCGGCCATCGCCCGTGAGGCCGGTGTGTCACCGCCGACCGTGCGGGCGGCGTTGGGCGAGCACGGGTTGCGCGCGGTCGCGCACGCCACCAAACGCCACCTCGCGCAGGCGCGCGGCGCGGCGGTCGCCCAGGCGTTCGGCTATCCGACCCTGACCGCCTACATCGCGGCCCGCCGCGGTGCCGGCGCCACCTGGCGCGGCCTGGCCGCCGAGTCCGGCCTGCCGGAGACCACGCTGCGCCGCCACGCCGCCTGACGGCAAGAACGCGTCAGGAATCCCGGCCGCGCGGTCAAGGACACGTCAAGACGCTTGGTGCGGGCGCTGCGACGCGCCGAGCCTTGTGGCGTGGACGCCTGGTCGAGTCGCCGCGAGATCATCCGCCGCAGCCGGGCGCACGGTGCCCGTCGCTCGGACGTGGTTGCCGCGTCCGTGGTCGTCGCCCTGCGGCTGGGTCTGCTGCTCGCGTTCGCCGCCGTCGCCGGCCTGCTGATGCGCTGAGGGGCCGCGACCCTACCGGTCGCGGTGCGCCGCGTCGGCCGCGCCGCGCCGGTGCGCAAGGTGACGTTCGGCATACACCTACCCCGACACGCCGACACCACATCTGGTGTTGCGCGATCCAGGGGGCACCCATATATGGTGTCTCACGCAGCTGGTTCGGCCGAGCCCCACAAGGGACGGTCGAGGCAAGAGGGAACCCGGTGCGAGTCCGGGACTGCCCCGCAGCGGTGAGTGGGAACGACCGCCGTCAAGCAAGCACTGGGCCCGGGCCCGGGAAGCGACGGCCAGTAGGAACGAGCACGACGCCCGCGAGTCCGAAGACCTGCCAGCGCGCCGCACGCCGCTCGGCGTGCGGCGGTCGAAGGCCGCGCGGGACGGCCGATGCCAGCACCGGGCCGCGCCGTCGCGGGCCGGCGGCGTCCGCCCGCGTGTCCGACGACCTTCCGAAGCGTGCGGAGGGGGACCGATGACGGTCACGCAGGAGAAGACCGTGCCGGAGCAGCGGCGGCACGTGATGCAGGTCCGCAAGCGCAACGGCGACCTGGAGCCGGTCGACGTCAACAAGATCGTCAAGGCGGTCGAGCGGTGGGTCGGCGACCTCGACGAGGTCGACCCGCTGCGGGTGGCGACCCGGACGATCACCGGCCTCTACGACGGCGCGACCACCGCCGAGCTCGACAAGCTGTCGATCCAGACCGCCGCCGAGCTGACCGGCGAGGAACCGCAGTACTCGCGGCTGGCCGCGCGCCTGCTCGCCGCGTACGTCGACAAGGAGGTCCGCGGCCAGGGCGTCGCGACCTTCAGCCAGTCGATCCGGTACGCGCACCAACTCGGGCTGATCGGCGACGAGACCGCCGCGTTCGTGGCCCGCAACGCCCGCAAGCTCGACGACGCCGTCGACCTGAGGAACGACCAGAAGTTCGAGTACTTCGGCCTGCGTACCGTGGCGGACCGTTATCTCCTCAAACACCCCGAGACCCGCCTGGTGGTCGAGACGCCGCAGTACTGGCTGCTGCGGGTGGCCTGCGGCCTGTCGACGAACCCGGGCGAGGCGATCGGCTTCTACCGGCTGATGTCGAGCCTGGCCTACCTGCCCAGCTCGCCGACGCTGTTCAACTCCGGCACCAGGCACACGCAGATGTCGTCGTGCTTCCTGGTCGACTCGCCGCGCGACGAGCTCGACTCGATCTACGAGCGGTACCACCAGGTCGCGAAGCTGTCGAAGTTCTCCGGCGGGATCGGCATCTCCTGGTCCCGGATCAGGGGCCGGGGCGCGCTGATCCGCGGCACCAACGGCAGGTCCAACGGCATCGTCCCGTTCCTGCGTACGCTCGACGCCGGTGTGGCCGCGGTCAACCAGGGCGGCCGGCGCAAGGGCGCCGCGTGCGTCTACCTGGAGCCGTGGCACCCGGACGTCGAGGAGTTCCTCGAGCTACGCGACAACACCGGCGAGGAGTCGCGGCGCACGCACAACCTCAACCTCGCCAACTGGATCCCCGACGAGTTCATGCGCCGCGTCGAGGCCGACGGCGACTGGTCGCTGATCGACCCGTCCGACGCGCCCGAGCTGCCGGACCTGCACGGCGAGGCGTTCGACGAGGCCTACCGCGCCGCGGAGAAGAAGGCCGTGAAGACGGTCAAGGCCCGCGACCTGTACGCGCGGATGATGCGCACCCTCGCGCAGACCGGCAACGGCTGGATGACGTTCAAGGACCGGTCGAACGCACTGTCCAACCAGGTCGGTGCGCCCGGCAACACCATCCACCTGTCGAACCTGTGCACCGAGATCCTCGAGGTCAACTCCGACGACGAGACCGCCGTCTGCAACCTCGGCTCGGTCAACCTGGCCGCGCACGTCACCGCCGACGGGATCGACTGGGACAAGCTGCGCGCCACCGTGCGCACCGCGGTGGTGTTCCTGGACCGGGTCATCGACATCAACTACTACCCGTCGGCGCAGGCGGCGGCGTCGAACCCCCGCTGGCGGCCGGTCGGGCTCGGGCTGATGGGCCTGCAGGACGTGTTCTTCGCGCGGCGGCTGGCGTTCGACTCGGACGAGGCCCGCGAGCTGTCGACCCGGATCCAGGAGGAGATCCTGCTGACGGCGCTGGAGACCTCGGCGGGTCTCGCGGCGGAGTTCGGTGCGCATCCGGCGTTCGCGGAGACGCGGGCCGCGGGTGGGGCGCTGCACCCGGACCTGTGGGGTGCCACGCCGACCCAGACGGACCGTTGGGCCTCGTTGCGGCAACGGGTTGCGGAGCACGGGTTGCGCAACTCGCTGCTCGTCGCGATCGCGCCGACGGCCACGATCGCGTCGATCGCCGGCTGCTACGAGTGCATCGAGCCGCAGGTGTCCAACCTGTTCAAGCGCGAGACCATGTCCGGCGAGTTCCTGCAGATCAACACCTATCTGGTACGCGAGCTGAAGGTGCGCGGGCTCTGGACCGCCGAGACCCGGGAGCGGATCAAGCGGGCCGAGGGTTCGGTGCAGGACATCGCGTCGTTGCCGGCGCAGGTGCGCGAGGTGTTCCGCACCGCGTGGGAGTTGCCGCAACGGGCGCTGATCGACCTGGCGGCCGCCCGGGCGCCCTATGTGGACCAGTCGCAGTCGCTGAACCTGTTCCTGAGCGCGCCCACCATCGGCAAGCTGTCCTCGATGTACCTCTACGCCTGGAAATCCGGGCTGAAGACGACCTATTACCTGCGGTCGCGCCCCGCGACCCGGATCCAGCAGGCCACCGTGGCGATCGTCGCCCCCGACGCCGTGGCCTGCTCCCTGGAGAACCCCGAGAGCTGCGAGGCGTGCCAGTGACCCTGCTCGACCCCGGTATGGACCTGACCCTGCGACCCATGCGCTACCCGGCGTTCTTCGACCGGTTCAAGGACGCCATCAAGAACACGTGGACGGTGGAGGAGGTCGACCTGCACTCCGACCTCGCCGACCTGGCCAAACTCTCGCCCGCCGAGCGGCACCTGGTCTCGCGGCTCGTGGCGTTCTTCGCGACCGGCGACACGATCGTCGCCAACAACCTGGTGCTCAACCTCTATCAGCACGTCAACTCGCCGGAGGGGCGGCTCTACCTGTCGCGGCAGCTCTTCGAGGAGGCCGTGCACGTCCAGTTCTATCTCAACCTGCTCGACACGTACGTGCCGGACGAGCGGGAGCGGCACGACGCGTTCGCGGCCGTGGAGAACATCCCGTCGATCGCCCGCAAGGCCGAGTTCTGTTTCAAGTGGATCGACTCGATCTTCTCGCTGCGGGAGTTGCGTACCCGGGAGGACCGTCGGGCCTTCCTGCTCAACCTGATCTGCTTCGCGGCCTGCATCGAGGGGCTGTTCTTCTACGGCGCGTTCGCGTACGTGTACTTCCTGCGCTCCCGCGGGCTGCTGCACGGCCTCGCCTCGGGCACCAACTGGGTGTTCCGCGACGAGTCGATGCACATGGCGTTCGCGTTCGACGTGGTCGAGACGGTCCGGCGCGAGGAGCCGGACCTGTTCGACGACGAGCTGACGGCGGCCGTCACCGAGATGCTCGCCGAGGCGGTGGAATGCGAGGTGGGGTTCGCTGAGGACCTGCTGGAGCAGGGCATCAGCGGACTGTCGCTCTCGGACATGCGTGCCTATCTGGAGCATGTGGCCGACCGGCGGCTGGCCACGCTCGGGCTGCCGCCTGTCTATGGCAGCAGGAACCCGTTCGCGTTCATGGAGCTGCAGGATGTGCAGGAGCTGTCGAACTTCTTCGAGCGCCGGGTCTCGGCGTACCAGGTCGGCGTCACGGGCACGGTCAGCTTCGACGACGACTTCTAAGGGGTGACGTGCCGGCGGCGGGCGGCAGTTGTCCGATAGCCTGCGGGCGTGCTCGATGGCCGCCGTGAGGTGCGGTGGACCGGGCTGGTCGCCGCCCTGGTGGCCGGCGCCTGGTTGTTGTCTCTGCCGCCGGCCGCGGTCGACGAGGCCCGGCCGGCCGCACGCGGCTTCGCGTCGGCGTGGCCGGAGGCGATCCGGGGCACGGTGTCCGGTTCGTTGCCGGACGGCGCCGAATACACGCCGGGCCTGTTCCTCGACGCCGGCTCGTCGGTCGGCCAGGCCGTGACCGCGGACGGCGCGTCCGTCCGGCTGGTCTCCGTGAGCGTGGGCGGCGTCCGGGAGCTGCGGCGGTTGCCGGCGGTGTCGGCGCCGCAGTACTTCGGGTTCGTGGCCGGCGGCGGCGGTCGGGTGGCGTGGGCCGAGTCGGTGGAAGACGCGGCCGGGAAGCGCACGACGGCGATGTGGGTCGGCGGCGGGGACGGGCCCGCGCGGCGCCTGGTGGCCGACGCCGGTGACGTGAAGCAGACCGACTCCGCGCACGACCTGACCATCGTGGACGGGCGACTGCACTGGACGGCGGTGGGTCCGGGCGAGCCGTCCTCGACTCAGTTGCGGTCGGTGTCGCTGGGCGGTGGCGACGAACGTGTCGAGAGCGTGGCCGGGTCGTGGTCGCCGGTGGGCTGGCCGTGGCTGCTCGACGACACCGACGCCGTCGGCGGCGGCCGGGTGCTGTTGATGGACCGGTTGACGGGGTCTCGGCGAGAGTTCACCGCCGGCCCGGCCGACTTCCCGGCCTGCGGTGCCACCTGGTGCCGGGCGATCGTCCTGTCCGACGGTGCCAGCGACGGTGTCGACCTGGTGCGGGTCGACGGCACGCAGCGGCGCCGCGTCGCCGGGCCGGACGTGGGGTTCCCGGTGACGGACGTCGCCGTACTCGACCGGTTCGAGCTCCTGACCTCGCTGGACCCGGCGACCCGGGCGGCGCAGGGCCGGCCGCTGTCGGTCTACGACCTCACCCGGGACCAGACGGTGAGCGTGGCGGCGGACGCGGTCAGCGTGGTGTCGCGCGGCGGCTGGCTCTGGTGGTCCAGCGGCTTCGAGAACCGCCTGTCCTGGTCCGCCGTGGACCTGCGGACCCTGTCGTAGCTACTGGTACTGGTTGCGGGGTGCTTCGATCGGGGTCCAGGTGTGGACGTCGACGTACGGGATGCGCTCGCCGTTGACCGGGTCCGTGCCCGCCTTGGCCGTGTAGCCGCCGGTGACCTCGATCCACGTGTCGGCGGGCAGGTCGACCGGGGCGTTGCCGGTCATGCCGAGCTTGATGGGCCGGCCGTCGGCCGCGCAGCACGACAGGATCATCCGGGCCAGCATCGGTTCGCCATCGGGGCCCGGGATGACGAAGCCCGACATCCGCACCGTGCGGCCGCCGATCGAGGTGCCGTTGTCGTGGACCGCGCGGGACGCGTACTCCAAAATGCTGATCTTGGCAGGATCTCCGGGTGGCAGCGGCGGGTAGTCCGAGATCGCCTGGCTCGACAGGGCGGTGCCGGCCTGTCCGGCGGCGAACGCGCCGAGCGCCGGCGGTGCGACCAGCAGCAGGCCGAGGACCGGCAGGACGAGGAGCCAACCGACGGCCGGGCCGTGCTCGTGGCTGCTCTGCTTCTGTTGGCGCAGGTCGTGCACGAAGGTGAACACGGCGGTGACGACCAGCACCGCGCCGGCGGCGATCAGGAACGGTTGCAGCCCTTCCTTGACGTAGCGCAGGTAGACGTCGGTCAGGCTGGCCTTGAGGACGGCGCCGCCGAGCAGCAGCAGGACGACGCCTTGCGCCTGCCGGTTCACAGGACCACCGCCGCCACGCCGACGGCGACGAGGACCGCCACGATGAACGTCGCCGGTGAGAAGCGTGCCGCGAACCGCCGGCCGAAGACGCCGGCCTGCATCGAGACGAGCTTGAGGTCGACCATCGGGCCGACGACCAGGAACGCCAGCCGGGCGGTCAGCGAGAACTGCGACAGCGAGGCCGCGACGAAGGCGTCGGCTTCGGAACAGATCGACAGGAGTACGGCGAGCAGGGCCAGCGCGAGCACCGACAGCACCGGCTTGTCGGCGAGGGTGAGCAGCCAGCGTTCCGGCACGACGACGTTGATGGTGGCCGCGGCCATCGCGCCCAGCACGAGGAAGCCGCCCGCGTGGACGACGTCGTGGCGGACGGCGGCCCAGAACGCGACGAGCTTGGTGGCGCCGTCGTCGTGGCGGTGGGGGAGCCGGATCCACTCTGTCTTGCCGAGACGCAACCACAGCCAACCCATGATCATGGCGACGATCAGGCTGGCGACGCCGCGGCCCAGCACCATCTCCGGGTTGGCGGGGAAGGCGACCGCGGTCGCGGTGAGCACGATCGGGTTGATGGAGGGCGCGGCGAGCAGGAACGCGAGAGCCGCGGCGGGCGTCACGCCGCGGCGGATCAGCGATCCCGCGATCGGCACCGCGCCGCATTCGCAGCCGGGCAGCACGACGCCGGCGGCCGAGGCGACCGGGACGGCCAGCGCCGGGTGCCGAGGCAGGGCCCGCGCCCAGAAGCTGGCGGGCACGAAGACGGCGATGACCGCGGAGAGCACGACGCCGAAGACCAGGAACGGCACGGCCTGCACCATGACCGAGACGAACACGGTGGTCCAGGTCTGCAGGCGCGGGCTGGAGATGGCCGCGGAGACGGGGCCGCGGAAGACGACCAGCAGCACGAGCACGACGGCGAGGACCTCGACGGAACCGATCCGCCGGGTTCTGGTGGGGCTCGTCTGGCCATCGTGGACGGCCTCGGTCTGCGGACTCACCTGCGTCCTTTGCTCGGAGCGACTCCGCCGCGAAACGGTAGTCGTTTCCATTTAGGGACGCAAGAAGGTTAGCCGGCCGTGGTCGGTTGGCCCGCGCGGTAGGCGGACTCGAAGAAGGCCACCTCGAGGCGCATCGCGCGGCGGTAGACGGTGGCGGTGCGGTCGTCGCCGGGGCGGGCGTACCTGTCGAGCAGGTTCTCCAGCCGGGCGGCCAGGGCGTCGAAGCCGGGTTCGGCGTAGGTGCGGATCCAGTCGGCGTACCGGTCGGCGTGCGCCTCGGCGGCCAGCGACTGGCCGAGGTGGGCGTAGAGCCGCATGCAGGGCGTCAGCGCCGCGCAGAGGTGGCCGAGATCGCCGAGGGCGGCGGTCGCGAGCAGGAAGTCGGTGTAGGCCAGCGTCGCCGGCAACGGCTCGACGCGGGCAAGATCGATGCCCAGCTTCGTCGCGTACGCCTCGTGCAGGCGCAGTTCCTCGCGGAGCCCGGCGAGCAGGTCGGCGAAGGCGTCCAGGCCCTGCCGGTCGGGGCTGTGCGCGACGCCGAGGGCGTAGCCGCGGGCGAACGACTCGAGGTAGAAGGCGTCCTGCGCGACGTAGCCGGCGAACGTCGCCTCCTCCAGCGTCCCGTCGGCGAGCCCGCGGACGAACGGATGCGTGCGGGCGGCTTCGGCGAGGTCGGCGTTGTCCTGCCAGAGCGTGCGTGCGACGGTCACGCCGGCAAACGTATCTCGCTAGGGTGTCCGCATGATCGACTGGCGCACGGACCGGATCGGCTCGGCGTTGCGGGGCGAGAACCCGACGGTGCTCGCCCGCCTGGAGTCGGGCTTCGCGGTGATCGGCGACACGCAGTTCCTGCCCGGCTATTGCGTGCTCCTGCCCGACGACCCGGCGATCGACCGCCTGCTGGACCTGCCCCGCCCGCGCCGGCTGGCCTTCCTGGCCGACATGGACCTGCTCGGCGAGGCCATCGCGGCGGTCTGCGCGCGCCGCGACCCGGCGTTCCGGCGGATGAACTACGCGATCCTCGGCAACACCGACGCGTTCCTGCACGCTCACCTGCACCCCCGATACGACTGGGAGCCGGCGGAGTTCATCGGCGTCCCGGCCTGGCACCGCCCGGCCGAGGTCCGCGACGCTCCCGAAGCCCTCCTCGGCCCGCACCACGACGACCTGCGGGCTGAGCTGACCACCGAAATCGGCCGGCTCGCGGGAGTAGGGTGACGCGATGCGGATCCCCGGTCTCGGCGAGGTCGTCGAGGACGTCGAGTCCGAGTGGTACGTCAGCGCGCCGATGCCGGTGGCGGTGCTGGGCGGCGTCGAGTGCCGGTTCGTCGTCGACGGGTACGACGACGACGCCCGGCAGGGGGACTTCCACGCGGCGATCCGCGCCTTCCTGGCGCTCGACGAGTCGGCACTGCAGGCAGCCGCGCCGCACGTCTACGCGTACTACCGCGACGTCGCCGACGCGGACATCGAGATCCAGGGCCCGGAACAGGTCTTCGACCACGTGCGGCTCGGCACCGAACCGACGGTGAGCCGGGACTCCCAGGGAAGTCAGCGGGTCTGCGTCTCGATCGAGAGCGAGTGTGCCTGGGAACCCGAGCACGGCCTGCAGATCGTGTTCCGCGACGGCGTGAAGGTGACCAAGGTCGGCCCGTACGACGGCCACCTCAGCAACCCGTCCGCGTACGTCTACCACAACTCGGGCGAGTCGACGATTCGGTGACACTCCGTGGCGGTAGCCTTACTCAGCCGATCACGGGGGAGTTCACAGTGGCCACTTACCTGATCACGCACGAGGTCGACGACGTCGAGGCGTGGAAGGCATCGCCCAAGCGCGAAGAGGTCTTCGGGCCCATAGGCATCACGGTGCGCGCGTTCTGGGACCCCGAGGGCTCGAACCGCGTCGGGCTGATCGCCGAGATCCCCGACATGAAGGCGTTCCAGGCGTTCATGCGCAGCGACGAGGCAAAGGCCGCGATGAACCACGACGGCGTGCGGCCCGAGACCCTGCTGGTGCTCCGCCAGGCTTAGCCCCCTTGTGGGCCCGACCTCGCCATTTCCGGAGGGCGGGTTCGGAGTCGTTCCATGAGCCGCCGCCGTCCCTCGACATTCAACGGAGCGTTCGCGCGGGGTCATCGAACCGCCTGGCCAACGCGGGGTGCGATGAATCGCCCGAGCGGCAGCGCGATGAGCAGTGCGACCGTAACCAGGAGGCCGCTGACCCAGACCGGGCCAAGGTCGCCGGCATCGGCCCCGAGGGTCGCTGCGGCAACGACGGGTCCGCCAGCGGCACCGATGTTGAGCGCCGCGGTCGCATACGACCCTCCCATGGTGGGGGCGCCTGCTGCCGCGTAGAGCACCCTGGCGATCAGGGTGCTGCCCAACGCGAAGGAAAGCGTGCCCTGCGCGAACACGAGGAGCAGAAGCGCCACCGGCTGGGCAGCCAGGGTCGCCAACGCGACCCACCCGAGCAACAGCAACGGGCCACCGACTGCGATCACGATGCCGGGACGCTGATCGGAGAGCCGTCCCGCGAGGGTGACGCCGAGGAAGGACCCAACACCAAAGAGCACCAGCACGACCGAGACCCACAGCTCGCCCATGCCGGCGGTGTCGGTCACGATCGGTGCCAGGAACGTGAACGTGGCGAACGTGGCAGCGTTGACCAGGGCACCGAGCAGCATGACCAGGACCAGTCTGGGCATCGCGAGCTGGGCGATCTCGCTCCGAAGAGACGAACCAGCCGGAGTGTCCCGAGGGGCCTTTCCGACACGGGCCGGGATGCCCTTGATGACACCGAAGGCAGCGGGAAGGCAGAGCAGTGCGATCGCCCAGAAGGTTGCCCGCCAGCTGAGCACCGTGCCGAGGATCGCGCCACCGGGAACTCCAGCAACGGTGGCCACCGTCGTACCCGAGAGCAGCACCGCCAGCGCGCGCCCTTTCTGGTCTGCTGCGACGAGCGTGGCCGCCGTGCTCAGTGCCACAGCAAGGAAGCCCGCGTTGGCCAGGGCGGCGATCACCCGGGTGATAAGCAGAACCGCGAAACTCGTCGTGAGCGCGCCTGCGACGTGGGCCGCGGCAAAGACCAGCACGAAGCACAACAGGCTGGCCCGGACGGGCCACCAGCGCGCAAGCGCCGCCATCAGCGGCGCGCCGACGATCATCCCGAGAGCAAACGCCGAGGTCAGAAGCCCGGCGGCCCCGACCGACACGTCGAGGCTGGCGGCGATGTCCGGCACCAAGCCGGCGAGCATGAACTCCGAGGTGCCCATGGCGAAGACCGCCACGGCAAGCAGGTGCAGCGCAAGAGGCATCAAGAACTCCGAGGTGAGAGAGAACGAGGAGACGTCTCGTCACCGCGGCCAGCGCCCAAGGGTGCGCGCACATGCCCACGCAGCGAAGGCTGCTGGGAAGCGGGCTATGAACTCAGTGGTTCAGGGGGCTGACGGCGTGACCGAAAGCCCCCACCTTGGATGCCTCAGGGCTCGACATGGCGCAGACACTACTCAAACCCACCGGTCACCACGCAACCGGATTCCACCCAGGACGTGCCTGACAGCTCAGTTCGCGGCGAGGGCCTGGGCGACCGCCGAGGCCATTCGCACGATGCCGACCGCGGTCGGGTGGAACGGTGCCGGATCCGACAGGTGTTGCAGGTCCGGGCCCAGCGGCGAGCCGGTGGCGCACAGCGGCGTCAGGCGGGGCTCGGCGACCGCGAAACCGTACTTGTCGGCACCGGCGCGGAGCACCTCGTTGAACCGGCGGTTCATGTCGATCAGCATGCGCAGTTCGTCGGATGAGAGCCCGGAGGCGCCGGCCGGGCCGCGGGTGTCCGGGCAGTCCGCGTCCGGCGCGAAGACGTCGTACGAGGCCGACACGACCACCCGCGGCCGCGTCGGCAGGTCGGCGAGGTCGCGCAGCAGATCGCCGTAGTCGCGGTCGAAGGCCGCCAACCGGTAGCCGAACTCGCCCTGCGTCAGGTTGTCCTCGCAGGAGTCGACGCCGTAGCAGTAGCGCAGGAAGTCCGTCCAGTAGAGGTCGTTCGGGCCGATCACGACGACCACGTACCGCACGCCCTCGACCTGTTTGAGCAGGCCCACCTGCGGTGGCAGCACCCGGTCGCCGAGGGTCTGCGCGCCGAGCAGGCCCGCGGCGATCGAGGCGCCGGTGCAGGCCAGGTTGACCGCGGGCGCACCCGTGAGCTGCCCGACCTCCGCGGCGAGCGAGTCGGTGCTGCGCGCGCAGGCGCGGTCGTCGGCGGACGCGTCGGGTGCGGTCGGGCCGCCGAACCGGGCGGCGCGGGAGTCACCGATCACCACTCCGGCGTAGCCGTGCACCTTCGGCCCGACCGGCGAGGGCGAGAACCGGTGGGTGCCGACGAGGTCCGAAAGGGATTTGACCTGTCGCAGGCCGTGCGCGGCGCCGTCGTAGGCGAGGACTCCGGCGGCGGCCCAGGCGGTCAACGTGACCGTCAGCGCCGCGGTGGCCATGCCGCGCAGCCGGCCGGCCGTGTGCCGCCAGACGTGGGCGACGGCGCCCGGCTCCGTGCGGCTGAGCCGGCGCACCGTGCGGACCATCGCCGCGCAGCCGGCCACCCCGATCGCCGCCGCGGTGAGGCCGATCAGGATGACCGTGGCCGATGCGTACCAGCGGACGAAGCCGATGCCGATCGTGGTCGCGGCGGCGGACCGGGTCTTCGCGCCTGTTTCGGGGGACAGCGCGCTGGCCGCGGCGTCCCGGTCGACGGGGCCGATGCTCAGGCGCGGGCGCAACGGCCCGTACACCCGCAACGCGGGGACGTCCAGCGCGGTGTTGCCGATCTGCACGACCTGCGCCGGCCCGGAGAGGCTGAGGCTCGGCTGCCGAGCGCCGATTGACAGGTGCTGACCGGCGACCGTCAACTCGACGTCCGGCGTGAGCGTCACGGCCAGCGGCAGCCCGACCAGCAGGCACCACAGGACGACCAGCACCGTCGACAGCGAGCGGGCCACGCCACCGATCATCGCAACGGTGCGGGCATGCCCGACCGGACCCGCAACGGTGTCGCCCGTTCGGGTGGACGCAGCCTTGCGAGCTATCGGGACCTTCGGGACCTGCCGACTCGGCTACCCGCGGAGAACTCGGCCGCACCGGAGGACCGACGTGCCGTCGGCGTAGCCGCGTGCCGGCCACCACCGCCGGCGCGCGACACGGCCTGACCGCGCGGGACGGTCGCGGACGCGTGGGGGCCGCCGCGGCGGGTCGCCCGCTTCTGTTCTCCGGCCGGTGGTGGTGCGACCAGCGTGCGCGGGCCCGGCGCGATCTCGCCGAGAAGCGGGTGCCCGGGTCGCAGCCGCGTGGTGGTCGGTGCGATGCCGGCCTGGCGGGCAAGATGGCGGACCCCGTCGACCTGGTCGCCGGTCATCAGCGTGACGACGGTGCCGGTCGCGCCGGCCCGGGCGGTGCGGCCCGACCGGTGCAGGTACGCCTTGAACTCCGCCGGCGGGTCGGCGTGCACGACCAGCGCGACGTCGTCGACGTGGATGCCGCGGGCCGCGATGTCGGTCGCGACGAGGGTGGTCGCACTGCCCTCGGCGAACGCCGTCAGGTTGCGGCTGCGGGCGCCCTGGGCCAGGTCGCCGTGCAGTTCGGTGGCCGGCACGCCCGCCTCGACCAACTGCCGGGTGAGCAGCCGCGCCCGCCGCTTCGTGCGGGCGAAGACCAGCGTGCGGCCGGGGGCGGCGGCCAACTCGACCAGGACGGCCAGCCGGTCCTGGCGCTCGATGTGCAGCATGTGGTGCGGCACGCTGATCGGCGCCGCGGCGGTGTCGACGCTGTGGGTGACCGGGTTGGTGAGGTATCGCCGGACGAGGACGTCGACACCGGCGTCGAGGGTTGCGGAGAAGAGCAGCCGCTGGCCCCGCCGCGGTGTCTGGTCCAGCAGCTTGCGTACGGCCGGCAGGAAGCCGAGGTCGGCCATGTGGTCGGCCTCGTCGAGCACGGTCACCTCGACGGCGCCGAGGTTGGCGTGACCGTTCTGGAGGTGGTCGAGGAGGCGACCCGGGCAGGCGATGAGCACGTCGACTCCCGCGCGGAGGCCGGCGACCTGTGGGCCGGCGGAGACCCCGCCGAAGACCGTCAGCGTGCGCAGCGACAGGGCCGCGGCCAGGGGTGAGATGGACGCCTCGATCTGGGCGGCGAGCTCACGGGTCGGTGCGAGGATCAACGCCCGCGGCCGCCCCGGACGGCGTGGTGCGGGATGGGCCGCCAGCCGGGCGAGCAGGGGCAATCCGAACGCGTAGGTCTTGCCGGAACCGGTGCGTCCGCGGCCGAGGACGTCGCGCCCGGCGAGTGCGTCGGGCAGCGTGGCGGCCTGGATGGGGAACGGGGTGGTGACGCCGCGTGCGGCAAGCGCCGAGACCAACGGGTCCGGCAGGCCGAGCGAGGCGAAGGTGGGGGTGTTCCGCGGGCGGCGGACCGCCATGAATTCTCCGAACGTGGAAGGGCGAACTGCCCGGCGCTGGCCGGCGGCCGTGCGCTTTGGGGGTGGCCGGCGTCGATCGCGGCCGGGGGCAGAACCGTGAAACCGTGATCCCAGCGTACCTGAGCGGCGCGGATGGGGCCCCGGAGTGCCCGCGCGCGACGGCGCGCGCACCAAGATTCGGAAGAACTCTGGCGCATCGGCCCGCGGAGGTCCATGGTTGTCACGGCGACGACGCGCGGGACCGGTTCCGACGTGAGCCGTACCCGAGGAGGAGTCCCGATGCCGTTAACTCCGGCCGACGTACACAATGTCGCCTTCAACAAACCGTCGATCGGCAAACGCGGCTATGACCAGGAAGAGGTCGATGCCTTCCTGGACCAGCTCGAACAGGACCTAGTCCGCCTGATCGAGGAGAACAACGACCTGCGCGGTGCGGTCGCGCGCGACGGCGGATCGGACTGGCAGGGCCACGACCCGCGACTGGCGGGTGCGGTCGAGGAGATGAGCGCGCGGCTGGAGCGCGTCCTGCGCGACAAGGCAGCCGCGGAGCAGGTGGCCCGTGCGGTGCGGGCCGAGTTGGAGCAGGCGCGCACCGGTGGCGGCAGAGCGACCGCCGGTGACCGCGAGCACGCGACGCGGGTGCTCACCATGGCCGAGCTCACGGCCGACAGCCACCTTGTCGAAGCTCGGCGGGAAGCGCAGGATCTGCTGTCCGACGCCCGCTCGACGGCGCAACGGATCGCCGACGAGGCGGTCGCCGCGGCCGAGGCCATGGAGCGGAGCGCGCGTGAACGCTACGAGACGGCGATGAGCGAGTTGGCCGCCGGCCGCGCCGCCACGCTGCAGCAGATCGAGGAGCTCGAGGCTCTGCGCAGTGAGTACCGCGTGCGGCTGCGGGCGCACGTGGAAGGTCAGATGCGCGACCTGGGTGCGCCCGGGCGGGCATGAGGTGAGCTGCCTGCTGCGGTCGGTGGCTGCCGTCGTGGCCGTGCTGGCGCTGGCTGCCTGCGGCACCGTCGAGCCCCGCGCGGACGCGGCGCCCGCGGAGACGGCGGCGGCCCGCGACCAGCTGGCCCGCCGCTCCGACCAGCCGCCGAGCCGGTCGGAGAGCGTCCCGACGCCGAAAAGCACGACGCCGAGGAGCACGACGCCGGTCAACGACGCGTCGCGGTTGCGCACCTTGCCGTCGGGCACCACGCAGGTGATCGTGGTGAAGTCCAGCGGCTTCGGCACGAGCACCGGCACGTTGCAGGCGTTCGAGAAACGTGCCGGCGCGTGGGCGCCGGCGTTCGCGCGGATGACCGCGCGTCTAGGGAGCCAGGGCTTCACGGACCGAGCGGCCGAGGGCAAGCCGGCGACCCCGACGGGCGTCTACCCGATCGGTTCGACGATGTACGGCATAGCCGCGAACCCGGGCGTCCGCTACAGCTACCACCGCCTGGTCGAGAACGACTGGTGGAACGAGAACGCGGAGACGCCGGGCTACAACTCGTTCGTCCACGGCGCGGACCCGGGCGGCCCCAGCGAGGCCCTGTGGGAGACCGACCCGCAGTACCGCTACTTCGCGGTCATCAACTACAACATCCCGGTCAAGGAGGCCGACCCGCCGCGCGGCAGCGGCATCTTCCTGCACGTCATGATCCCGGGCCGGGCGACCGCGGGCTGCGTCGCGATCGCGGAGTCCGACCTGGTCAAGGTGCTGCGCTGGCTGAACCCGACGGCGAAACCCCGCATCGTGATGGCGCCCGCCGCCGAGCTCGACCGCTACTGAGCGGCGGCGAACTCGGCCTCGCGCCGGTCGTAGGCGGCGCGGGCGGCGGCGATCTCGCGCTGGTTGGCGTCGGTCCAGGCGACCAGGGTCTGCACGGTCTGGTGCAGCGTCACGCCCAGCGGGGTCAGCGCGTAGTCCACGCGTGGCGGCACCGTCGGGTGGACCGTGCGGCGGACGAGCCCGTCGCGTTCGAGATGGCGCAGGGTCACCGTCAGCATCCGCTGGCTGATGCCGTCGATCTCCCGGCGCAGCTCGGTGAAACGCAGCTTGCGGTGCTCGAGCAGCGCCACGACCAGCAGTGACCACTTGTCGGCGATGCGGTCGAGGATCTGCCGGACCTCGCAGTCTTCCCGTGCGTCCCACTGGAAGGCGTCGTTGAACTCGCCCTCGGTATCGCAGCAGTAACCAGGTGACGTTGAAGTGCCTTCTTCCATGGTTCCCAATAGTGACCAACGATGGGGTCAGTTACAAGAGGTAACCGACTCGACCGTGGGGGAATCACGTGCCAACGAAGGTAGGGGCCCGATGCTGGGCGCTGTTGCTCGTCCTGTGTGGGGCGATCTTCCTGGAGGGCGTCGACATCTCGATGATGGGTGTCGCGCTGCCCGCCATCCGCGCCGACCTGGGCCTGTCGACCGCCGCGCTGCAGTGGGTGGTCAGCGGCTACGTGCTCGGCTACGGCGGGTTCGTGCTGCTCGGCGGCCGGGCCGCCGACCTGCTCGGGCGCCGGCGGATGTTCATCGGCTGGCTGGGGGTGTTCATCGCGTTCTCCGGTCTCGGCGGGCTCGCGACCGAGGGCTGGATGCTGATCCTGGCCCGCTTCGCGACCGGGGTGGCGGCGGCGTTCCTCGCTCCGGCCGGCCTGTCGATCATCACGACGACGTTCCCCGAGGGTGCGGCCAGAGACAGAGCGGTCCTCGTGTACGCGGGTGCGGCCGCGGGCGGCTTCTCGCTCGGCATGGTGGTCGGCGGCCTGCTGACCAGCGTCGACTGGCGGTGGGTCTTCTTCGCGCCGGTCGTCATGGCGTCGCTGCTGCTGGCCGCGGCGCTGCCGCTGGTGCCGCGGGACGTCCCGGCGGCCGGCGGCCGGGCCCGCTTCGACGTCCCCGGCACGCTGGCGCTGACCGGGGCGATGCTGCTGCTCGTGGTGGCCGTCGTACACCTGCCGGAGGTGGCGGCGTGGGTCACGGCCGCGACGCTGGCCGGCAGCGCGGCGCTGTTCGCGGCGTTCGTGGCCGTCCAGCGTCGCTCGCCGGCGCCGCTGATGCGGCTGGGCATCCTGCGCTCGCGGCCGCTGCTGCGGGCCAACATCGGCGCGTTCCTGCTGGTCGCCGGTTTCATGGGCTTCCAGTTCGTCGCCGTGCTCTATCTGCAGGAATTGCGGGGCTGGTCGGAGATCGAGACCGGGCTGGCGCTCGCGGTGATCGGCATCGACGCGGTCATCGCACCGACGCTGACGCCGCGCCTGGTCGCCCGGTACGGCAACCAGCGGGTGATCGCGGTCGGGTTGGTGCTGGTCGCGCTGGCCTTCGCGTGGTTCCTGCCGCTGGGCATGACCTGGAGCTTCCTGACGCTGCTGCCCGGGTTGCTGGCCATCGGGTTCGGGTTCGCGCTGGCGTACGGGCCGCTGACGATCGCGGCCACCGACGACGTCGACGCCGAGGAGCAGGGCCTGGCCAGCGGCATCCTCACCACGTCGTTCCAGTTCGGTTCGGCGCTGGGGCTCGCGGTGACGACGGCGGTGGTGGTCGCGGCGGCCGGCTCGGGCACGACGCTGGACAGCTATCGGGCCGGCCTGCTGGTGCCGGTCGCGGCGCTGGTGATCGCGAGCCTGGTCACCGTCGCGGGGCTGCGGCGACGCGGCTCAGCCGCACCCGTCGAGGAACTGGCGCGCGCTCATTGATCCACGGGCTGGCCGGTCGATCGTTGATCGGCCGGCCCGCCGCGCAGCGCCGGCGCGAAGACCATCAGCCGGTTCCGCCCGGCCGCCTTCGCGGCGTAGAGGGCCAGGTCGGCGTCGCGGAGGGCCTCGGAGGTGTCGTGGCTGGCCTGCGCGTCGGCCTTGATGCCGATGCTCGTGCCGATGGTGACCGTGCCGTACGCGGTGGGGAACGGTTGGCTGAGCCGGACCCGGGCCTGCTCGGCGACCGCGGCCGCGCCGTTGGCGCCGGTGTCCGGGAGGAGCACCGCGAACTCGTCGCCGCCGAGGCGCACGACCGTGCTCGCGGAGGGTGCGACCGCGCCGAGGCGCCGGCCGACCTCGAGCAGCACGGCGTCGCCGGCCGGGTGCCCGAGCGAGTCGTTGACCGCTTTGAAGCCGTCGAGATCCAGCAGCAGCAGGGCAGCGCCGCGGCCGTCCCGGCGGGCGTCATGACCGCAGAGCGCGTCGAGCTTGTCGAGCAGCACGGTGCGGTTGGCCAGCCCGGTCAGCGGGTCGTGCGCCGCCTGGTGCGCCAGCTCGACCTGGAGTCCCTCGAGCTCCCGGGATCGCCGCCGGGCGAACGACGCGATGAGCCCGAGCCGCCACAGCAGCAGGAGGGAGATCAGCGCGGCCGCGATGATCGGAAGCCCCAGATCGCTGATCGATACGGGGTTGTACGCGCTCGGGATGATCGCGAGCACCCAGGCGAGCGGGCCGAGCAGGGTCAGGAACGCGAACAGGGTCATGCGGGCCACACCGAGCCGCGACGGGTCCCGGATGCGTCTGCCCGGTTTCAGCACACTCGACGGGTGCAGCGCGGCCGCCGCGACCAGGACCGAGAACACCGGGAACAGGATGCCGGTGTTGGACAGTCGGCTGGGTAGGGCGTACGCGACGGATCCGACGATGACGGCCAGGGTCGCCGCCGAGACCATCAGCATGGCCGGCGTTCGCGGGCTGACCTGGAAGAGGAGCCGCGTCAGCAGCCCGAGCAGGACTGCTGCGGCTATCGGACGGATGACGGTGACGCTCACGGCCTCGCCGGCGGTCGGGCTGTGGTCAGAGAACAGGAACACCCAAAGGATGACAAAAGCCCCTAGGCCGACGATGAGCGCGTCGAGGGTGTCCTCCAGATCGAACTCGCGCGCCCGGCCGGTGAACAGGATCAGCGCGCCGCCGAGCGCCGCATAGACGATCCAGGCGCGGATGTCGCCCGACCCCACCCCGTGCGTGGCGGTCGTTCCCGCGCGTTGTGTCGCGTACGACAGGCGGGCATAGCTGATGATCCCGGAGCAGCCGGCCAGGAGCCACCAGGCCGCCGGCACCGCCGGGCGTTTGACCAGCAGCACGACCACGAGCACGGCTGTTGCCGCGATCGCGGTGATCGCGCTGAGGAGCAGCGAGCCGGTCCCAAGGACGGCGCCCGCGAGCCCGGCCCCGATTAGGAGCAATAGCCACATTTCATACCCGAATTCAACCGTACACCCGAGATACGGCAGATTCGGCAGAGAGGCGTACCCTGCATGATCATGAAGCATCGTCAGCTCGGCGCCAGCGGACTCATGCTCAGCGAGATCACCTACGGCAACTGGCTCACCCATGGCGAGTCGGTCGAGCGCGCGGCGGCGACCGCGTGTGTCAGAGCGGCCCTCGACGCCGGCATCACGACCTTCGACACCGCCGACGTGTACGCGATGGGCGCCGCCGAGACCGTGCTCGGCGAGGCGCTGCGCGGGGTGCGGCGCGAGTCGGTCGAGATCCTCACCAAGGTCTGCAACCCGACCGGCCCCGGCCCCAACGACCGTGGCCTGTCGCGCAAGCACGTCATGGAGTCGTGCCATGCGTCGCTGCGCCGGCTCGGCACCGACTACGTCGACCTCTACCAGGCGCACCGGTTCGACGACCGCACGCCGCTGGACGAGACGCTGATCGCGTTCGACGACCTCGTGCGCCAGGGCAAGGTGCGCTACCTCGGTGTCTCGGAGTGGACCGCGAAGCAGATCCGCGCCGCGCTGGACATCGGGGCCGAGCTGGGGCTGCGCAGCCGGCTGGTGTCCAACCAGCCGCAGTACAACATGCTGTGGCGGGTCATCGAGCCCGAGGTGGTGCCGCTGTCGCTCGCCGAAGGGCTGGGCCAGATCGCGTTCCAGCCGCTCGCGCAGGGCGTGCTGACCGGCAAGTACCAGCCCGGTCAGGCGCCGCCGCCCGGTTCGCGGGCCGCCGGCGACGGGCGCGCGCCGCGGTTCATCGCCCGGGTGCTCGGCGACGAGCTGCTGACCCGGGTGCAGGGCCTGCGGCCGATCGCCGCCGACGCCGGGCTGTCGATGGCACAGCTCGCGATCGCGTGGACCCTGCACCGGCCCGGCGTCAGCACCGCGCTGATCGGGGCGTCCCGGCCGGACCAGGTCACCGAGAACGCCGCCGCCGCGGGTGTGTCGCTCGGCGACGACGTCCTGCGGCGGGTCGACGAGACGCTCGGCGACCTGGTCGACACCGACGCCCGCAAGACCGCGCAGATGTTCGCGGTCAAGGAGGGCTGGGCGCGCGGTTAGAAGCGCTTCCAGTGGCCTTCGGAGACGACCTCGACGTCGCCGTCGATCACTTTGATGGCGGTCTGGTCGTCGATCGCGTACGCCGGACCGCCGATGCCGGCCGCCCACTTCTCGGCGGCTTCCATGGTGTTGAGCGGCAGGGACGGGTGGCCCACGTGCGGGAAGATCGAGAAGTCGACCATCCCCATCGTGCGGTCGTCGCCGGCGGGAGACTTCCACCCGACGAAGTCCTCGCCGATGCGCGGGGTCATCACCATGCTGCCGGCGCTCAGCCCGACCCAGACCGTCTCGGTCAGCGACGGCAGCAGGTCGGCAAGCCCGGACTCGCGCATCCAGTGGTGCAGGTAGATGGCGTCGCCGCCGCCGACCAACAGGACGTCGGCCTCGCGTACCAGCGGGACCCAACGGTCTTTGTCGACGCTCGGCAGCGCGGTCAGCTCCAGCAGACCCACGGCCTTCCAACCCAGTTCCGTCATCGCGCAGTCGGGGTCCTGCCCGCTGACGAACTGCCAGGCGTTGAAGGGACCGCGGGGGTTGGCGTAGATCGCGGTGGGGATGCACAGCGCGGTGGACTCGGAGATCGGTTTGCCCAGCAGGTCGAGCAGGGCGGCTTTGATGCTGGCGTTCTTGATGCCCGAGTCGGTGAGGAGAAGCTTCATGGTGCCCTTTCGCTGGTCGCCGCCGGTCAGAGGCGGTAGTTGGTCTGGCTGAAGGGGTCGCCCTTGGCGTGGCCGTACGCCTTGTCCGGCGTCACCTCGAAGACCACGAGCTGGGTGTCGGGGGTGGGGGAGACCAGGGCGCCGTCGCGGACGTCGAGCTCCCAGCGGCCGTCCCAGCGGTCGCGGTAGAGCGCGGCGAGCCGGCGCAGCAGCACCTCGTCGGTCACCGGCGCGGCAGTGCCTTCGACGACCACGTCGAGGCCGCGGTCCCAGGCGGTGTCGCCGGCCAGCACGAGCACGTGCGGGTTGGCCTGGAGGTTGGCGTACTTCACCTCGGTGCTGCCGGTGTGGAAGTAGACCTTGCGGTCCTGGACCACCGGGACCATCGGTGTCGTGTGTGGACGGCCGTCGGGCCGCACGGTGACGACCCAGGCGACCTCCGCCGCGGCCAGTCTCGCCTCGGCGTCGGTCCACGGGACGGCTTGGGCCGTGGGGTCGCTGTAGCGCCGGTCGATGCGTTCGGTCGTCGGCTTCATCACGCCTCCGAAACTGGTTGCGCCTTCGAGACCGATTGCAATGTGCAATCGGTTGGATGCTACCATCGTTGTCTGATGGATGAGGGACAGGTGCACCGGTCCGGCTGCCCGATCAACCTGGCGGTCGAGGTGATGGGCGACCGCTGGTCGCTGGTCGTGCTGCGCGACATGATGTTCGGCAACCGGCACTACTTCCGCGAGCTGCTGACGGGGTCGCAGGAGGGGATCGCCTCCAACATCCTCGCCGACCGGCTGCGCAGGCTGGTCGCACACGGGCTGCTCTGGCGGTCGTCCGACGAGACCCACCGGCAGAAGATCCGCTACAGCCTCACCGAGGCGGGCGTGCAGCTCGTGCCGGTGATGGCGGCGCTGGGTTCGTGGGGGCGGCGGCACATGCCGGCCAGCCACGAGCTGTCGGTGCGCGCCGAGCTGCTCGAGCGGGGCGGGCCGGCGCTGTGGTCGCGGTTCATGGACGAGCTGCGCGAGCAGCATCTGGGCATCCCGCGTCCGGAGGGCACGCCGTCGGTCTTCGCCGAGCTGCAGGCGGCGTACGAGGCCGCGGTGGCGCAAGCGCGCTAGTTTGCGGCCATCGATGCCGACCGCTTAGGATCTCCGGCAATCGCGGGGGCGTCGTTCACCAATGTGGACGTTTCTGTCTGCCCCCGGATTCCACCGGGGGAGGGCATCACTCGATGCGCAGCAAGGTGTTCACGGCGTTCGCGCTGACCGTGGCGACCGTCGTCGCGACGATCGCGTGGGCGGCGCCCGCGCAAGCCGCACCGGTGTCCAACTTCAACGTCTCCGGCAACCCGAACAGCACGGTGGCGTGCCACGCCACGCAAACCATCGACTGGGGCTGCACCGAGGGCCAGATCGAATGGCACAACCGCACGGCGACCGTGTATCCCGTGATCTACCCGTCGGGCTGGCGGAACTGCACGGGCCACCTCTACACCGAGGTCGTCTTCGAGTCGTTCGCCGGCAGCAAGAAGATCCACACCGTGACCAGGGTCGCGTACTGCGTCCACGGTTGGTACTCGGAGCCGGGCTTCACCATCGGCGACACGAACCTGGTCGGCGGCATCAACCGCGTCAAGATAACGCTCTGCAACTACACCACCAACGACGGCCGCACCTGCGGGCAGAACGAGAACTACTCGAAGCCCGCGAGCTGACTCAGGCCCCGGGGCCGTTGAGGATCCACGACAGGTTGAAGCGCCGCCAGACGATCGCACGGTGCGAGCGCGGGTCGCTGCCGTACTCGAAGAAGTCCGTCTCCACGAGCGCACCGATCCGGAAGTCGGTGGTCTTGGTCATGCTGGCTTTGCCGGCGCCGGCGATCGGTGCGTCGCCGAGCTTGCGGCCGTAGGTGTAGCGGTTGGCGTCCGCGTCGTAGCTGATGCGCACCCGCATCTCCCGGCGGCTGCTCGTCGAGGCGAAGTTCAGGAAGATCGTCCGTGCGGGCGCGTCGAGGTTGTAGACGAGGACCGCGCCCTCGCACTGCGGATCGGGCAGCCCGGTGTCGTTGGCGAAGGCGCCGAAGCCGCCCAGCGTGCCCCGGGCGACCCGGCGGTAGTCGCCGGAGTTCGGCCGGTCGTTGCGGTAGAGCCGGCCGTCGGGTGTCTGGGCGACAGTGCCCTCGTTGTTGGACTCGCCGAGCAGCTGCATCGACCAGGTGCGGTTGCCGGGCGTGCCGCGGCCGATCAGGTTGCGCCCCTTGGCCGGCACGACCAGCTCGCCGGTGCTCAGCTTGACCCCGATGCCGGGCCCGACCGCGTCCCACGCCCACCCGGCCGGAATCAGTTGGGTGGCCAGGTCCTGCGGGGTCGACCAGGTGGCGCCGTCGTCGACGCTGCGGGTCAGATACAGGTGCCGCCGCCCTTCCGGTTCGCCATGTTGGCGCTGCGGAAGAGCGGAAATCCGACGTGGTACGGCGTCGCCGACTGCGCGGGATCGTCGACGGCGGCGTACGCCGGACCGGCGGCACCGACCAGGACGGTGAGCAAGGCCAGCGCACCGGCCGCGGTGCGACGGACAACAGACATCGCGCTCCCCCCACAAGACATCGAATGGCAAGAATGTCTGGGACAGGGCCGGCCGGCGACCCTGCCGCGCGGTCAGCGGCTCGTCAGCTCGGCGAAGATCTCCACCAGTTCGCGCCGGTCGAACGGCCCGCAGTGCGGTGCTGGCACGCTGCGCACGTCCGTCCGGTTGTCCGGTGTCAGGCGGTCGGCCTCGTCGATGAACCGGTCCTGGAGCGCCTTCGGAATGAGGCGGTCGTGGGTGAAGCGCACGTACGTGCGCGGTATACGACCCCAGGAGTCCGCTTCACCGCGGGCTTCGGCCAGCGGGATGCTGGCGGTCTCGTCCGGCTCGAACATGTGCAGCAGGCGGCGCACCGCCTCGTCGCTGAAGTCGCCGGCCAGGCACTGCTTGACGCCGTGGAACACCGCCGGGTCGGCCGAGCGCCAGTTGATCCGGGCCACGCCCAGCGCCGCCGGGTCGCCGACCGCCAGCGCCGCCACCAGGGGGAGCAGGCTCTCGCTGTTCTCCGGCGTGTCGAGGTATGCGGTCATGTTCGGCAGGTCGACGCAACAGTAGGCGGCGACGTAGACGACCCGTTCGAGCAGTTCGGGGATGGTGTTGCCGACCCGGCTCACCGTGACGCCGCCCTGGCTGGCGCCGGCGAGGATCACAGGTCCTTGCCGGCGGGCTCGGCGGACGACGCCGACGACGCGCTCTACGTAGTCGTCGATGGTGACCGCGGCGAGCGGCGACGGCTCGGTGGCCAGCGCGTCGAGGTCCTGCGGGGCCTGGTACGCACGGGGGATGACCGCCTCGTCGCCGTGCCCCGGAAGGTCGACGGCCACCGCGCGGTGGCCGCGCAGGGTGAGCTCTCTGATCAGGCCGGACGCCCAGAAGGACGACGTGTGGGTGCCGTGCAGGAACACCAGGGTCGGCGGTCGCCGGTCGCTGTCGTGGTTGGTCGTCATGGAGCTGTCATCCTTGGTGGGGAAGTCGTTCACCGCGGTGCTCGCCACATCGGCCACAGGGGTGGACCGCCGTCGAGGCGGATCGGCTCGCCGAGGTCCTCGAACCCATGTCGCATGTAGAGGGTTCGGCTGCGCGGCGAGCTCGCTTCGAGATAGGCGCCGAGCCCTGCGGCCTGCGACAAGCCGTGTCGCAACAGCGCCGAGCCGAGCCCGGCTCCTTGCCGCCTCCGGACCACGCCCATCGCCGGCAGGTAGAGGTGCCGCTCGCCGCCGGGGTGTCGCTGCGCCAGCGCCTGACCGAGCGCCAGCAGCCGGGCGCCGTGCGCGCCGAAGTCCCCGCCCGCCTCGGGCGGGTCCGGGTGGGGCGCTTGACCGGCGGCGAGCGTCAGCCACACCGCGGTTCCTTCGCCTCGGCCGACCAGGCCTGCCTGTGCGGCGGGGTGGGCGAGCAGGGAGCGGTAGAAGCCGGCTTGGAGACGACCTCGTTCGCTCGCGTCGGGGAAGAGCCAACAGACGACAGGGTCGTCCATGAACGCCTCGGTGAGGATCGCCACCACCGCCCGCCGGCCCGCGTCGTCCGTCCGCGAGACGGTTGCGTACGCCGTATCTGTCATGCTGTCAGCCTAAGAATGTGCCCTTGCTGTAGCCACCTTCGTCGCGATCAAGTGAGCTGGGTCGGGAGCGAGTGAGCTAGTACACTCGGTTCCGATGTCTTCGTCCACGCAGCGGCCCGATCCGCCATATCGGCGGGTCGCGGCGGAAATCCGGGCCCGGATCCTGGCCGGCGAGCTGGGGCCGGGTGACCGGGTCCCGTCGATCCGCCAGATCGCTCAGCGGTGGGGTGTCGCGGCCGCGACCGCGACCAAGGTGATCGCGACCCTCCGCGACGAAGGTCTGGTCGAGGCCACGGTCGGCTCCGGCACGGTGGTCAGCCTGACGCAACCGCCCGGCGGCACCATGGCACCGAGCGGGCGGCGGCCCGGCGCAGCCAGGCGCGCGCTGCGCCGCGAGCAGGTGCTCCGCGCCGCCATCGAGATCGCCGACGTCGAGGGCCTCGACGCGGTGTCGATGCGGCGCCTGGCGGTCGAGTTGGGCGTCGGACCGATGTCGTTGTACCGGCATGTGGCGAACAAGGACGACCTCGTGGCGCAGATGGCCGACGAGGTCTTCGGCGAGTCAGCGTTGCCCGTCCCGGGGCCGCCGGGATGGCGCGCCAAACTCGAGCTCGTGGCCCGGCTGGAATGGGACCTGTTCCGCCGCCACCTGTGGCTGCCCAGGGCGGTGTCGTTCACCCGCCCGCTGCTCGTGCCCGCGATGGCGGCACACACGGAGTGGACGCTGCGTGCGCTGGACGGGCTCGGCCTGCCCATCTCGACGCGGATCCGCGAGGCGCTCACGCTGCACGGGCTGGTCGTCACGCACGCACTGTCCATGTCGGACGAGATCGAGGCGGAGCAGGAGACCGGCATCACGCTGGCCGGCTGGCGACTGACCCAGCGCTCGCGCACCGAGGAACTCCTGTCCGGCGGTCGGTTCCCGCTGTTGGCGGCGATCCCGCCGGACGCGGTCTCCGATCTGGACGGGCTCTTCGAGTTCGGCCTCGCGCGCCATCTCGACGGTTTCGCGGTCCTCCTTACCGGCGTGTAGTTGCCGCTGGGCGACGGGCGTGTGTCGCACGGCAGAACGGCAGGTTCCGGCTGCGGGGACTGAACGATCTCGAACGACCTCGAACAGCCGAGGTGGTTGAGGACTGCCGGCAGGGTCGGGATTCTCTGGATCGAGCGGTGGGCGCCGACCCGCCGTCGTTTCGAACGGAGACCGGATGAACCGTTTTCTCGCCCGTCTGCTCGCCGCGTTCCTGGTCGCGGCGTCGATCGCGGGCATGTCAACCGTTCCCGCCCAGGCCGCCGATGGAACATTCCTCATCTACGCCGCGCCCCAGCGAGTGGGCCGATGTGTCGACGTGCCGGCGGCGTCCCTCGTCGTGGGCAAGAAGATCCAGACCTGGGACTGCCAGTACAGCCCGAGGAAGCCCGGTCAGACGTTCCGGAAGTGGGAGGAGGCCGCCGGCGGCCAGGTCTTCGGTCTGCGGAACACGAACAGCGGGCTCTGCCTGGCCGGCTGGGC
The DNA here is from genome assembly GCF_016862515.1 of Asanoa iriomotensis. GTDB lineage: Bacteria > Actinomycetota > Actinomycetes > Mycobacteriales > Micromonosporaceae > Asanoa > Asanoa iriomotensis. Next base: position 96,141 of record NZ_BONC01000015.1, read on the forward strand.
CAAGGGTTCGCAGCTGACGCAGGAGTTCTGCAACGCGAACATGCCCTCGCGAACGATGTGGCGGGCATGGTTGGCCGACGGCACCACGAACCGCTACTTCCTGGTGAACCAGGTCACCGGCCTGTGCCTGGCCATCCCGGGCGGCGCCATCACGAACGGAACGTGGCTGGTCACCTGGGACTGCAAGATGTCACCGACGGACAGCGCCCAGGACCAGCTGTGGACGTTCGTCGCCTGACCGTCTCTGCCGCGACCGCCGCCGGACCCGATCCGGCGGCGGCCCGCCGTCTCGGCAATACACTGTCGCCGTCGGCTGTCGTCGCAGCGAAGGAGTCGGAGTCTTGCCGCCGGAGCTGGATCCCGTTGGCCGCGCGTCGCGCTACGAGGAGGTCGTCCTCGGGTGGGTACGTGGCGACGGGACGACAGCGCTGACGGCGGGCTTGTGGCTTCTGTTCACCTCATTGCTCACCTGCTTGTTCGTCACGTTGGTGGGATGGCAGGTGCACGAGAACGTCGCGCTGGAGAGGCGTGGAGAGGTTGCCGACGCTCGCGTCGTGCGCACCAACTACGACGGGCGCTCACCCACCCTCAACCTGGCCTACGAGAGCGGCCCGGTCGGTGTCACGGCCATTATGGACAGCGTGGAGCAACGACCGGGCCCGGGTGACGTCATCCAGGTCCGCTACGACCCGCACCACCCGTCCGTCGTGCGGGAAGTGAGTGCGTCGATCTGGCGGTGGATCGATTTTCTGCCCCTGCCGTTCGCGGTGGCAGGCGGCCTGGTCGTACCCGCGGAACTGATGAGGTTCCGGCGCCGGCTGCGGGAGCGGCGCGCGTAGCCGCTGGCCCGACCTACACTCGATCAATAGAGCGGCGACGACAGGGAGCCCCCGATGCCCAATTGGTTGGCGGAGGTGGGCGGCTGGATGCTCCTGGTGTTCGGCGGCGTCGGCCTGTGCCGCGCCGCGACCCTGCTGCTCGGCGGCGGCGCGCAAGCCCGTGACTCCACCGGCAAGAGCGTCCGATTGGTGCTGGTGGAGAGCACCGCTCTGGTGCTGCTCGGCGCCGCGGTGCTGCTCGGCGGCCGCTGGGCGCATCTGATCTGGCCCGCCCTCATCTTCTGGACCATCATCGCCGCGCACGACGTTCGTAACTGGCTGCGGCGCCGCCGTTCTCCTTCTACACGCGACGCCGGACAGGCCGACGTGTAACCGGGTAGCCGATGCGGTCAGTCGGGGAGTTCCGCGATGCCGAGGGCCGTCGCCGAAGAGACCAGGCCACCGTCGATGATCAGATCTTGGCCGTTGACGTACGACGCCTCGTCTGAGGCCAGGAACGCGACCGCGCCCGCGACGTCCTCGTCGGTCCCGAACCGGCCCGCGACCACCTGGTCGAGCACGCCGGCGTGCTGTTCGACGGGGATCTCCGCATCGAACATCGGCGTCGCGATGTAGCCGGGGCTCACCGAGTTCACCCGGATCCCTTGTGGACCCCACTCGGCCGCGAGGGTGTGCGTCAGGTTGTGTGCCGCGGCCTTCGTCGCCGCGTACACGGCGGCATTGGCCAGTCCACGGTGGAGCGTCCACGATGCGTTGATCACGACCGCCGCCGTCGGCGCGGACCGCAGCAGCGGCAGCGCCTTCTGGATCGTGAAGAACACGCCCTTGAAATTGATGGCCACGGTACGGTCGAAGTCGGCTTCGGACACCGACGACGTCGGCACGAACGAGGCGGTGCCGGCGTTGGCGAACAGCACGTCCAGGCGGCCGTGGCGCTGCCGGACCGCGTCCATCAGCGCGTCGAGGTCGGCGAGGTCGGCTACGTCGCCACGCACCGCGAGGACGCGCTCACCACCGTCGAGCGTCTCGACCGCGGCGTCCAGCCGGGCCTTGTCGCGCCCGGTGACGACCACCTGCGCGCCCTCGGCGAGGAACCGGCGCGCGGTGGCGAGCCCCATGCCGCTGGTGCCACCGGTGATCAGAGCGATCCTGCCGTCGAATCGGGAGAGGTTCTGCATGCCACCAGCGTCGAGCCGCGCGGACGACGCGACCAGTGCGCCGCGATCCAGGGTCTGGCACCACCAGGATCAGCGGGTACGCAGCCGCTCCGCCGTGCCGGTCCCGGGGCGAGGGTTGGACAGCTCGAGGAACCAGGCCGGATGGTCGACCACGGCGAGGGTCGTCGTGTCGAAGAACAGCTCGCCGGCCTCGGGGTGCCGCACCGCCTTGACCATCTGACGCGGCACGTCCACATCGTGGCGGGCCCACAGCTCCGCGAACTCGGGGCTCATCGCGCGCAGCTCGTCGATCAGCCGGCGATACTGCGGATCGTCCGGTGCGTGCGCGACGTCGGCCCGGAACGCGGCGACAACCGCCGGCGCTGCCGCCGCCCAGTGCAGGTGCGCGTCGCGGTGGCGGGCGCTGGTGAAGAAGGTCACGAGGCAGTTGTGGTCCGCTGGTCCGTACCCGTAGATGGTCTCGGCCGCGTCGTTGACGGCGAGCAGGTTCCAGTGCCGGTCGCGCAGGACCGCCGGACGCGGCGACCACCCGTCCAACAGCTGCCGCAGCTCGGGCGTGACCGCCGCGCCGCGGTCGGCGTGCAGGTCGGCACACGGCGGCCGCAGGCCCGCCAGCACGTAAAGATGCGCCCGCTCCGCGGCGCTCAGCCGCAGGGCGCCGCTGACCGCGTCGAGCACATCCGTGGAGACGTTGATGTCGCGGCCCTGCTCCAGCCACGTGTACCAGGCTTCTCGCCTGTCCGACGATGAGGCGGCATCGTTCGAGGACCTGTTCGCGCAGGCGTGGCAGATCCTCGAGGAGGACTATCCCAAGTACGTGGAGGGCCTGACCGCTGGCCTGCAGGCGATTGTCCCGCTGAAGCCGTATCCGCACCGGCGCAGCTCGGCGATCACTTCCGCGGACGCGTTCGGGGCGATCGCCACGACCAGGCAGCACAGTGCGCCCCTGCTGGCGGTGACGCTCATCCACGAGTTCCAGCACCTCAAACTGGGCGCGTTGCTCGACATGGAGAGGTTGTTCGATCCGGACGAGGAGCCGCGGTACTACGCGCCTTGGCGGGACGACCCGCGACCGTTCGGCGCACTTCTTTCATGGCATCTACGCTCAACTCGGCGTGACCGACTTCTGGCGGGTACGCCGGCATCGACCAGATGCGGGCGAGTTGGCGCACGTCGAGTTCGCGCACTGGCGCGATCAGGAGATCAAAGCCACGGCACTGGCCCGCACCAACGGTCCGTTGACGGAGATGGGGCGTCGTTTCCTCGCCCTGCTCGATGCCGAGCTCCAGCAGTGGGCGGCCGAGTCGGTGCCGACAGGGCCGTTGGACCGGGCCAACGCCGCCACGGCGGACCGTCTGGTGAGCTGGCGGTTGCTGCGGCGGCCGGAGATGGCTGACATCGACCGGCTGGCGCAGGCGTGGCGAGCGCACGGCGAAGTCCCCGCGCCATCGGGCACTGTGCGCCTCACCTTCGACAAAAGCGCGGCGCCCCACCGCACCAACCCCCGGATCGCACTGCTGTACGTCCTCCTCGAAGACCCGGCACGGATGGAGCACCTGCAGGCCAACCCCGCGGAGCTCGGCAGCGTCGATGCCAACGCGAGCGCCGCCGACGTCGCATTCGTCATGGGCAGGTTTGAGGAAGCCGTGACCGGATATCTTCGTCAGATCTCGGAAGACGGCGGCGATGACTTCACCTGGAGCGGTCTCGCTCTCGCCTATGAGCGTCAGGCGCCCGCCAGTCCAGCGAGCCTGATGCTGCTTGCGCATCCTGAAGTGGTGCGTGCGGTGCATCAGCGCGTTGCCAGGCAGCACGGCGATCGCATCGATCCGATAGCGCTCTCCGGCTGGCTGCAACACGTGACGACAGTCGGCGACTAGCTGTCGCCGATGGCCTCGACATTACGCGCGCGGGTGCGGGACCGAAGATCTCGGGAAAGTGGCCTACTGAGGTCGAACCCCGATTTTCGGTGGTACTGGGCGGGGCAGAGCGCGTCAGCCATCGGCACCGCGACCACCTTCACGGTGCTGCCGTTGCTGACGGCGACCACTTTGCACGGTGGCACCAGCGGCGTGAGCACCGTGACGACGGCGATGTCACTGCCCTACCTGCTTCTTCCCCTGTTCGTAGGGAACTGGCTCGCTGGCCGCCCGAAACGCCGGATAATGATCGCCGCGGACCTGTTCCGTGCGATCGCGCTGGCCACCATCCCCGTCGCGTACATGCTCGACGCCCTGTCCCTGCCGCTGCTCATCGCGGTGTCTCTCATGATCGGCGCGGCCACTGTCGTGTTCGACATCGGCGCCTTCGCCTATCTGCCCTCGCTCGTACCGGAACGTGATCTCGGCGCCGCCAACCGGGCGATGCAGGGTTCGGCCACCGTGACATCGATCGGCGGGCCAGGCCTGGGCGGGTTCCTGGTGAACGCGCTCGGAGCGCCCATCGCGCTGATCGTCGACGCTGTCAGCTTTGTCGCGAGCGCCGTCGGCGTGGCGGCAGCGCGTCGGGCGGAGCCGCGTCAAGGCGTCGACGCCCGCCCTCGTGGCTTCACCACCGGAATTCGCATTCTGCTGGGCAATCCAGCCCTGCGTAACGTGACAGCCAGCATCGGAATCTTCAACGCGGCCAACCAGGCTTTTCTGGTCAATCTGGTGATCTGGGCGGTGACCGAGAACGGCGTGACGGCTTCGCTGTACGGCCTGATCTTCACCGTGGGCGGCGTCGGCGCGTTCATCGGAACCGTCATCGTCGTTCACATCGCTCGCCGACTGGGTCACGGGCGGGCCATGGCCGCACTGATGGTCGTGGCGGGTCCCGTTCCGCTTCTGATGGCCATCCTGCCGTTTCACGGCACGGAACTGGCGTTGTATCTGATGGCCTTCGAGTTCGTCATCTCGGTCGCGCTGGGCGGGTTCAACGTTCTATCGCCCACGCTACGCCAGTCCGCCGTGGCCTATGGCGACCTGGCACGCGTGGAAGGCGTTTACCGCTTCGTCATCTACGGGTCCATGCCATTGGGCAGCGCTGTCGGTGGCATCCTCGGAACCGCTCTGGGCAGCCACGTCGGATTGATCCTCGCCGGCTGCGGGAACGTTCTGGTGATGCCACTGATAGCCAGACCGTCCATCCTCCGGATCCGAGATCCCAGAGAGGCACGCGGTGCTACTTGGCGGCGTTGACCAGGCGGGGGTTGCGGGCGATGAACGCGTCGACGGTTCCGTTGTGGACAGAGGCGAAGAAGTCCTCTGCGACGGGCTTGAGCTCTTCACCGCGGTACCTGCCGTTCTCGATGATGCTGCCGCCTTCCAGCTTGATCATCAAGATGGTGTCCTCGCGCAGGCCGCGCAGCGCGAGGCCGAAGTCGGCGACCGAGTGGCCGCGGCCGCTGAACACCAGTGACTTGCCCGCCGCCCGCAGCACCTTGTCGAGCGTGAGCGGATTGGTGATCACGTCCCTGCTCAGGGCCTGCTTGGCCATCGCGCGGACGAACTGCTGCTGGTGGCGTTGCCGGTCGTAGTCGCCCTTGGGCAGTCCGTAGCGTTGCCGGACGTAGTCGAGCGCCTGCCAGCCCTCGAGATGATGAGTGCCCACCGTGTACTCGACTCGCGGCCCGATATAGGGGTGCGGGCAGCCGCAGTTGTTGCTGGGCCGGTGTTTCCCGTCGGGTCGCATGTGTTCGGATTTGACGTTCTGGTCGATGTACATCGTGACGCCGCCCATCGCGTCGACGATGTTGCGGAAGCCGCTGAAGTTGATGATCGCGCCCGCGTCGAACCGTTCGATGCCGGTGTGGCCGGAGATCGTCTTGGACAGCAGCTCGAAGCCTTGCGCCCGGTCGGGTGTCGTGTCCGACCGGCGGCTGCCCAGCGCCATCGCCGCGTTGAGCTTGTCGCGACCACCGCGGTACCCGGACTTCTCGAACGCGGGAATGTCGACCAGCAGGTCCCGCGGCAACGAGAACAGGTAACCGCGGTCGAGCCCGGCCGGAATATGCATGATCATGATGGAGTCGGCGAGCGGGAGCGTCGTGTCGTCGCGCGGGTCGATTCCGACGAGGAGGATGTTGAGCGGGCCCTTGATGTCGCTGACCTTGGCCGCCTGCCCGTCGCCGAAGAGGTCTTCGGTCGCGACCGCGCCCTCGTAGCGGGCGAGCAGCGCCTCAGCCGAGACCAGCAGGCCGCCGCTGACGACCATGAGGATGGCGCCGAGCACGGTGCAGACGCGCGTCCACCGCGGGATGGCCGGGCGCTTCCGGCGCCGTGCGGCGTCCGGCGGTGGGGCGCCGACTGCCGCGGCACCGACCGCTGCGCGTCCGCGCGTGCGCTTCGCGTTCCCCGGTCTGGTCGCACCCATCGCGTTTCCTCCCTTGGCCGACGTCCGCTAACCACGACGAGTCCGGCAGCCGCAAACATTGCAGCGGCCCGCCCGGACCGCGATCTGGTACGCAACGACACCTGCTGTTCGGTCATTTCCACGCCCACCTCGGGAGGGGGCGATCCGTCCACAGTGTGGTGCCGTCGCGCCGGGCCGCCGCCGACATCGAACGATCCCGAGCGCCCGCATGGCCGTCGGAATCTGAAAGGAATGGGCAAGAACAGACGAGAATCGTTCTACTGTCAGACCCTTTCGGCCGGCGATATTTGGGACACAACGTACGACGTACCAAACGAAGGGTTGAACCATGTCAGTCGCGATCGTCATCGGTGGCAGCTCGGGAATCGGGCAGGCGACGGCTGTCCAGCTCGCGCAGCGCGGGGTGGGGGTGATCCTCACCTACAGCGGCAATCCGGCCGGCGCCGAGGACACCGTGGCCGCGATCGCCAAAGAGGGCGGCACGGCGGTCGCGTTCCGGCTCGACGTGGGCCGCACCACCGAGTTCGCCGCGTTCCGTGAGCAGGTCGCCACGGCGCTGCGCGACACGTGGCAGGTCGACCGCTTCGACTACCTGGTGAACAACGCCGGCTTCGGCGGCATGGCCATGTTCGAGGACGTGACCGAAGATCTGTTCGACCGGTTCATGAACGTACTGCTCAAGGGGCCGTACTTCCTGACTCAAACGCTTCTGCCGTTGCTTGCCGAGGGCGCAGCGATCGTGAACGTCAGCAGCAGCTCGGCGGTGCCGACCGGCTCGGCCGAACCCGGCTACACGGCGTACGCGACCATGAAGGGCGGTGTGATCGTCTGGACGCGGATGCTGGCCAAGGAGCTGGCCGGCCGCAGGATCCGGGTGAACGCGGTCTCTCCCGGCCCGACACACACCCGGCTCGCCGACGCCAACGGTGTGGTCGGCTTCGACGCGTACCCGGACGTGATCCCGATGTTGGCCGCCAAGACCGCGCTGGGCCGCATCGGCGAGCCCGGGGACGTCGCTGCGGCGATCGTGTCGCTGCTCGGTGACGAGAGCCGATGGATCACCGCGCAGAACATCGAGGTGTCGGGCGGCTTCGACCTCTGACCGCGCTGGTCACTACAGTGACCGCGTGGCGGACGTGCGGCAGCGGATTCTCGACGAGCTCGGTGTCAAGGCGGTCATCGTTCCGAAGGTCGAGATCCGGCGGCGGGTCGACTTCCTCAAGGGCTTCCTGCGGTCGACGCCGGCCGAGGGCTTCGTCCTGGGTGTCAGCGGCGGCCAGGACAGCACGCTGACGGGTCGGCTGTGTCAGCTCGCTGTCGAGGAGCTGAGGACCGACGGGCGCGACGCGGTCTTCGTCGCCGTGCGCCTGCCCTACGGTGTGCAGGCCGACGAGTCCGACGCGCAGACCGCGCTGCGGTTCATCCAGCCCGACCGCACGGTCGTGGTCAACGTCAAGCCCAGCGCGGACGCCGTTGCGGCGGAGGTGGCGGGGAGTCTGGGGGATCTGCCCCTGCGGGATTTCGTGCGGGGCAACATCAAAGCCCGTGAGCGCATGGTCATCCAGTACGCGATCGCCGGTCAGCTGAACCTGCTCGTCGTCGGCACCGACCACGCGGCGGAGGCGGTGACGGGGTTCTTCACCAAGTACGGCGACGGCGGCGTCGACCTCACGCCGCTGACCGGCCTGACCAAGCGCCAGGGCGCCGCGCTGCTGCAGGAGCTGGGCGCTCCACCCAGCGCCTGGGAGAAGGTCCCGACCGCCGACCTCGAAGACGACCGCCCGGCGCTGCCCGACGAGGTGGCGCTCGGCCTGACGTACACCCACATCGACGACTATCTCGAAGGTCTCGACGTCTCCCCGGACCTGGCGGCGAAGGTGGAGGCGCTCTACCTCGCCACCCGCCACAAGCGGACCGTGCCGGCCACTCCGTTCGACGACTGGTGGCGGCGATGACGCTCGCTGAACGCCTTGGCGAGTGGACCGATTGGGACGGCGCGCAGTACGAGCTCGGTCGCGCACTCGGCCTGTTCGAAGGACGCGCGTTCGCGGAGACGAAGGGCGTGTTCTGGACCGACAACGCGCTGGGGAACGGACTTCATGAAACCTTGTTGGTGCTCGTGCAAGCAGGTGTCCTCGATCGCCGGGAGGAGCCGGACGAGCAATTCCGCTGGCGCGCGACATCGGAGTAAGGCGGCCTGGCCTGCGGGCCGAATGCCCACTGGCGGGCCATTGGTGGCAAGCGCCCTTTTGCGCGGGCGTCATTGACGATCGCTCAACTCGGGTATCAGCCACTCATGCGGAAGAATCAATGGGACGCGGTCGCGACGGTGTTGCGCGACGCCGGCTTCCCCGCCAACAGGCAGGACCTGGTCAACCATGCGCGGGTACGGAAGGTCGACGAGCTGACGCTCGGCCTGATCCGACGGCTCCCGGTCGGCGTTTACCGCAACCTGGTCGAGGTGCGGGAACGGGCGGAGCGCATTCCCGACCCGGCGTGACGAGACGGGGGATCAAAAGGCGGACCTGACCAACGCCGGGAGGAGTTGGGCGGCGGTGCCGCGCAGGTTGAACGTGCAGACGTCGTCAAGCGGCGTCCGGTCCGGGTTGATCTGGATCACCGTGGCGCCTGCCCTGGCGGCGATCAGCGGGAGCGCGGCCGCCGGATAGACCACGCCGGACGTGCCGACTGTCAGCAGCACGTCGCAGTCGCCGCAGGCGTCGACCGCGGCACTCAACGCCGCTTCCGGCAGCGGCTCGCCGAACCACACCACGCCTGGGCGGACGAGCGCGTCGCACTCCGTACATCGTGGAGGTTCTATTCGACCGCCATCGGAAGCAGCCGCCGACTCCGGAAGCTCCGCCGGGTGGGCCGATGCGGCGCAGCGCGGTGCGAACAGGCTGCCGTGCAGGTGGATCGGCGCCGTGGAACCCGCCCGCTCGTGGAGGTCGTCGACGTTCTGTGTGACGACCACGCTGCCCGGGACGCGGGCCTCGATCGCGGCGACCGCCACGTGCCCCGCGTTCGGCGAGGCTTGGCGGACCCGGGCGCGACGCCATTCGTACCAGCCCCAGACCAGGTCCGGGTCCGTGTCGAACGCTTCCGGGGTGGCGAGTTGTTCCGGGTCGTAACGTGCCCACAAGCCCGTCAGGTCGTCGCGGAACGTCGGCACGCCGCTTTCGGCCGAGATGCCCGCGCAGGTGAAGACGACGACGCGGCCGGCCGCGCCGAGCGCGGCCGCCGCCTCGTCAATCATTCGCGTACGCCGTAGGTTGCGATGATGACGCCCGTCGTCGTCGGCACCGCCTCGATGAGGTCCATTGTGTCCATTCCTTCGCCGAACAGCTTGATGCCCGTGCCGAGCGTGAGCGGGTGGATCGACAGCGTGTAGGTGTCGATCAAACCGGCGGCCGCGAGCGAACGCACCAGCTCGCCGCTGCCGAGCACGGCGAGGTCGACCGTCCTCTTGAGATCGGTCACGGCCGAAACGACGTCACCGCCGAGCAGGGACGAGTTCTGCCAAGGCAAAGGCTCCGAGAGCGTACGCGAGGCCACGTACTTCTGCCTCCGGTTGAGCACCTCGGTGTACGGGTTGCCGTCGGTCTGCCCCGCCCAGAAACCGTGGAACTGCTCGTAGGTGCGGCGGCCGAAGAGCAGGGCGCCCTCGGCGCGCATGCCCTCGCCCATCGTTTTCGCCATCACGTGGTCCATGTAGGGGCGGGCCCAACCCCCGTGGGTGAAGCCGCCCCGGGTGTCCTCGTCGGCGCCGCCCGGTGCCTGCATCACGCCGTCCAGTGTCACGTTCTCGATCACAACGAGCTTGCCCATGGTCGGTCTCCCTCAGGTGGGTGGCCGGTCCGTCGCCGGCCTCTCCTCACCTACACGAACGACCGAGCCCCGGATCGACACCGCCAGCAAAATGGTGGCGAGGGCCGTCACCGTGAGCATGACCACGAAGCCGCTCCAGCGGCCGGGCGCGCTGAGCGCGTGCATGAGCCCCGAGACGGTCATCGCGGCCGACGCCAGCCAGACCAGGCCGAGGAAACCGAGCTTCACGGTCCGCAGCCTAACGTTCGTCGATGGTGACGTCGACGGTGTAGTCCCGCGCCCGGTAGCAGTGGTCCCCGTATTCGACCGCGACACCGGCCGCGTCGAACGCGCTGCGGGTCATCGTCAGCACCGGCTCGGACGCCTTGAGGCCGAGTTGGCGGCGCTCGAACGCGGTCGGGGTGCGGGCGCCGATCTCCTGGTGCGCGACCACCGCCCGGACGCCCCGGGCCCGCAACAGGGCGTAGAGGCCCTGTGCCGAAAGCTCCTCGGCGGACAGGTTGGCCGAGCGGGGTGGCAGCCAGTTGCGCAGGATCGCCAGCGGCTGACCGGCGGCGAGGCGCAGCCGGACGATGGCGAGCAGGTCGGTGTCGGGTGGCAGGTCGAGCTCGGCCGCGATCCGCTCGTCGCGGACCATTTCGTGCCCGAGGACGACCGTGCTGGGCGACCCGGCGGCACGTTCCAGGTCCTCGTAGAGGCTGGTCAGCCCGGCCCGCCGGTGGACCTTGCGGTTGGCGACCGTGGTGCCCAGCCCGCGGCGGCGCAGCAGCAGGCCCTGGCCGACCAGCTCCTGGATGGCCCGGCGGACGGTCGGCCGGGACAGGTCGAGGCGCTCGGCGAGGGCGATCTCGTTCTCGAACGGGTCGCCAGGCTTGAGCCGGCCGTCGTCGATCGCGGAGCGCAACTGCTCGGCGAGCTGGTGGTAGAGGGGCACGGGCGACGACCGGTCGATCGTCACGCCCACCTGGAGCGCCATGCGCGAACTGTACCGTGTCGCGCTAGGTTGACGTTACGTAAAAATGTTGGAACAAATACTTGACGTAATATTGACGTGCGTGCACGCTACGCTGCATGCGGATCGGCCTGGTCGGGGTGGGAAGGATCGGCTCCTTCCACGCCCGCACGCTGTCCTCGCTGGACGCCGTCGACCTCGTGATCACCGATGCCGACCAGGCCGCCGCCCGCGCACTCGGCGCCGAGCTGAGCGTCCCGGTCGCGGAGGACACCGCGACACTGATCGGCCGCGTCGACGCTCTCGTCATCGCGGCCGCCACGCCCGCGCACGCCACTCTGCTCGCGGCCGGCGTCGCCGCGGGTCTGCCCACCTTCTGCGAGAAGCCCGTCGCCGCCACCCTGCACGAGACGCTCGAGCTGATGGCGCTGGTGGAGCGCAGCGGCGTACCCGTGCAGATCGGTTTCCAACGCCGTTTCGACGCAGGCTACCGCCGGGTCCGGGCCGCGATCGAATGCGGCGAGCTCGGCTTCGTGCACACCATCCGCGCCAACACCCACGACCAGACCCCGCCGCCGGCGGCCTACATCGCCACCTCCGGCGGCATCTTCCGCGACTGCTCGGTGCACGACTTCGACATCGTGCGGTTCGTAACCGGCTGCGAGGTGTCCACGGTGTACGCGACGGGAGCCAACAAGGGCGCGCCGTTCTTCACCGCGGCCGGCGACGTGGACACCGGCGGCGCCCTGCTAACCCTTGACGACGGCACGATCGTGCTCGTCTCCGCGACCCGCTACAACGGCGCGGGCCACGACGTGCGGCTGGAGGTGCTCGGCGAGAAGGGCGCGCTGGGCGTCGGCCTCGACCACTCACTCGCGCTCGACTCCGCCGAGCCCGTCGACGCGTGGCCCGCGGGTCCGCGCCACCAGTCGTTCATGGACCGCTTCCGGCCGGCTTACGAGGCCGAACTGGCCGCGTTCGTCGACGTCGCCCGTGGCGCCCGCCCGTCGCCGTGCACCGTGCGGGACGCCCTGGCGGCGTTCCGGGTCGCCGAGGCTTGTGAGCTGTCCCGGGCGGCACACCAGCCCATCGCCCTGGTGGAGATCAAGGGCGCGTGAACCCGACCGAGATCGCCGCTTTGACGAGCCGGCGGTTAGAGAAAGGCAGAACGAGATGACGCACCGATTTCGGATGTCCCTGCTGGCGACGGGAGCCGCGGCCGTGCTCGCGCTGGCGGCGTGCAGCTCCAGCGGCGGCAAGCAGTCCGAAGAGGAGTCCACCAACGCCGGCACCGCCGACACGCCGCGGATGACGATCGCGTTCATCACCCACTCGGCGCCCGGCGACACGTTCTGGGACCTGGTCCGCAAGGGTGCCGAGGACGCGGCCAAGAAGGACAACGTGGACCTCCAGTACCAGGCCGACCCCGACGGTCCCGGGCAGGCCAACCTGGTGCAGTCCGCGGTGGACAAGAAAGTCGACGGCATCGCCGTGACGCTGGCCAAGCCGGACGCGATGAAGGCCAACGTGACCAAGGCGGCGCAGGCCGGCGTGCCGGTCGTCGCGCTCAACGGCGGCATCGACGCCTGGCAGGGGATGGGCGTGCTCGGCTACTTCGGCCAGGACGAGCGGATCGCCGGTCGGGCGGCCGGGCAGAAACTCGCCTCCGACGGGGCGCAGAAGGCCCTCTGTGTCATCCACGAGCAGGGCAACGTCGGTCTCGAGGCGCGCTGCGACGGCGCCAAGGAGAGCTTCCCGAACATCGAGAAGATCTACGTCACTGGTACGGACATGCCCGGCGTGCAGGCCGCGGTCACCTCGAAGCTGCAGCAGGACAAGGCGATCGACCGGGTGCTCACCCTCGGCGCGCCGTTCGCGATGGCGTCCGTGCAGTCCATCAAGGACGCCAGCAGCCAGGCAAAGGTCGCCACTTTCGACACCAACAAGGAGCTGGTCGGCGCCATCAAGAGCGGCCAGGTGATGTGGGCGGTCGACCAGCAGCCGTACCTGCAGGGGTATCTCGCCGTCGACAGCCTCTGGCTCTACAAGACCAACGGCAACACGATCGGTGGCGGGCAGGCGACGCTGACCGGCCCGGCCTTCATCGACAGCGGCAACGTGGCGTCGGTCGAGCAGTACGCCAACAACGGCAAGCGGTGAGCACCGTCGAGGAGCTGGCGGCCCGGGACGACCGGGTCGCCGGCCGGCCGCTCGCGGCCCGGGTGCTCAGCCGCCCGGAGGTCGGCTCGCTGGTGGCGGCGGTCGTCATCTTCCTGCTCTTCATGGCGGTCGCCGAGCCGTTCCGCAACGTCGCCAACGTGGGCACGATCCTCTATGGAGCGTCGACGATCGGGATGATGGCCGTACCCGTGGCGCTGTTGATGATCGGTGGCGAGTTCGACCTGTCGGCGGGCGTGGCGGTGACCACGGCGGGCCTGTCCGGGTCGTTGCTGGCGTGGAACTTCGGCCTCAACGTGTGGGTCGGGGTGCTGTTCTCGCTGGTGCTCGCGGTCGCGATCGGCGCGTTCAACGGTTGGCTGCTGCTGCGCACCGGGTTGCCGAGCTTCCTGGTCACGTTGGGCACGTTCTTCGTCCTGCAGGGCGTCAACCTGGGCGTGACCCGGATCGCGACCGGCAACGTCGCCAGCGCCGGCATCAACGACATGGACGGGTTCGCCAGTGCGCACGCGGTGTTCGGTTCTGAAGTGACTATTGGTCCGATCAATTTAAAGATTACGGTGTTGTACTGGGTGCTTCTTACGCTCATCGCCGCGTACGTGCTGCTGCGTACCCGCATCGGCAACTGGATCTTCGCCGTCGGCGGCGACGCCGGCGCGGCCCGGGCGGTCGGCGTGCCGGTCCGCGCGACGAAGGTCGGGCTGTTCATGGCCGTCGGGTTCTGCGCGTGGCTCTCCGGCATGCACCTGCTGTTCCAGTTCAACACCGTGCAGTCGGGCGAGGGCGTCGGCAAGGAGTTCATCTTCATCATCGCCGCGGTGATCGGCGGGTGCCTGCTGACCGGTGGGTACGGGTCGGTGGTCGGCGCGTCGATCGGTGCATTGATTTTCGGTATGACCCAACTGGGCATCAACTACGCGGGCTGGAACCCGGACTGGTTCCGCACGTTCCTGGGCGTGATGCTGCTGCTGGCGACGATCGTCAACCTGTACGTGAAGAGGCGGGCCGATCTGCGATGACTGCGATCCTCTCGTTGTCGAACGTGGGAAAGAGCTACGGGAATGTGCACGCGCTGCGGGATGTGTCGTTGTCGGTGCGGCAGGGCGAGGTGACCTGCGTGCTGGGCGACAACGGCGCGGGCAAGTCCACATTGATCAAGATCGTGTCGGGGTTGCATCCGCATTCCGCCGGCGAGGTGTCGCTTGACGGTTCGCCGGTGTCGTTCGGGTCGCCGCGGGACGCGCAGGCGGCCGGGATCGCGACGGTGTACCAGGATCTGGCGCTGGCGCCGCTGATGTCGGTGTGGCGGAACTTCTTCCTCGGCAACGAGCTGCGTTCGGGCCTTCTTCGTATGCTCGACATCGCGTCGATGAAGCGGATCTGTGCCGCTGAGCTGTCCAAGATGGGCATTGTGATCCCGGATCTCGAGCGGCCGGTGGCGAGCTTGTCGGGTGGGCAGCGGCAGTGTGTGGCGATTGCGCGAGCCATCTACTTCGGGGCGCGGGTCATCATCCTTGACGAGCCGACGGCCGCGTTGGGGGTCAAGCAGTCCGGGTTGGTGCTTCGTTATGTGGTCAAGGCTCGGGATGCCGGCTTGGGGGTCATCTTCATCACCCACAATCCGCACCACGCGTATCTGGTGGGGAACCATTTCGTGATTTTGAAGTTGGGTCGGGTGGTGCTGGACGCGCACCGCGACTCGTTGACGCTGGACCGGTTGGCGGCGGAGATGGCTGGTGGTGAGGAGTTGGCGGAGCTCAGCCACGAGCTGCGTGGAGTGGATGCCGGGAAGGTGGTGCCGCCGGCGTCGCCGTCGTGAGTGTGTTGAGGGTCGGTGTGGTCGGTGTCGGGGTCATGGGTGCCGACCACGCTGCGCGGCTGGCGCATCGGGTGGCCGGGGCTGCGCTGGTAGCGGTGTCTGATCCAGACATGGGGAGGGCTGCTGCTGTCGCGTCCGCGTTTGCTGGCGTGCGGGTCGTTGCGTCGCCGTTGGCGTTGATCGCGGACTCCGGGGTGGACGCGGTGCTTCTCGCGTCGCCCGGGTCGGCCCACGAAGAGCAGGTGCTGGCGTGCCTGTCATTCGGGAAGCCGGTGTTGTGTGAGAAGCCGCTGACGTTGTCGGCTGCGTCGTCGTTGCGGCTTGTGGCGGCCGAGCGGGCTTTGGGGCGGCGGTTGGTGCAGGTGGGTTTCATGCGGCGCTTCGACCCGTCGTACACCCGTCTGCAGTCGTCTCTGTCTTCTATCGGGCGGCTGTTGGTACTCCACAATGTCCATCGGAACGTGTCGGCGCCGGCGTCGTTCCGCTCGGAGATGATCGTGCGGGACTCGCTGGTGCACGAGGTCGACGTGGCGCGGTGGCTGTTCGCCGACGAGATCGCCTCTGTGAGTGTGCTGGCGGGCTTGTCGTCGCGGTCGGCGCCTTCGGGGGTGCGGGATCCGCTGGTGGCGGTGTTCCGGATGGCCGGCGGCGGGATCGTGACGACGGAGGTGTTCATCAACAGCCAGACGGGTTACGAGGTCCGCTGCGAGGCGGTGGGGGAGCGGGGCAGCCTGTTCGTCGACGCGCCGCGCCCGCTGCCGGCCGATTTCCTTTCACGTTTCGCGTCGGCGTACGACCTGGAGGTCCAGGCGTGGGTTTCCTCGTGTGTGGAGGGTCGCGCGGCCGGTCCGGGAGTGTGGGACGGTTACGCGGCCACCACGGCGAGTGAAGCAGGGGTACGGTCGTTGCAGAACGGCGGCGAGCCGGTCGCCGTGGAGACCCCTTCGTGAGGTGAGGCGGTGGACGAGCCGACGCGCGCGTTGCTCGCTGACCTGTACGCGGACGGCGTACACCATGATGCGGCGCAGCCGGACCGCCTGCTACGCCGGCGCAACCTGGAGCCGGACACGGCGGGTTTGCTCGCCCAACTGGTCCGAGTCGTGGGTGGGCGCCGCGTGGTCGAGGTGGGCACATCCAACGGGTACTCGACGATCTGGCTGGCCACCGCGGCGCGGGATGTCGGCGGCCGGGTGGTGTCGGTGGACACGCAGGAGTGGCCTGGGCTGCGGACGAACCTGCGCCGGGCCGGGGTGTCGGTCGACCTGCGCCTCCTGGAGGGAGGGGCTTACCTGGCGTCGCTGCCGTCGGGTTCGGTCGACCTGCTGTTCCTCGACGCGGAACGCACGGAGTATGCGGAGTGGTGGCCGCACCCGGTGCGGGTGCTGCGACCCGGCGGCGTCCTGGCGGTAGACAACGTGCTCTCGCACCCGGGCGAGGTCGCGTCCTTCCTCTCTTTGGTTTCGTCGGACCCGCGGTGCCGCTCAGTGACGGTCCCGGTCGGCAAGGGCTTGTCGGTTACGTGGCGGGGTCACTGAGTGCGGCGGTGACGTCGAGTTCGATCAGCTGGCCGGGGAAGCCCAGCCGCGAGACACCGACGAGGGTGCTGGCGGTGGTGAAGGCCGGGGCGAGGGGTGACTCGAGCAGGCGCCGCCAGACGTCACCGAGCGTCCGGTCCGCGTCGTCGGTCACGTATATGACGGTTCGTACCACGCCCTCAGGGGTGGCACCGACGCTCGCGAGGGCTCTTCTTGTGTTCTCGACGACCTGGTCGACCTGGGCGAGGACGTCCCCGCTGCCGACGACCTCGCCAGCTTGGTCGAGCGGGCATTGGCCCGCGAGGTAGGCGGTCTTTCCGCTGCTCACGAGGGTCACATGGTGATAGCCGGGCGTGTGATGCAGCCCGTCGGGGTTGATCCTGGAGATCGTCACAGGCGTAGTGTCAGCCGTGGCAGCAGTGACACGCGACCGGTTTTGCCCCCCGAGCCGCACCCCCCAACCTGTCGTGTACAGTTAGCGCCCGTGCGTCCCGGTAAACTGGGCACGCAACGCAAGTCCGGGTGGCGGAATGGCAGACGCGCTAGCTTGAGGTGCTAGTGCCCGTATAGGGCGTGGGGGTTCAAGTCCCCCCTCGGACACATATCAAAGACACCATCGATCGCCGGGGATATCACCTCGGCGATCATCGTTTCTGGGCCTGGTTGGTAGGTCATCCGCAGGCCGATCCGGGAGTACAGCTCGGCCTTGTCGCGTGGGTCTGCGCCGCGGAGCAGGCCGAGCAGGTTCCGGAAGGCGTCGGCGATGGCGTCGAGCTGATCTTCGTTCATTCGCTGCGGCGGCGCGTAGGTGGCTGCGAGCCGTGCTTGTGCGCTGGTCTTGATCGCGCTGGTTTCTTTGATCCAGCCGACGATGAGGACGGGGTCGCCGCCCGCGTCGAGTGCCTCGCGGTAGCGTCCGATCTTGGTGTCGCATTCCTCGAGGGCCTGCCGTAGGCGGACGGTTTCGCTGCTCGGGTCGTAGGCGGCGAGTGCTGCTCGGTATTGGGCGTCGGCGACTCGGCGGAGGTTGGTCGTCAGCGGACGTCCGCAGACCTGCCACGTCATCAAAGCCATGCTGACGCTCATCCCTCGATACACATGAGACGCGACCGGCTCGACATCGTCCCGCGAATCGGCAGTATCCCGGCGCTGATAAAGCACATTCCGTACCGAGGACGTCCGACATCTTCGCGAGCGGTCGACCTCGCTCGTGGCGTCGCGGGAAATAACTCCGTACTCATCCGGCCGATACCTCGGGGAGGCGTCACTGAGCGAGCATGGCCTCGATCGCAGTGGCGATCTGTTCGGCGTCCATCACTTCCGAGTCGAACACTCGATCGGCGGGGATCTGGGGTAACACCGCACGAAAACGTCGATGCGCGGACCTGTGAAAGTCCGCGTCACGCGACAGGCCGCGCCGTGGATCAGCCTGTGCGCGCTTCAGCGTCACGGATACGCGCGCGTCGATGACAACCCATAGCACTGCAGCGGCATCTGGCAGCGCACGGGTGAGCATTGCCTGTTCCTCCGCGGTGTAGATCGGTCCGACGACCACGACGTAGTCGACACTCGAGTGCATCCACTGGCCGACGAGGGCGCCATGAGCCTCGTGCGCCGCGAACCACAGTCCGGCCCTGGCGGCGCCGGGCATCGCCACCATGGCCGCGATGTCGTCGACATCCGCGACAACGACGGTTCGACCGCGTCTGGTCAGGCGCGCGGCGAGCTGGTCAGCGACGGTGTTCTTGCCGGCCGCGATCGGGCCGGTGAGGATCACCAGTTGAGGCATCCAGACGCTCAGCAGGAAACGTCGAGCTGCACCGTGGCGATCTCCCAGGCCCGCAACCGCAGCCGGACCTGTCCGTCCGGGTCGACGGCCAGCGCTTCGCCGGGCCGGCCGAGCAGGTCGGCCCGCCGTGCCGTGCGGATGGTCGCGCCGCCGAGCACCGCGGTGGTGTCAACCGGCGTCTGTGCCACCAGCCGCACCTCGATGTGGCCGGGCCGGTCCCGGACGCTGGTGAGCGCGACGCCCTCGCCGTCGACGGAAAGCCCGCTGGTCGGCGCCGGCAGCGCGGCGGCCGTCTCGGCCGTGCCCGGAAAGGCCAGCAGATCATGCCGGTACGCCTCGGCCTGCGCCACCAGCCCGGCTTCGTGCCAGGCCCCCTGGTGCGGCAGTACCGCGAGCTCGACCGTGCGGAATCCGCGGCACTGCGCGCCCGGGGTCGGCAGTTGCGGGCCGGCGGGCTCGTCGCGCAGGGCGTGCCGGTTGCGGGACAGCATCCCGATCGCGCGCAGCATCGTGACCGCCAGTTCGCTCCCGGAGTCGGTCAGCTCGTACTCGGTGGGCTGGGTCAGGAGCACCGCCAGTCCACCAGCGGCGACGAATCCGTTGGCAGGGAAGGTCGGCAGGGGGACCTCGCCGCCGCCGCCCTCCGCCGTCAACCCCCGCTCGACCACGGCGAACTGGCCCTCGGCGTACGAGCTACGAGCCGGCGACGGCAGCGGCAGGTGGAGGCGGACCCGGTGGTCGTCGCAGCGGTTGTCGAAGTCGACGCGCAGGCGGGCGAAGCGTTCGCTGCCGCGCAGTTCCACGCGGGTGGTGACGGTGATCGGCTCGCGGTCCACGGCGCGGGAGCCGGCGTCGACGTCGGAGTGGACAGGCCAGCGGTACTCACGCACGACGTCCACGACGCCGACCAGCGGGCCGTCGTGGCGCACGACGGTGCGGACGGCCACCGGCTTGTCGACGACCTCGTCGGCGGCCGGCGGCGCGTAGTTGTAGCTGTCGCCCACGTCGCCGCCGTCGACGACCCGGCCGATCCCGCCGACGGTCACGCCGTCCGGGGTGGTAAGCGTCAGGGTGCCGTCTTCGGCCACCTCGACCCGCAGCAGGCCGTTGTCGAGGCACGCGCCGGCGACCGTGACCGGGGTGGGTTCCGGGCGCGCCGTCGCTGTCCTGGACCCCGCCGGCCGGACCGCGGTGCGACCGAGCGGCGGCACCTCGACCAGGGCCGCCACGGTGGCCCGCGGCGCCGCAAGAATGCGTACGCGCCACATGCCGGTCGCCCCGGCGTCGGCGAGCGCTAGGCGGACGTCCGCGACGTCGAAGGCGGCGTCGCCGTGCCGGGCCACGTGGAAGGTGAGGGTCGCGTCGCCGGGCGACACGGACCAGGCGGTGATCTCCTGGCCGTAGAGTTCCCGCCCGTGCACCCGGGCCAGCACCAGTGGCAGATCGGCCGCCGGCACCATGTCGTCGGCGAGCAGCGTAGCGGCACGGTCCAGGATCTGGGCGGTCACCACGCGGCCGGCCCCGTCCGTCAGGGCCGCCGCGCCGTCGGCCGGTGTCTCCACGTCCAGCCGGGCCAGCGCGGTGCGGGGAGCCGGGGTCGGGTTGAAGAGCAGATAACCATCCCGGGGTACGGCCGTGGCCAGTCGCGCGCCGACGAGGTCGCACACCGCCCGGCCGAGCTGGTCGGCCTCGGCGATTCGCACCGCGACCTGCTCGGCGGTCTCGTCGCAGCCGCAGCCGGTCACCGAGTCGTGGCAGCTCGCGTCGATCAGCCGGGTCCACGCCATATCGAGGAAGCGTTGCAATGACCGGTCGTGGGTCAGGGCTGCGAGCGGTTCAGCGTAGCGTTCGACGCGTCGCTCGGCGCGGTTCATGGCCTGCTTCAGATGGCCGCGCACGGAGATCACGCCGGGCAGGATGTTGGCTCGGGCGTGCGAGCGCAGTTCGCCGTGGACGACCGGCAGTCCGTCGACAGTGGACGGTTGTGTGGCGAAGTATTCGGTGAGTGTGCCGAGCCGCAGCTTCGCGTCGGCGAGGTCGGCGCCGGCGAGCAGGTCGGGAGCGTCGGGCGCCGGTGCCGCGTGGTCGGTTCCGTACATCGCGAGCGCGGGGGTCGTCTCGCCGTCGAACCGCCACCCGGCCAGCATGCCGGCGAGGTCGCCGGCCCGGCGGGTGACCTGCGCCGGCTCGTCCATCAGACCAGCGGCGTTGCCGTAGCCGCCGGGCAGGTACTCGGTGCGGACCGTGGTGCCGTCCGGTGCCCGCCAGGCGAAGGCATGGCGGGCCACGGCCTGCGGGACGCCGCGGAACACGCAGGCGTGGGCCAGGCCGGCACCGGCCAGGATCTGCGGCATCTGGGCGACGTGGCCGAACATGTCGGGCAGGTAGCCGACCGGCATCGCGCCGCCCAGCTCCGCGCTGCGGAGCAACCCGCGTTCCAGGTTGCGCACGATGTTCTCGCCGGAGCACAGGAACTCGTCGAGCAGGATCTGCCACGGCCCCACCGCCAGGCGGCCGGCCCGGACCAGGGCTGTCACCTGCTCCCGCCGTTCCGGGCGAACCTCCAGGTAATCGTCGACCGCGGCGAGCTGCCCGTCGAGGGTGAACCGCTGCCGCGGGTCGCGCTCCATCCGGTCGAACACGTCGTCGAGCAGCGCCACCAACCGCAGCCGGAACCGCTGGAACGGCTCGTACCACTCCCGGTCCCAGTGGGTGTGCGGCACCACGATGATCTCGGCCGGTCTCGTCATCGGCTCTCCGCCTCTCCGCCGATCGCCGCCCCGGTCAGCTCACCGTAGCGGCGTATCACCTGCTGGCTGGTCCTGATGTCGGCCGCACCCTCGGCGATGCCGGTCAGCGGCACGACGCCTGCGGTGACCATCGCGTGGAACGCGACCAGTTCCTCCTCGAACGCCTCGCTCACCGAGCGGAACGCGGCCCGTCGTTCGCCGCCGCCGTGCTCGTCGACGACGGTCAGCGTGGTGGGCGCGTTGAGCAGGTAGGGCGACGGGAACACCAGCTCCAGCGAGCCGCGCGCGTGGTGCACGGTGACCGTTTCCCGGTAGGCGGGGTAGTCCGGTAGATGGAGCCAGCGGATCCCGTAGCGGGCGCCGCCGGGCAACCGCCCGCTGATCTCGACCGACGGTTCGGCCGGACCGTCGGGCAGGGGCCAGGTGGCCACGTGGTCGACGGTCGCCGGCGGGCCGGTGAACAGCCGCAGCAGCGACAGGTCGTGCGAGATGCTGTTGATCAGGATCTGGTAGAGGGTGCGGGCGCCCGGGTCGGTGCCCACGGCGGTGTCGAGCAAAGCCCGGTCGGCGGCGGCGAGCCGCGCCGCGGTCGTGGCCGGCACGTCGCCCGGCGCCGCGGGCAGGTTGGCGAAGCGCAGCTGCCGGTCTCCGCTGGGGTGCAGCACGGTCACCTCGACCGCGTGCACCGCCTGCGCGCCGCCGAGATCGGCCAGCAGCCGCGCGGCCTCGACCACCGCGGGGTCGTACTGCTTCATGTAACCGACCATCAGCGCACCGGTGCTGGACGCGGCCAGTCGGCCGGCCTCGGCGAGCGTGTAGGCCAGGGGCTTCTCACAGAGCACCGGAAGGCCGGCGTGCAACGCCGCCGCGGCCAGCTCGCCGTGCGAGCCGGAGGTGGCCAGCAGCAGCCCGTCGCAGCCGCCGTCGGTCACCATCCGGGCCGCGTCGGTGTAGCGGCGGGACGGCTCGACGCCGTACCGCTCGCCCACCTGCGCGACCCGGGACGGGGACATGTCGGCCAGCGCCACGATCTCGAACAGGTCGTCGCGGCGGCGCAGCAGCGGCAGGTGCACCGTGCGCGCGATGATGCCCAGCCCGGCCACCGCGACCCGGATTCGCTTCATCGCAGTGCCTTCTCGAGCCACCGCAGGTTGGCGTGCTGGTCGGCGCGGATCCGATCTAGGTCGTGGCCGTTCGCGGGGCTGTCCTGCTCGATCACCAACCAGCCGGTGTAGCCGGTGTCGTCCAGGCCGGCGAGCACGCCGGAGAGGTCGACGTCGCCGCGGCCCAGGGCGCAGAACCCGCCCGCCGCGACCACGTCCGTCAGGCCGCCGCCGGCCGCTCGGACCCGGGCGTGGGCGGCCAGGTCCGCGTCCTTCAGATGCACTTGGCCGATCCGTCCGGCCCACCGGCGCACGGCGGCCACCGGGTCACCGCCGGCCAGCGCGAGGTGCCCGGTGTCCAAGCAGATGGACAGGTCGGTGAGAGCGAGCAGCCGGTCGGCCTCCGCCGCGGACTCCACGTCGGTGCCGAGGTGGTAGTGGAAGACCGGCTCCAGGCCGCGGTCGCGGCATCGGTCGGCGGCCTGCTGGACCCGGGCGGCGAAGTCCGGCCAGGCCGCGTCGGGCAGCGCTGTCGCCGGGTCGGTCGGGAGGCCCGGCCGGGCCATCCGAGCGGGGTTGGCGGGACACGCCAGCGTCGGTCGCGGTGTGAACCGCGGGTCGTCGCCGCGCGCTGCCGTGAACACGTCGAGTGCGGCGTCGAGCGAGCCGAGGTCCTCGGCGAAGCCCGCCGGATCGGCGTAGCGCAGGTCGACCCAGCCACCGGCGAGCGCGATGCCGGCCCGTTCCAGGCGGTGCGGGAGGGTCGCGTCCGTGCCGAGGTAGCCGATCGGGCCCGAGTCCACGCCGGTGTAGCCGTCGTCGGCGAGCGCGGCCAGCAGGTCGTCAGGACCGACGGGGGCGGTCGCGGTCTGGTAGATGCCGTAGTTGACAGGGGCGCCGGCCACCCGGGTGCGTGCGCTCAGCCGCACAGCGCGATCACCTCCATGCGGTGGGACTCCAGGACGTGCAGCCCGTCGGCGGCCGGCAACAGGCAGCGGTCGCCCCGGACCAGCCGGTGCCGCCCGTCCGGGTAGGCCAGCAGGGCGCCGTCGGCGTCGAGCGCCAGCAGCTCCTCGCCCAACCGCAGCAACAGCGGTCCGTCGGGGTCGGCGGAGACCGCGGTGCGGCCCGCCCGCAGCGCGTCGAGCACGGCGCTCCCGGGCGCGGCGTCGCGGTCGGCGAGCAGCCAGGTGGTGGGGGAGCCGGGCAGCGCGTCGGCGCCGGGACGGTGGAAGTCGCTGCCGCCGATCGGGATGACGTCGGGCCGCCAGGCGCGCGCGAACGCCAGCGGTGCGCCCCAGGTCCGGTCCCACCAGCCGGAGTGCCACACCTCGACCAGGCGGGCGCGGTCGGCGAGCGGCTGGCGCCAGGCGCAGTCTCCGCCGAGCGGGTGGTTGATCGACATCAGTCCGCCGTCCCGGTGCGCGGCCGCGAGCCAGTCGTCGGGCGGCCGCCGGAAGTCGACCCAGTTCACGGGGCCGAAGACGTTGGCGTGCCCGCGGTCGGTGGTCACCTCCTGGCCGGGCAGCAAGGTGATGCCGTACCGGTCGGAGGCCGCCGGCAGCCACGGGTGGTGGCTGACGGTGTTGTGGTCGGTGACGGCGAGGAAGTCGAGTCCGCGAGCGGCAGCGAGGGCGGCGAGCTCGTCGATGGTGTGCGCCCCGTCGCTGTGCACCGTGTGCGCGTGGAGGTCGCCCGCGATCCAGCGCCGGCCGTCGACCTCGGGCAGGTCGCGGCGGAGCGGCCGGTGCGGGCGCGGCGGCGCGGCCGGCGGCTCGGGCTCCGCGGGCGCCGTGCCGCTGGTGGTGGCGGTCACCTCGAACTCGAGCCCGTCGGGCGGGATGCGATGCAGCCGCAGCAGCACGTGCCACTCGCCGGGTCGCAGCTCGCCGGGCAGGTAGCCGGGTGTGGCCCAGCCGGCGGTGATGGTGAAGCTGTCGCGGGCGCCGCCCGACCAGCCGCGGAAGCCGGCCGCATCGAGGCAGCCGAGGTCGAGGACCCCGGCCCCGCGCGGGTAGTCCAGCCGCACCGTGAGCGCCGCGGTGCCGGGCGGGACGGCGACCGGCAGCGTCCGCAGCACGTCGTCGGCCCGATCGCCCAGCGTCCACCTGCCCCGGTGTGCGACCATGGTCAGCCCTGCGCCGCGGCGGGCACGCCGGCTTCGGCGCCGGCGGTGACCAGGTCGCCGTCGCGGTAGAGCAGCGACCGACCGGGGCGGGGCACCACCCAGCCGGTGTCGCCCGGGTCCGGTTCGCGGCCCTCCGCGACGACGACCTGGACGCTCGAGGCGCCCCCGTCGGTGTCGTCGGTGGGGACGTCGAGCGAGACCAGCGAGACGCTGCCCAGGTTCTCCACGACCACCACCTGTCCGGACAGCGCGCCGGCGACCTGCGTCGGCGAGTAGTCGAGGTACTCCGGGCGGACCGCGTAGACCAGCCGTTCCCCGTCGGTGACCTGGCCGCGCGCGTCGTCGGGCAACGGCAGCCGGGCGGCGCCGACGGCCAGTTCGTCGCCGCGCACCCGCGTGCCGACGAGGTTCATCGGAGTGGACCCGATGAACCCGGCCACGAAGGTGTTGGCCGGTCGGCGGAACACCTCGGTCGGGGTGCCCACCTGCCGGATCCGGCCGCCTTCCATGACCGCGATCCGGTCCGCCAGCGCGAGCGCCTCGGCCTGGTCGTGGGTGACGAAGACGGTGGTGACGCCGAGCTCGCGTTGCAGCCGCTTGAGAAACGTGCGTGCCTCCAGCCGGAGGCGCGCGTCCAGGTTGGACAGCGGCTCGTCGAGCAGGAACACCTGCGGGTGGCAGGCCATCGCGCGGGCGAGCGCGACGCGCTGCTGCTGGCCGCCGGAAAGCTGCCCCGGTCGACGCTGCAGGAGCGCGGACAGGCCGAGCTCGTCGGCGGTCTCCGCGGCCTTGCCGGTGCGCTCGCGGCGGTCGACCTTCTTGATGCGCAGCGGGTAGGCGATGTTGTCCTGCACGGTCATGTGCGGGAAGAGCGCGTAGTCCTGGAAGACCATGGCCACGTCCCGCTTGCCCGGCGGCAGGTTGGTGACGTTGCGCTCGCCGATGTGCACGCTGCCACCGGAGGCGACCTCCAACCCCGCGATGGTGCGCAACAGCGTGGTCTTGCCGCAGCCGGAGGGGCCGAGCAGGGCGAAGAACTCCCCGTCGACGATGTCGAGGTCGAGGGCGTCGAGGGCGCGTACTCCGCCGGGGTAGACCTTGGTCAGTTCGCGCATGGTGATGGCGGACATCAGCGCTTGATCCCTCCGTGGAAGCGGAATCCGTACCGGCTGCTGACGAACACGAACATCAGCGCCACCGGCAGCGAGTAGAGCAACGAGAACGTGGAGAGCAGCCGAAGGTCGGCCTGGCCACCCTCGGTGTAGAGGGTGTACATGATCACCGCCGCCGGCGCCTTGTCAGGGCCGCGCAGCAGCAGGAACGGCACCAGGAAGTTGCCCCAGACGTTGGCGACGGCCCACACCCCGACGGTCGCCAGGCCCGGGCGGACCAGCGGCACCACGATGTGCCGCATGATCTGCAACGGGCTGGCGCCGAAGACCCGGGCCGACTCCTCGTAGGACGCCGGAGTGGAGTCCATGAAGTCCTTGAGGATGAAGATGGCGGCCGGCAGCAGGCCGCCGCTGAGGATCAGGATCACGCCGAGCCGGGAGTCGATCAGGTTGAGCCGGAAAGCCAGCTCGAACAGCGGCACCATCGTCGCGGTGCCCGTGACGATCGACGAGAGCAGCAGCAGGCCGTAGAGCAGCGCGTCACGGCCCGGGACCCGGACCCGGCTCAGCGCGTACGCGGCGAGCGCGGCGAACGTCACCACCAGCGCGGCGGTGCCAGCGGCCAGGTAGACGGAGTTGAGCAGCGAGCGCAGTGCGTATGGGTTGTCCAGCAGCGCACGGAAGTTGTCCAGAGTGAACCGGGGCAGCGAAGCCGTGACCGTCGGCGTGTCGTCGAACGGGGCGGTGGCCAGCCAGAGCAGCGGCAGCGCGAAGAAGGCGAGGACGAGGCAGAGGAACGTGTAGCGGCCGATCCGGGCGAGCAGATGGCGCACCGCGATGGTCGGCCGCTCGGCGGTGGTGACGGTCACGCGGACTCCTTCCGCCGGCCCAGCAGGCGCAGGTAGACCAACGCGATGACCAGGTTGATCAGCAGCATGACGAACGAGATCGCGGCGCCGAAACCGAGCTCGCCGCCGGAGAGGGCGACCTTGTAGACGTACACGGGCAGGATCTCCGAGCGCTGCTCGGGACCGCCCGCGGTGATCAGGAACGGCGCGAAGTCGTTGAACGTCCAGAGGCTGATCAGCAGCAGGTTGGTCAACACGTGCCCGCGGATGCGGGGGAACACCACGTCGCGCAGCTGTTGCCAGGTCGACGCGCCGGCCAGCCGGGCGGTCTCCAGGTGCGAGCGGGGTACGTTCTCAAGCGCCGCGGCGTAGAGCATCATCGAGAACGCCGTGCCGCGCCAGGTGTTGAAGATGATGATCGACAGCATCGGGTAGTCGAGCAACCAGGCCATCCCGGGGATGCCCAGCAGCGCGTTGAGCGTGCCCGCGTCCCGGTCGAGCAGCGCGATCCACAGGAAGGCGACCACCGAGCTGGGCAGGATCCACGAGAGCAGGACCAGCCCTTCGACCACCCGCCGCAGCGGGCCGCGCCGGTCGCGCAGCGCGAACGCGATGGCGAAACCGAGCCCGGCCTGGCCGATGACCGCCGAGCCGAGGACGAACTCGAGGGTCAGTAGCAGCGAGGTGCGGAACCGCTCGTCGCCCAGCGCGTCGGTGAAGTTGTCCAACCCGACGATCTCCGGGCTGGCCGCGGCCAGCCCGGTCAGCCGGTAGTTGGTGAGGCCGAGCCAGATCGTCCAGACCGCCGGCACCACCAGGAAGACCAGGATCAGCACCATGGCGGGCACGAGGAACCCGGTGGCCCGGGCCCGGCCCAGGCCGGCGGCGTCGGGGGCGGGGGAGGCGCCCGTGACCGGGCGCGCTCCCTCGACCAGTTCGTCAGGAGGTGACGTTGCCTGCGCCACCGACGATCCCTTCGAGCTTCTTCTGGTACGCGGTAGCGACCTCGTCGACGCTCTTGCCTCCGGTCACCTCGGCGGTCGCCTCCTGCAGCGCGACCGACACCTGCGGGTAGACCGCCAGCGGCGGCCGGTACGCGGTGACCGGGAGCACCTTCTCGGCGACGAAGTTGAGCATCGGGTCGGCCGCGAGCACCTCCTTGTTGACGTCGGTGCGGGCCGTGATCCGGGTGGCGCCGGCCAGTTCCGCCTTGACGGCCTCCGCCGAGTGCATGAAGGACAACAGCTCCCATGCCTGCGACGGGTACTTGGAGTTGGGGTTGAGCGTCCGCACGCCGCCGCCCGACATGCTGACGAAGTCCTGGCCGCGGATGCCGGCGCCGGGCTGCTTGGCGGGGATCATCGCGTAGCCGACGGTGGCGTCGCGGTCGGCCATCTTGGCGATGCCGTCCGTGGGGTGCACCACGCTGCGCCAGAAGTAGTCGCCCTCGGCCAGGATGCCGATCTTGCCGGCGGCGAACTCGGTGAACGACTTGTCGCGACCCTTCGCCTCCTGCTGGAGCTTCGGGTCGCCCAGGCCACCGGCGTAGATCTTGCTGTAGAGGTCGAGCATGTCCTTGACCGGCTGACCGGCACCGGCCCACTTGCCGTCGTGGTAGATCTCGCCACCTGCGCCGACCAGCAGCGGCAGCGCACCCTGCATCGTGGTCGCCTCGCCCATGGCGGTGCCGGCGTTGAGCTGGATCGGGGTCACGCCGGGTAGGGCCTTGAGCTTGGCGCCGGCGTCGAGGATCTCCTGCCAGCTCGTTGGCTGCCATTCGGCCGGCAGGCCGGCCTGGGCGAACAGCTTCTTGTTGTAGTAGAGGACCCGGCCGTCGGTGCCCAGCGGGATGCCGTAGCGCTTGTCCTCGAAGGTGCCCAGGCCCTGCACCGTCTCCGGGATCTGTGACCAGCCCTCCCAGGATTCGACCTGGTCGCCGGCCACCTCGTCGAGGGGCTTGAGGTATCCGGCCTGCACGAACTCGCCGACCCAGATGCCGTCGACGGCGATCACGTCGGCGCCGCCCTTGGAGCGCAGGTCGAGGGCCAGCTTGGTCTTGAACTGCTCGTCGTCGACGCCGCTCGGCACGAAGGTGACCTTGGCGGTGACACCCTTGGCCTTCTGCGCCTCGACGAACCGTGGGATGACCCACTTCTCGATCCACTCCGCACCGGCGGCATTCTTGCCTCCGGCGATCGCGTTGGCGGAGATCGTGAGGGTGATGTTCTTGGCGTCCTTGCCCGCGGGCTCGGACGAGTCGCCGCAGGCCGCTGTGGTGAGGGCGAGGGCGGTGGCGATGCACGCGGCGAGCACGCGCGTCGCGTGTCTCGGCTTGGCTGACATGGGCTGCTTCCCTTCGCAAGGAGAGGCTTCGAAGAGACTCGCGGGTCGCCCGCCGGCCGCGGGATCTGCCACCAGCGGTGCTCCGGCCACAATGTCATGACAGCCTGACGACGTAAATACCTGTCATCGATATGTTCTGGAAACATTCGCTTCACCGCTCGGCGACGGACACCTCGAGCGAGTAGCGGGTGGCACGGTAGATGTGCGCGCCGTGCTCGACGTGCAACCCCTGGTCGTCGTACCCGGTGCGGGTCATGGTCAGCACCGGTGCGCCGCGCCGCTCGCCGAGCATGTGCGCCTCCGCCCCGGTCGCCGCCCGGGCGCCGATGAGCTGGTGGGCGCTGCGGATCCGGATGCCACCCGCGCGCAGGATCCCGTAGAGGCCGTCGCGCTGCAGCGCGTCGATGGTGAGCCGGACCCGGTCGACCGGAAGCCAGTTCTCCATCACGGCGAGCGGTTCGCCGTCGGCGAACCGCAGCCGCCGCAGGTGCTGCACCTCGGTGCCGGGTGCCACGCCGAGCGCGGCGGCGACCTCCGGCGGGCAGCGCACGACGGCCAGCTCCAGCACCGATGTGGACGGCCGCTGGCCGCTGCGCAGCAGGTCGTCGTGCAGGCTGGTCAGCTCGACCGACCGCCGCACCTCGACCCGCACGACCTGGGTGCCGACCCCGCGGCGGCGCACGATCAGTCCCTTGTCGACGAGATGCTGGATCGCCTGGCGGACGGTGGGGCGGGACAGCCCGAGCCGGTCGGCCAGCCGCAGCTCGCTGTCCAGGCGGTCACCGGGCGCGAGCTCGCCACGGTGGATCGCTGCGGCGAACTGCTCTGCGACCTGGAAGTAGAGCGGGACAGGGCTGTTCCGGTCGACCGCGATCTGGGGGCGGCTCACGGTACCTCCTCGCTGTGCGGGGATCTCGCGGTCGTCACTGTACCGAAACGGTCACCAGACGTTAAGAGCCGATGTCATGACAACACAACCCCGACCGCTTCGCCGGCCACGTCCGCCACCAAACCTTCGGGTCCGATCCCCAACGGTGGCGACGGGTCCGATGGTCGCCTAGCGGGCGGCGACCGCTAGGGCGGCGGACGCGATGGCCAACCCGAGGAACGCCCCTGGGAACGCGATGTTGTGGAACACGCGAGCACGAACGTGCGTGCCGAGTGCTCCGGCGAAGAACAGGACGAGTCCGCACGCGGCTACGACACCGAGGGACCGCAGGCCCAGCAGGCCGAGCAGGAGCCCGACGACTCCGGCGCCCTTGAGGATCCCGAGCGGCGCCAGCCAGGACCTGGGCACCCCCACCTCGTCCAATGTTGGCGACGACGAACTTGGCCCGGACAAGGTTCGCGAGGGCGACCGACCGATGCGGCCATAGATCTCCGCCTTGTCGCGTGGGTCGGCCCGATTGAGGACCGCGAGCAGACCGCCGAGCCCTTCCACGATTGCGGCGATTCGATCTTCGTTGGGTCGCTGCGGTGGTCCGTCGGCGACACCGATTCTGGCCAGGGTGGCGGTCCGGATCGTTGCGGTTTCGCGGATCCAGCCGGCGATGAGGCCCGGGTCGCATCCGGCGTCGAGCGCCGCTCGGTATCGGGCGGTCTTCGTGTCGCAGTCGTCCACGATCTTCTGGAGGCGCGCGGTTTCGTCGTTGGCGCGGTACTCGACGAGTTGTGCGCGGTGGTGGGCGTCGGCGATCTGGCGCAAGGTTGGGGTCAGCTTTCGGATCCCAACTCTTCGAACAGGACCGGTCGATCTGGTCGGCGATGGCGTCCTCGCGGAGGTAGAGGACTGGCGGGTGCGCGATGCCGTGCTGACGGACGAAGTCACGCGTTGCCTTGCACCGGTAGTAGAGGCGTCCGTGGTTGGGGTTGTCGACCATTCGCGTTTCGCAGAGGCCGCATGTGATCAGACTGCGGTAGAGGTAGGGGCGCTCGGTTCGGCGCGGCGCCTTGCCGCTCTCGCCCGATGCGCCGCGGTGTTTGATGTTGTCCTGGGCGCGCTCGTACAGATCGACCCTGACGAGCGGTGTGCTTCCGCACACCGCAGAGGCAATAATTGACGGCGTTACCAGGTGGACCCGCGCGCCGCAGACGGTGCTCGTCGGTCGCTTCGACGTGCGTGGTCAAATGCGGTTTATCGGGCGGTCGACGCCGCTGACCGAGGAACAGCGCACCGAGCTCGCTCCGCTTCTTTCCCGCCCCGTCGCGCAGCGGCTGGGGAGACCGGTGCAACATCCGTGGCCGCAACCCCTGCCCGCTTCCTGATCCGGTTCATGGCAACGGCCGGAACCGGTTCGCTATGTCCAGGTCGAGCGGCGTTGGATACAAATGAAGGGTTCAGGAGGAAACTGACGACGGGCGCCGGTTATGTGACCCGGGTGGCCAAGTAGCCGGCTGTGCGAACGTGCTGATCCCGTCCGGGACTTTGGACCTGCCGACCCCCGCGGATCCGCAGTCGGCTGTCTGCTGGTCAGCTTTAGCTGGTTTCGGGTAGTGCTCGGGTGACTGACGTTGCCGCGACGGTCGTCGGGCGTTGGGCATCGCTGACCTGGCCTTCGACCGTGAGCCGGCCGGTCAGCACGGCGGGCGCCAGGTCCTGACCCGCACGCAAGTTCGCGAGCCGCGTGTGCGGTGCCCAGCCTTCGGCGACTGTGACGAGGAGGTAGCGGCCAGCGCCAGGCATCGTGAGCGAGAAGAAACCCGCCGCGTCTGTGGGGCTCCAGTCGACCAACTGGCCTGACCGCGTGACCAAGGTGACCACCGCGTCGCGCGTCGGGTTGCCGTCGCCGCTGACAACCTGACCGCGCACGGCGGCTTCCTGAGGACGATCAATGTCGTCCACCCGCGCAGGTGCCCGCTCACTGATGCGCAAGAGGGGCAGCGTTATCAGCCCTGCCACGAGCGATGTCGCCCCGGCGACCCAGAACATGGTGGTGAAAGCCCCGAAGCTCGGAAACACCATGCCGTCGACCCGGATGACCGCAGTAGTCGTCACGGCGGCCAAGGCGGCGCTCGAGGTGGATGTGCCGACGGAACGAAGCACGGTGTTGAGCCCGTTCGCGGCCGCGGTCTGTGTCGCCGGGACAGCTCGAATGATCAGGCTTGGCATCGCGGCGAACGTCATCGACGTGCCGACAGCGACCAACATGGAGCCAGCCACGATCTGCCAGAGCTCATGACTGAGGAACGGCCGGACGGCGTACGCCACGGCCATGGTCGAGGCCCCTGACAGGAGAGTCGTCGCCGGGCCGAAGCGTCTTGTGATCCACGCCGACGCGGGCGCCATGGCGCCGAACACGAGGGCGCCCGGTGCCAGCCACAGCCCGGTGTGGAGGATGTCGAATCCCAGGCCGTAGCCGGTGATCGCAGGCTGTTGCAGCAACTGGGTCGTCACCAGCATGTTGGCGAACATCGCGAAGCCCGTCAGCACGGAGGCGATGTTGACCAGGAGCACAGCTGGGCGGGCGGCGACCCGCACGTCGACCAAGGGACTACGCACCCGCAACTCGAGCGGTAGCCATGCGATGACCAGGAGGATGCCGAGTGCGGCCAGGCCGATGGTCTGATAGGACAGCCAGCCCCAGTGTGAGCCCTTCGAGAGCGCGAGCAGTAGCGCGGTGACAGAGGCCGAAAGCAGTACGGCGCCTGGATAGTCGAATGATCCGCTGGTGCGTACCGGGGACTCGTCGACGGCCAGTGCGACTGCCGCGAACATCACGATGCCCGCGGCGGCGCTGACCCAGAAGAGGGACTGCCAGTCGACGTGCTCGATGATCAGACCCGCCAGCGGCAGACCTGCCCCGGCGCCGACGGCGAGCGTGCCGCTCATGAGCGACACGCCGAGCGCGAGCCGCTCCCGCGGGAGCTCGTCTCGCATGATGGCGATCCCGATCGGGATGAGTGCGACACCAACGCCCTGTAGCGCCCGGGCGGCGATGAGGAGAGGCAAAGACTGGCCTAACGCGCCGACCACAGAACCGGCAACCATGACTGCGAGCGCCACCAGCATCATGCGCTTCTTGCCGAACATGTCGGCGAGCCGTGACAGCGTCGGTGTGGCGACGGCTCCGGACAGCAGCGTTGCTGTCACGAGCCAGGATGCGTTGTCGATGGAGGTGTGCAACAGGCGGGGAAAATCCGGCAGCACCGGGAGTACGAGGGTCTGTTGGAGCGAGACGACGGTGCCGCACATCGCCAAGGTCACGACCACGAGCGCACTCGAGGACTTTCGGGTCTCGTCGTGTTCAGGGGTGGGAATGGGCTGATCCACAACCGCTCCTCACACCTGTGACCGCGGTGAGCAACCATCTACCTGTAGAATACAGTTAACCACTTCCGTCGTCTGCGGGCCATCCTGCCGGCCGGTGACCCGCACAACGCCGCGGTGACAGTCAGGTGCGCTGGAGCACTCGCCGGATCGTGGTTGTGTGCCGACACCACCCGCCGCGGCCATCAGCTCAGCGCGTAACGCGGCGCCGGGTGTGGTTCCGTCCAGGTCGGATGAAATCTCGGAAGAGACGTTGGTAGCGCGCCACACGCCTCGGTTTCGAGCCAGTTCCGAAACTTGGACGTCCGCTCAGGGACCCAGCCGGCAATCACACATGCCGGCGACGACACAGCACTTCCGCCGAACTACATCGCCGACGGGCCGATGGTGATCATTCCTCGATTCCCGCAGCTTTGAAACTGTCGCCTGACCGCGGTCGATAACGACGGTCCCGTCGTCTGCGCGGGTACGGAACAGCACGGTGTCGTCCTGCGCCCACATCTCCACCGTCAGGCTCTGTCCCGGAGTCACGGTCGCGCTGAAGCGGCCGGACATCGTGCGCAGGCGGGCCGGATCCGAGCCGGCCATCTCGTGCAGCAGCGCGCGGCCGGTCACACCGTACGTGCACAGCCCGTGCAGGATCGGACGGTCGAACCCGGCCCGGGCGGCGAACGCCGGGTCCGCGTGCAGGGGGTTGCGGTCGCCGCTGAGCCGGTACAACAGCGCCTGCTCGGGACGGGTCGGGTAGGTGACGACGCGGTCCGGTTCGCGCTCCGGCACCGCCCACGTGTCCCGCGGGCCACGCTCGCCGCCGAACCCGCCTTCGCCGCGGAGGAAGACCGCGCTGCGGGTAGCCACGAGTACCTGCCCATCGGGGAGGGTGGCGGTGGACTCGACGACGACGAGCGCGCCGGAGCCCTTGTCGTACACATCGGTTACGCGCGTCCTGGCCCGCACCGTGCCCTCGGTCGGGATTGGGCCGCTCAGTGTCAGGGACTGTTCGGCGTGCACGAGCCGGGCCGGGTCGTAGTGGCCCAACGGGGGCAGGGGTGCGTGGGCCAGCAGCACGCCGAACGTGGGCAGCACTCGCTGCTCGACGCCGGTGGAGTTCTCGGTGGTGAACGCGAGCTCGTTGGTCGGGTCGTCCATGCCCGCGCCCACTCCGACGGCGTAGAGCAGCGCGTCAGCGGAGGACCAGTGGCGGGTGCGCTCCGGTCCCTCGCGGCCGACTACCGTCGGGTCAACGGGCATCGCGGCTCCTTGACTCAGCGGCCGAGGCGCGTCCCCATACCGATGCGAGTGCCTGGCAGATCTCGCCGACCGTGGCGTAGCTACGGATCGCGGTGACGATCGCCGGAACGGTGTTGCCGCCCTGGCGCGCCGCCGCGGCAACCTCGGTGAGGCTGTCGGCCACGGCGCTGGGGGAACGGTCGCGTTTGACTTTGGCCAGCCGTTCGCGCTGTGCGGCCTCGACATCGCCGTCCGGACCGCCGCCGAAGTCACCCAGCTCGGGCACCTGGTCGGTGGCGAAGCGGTTCACGCCCACGACCGTGCGGTGTCCCTGCTCGATCAGCATCTGCTGGCGGTACGCCTCGTCGTCGAGCGTCCCGCGCAGCCAGCCCGACTCCAGCGCGGCCAGTGCCCCACCATTGTCCCGGATGCGTTCGAGCTCCTCTGCCACCGTCTGTTCGAGCTGGTCGGTCATCGCTTCCACCACGTACGAGCCGCCGAGCGGGTCGGCCGTGCGTGTCACCCCCGTCTCGTGGGCGAGTATCTGCTGGGTCCGCAGCGCGACGCGGACGGCCTGTTCCCCGGGCAGCTGAAGCGCCTCGTCGTACGAGGACGTCGCGAGCGTCTGCACGCCGCCGAGAATCGCAGCGAGGGCCTGGTAGGCGATGCGCACGACATTGTTCAACGGCTCCTGGGCAGTCTGCAGGCTGCCGAGGGTATAGACGAAGATGTTCGCCGCGCATGCCCGCGGGTCGGTGACGTGGTAGCGGTCGCGCATGAGCCGGGCCCACATCCGCCGGGCGGTCCGGAACTTCGCCACCTCTTCGAGCAGGTCGATGTGGGCGGCGAGGAACAGGTAGACGTTGTGGGCGAAGTCCTCCACCCGGAGGCCACGGAGCAGCGCCGCGTCGATGTACTCGATCCCGTTGGCGAACGCGATGGCCAACTCGTGAACGGCCGAGCCGCCCGCGTCGCGGATGTGGTACCCGCAGAACTCGATGGGTTCCCAGTGCGGCAGCTCCCGGGCGCAGTACTCGATGACGTCGACGGTGAACTCCAGCGCCCGGCGCGGCGGGAAGATGTAGGTGCCGCGGGCGAGGTATTCCTTGAGCACGTCGTTCTGCAGCATCACCTTGAAGTCGGCCGGCCGGTACCCGTTGGCCTCGGCGCCCGCCACGAAGAGAGCCACGGCGATCGGGCCGATGGCATTGGCGGTAGTCCGGATCTGGGACACCTGGTCGAGGGCGATGCCGTCGAGCAGATCTTCCATGTCGGCGAGCGTGTCGATCGGCACCCCAACCTTGCCGACCTCGCCGGCGGCGAGCGGGTGGTCGGAGTCCAGCCCGTTCTGGGTCGGCAGGTCGAGGGCAACCGAGAATCCTCGCTGCCCGCTGGCGAGGAGGCTGCGGATGCGGCGGTTCGTCTCGGCGGGTGAGGCGCGACCGGAGTACTGCCCCATGACCCACAGGCCCTCGCGGTACATGCCGGGGCGGATGCCGCGGGTGAACGGGAACTCGCCAGGGAGCCCGCGTTCGGTCAGGTGGTCCTCGGGCCCGTCGGCGATGTCGAGCGGGGTGTAGAGGGGCGCGACGGGCATCCCGGAGACAGTGCGGTCGTCGGATCCGGAGAGGCGGTCGCCATAGTCCTCGCCCCACCGGCCGACCTCCGCGGCCAATCGGTCATCAGGCACTTCCTGATGTTGTCATATTGTGGAAGTCTGGTCCACACCTCTAGCAGGGAGCCGAGATGGTAACGATCGACGTCCTGGTCGCCCGCGCCTCAACCTGGTTCGGCGGCCAGCCCGCCGTGGTCGACGGTGAGCGTACGGCCAGTTTCGCCGATGTCGAGCGGCGCTCGAACCGGCTGGCCAACGCACTCGTCGGCCTGGGCGGGGCGATCGGTGGACGGGTCGCGATGCTGCTGCCGAACCGGCTCGAGTCGGTTGAGGTCGACTTCGGCATCGCGAAGTCCGGCCGCGTGCGGGTGCCGGTCAACACCCGGCTGACGCTGGACGAGCGGGCCTTCGTGCTCACCGATTCGGGCGCCGACGTTCTGATCTTCGACGCCGACGAGGAGGAGTCGGCGGCGGAACTGCGGGCGCGCTGCCCGGACCTGCGCCATCTGATCCGACTCGGGGCCGGTCGCCTCGGGCTCGACTACGAGGATCTGCTCGCCGGCGCCAGCGACAGGCCGGCCGGCGTGGTGCTGGATCCCGACGCACCGAGCTTCCTGCTCTACACCTCCGGCACTACCGGACGACCCAAGGGGGCCACCGCGACGAACCGCAGCCGGCTTGCCGCGACGATGAACATGCTCGCCGACGAGATCGATCCGCGCCCCGGTGACGGGATGGTGCACGTGGGATCGATGGCGCACGGCAGTGGGTCGAAGGTGCTCGCGCACTTCCTGCGCGGCAGTCGCAACCTGCCGGTGCGCTCCTGGGATCCGGAGGGTTTCCTGGCGCTGGCGGCGCGGGAGCGCGCGACGCACAGCTTCCTGGTTCCCACCATGATCGTCGCGCTGACCGAGGCGGCCCGGGGGCGCGCGGCGCGTCTGGAGTCCGTGCGCGCGATCACGTACGGCGGCTCGCCGATCGCTCCGGCCCGGCAGGAAGAGGCGATCGAGGTGTTCGGGCCCCGGTTCGTGCAGGTCTACGGCTCGTGCGAGGCGCCGCATCCGGTGCTCGTGCTGCGGGCGCACGAGCAGGCCCGGCTGGGCTCGGCCGGTCGCGAGGTAACCACCGTCCGGACCCGGCTCGTCGGTGGGGACGGGAACGACGTGCCGGACGGGCAGCCCGGAGAGCTGTGGGTTCGCGGTCCGAACGTGATGCGGGGCTATTGGGGGCGGCCGGACGCGGACCGGGAGGTCTTCCAGGATGGCTGGTACCGCACGGGGGACGTGGCCCGCCGCGACGACGACGGCACCCTGTCCATCGTGGACAGAATCCGTGAGATGATCATCAGCGGTGGCTACAACGTGTACCCGGCCGAGGTGGAGGCGGCACTCGCGCAACACCCCGCTGTCGCCGAGGTGGCGGTGATCGGGGTGCCCGACGACCGGTGGGGCGAGGCGGTGAAGGCGGTCGTCGTACCGCGCCCGGGGACCGCGCCCTCGGAGCGGGCGCTGGTCGAGCATTGCGCCGCGACGCTGGCCGGCTACAAGAAGCCCCGCTCGGTCGAGTTCGTCGCCTCGCTGCCGCGGGGATCGACCGGGAAGATCGCCAAGCGGGTGCTGCGGGAGTCGTACTGGGCGGGTAAGGAGCGTCATGTCTGACGGTGACGTGGTGCTCGTGGCGGCGGCACGCACCCCATTCGGCTCCTTCGGCGGCGCGCTGCGGGAGGCGTCCGTCGCGGCGCTGGCCGCGGTCGCCATCCGTTCCACGATGGAGCGGAGCGGACTGAAAGAGTCCGATGTGGACGAGTTAGTCCTCGGTGTCAACTTCCCGGGCTCGGACCGGTCGATCGCGCGGCAAGCCGCGCTGCGCGCGGGGCTGCCGCCGGAGGGAGTGTCGTACACGGTTGACCGTGCCTGTTGCTCGTCGCTGGCCGCCCTCGCACTGGCGAGCCGCGGCGTGCGCAGCGGGGACACCGACGTCGTGTTGGCCGGCGGGGCGGAGAACCTCAGCGCGGTGCCGTTCTTCCTGGACGGTCTGCGCTGGGGCCATCGCTTGGGCGACGTGCGGATGGCCGACCAACTCGTGATCGCGTGCCCGCATACCGGCGTGCCGCGCGCCATTCAGGCGTCCGACGAGGCCGCGCTGCACGGAGTGGGCCGCTCCGAGCAGGACGGCTGGGCGCTGCGCAGCCAGCAGCGGTGTTCCGAGGCAGTCGCGCGCGGCCTGTTCGACGAGGAGATCACGCCAGTCCGGTCGCCCGAGGGCACGCCGCGGCCCTACC
>NZ_BONC01000016.1 GCF_016862515.1 Asanoa iriomotensis
TGGCGGCAAGAGCTACGTCGGGCAGGCCGAGGACCCGTTCTTCCTGGACCTGCGGGTGTTCGACCTCATCTACGGCGGCAACCTGTCCGAGCGCGGGCAGGACACCCTGGCGGGCTACAACGTGCAGTCGATCGCGCTGCAGGTGCCCAAGACGGCTCTGGCGCTCAACGGCGACGCGACCAGGAACCCGGTGATCGGGATCTGGAGCGCGACGTCCAAGGACACCATGAACGTCGCGGACCCCAAGGCCGGCGACCACCAGGTGCAGGTCTCGCGGCTGGGCAACCCGCTGGTCAACGAGCTGGTCCCGGCGGCGAACCAGAAGGACGCGTTCAACGCCAGCACCCCGGCCGACGACGCGAAGAACCCAGCGCTGGTCGCGCGCGTCACCAACCCGGAGCTGCCCCAGGTGATCCAGGGGATCTACGGCATCCCGGCCCCGGCGACGCCGCGTAACGACCTGGTCGAGATCTACCTGACGGGCATCGCGAAGAAGGCACCGACCCTCGACGGCTCGACGCCGCCGATCCAGGCGGACCTCAACTCGCAGATCCTCAACGGCGACGTCGACCCGAGCAAGTTCGTGCCGGCCGAGGAGCTGCGCCTGAACATGAGCGTCCCGGTGACCGCGAACCCCAACCGGTTGGGCGTGCTGGGCGGTGACAACCAGGGCTTCCCGAACGGCCGGCGCCTGACCGACGACGTCGTGGACATCTCGCTGCAGGCGTTCGAAGGTGCGGCGCAGACCGGGCAGCTGGTGCCGGCACTGGCCGCGGGCGACAAGGTCAACGTCAACAACGTGCCGTTCGGTGACACGTTCCCGTACCTCGCGCTGCCCAGCAACGTGGCGGTCAACCAGATCGACGCCGGTGGCATGCCGAACGGCGGCGTTCCCGGTGGCGCCGGCGGCACCGCGGGCGGCGACTGGACCCGGGTCGGCGCCGGCTTCGGCGCGGCGGCCCTGATCTTCTGCGGCTTCGTCCTGCTGCGCCGCCGCAACGCGTGGCTCGACGCGCGCTGACGCACGGCGGGTGCGGCGCGGCCAGCCAGGCCGCGCCGCACCGTCTCGACCGGGAGGAGCAGGAGCTTTGGACGCATCGGGTACGGGTGCCGGCGTGCTCCGTCGCACCTGGCTCGTGACGCTGACCGTCGTGGGCCTCGCGGGGCTGGCGATCTGGCTCGTGCCGCACGACCCGGCGTCGCCGCCGGTCGCGACCCCGCCCGCGCCCAGCGCCGCCGGGGTGGCCGCGGTGCGGGCCGCCGCCGCGCAGCCAGCGCAGTTGCGCATCCCGTCGATCGGCGTGCGGTCGCCGCTGGTCGACCTCCGGCGGCTCGCCGACGGGACGCTCGAGGTGCCGACCGACTACCAGGTCGCCGGCTGGTACGCGGGCGGCCCGAGTCCCGGCGACGCCGGCGGGCCGCCGGCCGTGATCGCCGGGCACGTCGACTCGGCAACCGGCCCGGCCGTCTTCTTCCGGCTCCGGGAGCTCAAGAAGGGCAGCAAGATCGAGGTGAGTGGCATCGACGGTGCGGTCCGCACGTTCACCGTGTACCGGTTGGCCGACTATCCGAAGAACACCTTCCCGAGCGGTGAGGTGTACGCGGCCAGCGCCCGCGCGGAACTGCGCCTGATCACCTGCTCCGGCGACTTCGACCAGGCCGCGGGGGCGTACCGCGACAATCTCGTCGCCTATGCCACCCTCGACGGGGGTCCCCGATGAGGCCCCGGCGCTGGTTGCCGGCCGTGCTCGTGCTGACCGGTGCGGTGCTCGCTGTCGGCACGATCTTCGTCCGCGGCTTTGAGCCGGCCGGGCCGGTCTCGAGCCCTCTCTCCGGCCCCCTCTCCGGCCCGCTCGACTCGCACGTCGGTGGCGCGACGCTGGCGTCCGCGATCGACGCGGCGCAGCGGCGGCTCAGGACCGTGCCCAAGGACTGGTCGACGTGGGCCGCGCTCGGCTCGGCGTACGTGCAGCAGGCCCGGGTGACCGGCAACCCGGCGTTCTACCCCAAGGCCGAGGGCGCGTTGCGCCGGTCGTTGGAGCTCGAGTCGGCGACGAACTGGCAGGCGTTGGTGGGGATGGGTGCGCTGGCCAACGCGCGCCACGATTTCCCGGCGGCCCTCGACTGGGGTCGCAAGGCGGAGAAGGTCAATGCGTCGGCGGGCAGCGCACAGGGCGTGATCGTCGATGCGCTGACGCAGCTCGGTTCCTATCAGGAAGCCCGCGACGCCGTGCAGCGGATGCTCGACGTCGAGCCCGGCATCTCCGCGTTCGCCCGCGCCTCCTACGACCTGGAGCTGCACGGGGACGTGCCGCGGGCCCGCTATGCGCTGCAGCGGGCCCTCGACGACGCGGCGGCGCCCGCCGATGTCGCTTTCTGCCGCTACTACCTCGGCGAACTGGCGTTCAACGCCGGCGACCAGGCCGGCGCACTCAAGGAGTACGACCAGGCGATCGCGGCCGACGCGACCTATCAGCTCGCCTATGCCGGCCGGGGCAAGGCCGCCTTCGCGCTCGGGCGCACCGAGCAGGCTCTGGCCGACTACGCGCGGGTCACCCAGGCGCTGCCGTTGCCTGAGCTGTTGGCCGAGTACGGCGACGTGCTGACCGCGGCCGGCCGCACGGACCAGGCCCGGCAGCAGTACGACCTGCTGGACGCCGCGCAGGCCCTGTTCACCGCGAACGGGGTCGTCGACAAGCTGACCGCCGCCCGGTTCGCCGCCGACCACGACCAGCCGGCCGAGGCGTTGACCGACGCCCGGGCCGAGTTCGCGGCGCGCCCGAACGCGCTGGCCGCGGACACGCTGGCGTGGGCACTGCACCGCAACGGCCGCGACGACGAGGCGCTGTCCCATGCCGACGCCGCGATCAAGCTCGGGTGGCGCAACGCGGCGCTGTACTACCACCGGGGCGCGATCCTGGCCGCGCTCGGCGACCGCGACAAGGCCCGCGCCGACCTGACCACGGCGATGGGGATCAACCCGCACTTCGACCCGCTGCAAGCGCCGCGCGCGCGGGCGTTGCTGGACTCGCTGGGCGGGCCGGCGTGAGGCGCCTGCTGGCGGTCCTGGCCGCCGCCGCCGCGACGCTTCTCCTCACACCGGCACCGGCGTCGGCCCACCCCCTCGGCAACTTCACCGTCAACCATTTCCACGGGTTGCGGCTGCTTCCCGACCGGATCGAGGACGCCGCGGTCGTCGACGAGGCCGAGATCCCGACGCTGCAGCAGCGCGCGGACGTCGACCGTTCCGGCGACGGCGTCACCGACGCCGGCGAGCTTGCGGACTACGCGCGGCGAACCTGCGCGGCGCTGGCGGCAGCCGTGCGGGTCGAGGTGGACGGTCGGCTGCTGGGTTGGCGCGTCGAGGGCAGCACCTTCGAATACCTACCCGGTGCGGCCAACCTGGCCACCGGGCGCACGTCGTGCCGCCTGACCGTCGCGGCGGACCTGCACGGCGCTGCGACCGTCCGGTTCACCGACGCATATCGCACCGACCGGATCGGCTGGCACGAGATCACCGCGACCGGTGCCGGGGTCGGCCTGCAGGACCCGCCGGTGCCTACCACGAGCGTCAGCGACGCCCTGCGGTCGTACCCGGACGACCTGCTCTCCTCGCCCTTGGATCAACGATCGGTGACCCTGCGCACCACCGCGGACGGCGCCGCGCACGGCGCCGCCGCCGCAGCGGCCGTCGACTCGTCCGGTCCGGTCGCCCGCGCGCTCGGCGGCCTGAGCAACCGCCTCAACGACCTGACGGGCGCTGACCATCTCACCCCGTTGGCCGGCCTGCTCGCGATCGCGCTGGCGTTGATCCTCGGTGCCGGGCACGCACTGCTGCCCGGACACGGCAAGACCGTGATCGCCGCCTACATCGCGGGCCGCCGGGGTTCGTACCGCGATGCCTTCACTGTCGGCGCGACGGTCACCGCCACGCACACCGGCGGCGTGCTCATCCTCGGCCTGCTGCTGACCGCCGCCACGTCGATCGCCGGCGAAGCCGTGCTGGGTTGGCTCGGCATCCTCAGTGGACTCATCATCACGGCGATCGGCGCGGCGCTGCTGCGATCCGCGGTGAACCGGCCGGCCGCCGTGGCCCTGACGCCGGTCCTCGCCACCGTGGGCGCGCACGGACAGGACCATCACCACCACCATGGCCATGGCGCCCACGACCACCGCCGGCGCGGCCTCGTCGGCCTCGGTGTGGCCGGCGGCCTGGTGCCGAGCCCGTCCGCGCTCATCGTGCTGCTCAGCGCCATCGCCCTGGGCCGCAGTTGGTTCGGAGTCCTCCTGGTGGTGGCCTACGGCGTCGGCATGGCCGCCGTCCTCACCGCGACGGGCCTCCTCCTGGTCCACGTCCACGGCCGCCTGGCGCACCGGATCGACACCGTCTCCGGCCGGGCCGCCACCGTCACCCCTCTCATCACCGCGGCCCTGGTCCTCCTGGTCGGATTGGTCCTGGTGATCCGCGCGGCGGTCCCAGTCCTCTAGGAGCGGCGCCAGAATGACGAACTGCGCTTCGGCTCCGCGTTCGCGACCTTGTCCAGGACTTCCAGGGCGTACGCCCACAGCTCGTCGAACGGGCGGCTGCGGATCGTCTCCGGCCGCAGGGTCTCGGCGAGCATTCGCAGCGGGCCGTCGACGGCGAGGGCGGCCAGCCGGCTGCCGAGGTCTTCGAGAGCTTCGCGTCGCTCGTAGGCCGGACGGCCGGTGAGGTCACGCAACCGCTGTGCCTCACGCGCGGCCAGGTCGGCCAGGTCGGCCAGGTCGGCCAGGTCGGCCAGGTCGGCCCGGTCGCCCGCGACGGTGGCGGGTGGGGCGGGAGCCGCAGCAGGTGCGGCGGGAACGGCCCGCGTGAATGCCTGGGTGGTGTACCCGTCGAACCCAGCTGTCTCCGACCGCTGGGGCCCACCCCTCATGGCCACCGGCCCTGCGGCAAGCATGTCCCAGCCGGAGGCCGGCTCGACCGGCTGGATGATGCGGTGGCCGGAGCCGCCCTCGGCGACCACTCGGCTGTCCACCGCGAGGTACGCGGTGAACCGGCACAGCACGCCGAACCGCAGTGACGTGTCGACGATCCGCCGCTCGAGCTTCGTCAGGTCGCGGCCGCTCGCGGTGGCGTACCGGTCATCCTGGTCGCGCAGGTGTGCCCTGGCCCAGATCGCGGTGAGCGCGGGGTTGTCGCTCGGCTTGGCGTCGGCGGTGACCGTCCAGGCGCTACCGTCCCGGGTCGTGCCCCGCAGGGTGAGCCCGCCGGCCGCGGCGCCTCGATAGCGTCCCGAGACCACGTACGGCACGCCGGGGAACAGGTCCGGCAGGCGGCCGGGCGTCCACGTGTCGTCGACGGGCGACAGTCCGTTCGCGGCGATCGAGACACCGGACACGAGGGGAGCGCCGATCCGCCGGTGGATGTTGTCCATCGCCTCGTCCAGCCGGTCTTCGCTCTCCACCAGCTCGCAGCGCCCACCGCCGGCGGCGGCGAGCCGGCCGAGGAAGCCGGCGTTGACCGCCCGGTCCACCCCTACGGTGTGCACCCGCACGCGGGCCAGGTCGCCGGCCGCCTCGCGCAGGATCTGGTCCTCGTTGCCGACCTGGCCGTCCGTCACCAGCACGAGCACGCGGTCGCGCTCGCCGTCGGCGGCGGTCAGATATCCGAGACCGCGGCGAAGTGGCGGCAGCAGTTCGGTGCCGCCCCGTGCCGCCATGCTGGCGAGGTGCTCGACGGCCCGGAAGCGGTGCCGGTCGGTGGCGGCGACGAGCCCGGACGGCAGCGCGTCGGGTTCGTCGACCGTGTGGTCGAAGGCCAGGACGGCGAACCGGTCGGCGTCGGTGAGCGTGTCGACGATGCGGGCGGCGGCCCGGCGGGCGGCGACCATCTTCCAGCCACGCATGCTGCCCGAGCGGTCGAGCAGCAGGACCACATCGCGCGGGCGGGGCGTGCCGGCGCCGGTCGGCGGCAGCACGGTCAGCTGGAACGTCCCCTCGTCGCCCTCGGCGTCGGCGACCGTCAGGAGCGCGGCCGACTCGTCCGGAGCGCCGTACGCGAGACGCAGCACGAAGTCCCGGTCTGCCCGCTCCCCGGGTCGCACCCGGATCCGCCCGCCTTCCTCGACCACCGTGTGCAGGCTGGACCGGATCGCCCCCAACGGCAGGCCGCCCGGGTCGACGCCGACGTCGATGGAAAGCCGCAGCGGGTTGGGGAACCCGGGCAGCAGCACGGGTGGCGTGATCCGCGAGGCGTCCGGCACGGCGCCGGTGTCGTCGGCGTGACCGTCGCCGACGCTGGGCCCGGGCAGCGGCGCGCCCGGGATGTATCGCGGTGCGACCACGAGCGGGAACCGGAACGTCGCCTCACCATCCTCCATGGACAGTGGCCCGGCCAGTGTGAGCGTGACGGTGACGCGCTCGCCCGGCAGGATGTTGCCGACCCGCATCGTGAACACGTCGGGCCGCTCCTCCTCGGCGATCGAGGCACGCTTCCCGGCCGCGATCGCGTCTTCGTACTGCTGGCGGGCGGCACCGCGCTCGGCCAGCTTCGCCTCGACGACCCGGCCGTCGGCCACCATCCGCATCCCGGTGACGGCGGCGCGGTCGGGCAACGGAAACACGTACGTGGCCTCGAGCGCCTGGTCGTGCACGTTCAGGAAGTCCTGGGTCAACTCGATGCGGCTGACCAGGCCGGTGATGTCGGCGCGCAGGTCGAGCCGGTCCAGCGGCAGGTTGCCGCGCTCGGTGCGCAGGGCGCCGAGCCCGGACT
The DNA here is from genome assembly GCF_016862515.1 of Asanoa iriomotensis. Classification (GTDB taxonomy): domain Bacteria; phylum Actinomycetota; class Actinomycetes; order Mycobacteriales; family Micromonosporaceae; genus Asanoa; species Asanoa iriomotensis. The sequence continues at coordinate 6,755 of NZ_BONC01000016.1, forward strand.
CGCCCGTGGTGCTGCGGGCCCGCTCGTGGCTCAGCTCGGCCTCGGTCATCGGTGTGACAGCGTTCATCATTCGCTCCTCAGCAGGCCTCGTGCGGACAACAGGTCGAGCAGCGGTCCGGCGGCGGCCAGGATGGCCGCCTGATCGTCGTGGTCCGGCGTCGCCGGCAGCAGCAGGAACGCGCCGCCGTCAAGTGGCACGCCCGTGAGCAGCGCCGGCTCTGCCCGCGGGGGCGCGGCCGCCGCGGTCTCGGCGTCGGCCGGCGCCGGCGTGGGCCGCTCGGTCCAGAACCGGGCGACCCGGGCCGCCGGCTCGGGCTGAGGTTCGGCCTCAGCGGTCGCGGCCGGTAACGCGTCCGGCGTCGCCGCAATCTCCCGCAGCGTCGCATCACTGGCCCCGGCCAACTCGACCTGGATCTCGGCGATGCTCCTGCCGTGCGCCTGGCGCTGCTTGATCGCGACGAGCTGCAACAGGTGGCGCTCTCCGTAGAGCGCCGTCCGGCCGCGCATGGCCGCGGGCCGATCGACCAGGCCAATCGTGGCGTACCACCGGATCACCCGCGCGTCGGGCACGTCCCGCACCCGGCCGTTGGGCGCGCCCGGATAGCCGTCGCCGAGCGCCGCGGCCACCCGCGACGCCAGCTCACCGATCGTCCACCCAGCGCTCACCACCCATCAAACATGACACTGTCAGATGACAGTGTCAATAGCCCGCCGGCCTCAGGAGGACAAAGCTGTCAGAAGGCCGCCTGGGATCATCGATGCCGTGACGACCTTCCGTCTGTTGCGGCAAACGAATCGTTCCTCGCGATTCGCTCAGGTCACCGTCGAGGTGGCGGCATCCAGCCGGTCGGAGGTAGAGGTGACCGCCATCGCCGCCGAGGAGCACCGCCGGGAAGCGGAGTTGGGCGCTCGATGGGCTCTGGGCGGCCGTCCTGCGGCGAGGGTGACCGTGACCGATGTGGTCATCACCGAAGTCGACACCGGCACAGGCGACGTCTACGAGGCCGCGGCTCGCGCCGTGTGGCAGGCGCTAGGCGTCGAGCATCGGGCGGCGTACGCGGGCTTCACCGATCCCGAGATGGTCGCGTCGTGGCTGACGAACATGGTCGATCGACGGCTCGAGGCCGTTACGGAGGCTCGGCACTGGCACGAGGGGCGACGCGGGCCGGACGCCGAGAGCCTGCTGCACGCTTGGCTGTTCTTCGAACGCGCGGGGCCGGTCGGTCTGCACGGCCGCGGCGATCAACTCCTGCTCGCGAAGGAGAACCCCTACCGTTCCTACGGCGCGGACGAGTACGGAGAGACCAGGGTCGGCCCGGCACAACGTCCGGACGTGCTTTCCGGGTTCATCGGGCGCCGGCTCACCGACGCCGCCGTGATCGTCGGGCAGGACGGCGCCGGGGTCTGCGGCGGCCTCATGCTGCGATTCGAGAACAGCGACCTCGTAGTCGGGACGCTCGGCGACGAGTGGGTCCTCGCGGTCGGCTCGGTGCCAGCGGCCGCCGCTCATTACTGGACCGTTCAGCCCTCTGTGCGCGGCGGCTGACGTCGTCGCGCCCTCGTCCCCGATCCACTCCCGCCAATCGTTGGCGTGGCCGGCGTAGGTTCGCCCAGAACGCTGTAAACGGCCGAACGCATCGGCCGTGATCCACGCGGGCCCCACCGCGACGGACGGGATCTCGTCGCGGTGGGCGCGGCTGGTCGCTTGCTAGAGGCTGTGGGCGGTGATGTCGCCGTGTGAGGCGGTGGCGCGGATGTCGAGTTCGGCGGCTGCGTCGTTCTTGAGGGCGTTGCTGATCCGGCCGTAGCCGGTGCCCGTGCCCAGACTCGCTGAGACGCCGCCAACGGCGGCGATCGAGATGTCGCCCTACCCGGCGCGGAGCACGACCGCGCCGCGCAAGGCCGGCTTCTACTCCGTTGTGGTGATCCGCTGGACCAGATAAAGATCATCAGAAACGTCGTGCGCGGGCACGGCCACGGCGTGAACTGGGAACGTGATGGCCTGCGTCGTAAAGCCCCAAGGCCTGTTCTCCCAGGCGCTCACTCGCACATGGCCTTCCCCGACGGCCACCTGCTCGATGATCACCGAGTAGCCGCCCGTCGGACGCCAACCAAGAGCCAGCATCACCACCAGCTCGGATGCCCAGTCGACGGCTGGGACCTGCGGAGCGGGGCGTTGGCCGCTCGTCATCGTCGTCCAGCGCCCCACCCACTCATCTTCGGTGCGCACCAGGAAGAGCCCGGCTTCCGGGTAGGAGCTGTCGATGGAGTGCGCGCAGCCGAGGAACAGGCTGCGAAATGCAATGGGCGAAGCAGCGGGACCGACCATCGATGAACCGTAGCAATTAACGAGACGACGCCCCCGCCACGATCACGGGCGTGGATTCCGCACACGCGCGCCCGCATGCGGCAGGTCCGTGGCGAACAGGTTGTGGAGGAGTTGGATCGCGATCGAGCCCTCGCCGACCGCTGATGCCAGGCGTTTCACCGAACCGTGGCGGACGTCGCCCGCCGCGAAGACTCCCGGCATGCTCGTTTCGAGGAGGAACGGGCGGCGAGCCAGCGGCCACGCACGAACGTCCTCACCCGTAAGGAGAAAGCCCTGCGCATCCCGGTCGATCTCCGGCGGCAGCCACTCGGTGAACGGGCGCGCACCGATCATCACGAACAGCCCATCCGCGTCGACGGTCTCCTCGGCAACGCCACGAAGCACGAGACGCTCCAACGACCCGCTGCCACCGCCGCCGACGATCTCGGTGCCGAGGCGGACCGATACGTTCGGCGTCGCCTCCACCTCGCGGACCAGATAGTGCGACATCCCGGCGGCGAGTGACGAGGCCCGGACCACGAGCGTCACGCGTCTCGCGTAGCGAGCGAGATAAACGGCCGCCTGCCCGGCCGAGTTCGCGCCCCCGAGCACATAGACGTCACGACCGACCATCGCCGGCGCCTCGGACATCGGGCCGCCGTAGAAGACGCCCGCGCCGTTCAACGCCTCGAGGGTCGGGACGCCCAGCCGGCGATAGTCGGCGCCCGTCGCGATCAACACCGCGCGGGCGCGTACGCGGCCGCTGTCGGAAAGGGTGACGGCAAGTCCGTCGCCCTCGCGCCGCAACTGCGTCACTCTTTGCATGAACGCGAAGTTCGCTCCGAAGATCCAAGCCTGGTCGTACGCCCGCTGAGCCAGCCGCCGACCGCTGACACCTCGGGGGAAGCCGAGGTAATTGCGAATCAGTGAGCTTGATGTCGCCTGGCCGCCGATCCCGCCCTCGTCGACGACCAGGGTGCGCAACCCTTCCGAAGCGCCGTAAACGGCCGCCGACAGACCGGCCGGTCCCGCGCCGACGATGACGAGGTCGAAATCGATCCGGTCCGGGTTGACGGCGGAGCCGGCCGCCGTTGCGAGGTCGACGTTGCTGGGGTCCGTCAGGACCTTCCCGTTGGGAAAGATGACGACCGGGAGCGGTTCCCGGGCATCCGCATCAGCGAGCAGAGTGCGTCCCTCGTTCGAGTCGGCCAGGCAGAACGAGTGCGGGATCGCGCAGCGGCCAAGCAGGTTGCGGAGCTCATAAGCCCTGCCGGACCAGGACTCGCCGACGATGTGGATCGTGTAGGGCAGCGCGCGCCGCGCGTCGGCCCACCCGAGCAGCAAGCTCGAGATCGCATGGTGAAAAGCCTCGTCCGGTGGCTCCGACGGCCGCAGCACGTAATGGTCGATGCGGGCGCGGGCCATCGAGTCGAAGATCGCCTGGCCCGTCTCCGGGTCGCCCCAATCGCCCCACGCGATGACAAGTCCGCGCTTCGCGTGGGGATGAAGGCGACGCGCCGCGTCCAGCAACTCGATGCCGGTCGCTCCGGACGGCCGCTGTCCCGAAAGGACCAACGCGACCTCGTCGCCAGAATCGGAAAGGTCTTCGAGGCAGGCCTGCGCCTCCTGCGGCGAGTGAAAACTCATGACGCGGTAATGCCGCCCATAGCGGTCGCGCAACTCCCGCTCGACATCACGAAGTGCGCCCGCATCCTGATCTACGGCGACAAGCACCGGACGAGACACGCAGTCAACTTTACGCCAGGCAAAAGGCGACCGCGCCGGACATGGAAGAGCCGGCGCGGTCGACATCACTACCGGCTGAAGGTGGCCGTCCAGTTCGTTTCCCAGGTCTCGCCGCCGTCCTGCGAGAAGGACTGCTGCCAGGTCGGGTGGGCCGGATCCGTCTTGTTCCATTCGTAGCGGACGCGAATCGGGCGACCTTCCCACGTGTCGTCGCACTCGAAGCGGCCGACACCGCCGTCGAAGCGGCCCACCACCGGGTTGTCGAGTTGGCCGCCGCTCGTCTTCGACGCCCACCAGATGCGCCAGACCTGCTCCGCCGGGTCGTACAGGCGCAGCGCCAGCCCCTCCAGGTCGCGCTCCGGGGCGCGCAGCACGTCGAAGACGCCCGTGCCGTCCAGCAGGACCTGGCAGTCGAGGGTCGCCGCGAACTCGTACCACTCATCCTGTCCTGCCAGCACCTTCGTCAGTCGCCGCTGGCGGCTCGTCCAGTGGCCCGTGAGGAATTCGAAGTCGGTGTTCGTCATGAGCAGTGACGCTAGGGCCGTACACCTGACATCTTTTGTCAGTGGTCGCCGGCAGAATTCGGCCATGCGCGCCGATCGGTTGTTGTCCCTCGTGCTCCTGCTGCAGAGCCGGGGGCGGTTGAGCGCGACCGCGCTCGCCAACGAGCTCGACGTCTCCGTGCGCACCGTCTATCGCGACATGGTCGCGCTCGGGACCGCCGGCATTCCGGTGTACGCGGACGCGCGCGGCTACCAACTCGTCGACGGCTTCCGCACCCAGCTCACCGGCCTCACCGCCGACGAGGCCCGCGGGCTCGTGCTGACCGGGCTGCCCGGCGCCGCCGCCGCGCTCGGGCTCGCGGAAGCCGTCGCCGCGGCCCAGCTCAAGCTCGACGCCGCGCTGCCCGACGCCCTGCGGGAGCGGTCCGCGCGGATGCGGCAGCGATTCCACCTCGACGCGCCCGGCTGGTACCAGGACGGCGACGAAGCCGATCACCTCAGTGCGGTCGCCGAAGCCGTGTGGGAGCAGCAGATCATCACGATGCGCTACGAGACGTGGTCCGACGTCGTGTCGAGACGGCTCGCGCCGTACGGCCTGGTGCTCAAGGCCGGCACCTGGTACCTCGTGGCCGCCACCGACGGCGACGTGCGCACCTACAAGGTCAACCAGATCCTCGAGCTGGCCGTGCTGCCCGAGCGGTTCGAGTGGCCGTTGGGCTTCGACCTCGCGCGGCACTGGCGGGAGCACGTCGTGGCGTTCCGGACCCGCCTGCACCAGGGCACGGCCGTCGTGCGGTTCGCGCCGGCCGCACTGCCGCGGCTGCCGCACCTGATGGGTCGCGCGGTCGCCGAGGCGGCCACCGCCGGCGAGGTCCAGCCCGACGGCTGGACACTGGCCACGGTCCCGATCGAGTCGGAGAGCCACGCCGAAGGCGCGTTCCTGCGCCTCGGCGCGCAGGCCGAGGTGCTGCGGCCCGAGTCGTTGCGGGCCCGGATCGGGGCCACCGTCAGCACCCTCGCCACGCTCTACGAGCTGGCAGGATGACGGCTATGCAGGGCATCAGGATCCGCCATCGGGGCAACGAGCCGCGCGTGCACGAGTCCGCCTACGTCGCGCCGACGGCCACGCTGGTCGGCGACGTGCGGGTCGGCCCGCGGGCGCGGGTGATGTACGGCGCGGTGCTGGACGCCGAGGGTTCCCACATCGAGCTCGGCGAAGCCACGGTGATCTGCGAGAACGCGGTCCTGCGGGCGTCCGCGGCCACCGGGACCGACCAGCCCGTGGTCCTCGCCGACCACGTCTTCGTGGGTCCACACGCGACGCTGCTCGGCTGCGAGATCGGGCGGTGCGCCTATCTCGGCACCGCCGCCACCGTGCTGCAGACGGCCCGGCTGGGCGCGGGAGCGGTGGTCGCCGTCGGTGGGCTGGTGCACGCCCGCACCGTCCTGCCCGACGAGTTCTTCGTGCCGCCACACAACCTCGCGGTCGGCGACCCGGCCCGCGTGCTGCCGCCCGGCAGCCCCGAGGTGCCCGACGCGATCCGCCAGGTCGGCTTCGCCGCTGTGGCGTTCGGCGTCGATGCACAATGGACAGACCGGATCAGCAGGTACGAGCGCAGCGCCGAAGTCCGGGTCGCGGAGTTCGGCGCACACGCCGACGACGAAGTTCTTTAGGGAATCAACACGATCTTCCCGCGTACGCCGCCCGCCTCGACGAGCCGGTGCGCCTCCGCGGCCTCGGACAACGGCATCGTGGCCGCGACCCGGGTGCGCAGCTCGCCGGCGGCCGCCTGACCCACCAACTCGGCCAGCACGTCGCGGTCGAGGTGGATGAGCTGCAGGTGCTGGCGGACGTCGCGGCTCGGATCGGCCGGCGGTGTCGGCCGGGTCGTCACGACCGCGCCGCCGTCCTTGACGGCCGCGAGCGCCGCGTCGCCGAGCGGCACCGCGTCCAGCACGGCCTCCACCGGCCCGACCGTGCCCAGGTCGGCGGAACGCGGGATCACCTCGGCCGCACCGAGCGCGCCGACCCACGCCTCGTCGTCGTGGGTGGCGTGAGCGAGCACGCGATGGCCGCGCCGCACGGCCAACTCGGTCGCGAACCCGCCGACGCCGCCGCTCGCGCCCGTGACCAGCACCGTCGACGGCTCGTCGAGCGAGAGCATCGCCAGCGCCTGGTGCGCCGTGACCGCGTTGAGCGGCAGCGTCGCGGCCGAGGCGACGTCGAGCCCGTCCGGCAGCGGGACCAACCATTGCCCGTCGGCCGCCACGTACTCGGCGTACCCACCGGGTGTGCCGCGGGTCAGGTACCAGGGAATCATCCCGACGACGCGGTCGCCCACCGTCAGGTCGGCGACGTCGGCACCCACCGAGGCGACCTCACCGGCGATGTCCCAACCGGGCAGGAAGGGTGGCGGCACCGGCCCGCCCGGAATCATCCCGACCCGGGCGGCGATGTCGGCCGGCTGCACGCAGACGGCCCGCACCCGCACCACGACCTGCCCCGCACCCGCCACCGGATCGGGCAACTCGGCCACTCGCAGCCCGTCGGGTCCACCAAGCTCAGCGACGATCACTCCATACATCGGTCCAGTATGGACGTGAAGGCGCGGCAGCAAAAGATCACAGTGGACGGTCAGTGGAGCGGCGGCGTGCGGCCGTCGAACCAGTTGTCGGCGCGCTGTGCCGTCGCCATCTCCCGATCGCCGACGACGCGCAGCGCGTCCAGCTCCGCCACCTGCTCGGCCGTGAGCCTCAGCTCGGCCGCGGCCGCGTTCTCGGCCACGTACGCCGCCCGCCTGGTGCCCGGGATCGGCACGACGTCCGGCGCCTTGGCCAGCAGCCAGGCCAGCGCGACCTGCCCGGGCTTGGCGCCGAGCTCACCGGCGATGCGCCGCACCACGTCGACCGTGCTCAGGTTCTGCCGCAGGTTCTCGTCGGAGTAGCGCGGGATGCCGCGGCGGAAGTCGTTCGCCGGCAGGTCGGCCGTCGACGCGATCGCACCGGTCAACGCGCCCCGGCCGAGCGGGCTGTATGGCACCACGCTGATCCCGAGCTCCCGCGTCACCGGCAGGATCTCGCGCTCGATGTCGCGTGTCCACAGTGACCACTCGGTCTGCAGCGCGGTGATCGGGTGCACCGCCACCGCCCGGCGCAGCGTGTCGGGGTGGGCCTCGGACACGCCGAGGTGGCGCACCTTGCCCTCGCGGACCAGGTCGGCCATCGCGCCGACGGTCTCCTCGATCGGCGTGTTCGGGTCGATCCGGTGGATGTAGTAGATGTCGACGTGGTCGGTGCCCAGGCGCCGCAGGGACCGCTCGATCCGCCGGCGCACGTAGGCCGGCGAGCCGTCGATCCGCGCGGTGCCGGTGCCGTGCGGCGCCTCCACGATGCCGAACTTGGTGGCGATCACCACCTGGTCCCGCCGGCCGGCCACCGCCTCACCGACGATGATCTCGCTGTCGCCGTACCCGTCGGCGGTGTCGATCATGGTGACCCCGCTGGCGAGCGCCTGGTCGACGATCTCGCGGGCCGCCTGCCGAGGGTCGTAGCCGCTCTGGCCGTACGGGTTGAGGAAGCTCATCGCCCCGAAACCGACCGCGCCGACGGCCAGCTTGTCCGGACCCAGATAGCGAACCGGAATGGTCATGTCGTCCCTCCGATGAAGTTTGTCCTCACCTGAGGACACTATGTCCGCACCTGGGGACATCGCAAGCCGAACGGCTAACCTGGCGGGGTGACCAGCACCACTTCCGATGCCCGCGACGCCCGCGAACCGGCCAGGCGCGACTCCGCCGCGAGTCGGCGGGCGATCCTCGACGCCGCCGCCGACCTGTTCTGCCGGTCCGGCTACGACGGCGCCGGCACCCGCGACATCGCCCGTGCCGCGGGCGTCGACGCCCGTCTGATCACCCGCTACTTCGGCTCCAAGGAGCAGCTGTTCGCCGAGGTGGTCGACGAGCTGTTCGCCAAGACGCTGCTGATGACGCCCGAGCACACCGCCGAGGCGGCAACGGAGCTGCTCACCGCCGCACCGCCGGCCCGCGACGGCATGATCCTCACGCTGCGCTCGGCCGCCAACCCGCGCGCGGCGGAGATCATGCGCGAGCACGTCGAGCGCCACTACCAGCGGGAGCTGGCCGAGGGCCTGCCCGGCGCCGACGACCGGGCGGGCCGCGCGGCGCTCCTGATCGCCATCTGTGCGGGCGTCCAACTCATGCGCAACGTGCTGCACGACGAGGCCCTGACCGACGCGCGACACCTGGCGCCGTATCTCCGCAAGGCCCTCGACGCGGTGGCCTACGAGGACAGCTGAGCCGCCGCGGCCTCGAGGTCGTCGACGGTGCCGGACATGATCGTGCGGACGTGCGCGGTGATGCTTGCGGCCGGCCAGTCCCACCACGCGAGCGCCAGCAGGCGGGCCACGTCCTCGTCGCTGTAGCGGCGGCGGATGAGCCGGGCGGGGTTGCCGCCGACGATGCCGTAGTCGGGCACGTCGTCGACGACAACCGAGCCGGAGGCGATGACCGCGCCGCTGCCGATCCGTACACCTGGCATCACCATGGCGCGATAACCGAACCAGACGTCGTGGCCCACCACCGTGTCGCCCCGGGCGGGCAAACCCGTGATCAGGTCGAAGTGCTCGGACCATGAACCACCCATGATCGGGAAGGGGTACGTGGACGGCCCGTCCATGCGGTGGTTGGCGCCGTTCATGATGAACCGCACGCCCTCGCCCAGGGCGCAGAACTTGCCGATCACGAGCCGTTCAGGCCCGTAGTGGTAGAGCACGTTCCGGGTCTCGAACGCCGTCGGATCGTCGGGGTCGTCGTAGTAGGAGAACTCGCCGACCTCGATCAAGGGCGAGGTGACCAGCGGCTTGAGCAGCACCACCCGCAGCTGGCCGGGGATGGGATGCAGGACGTTCGGGTCGGCTGTCATGGACTCGCTTCCTCAGTCGGCGGCGGGGCGGATGATGATGTCGCCGTGCCGGGTACGGGCGTGGACGGTCACCTCGTCGCCGGACGGCTTCGCGCCGCCACCTGACGAGACGTAGTCGCGCACCGATCCTCGCTCGCTCTTGACGGCCACGTACGCCGTGCTGTTCTCGCTGATCCCGACCTCGATGTTGCCCGAGCCGTTGGACAGGTCGGCCTGGCCGCGGGTCATCCGGCCGATCCGGATGCCGCCGCTGGCGGTGCCGGCGGTGACGCCGGCGTCGGCGCGGTCGACGTCGAAGTCGCAGCTCGCGCTGCGCAGGCTCAGGTCGGCGTGGGCGTGGCCGATCCACGCCCGTCCGCCCGAGTTCTCGACGGCGGCAGGTCCCTCGACCTCGCCGATCCGCAGGTCGAACGCCCCGCCGTCGACGTCGGCGCGCCCGGCGACGTGGCCGACCGCGACCTGACCGGAGGCGATGTTGGCCCGCAGCGCGCTCACGCGGTCTAGCCGGACCTGGCCCGACGCCATGTGCAGGTCGCTGTCGCCCAGAACCCCGTCGGCCCGGATGTCCGAATGCGCGAGATAGGCGGCCAGGCTGGACCCGGCCGGCAGGTCGATCGTGATGGCGACGGAGCCCGCCTTGTCGCCCGAGGTGGTGGTCTTGACCGAGAGTCGGCCGGCGGCGAAGTCGACCTTGGTCTTCTCGGCGACCTTGGCGTCCTTGCGGCTGGCGGCGTCGATGGGCTCGACCGTCACCACGGTGTCGGCGCGGTCGGTTGCGACGACCCGCACGTGGGCGCCGGCGACCTCGACGGTGGCGGCGATGGGCTCGGGGGTGGCGAAGCTGGGCATGGCGGCGTTCTCCTCGTTCGTCGTCCGTCGGCGGTGTGCCGTGGGACAACCATCGGCGCCGGGTCCGCCACCGACCTGACACGCTGCTGACACGCCTTTCCGCTACGGCCACGCCGCCGGGTCTCCGCCGTAGGGCACCAGGCGGTCCGTGGTCGGCAGGGTCAGGTTGCTGAACGTGACCGGTGGCGCCAGGAAGGTCACGGCGCCGTAGGTCGTGTCGATCTCGACCGTGTCCGCCGGGTAGGTGTCGGTCTCGGGCACGTCGCCCTGCGCCGCGACGTCGAGCAGGCCGAGCGCCTGCACCCACATGACGCTGCGGGTCAGGGACAGCTTCACCTGGTACGAGCCGCCTTCCGTGGCCCGCCGCAGCAGGGCCGCCATCATCCCGGCGGCCGCGCAGTAGCCGGTGATCAGGTCGGCCACGTAGAAGACCGGGGAGAACTTCGGCGGGCCGCCCAGCCCTTCCTCGAGCGCGAACCCGGACGTCACCTGCCCGTTCTGGTCGAACCCGGGCCGGTGCCGCCAGGGGCCCTCGTGCCCGTAGGCGTTGGCGGACATGTAGACGATGCCGCGTTCGCTGTCGGCGGCCAGCGCTTCGGGCTGCAGGTTGAAACGCTCGATCACGGCCGGCCGGTACGTGCAGGCGAACACGTCGGCGGTGGCGGCCAGCCGCCGCATGGTCGCCATGTCGTCGTCGTACCGGAGGTCGAGATACGCGTCGTACTTGCCGGCGTCGACACCGAGATGCTGGGCGAGCGTGTCGGCGTACCAAGGTGAACTGATGTGCAGCACGTCGGCGCCGTACTCGGCGAGCGTCCTTGCGCTGCGGGGGCCGGCGAGGACGTGCGTGAAGTCGAGCACGCGTACACCGTCGAGGGGTGAATCGGGGTCGTAGGTGAAGGGGACCGGATCGCCGTCGGCGATCTTCGTGATCTCGATCTGCGGCACCCCGGCGAGCGCCTGTCCTTGTGGGTGCGCCAGCCATTCTTCGCGCGTGCGTTCGCGGCAGGCGGGGAGACCGGCGTCGGAGAGGGCCCGCACCAGATCGTCGGAGTCCCATTTGGCGACCTCGCGGGCGAAGGACGCCTTCTTGTTGCCGCAGTCGAAGAAGTTCAGATAACCATTGAGCAATTTCTGGTACGGGGGCCCGGCTTCGAGCATGACGTAATGGCCGTCACGGGTTTCGAAGACGCCGTTGACGTCGACGAACTCGGCGCCGACGTTGCTGGAGTAGCCGGCCTGCTCGACGAAATGCGTCGGATGCAGGTGATGCAGCCCATGGACGACGTCCATGGCGATGTCGGTCGGTGCGCCGCCGCGTCGTTCCCAGATGGCGGCACCGGCGGCAGCGATCAGCAGATGCGCGGTGCAGGACGCTTCCGCGAGCCGATGCGGCGACCGGATGACGGGATCCGACCCGAGGATGGTCGCGTCACCGGAGAAATGCGCTTCGATCCCCACCTGCCGCATGAGGTCTGCCAGTGGCCGCAACTCACCGTTACGAAGACTGCGCGCGCCGGTTGTTTCCATGCTCTCGCCCCCCGTGGCCATCATCCCTCTGTCGGTGGCGGGCCGCCCCGTACGGTGGCGGTGTGGCAATTGAGGTGATCGTGCTCAATGGTGGGTCCAGCTCGGGCAAGTCGGGGATCGTCCGTTGCCTGCAGGCGGTGCTGCCTGAGCCGTGGTTGGCGGTGGGCACGGACACCTTCGTCGACGCCCTGCCGGCGTCGGGGTCGGGCATCGATTTCGGCGCCGACGGCTCGGTGACTGTCAGTCCGAAGTTCCGTTCGCTGGAGGCGGCGTGGATCGAGGGCGTCGCGGCGATGGCGCGCGCGGGCGCCCGGGTCATCGTGGACGAGGTCTTTCTGGGTGGGGCTTATTCACAGCAGCGGTGGCAGAAGGCCCTGGGGGATCTGTCGGTGCTCTGGGTCGGCGTGCGCTGCGACGGTGAGGTGGCCGCGGGCCGCGAACTGGCCCGAGGCGACCGAACACCAGGAATGGCCGCGTCCCAAGCGGAGGTGGTCCACCAGGGCGTGGCCTATGACCTGGAGGTGGACACGACACATTTGGAGTCGCTGACCTGCGCCCACACGATCGCGGCCCACCTCACGCAGGGATACGTGCGGTGACTCCGACGTCAGCCACTCTCTCGGTGCACCTACTGGCCGTGGTCGACGGTGTCGCGGCGGTTGCGGAGGCCGACCAGCGCGACGCCCGCCGCGATCAGCCCGACGCCGACGAGCAGGACGGTGCCGACGGCCATGCCGGTCGCCCGAGCGTCATTCCCGCTGCCGTCGCCGCCGCCGGTGCCAGGCGCGGACGGCCCACCACTGGGCACGACCGCGGCGCCGCTCTTTTCTGCGGGCGGCGCCACCCGATTGGCAACGGACCGACCGTCGCCGACGGCTTGAATGACCGCCCGCATGGACCCACGCGGACCACTCGTCGCGGTCGGCGCCAGCCGCGGCCCTGCGGGCGGCTGCGACCGGGCGCCCGGCGGCGCCGGCTGCGGCCGAGCGAGCGGCGGCGAAGCCGCAACGCTCCGTCGGGATGACGCGTCGCCCAACGTGCCGGGCGGCTTCCGCGCGGCGGGGTGGACCCGCTTGGGTTCATGCGGCACGGGCCGCACGACCTCGACCCGTCGAGCACCGGCCCCGGACGCAGCGGGTGGTTGATCAGCCCAGGCCGGCCCGGCCCCAAAGAACAGCACAGCACCCACCGCCGACGCGGCAAGTGCAAGCGCGGGCCGCCAACGCATGATCCTCCAGCCGCCATGAATGCCCGGACGACACATGCTTCTCGGCGGCTGACACCCGGCGCATCCGCTGAAGGGACAGCTTCGCCTGCAGGTCGGACCCCCACCGCGGCACCTCCCGGGTGCCCAAACACCCACCCGGTGGGAACCCTGGTACTCTTTCCCGGTCGCTGAGCCCCCGTAGCTCAGGGGATAGAGCACCGCCCTCCGGAGGCGGGAGCGCAGGTTCGAATCCTGCCGGGGGCACATCCTTAAACTGCGCACTGCGGTGTCGCCAGCGTTTGCGCTCTCCTTATTTCCACGTTCCGATCGTGGCTGTCCCCAGTTCGCCACCCGGGCCAGTTCCTCGATCAGTTGTCCGCTGATCTCCGCCTTGAGAGTCGCCCGCCGACTGCGGTGGTCGTAGTGGATCTCGACCCGGAAGGCGTCGAGGAACCTGTGGAGGCGGTCCGCCGCCAGCTCATTGAGATCGACCTCGACCAGCGGCAGCAGGTCGAGCAGGGAGACATCGTTGGTCGGCGGTTCAGGCGCGGCCGCACGGTGTGCGGCGAGGGCGCTCGCCGCCTCTGCCATGTCTCGATCAAGCTCCTTGACCCGGCGGTTCATACGCCCGAAGAAATGGCCATCCGCGTCAGCATTTGTCTCCAGGGCACGAAGCAGATTGTCGGCTGCGGTTTCGAGCTCGGCGACACGCCGTTCCAAGACGATCTCCGCCTGGCGGTGAGCTGAGGCGGCGTGCGTTGCGGCCGCAGGCAGGCTTGCGGCGACGAGTTTGATCCGGTCGGGCCCAAGCACGTGGGTGTTGAAAAAGTGGGACACGACATCGGTGAGCTTGCGCTCGTTGACCCATACCGCGGTCGGGTGGCCGTCCGGACGGACTCGTCCCCGAGGCTGGCAGTAGCTGTAGGCGGTGCCGGCGTGGTTGCGTTTGCCGTGCATGCGCGTTCCGCAGGGTGAGCAGTACACGTAGGACCGGAGGCGGTAGACGCTTTTCGTCTGGCGATGTGGGTTCCGGGCCATCGGGCCGAGGTCGGCGCGGGCCTTGTCGCGTCGCCGTGGCGTGGGCTGTGCCGCGAGGAAGAGTTCGACGGGTACGAGGGCCTCGTGTACGGGGCGGCTGGAGATGATCCACTCGTCGCGGGGGTTCACCTTGCCAGGACTTTGCTTGTCCTTGGTGGCGCGGCGGTTCCAGACCATGTGACCGGTGTACTTCGGGTTGATCAGGATCTCGCGAACCGATGAAGGGCTCCAGCGGCCAAGGGCCCGCATGGGGTCTACCGGCTCCGGTGGTGGGTTCTCAGTGAGGTCCTCGTTTAACGTCCCGGCGATCATGCGGTAGGAGAGGCCGTCGTTGGCGCGCATCTCGAAGATTCGCGTGACGACCGGCCCGCGGGCGGCGTCGGGCGCGAGCTTGGTCTTGTGCTTGCCCTCGGCCCGTTTGGCCGGAACCGGGTGCCGGATTCGCTCCGCGCGGTAGCCGTAGGGCGGCTTGCCGACGTTGAAGCCTTGGTCGGTGTGGATCTCGATGCCGTTGCGGGACTTCTCCAGCATTTCGAGCACATACCACTCGGCGACACCCTGCTTGGCGCGGCGCAGCAGCACCATGCCGGCCTTTTTCTCGATCCGGCCGGTCCGCGCGGATCGCATGACCGGCTCGTCCGCCGCGATCAGCGGGATGCCAAGCTGTTCGAGGTCATGTTCGATCTTCGTGCTCTGGTAGGTCAGCCGGGCGATGCGGTCAATGGATTCACAGATGACCCCGTCGAACCTACGGTCAGGCCGCTGCGCCTCAGCAAGTAGGTCGGCGATCCCGCCGTCGCGTGGGATGTCGATGTCGAAGTTGCGCCAGGCAGAACTGGTGCCCCGAGCGCCGAGCGCCTTGCGTGAAGTCTCAACGTCCCAGAAGTGCAGGCTTATCTCCATGTCGTCGCTGAGCGCGACCTGGCAGGAGCGCAGCTGCCTGGGGAGGGAGATCGTGGGGTCTTGGACCTCGTCGTCCGATGTTCTTCCCATCCAGGCCAGCCGCAGCCGCCGCGGTTCGGGAGTGTCGACGACACGGGCCTGGAGCCAAGTCGCAAGTTTGGCGGAATCCGCCTCGCTGTTCTCGGTCACGTCGACCGAGGTGGCCTTCGAGTGAACCATTCGAATACCTCCAGAATGGCGTCGACCTGTTCGGTTGCTAACCGCCTGCCAGCTGCGCCGCCAACAATAGTGATATCAAAATCCAATTCTAATGGCGATTGGTCGATATTCGGCGGACCCGCTGTGACACGTTTTGTCGACAATTCGGATTTGACATTGTCCACAACGCGATTTGTTGGGGCGGGCGGCGCCGTCCCATTGTGTTGCTGATT
Source organism: Asanoa iriomotensis (assembly GCF_016862515.1). GTDB lineage: Bacteria > Actinomycetota > Actinomycetes > Mycobacteriales > Micromonosporaceae > Asanoa > Asanoa iriomotensis. Next base: position 22,211 of record NZ_BONC01000016.1, read on the forward strand.
GCTGGCGTCAACCACGGATTTCCCTTGGCGATGGGAACGCGCGTTACCGCGTCCACAGACGTTTCGGCCACGGGGTTCTCCTTTCGGATCAAGGATGGACATTTCCTGAGCGGCGGGCTCGATGCCGCAACCGCAGTCGGTAAGGAGATTGCTCAGCGGGCCTGAAGCCGGCGCGCGAGTTCAGTGGTCTCCTGGTCGGGCTTCGCGTCGATCTCGGCGAGCGCCCGCGTTAAGGCACGCAGGAGCGTGTCGACCGACTCGGTGTCGTTCAAGGCGTGGCGGGCGCGCATCGCTAGCCGGTACAGCGCCTCGTTCAACCGGTCGAGGGTGATCGCCTTGTCCAGAAGATGCGAGGCTGCAGTCGGGTCCTCGGCGAGCAGGAGTTCCCCTAGCTGGAGGTGCGCTTCGGTTCCCCACCGGCGGACAGCTTCACGGTGAGGTTGGATCCAGTCGTAGGTGGTCGATGCCGCCAAGGGTGCGGTGTACAGCGCGCAGGCGGCCTCGAGGTGGCGTCGCCGGGTGCCGTGGTTGGCGATCGCGGCGTTGCGGAGCAGGTCCCGCAGTTCCCAGAGGTCGACGTCCACGGCGTCGCGGTCCAGTTGGTACCTGCCGTTGGCCCTGATGACATAGGCGTTGGTGCGCCTGCCCGCCGATCGTCCGAAGACGTGCTTGAGGTTGGAGATGTTGGTGTGGACACGTTCGTCGGCTTGCTTGAGTTTCGCGTCGGGTTCGACATGTTCGCCGATGTCTCGGGTGGTGAGGCCGTCGGGATGGCAGGCGAGTAGGACCGCGACTTCGAGTGCTTTCGCGCGTAGCGGTCGGCCCGGTCCGGTGATGCCGTCGATTCCGGGTGGGCCCAGGACGCGTAGTCGTCCTTTCGCTGCCGCTGGTTGGTCGGTTGCTACGGCCATGGCCGGCGGGGGTGCCAGTTCGGTGGTCTGAGTACGGCTTGCCGCGATCGGGACGAGGTCGGGGCTCGCCGGAGTGCTCGCCGTTTCGCCTGTCTGAGCTTCGTGCAGGGCGTTGATCGCCTCGTTGGCGGTGCGTGCTGTGAGGATTGCGACCCGGGCCGCGGGCAGGCTGCCGGTACGTCGAACGGTGCCATCGCTAGTGACGTTCAAGGTCTCGGCGGCGGGCCAATCGCCCAGGAGGAGCGCGCTCGCGCCAGAGGGAAGTCCTTGCCCAAGGATCGCATTAAGGCGAGGCGGGGCGGACTGATATGGCGCTGTGCAGATGAACAACAGCGGTGGTGGCTCCTCTGTCGCCTGGGTATCGAGGATTCGGGCGCGGTGTAGGAGCCTCGCTTCGAGGATGCCGACAGCCTCGTCGATGTCCGCCGCGACGTGCAGCCGCGTCCAACTCTCGACTGTGCTGCCGAAGGGTCCGAGCATTGCCGCAACCGACGCTTGATCGGTGACGACTTCGCCACGCAGTTCGGTGTTTTCGGAAGCGGGAGTGGTCAGGGTCTGCGCCATCGCCGAGCGCGCCACTCCCAACCTTCCATCGCCGACGAGAGCAGTTACTTGCGGCATACGCATCCGCTGAGCCGCGGTCTCTTCGACAGGGATTCGGCTGCCGGAGGCTCCGTCGGTCGGCCTGCGGGTCTTGGCCTTGGTCGCTGCGCGGTCGATTGCTGCGAGAGCCGGCGGCGGCATCGTCGGAAGGTCTTCCACGTCGTGGCCGGTGTAGCGGCGCCTGCGCTGCCTCCATACGGCGGCCGCGACGGTCGCGAGGGCGCCAGCGAGTGCCCAGGGGATCCAGCTTCCATCGGATAGTTCGATGCCCCGCTCGTCTGTGCTGGTGACGTGGACGTCTCGGCGCGCGTCTGCTGGCGCTGAAGGTGGCGTAGTTGCCGTGGCTGGCGTGGGCGTAGGCGACTCGGTTGGGACCGGTCGGGGATCGTCGGGCGTTCGGTTAGGGGGCGTGGGGGCGGCGCGAGCGGCTTGGGTCGGGATCGTGAGCCGCCATCCAGGCTGGATCAGATCTGGATCCCGCAGAGCGCGTCCGTCGGGCTGGCGTCGTCCCTTGTTGATGTCATAGATGTCGTCCCACCGGTTCGGGTCGCCGAGGTGGTCGTCGGCGATGTCCCAGAGGGTGTCGCCCCGAACGACCCGGTGAACCGGGTCCGGCTTCGCCTGCGCCGCTGAATCGGTGGTCGGACTGGCTGAAGGCTGGGGTGTCTGCGCTGGCGCTTCGACGTCTTGAGCGGTAGCCGTGACCGCAGGCGGTGCAGCGGCGGCTGCGACCTGGCCCGTAGCCGTAACGGAGATCGAACCGACCAGGCCGGTGACGATCCGACGTGCGAGCCTTGGGACAGGAAACCGCGGCATGCGCGACGGCGCGAGTGCAGCCAGCGCGTACGCGGTGTACGCGATGGACAGGCCCCACATCAGCCAGATGAGCGCGGCGGCAACCTTGAGAAGGTTCTGCTCCGTCAACAAGTCCGGTTGCGACAAGGCGTCCAGGAAGTCTCGTCCTGAAGGGAGCGTCTCGGGCACCGGCCACCCCGCGACGATCACGAGGGTGACGGGAATGCCGACAAGCCACACGGCGAACGTCAGCACGGCACCGACCGCGCGCGCCCGCGCGACAGCCCGCTTGGTCGCGCTCGGCCTTCTCGATGGAGGTGCCGCAACCCAGACGGTCTCCTGACGTAGAAGATCGTCTCGGTCGCGCGTCGGCCGATCCGGGGATCGGGTCAGGGCAGCCTCCGGGGGCAGCGGGCAGGCAGATACCTCGCGTTTACTCGCATCCTCGGTCACATCTCAACCTCTCGATCGAGAAATGTTCACAATCCGCATATCTTTGATCACACACCGGCATCGGGTCGGCGCAGAAGGAGATGCGTGGGCAGACTGCTTGAGTGCCCGCGGCTGCCCGTCTCGGCGTTGACATCGGCTCGGCTAACACCAAGGCCGTCCTCGCGCTAGCCGACGGTGGGCGGATACCACTCATGCCGGACGGGTCCCCCCGAATGCGCAGTGGTGTGTTCGCACTGCACGGTGGAGGCTTCCTCGTCGGGTCGTCTGCCCGCGCCGCGGCTGTGGAGCAGCCCGATCGCTACCTCGAAGACCCGATATCGGCCCTCGGCGCCGGACCCGTCCAACTCGGCGACCGAGCGATTGAGGCCCACGACATCTTCGCCGCGATCCTGACGGCAGTGCATGCCGAGGCGAACCGAATCGTCGGCCACGCCTTGAGCGCGGTCGTGTTGACTGTCCCGCCGGCGTGGGGACGGATCCGTCGAGACAGTCTGCGCCAAGGCGCCACAGCAGCGGGATTCACTGACATTGTCTTTGTCTCATCGCCGGCGGCGGTCACCACGTATCTGACCTCTACAACCGGACAGCAGGTGCCAAGCGGCGGATACGTGCTGGTGTGCGACTCGGGAGCCGCCGCGACGACGCTCACCGTCCTCGAACAGTCCGATGGCGGATTTCAGCAACTCGCAACCGTTGTCGCTACCGGTGCGGCGGGTCGTGATGTCGACCGGCTCCTCGCGCTCCACCTCCTGGACGCGGTGACACCACCGGGTGCGCCCCAGCTCGAGGAGGATGCCAACGACCCACAGTGGCAGTCAGTCCTCGCCGCAGCTGAGGACGCGAAGGTGGATCTGGCGGAACACGACCGGACCGCCGTCGCTCTGCATGATCCTCACCCGCCTGTCGTCGTGGACAGGGTTGCTCTCGCCAAGATCGCAGGGCCTGCGCTCGCCGCGCTCGACGCCGCAACATCCGAGGTGCTTTCCGCAGCGGACATCGACCGCAGCCACCTGTTCCTCGTGGTGCTTACAGGGGGTGGCGCCGCCCTTCCAGGAATGAAGCAGGCGGTGGCGGCAGCAACGGGTCACGAACCTCGACTTCCCGGTCGAACCGACATCGCCGCCGCCAACGGAGCGCTCACCACGGCCACCGCTTCCACGCCGCTCACGACGCCTCTCCAGCTGCCGCGGGTCAAGCTCCGCCTGACCGACTTCATGAGACCAGCACTCTTTGCCGCCTCCTCTTTGGCGCTCCTCGCCTTCGTCCTGATGACCTTGTTCACGACAAACAACGCCAGCGGCCTGTTCGTCCACCTGGCGGAAGAGCTCATCTCGGCTGCTGCCGTCGCTGCCGTTCTCACCACCTGGTCGGTCGCCCATCTGCTGCCGACCCTCTACCTGTCGACCTCCAACGCCAACCCGTCCGAAGGCGCAGCGCTGATCCGCGCCACGTTCTCCGGCGCGGGCGTACTTGGGATCGTCGTCTCGGCGTTGTTCGGGCTGGCGATCGGTGCTCTCGTTGGAGCGACGACCACCGAGTACGCGTCGCACGCGATCGTGCCGGCTCTGCCCGTCGCGGCCGGAGCGCTTCTCATCGCGGCGCTGGCGCGATCGGTCCCGGCTCCCACGATCCCGACCTGGCTTGCTCATCTGCGCCATCCGCTGGCCGCTGTACTGCTGGGCAGCCTCGGCATGATCGGGATGCGCTACGCCGTCCACGCCCAGATCAGCGCGGGCACCTCGTCGGTCATCATTCGCCTCAGTGCCGCGATCACAGGTATCGCGATCGCGATGACGGTGGTCCGAAGCCGGCGCCTCCAAGTCTTGACGGCGGTGATCCTGGCGGTCGGGTGCTTCAGCGTCGCCAGTCTCGGCAACGTTCGCGCGATCACGCTCGCCTACGTCACCGGCTGCGTGTGGTGGACCGCCACGAGGGTGGGGGTTAGCGCCCGCGTCGCGTATCCAGGACTACGGGAGCGTGTGCATCATCTGCTGGCGACCAGGTCGCCGTAGACAGTTCACCGGCACGCGGCACCGGGCGAGTGCCGCCCTGCGGCCCATCAGTGGTGCCTGAACCGCTGAAGCTCGATGGAAGACGAGTGCAGCGCGTCGGCGATGGCGATGGCGGTGGCGAGCAGCCGGTGGCCGACGTCGACCGGCGTGGCGTGCCTCCAATCCCAGTGACCTGGTTCGGGAGCGGAGACGAACCAGAGTGTCCCGTGGAAGTTCAGGAACAACGCCCCGCCGACTTCCGGGGCGAGCAGGGTCAGGGGTTGCGTGGCGCAGGTGATGAGGCAGTGGCAGTTCGAGTCGTTGTAGGTCAGTCGGGGCTGGCCACGGTGAGCCGGGCACCGGCAGTCACAGTCCTGCTCGTACGGCCGGAGAAAGGTCGAGTACATGGGGGTCTCCTTTGTGATGAAGCGCAAAAGGGTGGTGGGCCGCCCAGAGGGCGGCCCACCGGTGGGGACGGGTTAGCGGAGAGTCGGACCGATGGACTGCGCCGCGTGGCGGAGCAGACGCTCGAGGACTTGGCTGGCCTCGAAGAAGTCGTGCCGGGTGTCAATCTCACCGGCAGAGTCCCAGGCCCAGCTCCCGTGGCCGAGGGAGTCGACGTACAACAGGTTCCCGGCCGTGTCGAGGAACAACGCGCAGTTCCATTGCTCGACGATCAGGGTCATGGGCTGGGTGGCGCAGGTGACGCTGCAGCCGCAGGCGGCCTCGGTGTAGGTGTTGCGCGGGCGGCGGTAGTGGAGTGGGCAGCGGCAGTCGCAGAGCCGCTCGCGTGGTGGCGTGTACGGCATCAGATCTCCCGAAGAGTCAATCCGCTGGGCCGCAGACAGCGGCTTGAGCGGCGAGGATGCGGTTCAGAGCGTCAGCAGGTCGAAGGCGCGTAGTTTGAGCTCGCCGACGTTGCCGGTCAGAACGCGTTGGGCGCGAACGGTGTCGTTCTTGGCCGGCTGGTGGTGGTCGAGGTACTCGACGATCGCCTGGTATCCCGCCCAGCGCGTGCCACGGATCGCTGCTTGGGTGTCGGCCTCTCGGATCAGGTACTTGAGGGTGCCGAGTCGCTGCTTGGCGTTCTTCTTGGTGCCGTCCGAGGCGTTGTCGGCGATCGGCCAGATCTTCGCGATCGTGTTCTCGAACTCGGCCATGGCCAGCGTCTCGTTCATCATTCGTTCCGCGGCATGCTCGAACTCCCCTAGATAGGTCCACATCAGGCCTAGGGCTTCGCGGGCTTGGGTGATCTGGGAGTTCACATTGCTGGTGTGGCGGAACACGTAGGTCCCGACGGCGTTTTGGAATGCTGCCCGTTGGGTGTTGGCGCAGACGACCCGGATAGGGCTCGCGTCGACTCGTAGCGCTGCGGTGCCGTCGTGGGACGTGGTGGCCACCAGATACAGGTCGAGTCGGTCGACGCCGGCGATGTGCATGGCCGAGGGCAGTTTCATGGTCACGAACACGCTCTTGCCCCTGCGCAGGCTGCCGGCGGTCTCGAAGTGGGCGCCTCCGACCTCGTCGACGAGGCGATCGAGGATCTCAGCGCATTGCTCGTTCTGGACGACGCCGTACTCGTCGCCGACGATGCCCAGGTACTCGGTCTCTCCGGTGACAGGGTTGCGGCGGACTGTCATCCGTTTGTCGTCGCAGGCGATCTGTGTTTCGGTCCCGTTGACGGTGTCGATCCCGACGAGGCGGATCTTTCTCACGCCCCAGTTGCCGAGGAACGCTTTCGCCATGATCTCTTCGGCGCTCATGGTGGTCTCGGTGACGGTGCCGAGGCGATGCCATGCGGAGATGCGGGCGGTTGCGAAGGCGGTCTGACCGTTGGCGAACGTTTCGAGTTCGTGCGGCACGGTTCTCCTTTCGTGAACGTGAAGGAGGGGGGCCGAGCGCACGGCTCGGCCCCTGGGATGGGTGATCGGATCAGCAGACGCCCGACGTGACGCCTAAGGGTTGCCGAGACCGCTCCGGTGGGCGATGACGGCTGACGTCGGTCAGCAGCGGGTGTTCGTGCGCGGTGTGAAGGCCCACCCGGATGGCTCAGCTGTTGCCGTCGTCGCTGCCCGTCGCTGGGTAGACGAAGCGCTGCGGTGTCTCCGTGTGTAGGCGGATCCGTCCGGCTAGCGCGGCCTTCGCGCAGTTGTTGCGGACAGCGCCCGAGCTCACGTCGCGGCCGCCGAGCTCCTCGCTGATGCCGTGGGCGATCTCTTGCGGGCTCAGTGGCTGACCGGGCCGGGCGGCCAGATAGCCTACGGTCAGTGCCTCGAGTTCGCCTTTGGCGAACGGACGGTTTCCGTCGGTGTTGACGGTTTCGGCGGCGCCGGCAGTCACGGGCCTCGGGGTTCGGGCGGCGCGGATGACTTGTCCGCAGGTCTGGCACCGTGGCGGTGCCGGGTTCGGGTCCACCGCGCTTGCCCTCGCTGGTCCGGCCATCCACCGCTGCGACGATTCGCCGTCTTGTTGCGGGATGCGGCGGGCAGCATCTGCCTGCTCCATGGCAGCCAGGAGGCGTATGACCGTGGCGTGGCCGAATCCGCTGTCCTGGACGATGGTGTCGAGCGTGGCGCCATTGTCGCCGTGGTCGCTCAGGACTCCCTTGATCGCCATGACCTTGCGGTCGCCGGGCCGGCTGACCGGGGCAACCTGGTCCGGCGCGGGTTGGTCGTTCTGCTCGACGTCATCGCGGCCACGGCCGTCGTCGCTGTCCTCAGCTCCACCGTCACCGTCCGGCTGAGGAGCCTGATCCGAACTGTCGTCGGCTCCGGGCTCGGTGTTGGTCTCGCTCTCGCGGGTTGGGACCGCTTCCGGATCCGGCGCCGGTTGCTCGGTCGGCGGGGGCGTCGCGACGACCCACTGCGTCGAGGTGCCGTCGCTGGACGCGTCGGCGCCTTCGGCCGGGGCGACAAGACCGGCGTCGTGAAGGGCTTTGACGGCACGGCCTGTGGTGGCGCGGGATTTGCCGGATTTCTCCGCCAGCTCCTCGGCTGTGCCCTGGCCGAGTTCGACCAGCGCGTCGAGGACCGCCTTTGCGGTTGGTGACAGGGCCGGGTGTTCCATGGTGCGTCCTCCTTCGGGAGTCTGCGGGTGGCTGGACAGAACGGTCGTTTCGTCCTGTCGGTTTCGGTACGACTGCGGCATCAGCGCCGTGTTCGGGTCGCCGAGCTGAGCTCAGGCCGTCAGCTCTGCCCGTTCGGCAGGGCTGAGGTGGACGGGGCGGCGGTTGTTCCATTCGGGCGAGTGCCGTAACCGCCACCAGCGCAGAAGCGCCCGGCAGGCGGTTGCGAGGTCTTCGCATTGCGGCAGCCTGTCGGCGGTGCCCTTGGGGTGGTGGTCCGGACTGGTGCTCGCCGTCGGCAGCCAACCGGCGTCGATGCGGCGGATCTCGCCCAGGATCCGAGCGGGGTAGGGGACCTGGAACGCTGCGGCGGCCTCGGCGTCCACGAACATCAACCAGGTGTTCGCGGGTTGGCGGCGAAGCATGGCCACGCCGTAGGACGGGTCACCGGGCTGGAGGAGCAGGTAGCGTTCATCGCCGTCGCCGATCGTCCGGTGACTGCGCCATCCCTGGTACGCCTCGACTAGGAGCTCGCCCAGGACGGTGTGCTGCTCGCTAGCGGCGTAGATGTCCGCGATGGCTTGCAACTGTCCGGCGTACCGGATGTGGACGCCCGCGCACAGCAGTTGCTGTGCCGCGTTGCTGCGCTCAGCCAACCCGTTGACTGCCTTGTCGAGTGCGCTGGAGCTGTCGTTGAACCGCAATGTGATCTTGTGAAGCAATGTGGCGAGTTCGCCGCAGGTGTCGTCGCGTGCGGTGTCGTGGCGCCACAGATGGTCGGGCAGAACGTCGTCGGTTGCGGCCGCGATCCATCGCAGTGCGGGGTCGGTCAGGAACATGGGGTCTCCTCGTCGGTCCTCGATGGACAGGGAACGGCCGGCCGCAGCGATGCTGGGCCGGCCGTGGGCGGGGTGTCAGGCGAGGGCAACGGCGCAGAGTCGCGCGTTGGAGCGCAGGCGGCGCAGATAGACGCAGGCATCGTTGAGGAATCGGAGGCGGTCGGCGAGGGACGGGCCGGCGGGTTGTAGAAGGCGGCCGTCTGTGGTGATCAGGGCGTCGCCGACGAGCGCGGTGCGCCAGTGCAGGCCGGTGTAGGTTGCTTCGCTGGCCTGGTAGAGGGCGAGTTCGTAGGGGTCGAAGGTGTGGCCGCCGCTGTGGGCGAGCATCGCGAGGACCCGTGGCTGTTGTTCGAAGCGGCGGCGGGCCTCGGCGAGTGTGACCTTGTCTGGCGCGGCGTGGTGTTGGGCGAGGAGGTCCTCCCACGGCCGGGCGTTCGGTGTCGTCGTGGCGATGTAGGCGTGGAAGGCCTGCCACCGGTTGCGGGCGTCGTCGGCGGCGCGGGCGGCGGTGGTGGTGAGGTCAAGGCGGCTCTTTCGGCCGCCGGCGGCGACGGTGTAACCGCTGAGGCGGAGGGCGGCGTCGAGCAGGAAGTAGCCGAACCAGCGGGTGAGCCAGCCGACGAGGCGGCGGTGCCTTACGTGGTAACGGCGTGAGGGTGTGCCGTGGGCGTGAAGCAGATCGTTGATCTTCTCCGAGGCGGCGAACCAGTCGGCGTCATCGCCGTCTGCGAAGCAGACGGTGACCACGCGTGCGGCCATGGGGGTGTTGGTGGGCACGACAGGTGCTCCCTTCGCGGCAGGTGGGCATGGCGAGGTGTCGCCACAGACGCGCGTCTGTTCGCGGCGGGCTGCCCTGTGGGCGCTGAACCTGGATGGCCAGCCGACCAAAGAGGTGGGCTGGTGATCCTGCGAGCGCGGGCATGCGCCGGGTGGGAGACGGGCGGTGGCGCGAGCAGAAAGAAATGGATGTGCCGAGCACCGTAGCCGCGCGACCTGACAGGCCCAGCTGACACAAAATCCGCTGACCTGCACCGATGAGGCTGATGGTGTTGCCCTGTCAGGGCCTGTCAGGCCACAAAGACGCCGTCGACGAAGTTGGGGTTGTCGGCGACGGCTTGCCCGTGGTCGCTGGGCAGTTCGATCAGCCGGAGTCGTTGGGTGCCGTTGCCGGGCAGCCAGACGGTCTCGGCCGGGTCGCTGTCGTGGGTGGCCGTGGCGGTGGGCACGTCGGCATGCCGGAGACGCAGGCGCCCGTGGAGGTGGTCCTCGCGCGCCGCGCTCGGCAGCCAGAACAGGACCGGGTACCGGGGGCCGCCGCGGCGGGCGAGGTCCGCGTACCGGTCGAGCTTGGCCACCACACGCGCGAGGGGCTCGCTGCCTGAGTCGGCTTCCAGGAAGAAACCGGCGGTGATCCCGCCGACGCTCCACAGGCCGTGCCCGTCCGCGGTGATGGTGCGGAACTGCCTGGCGGCGGTGACCTCGGACCACCATCGGTCGAGTCGGGCATCGGCGTTCGCGCGCGTGTGGGCGCACAGGCGGACGCTGAACTCGTTTGCCGTCAGCAGATGGGTCAGATGCGGGTTCGCGGACAGTCGGTTGATGCGTTGCCTGCTGGAGCGCAGGGTTGGTTCGGGCAGGTCGTGTGCGGCGGCTTGGAATCGGTGACCATCGTGGCCGAGGGTCCAGTGCCATGGCTGGCTGCCGCCGCCGGCGCGGGCGAACCGAAATCGCTCGAGCAGGCCGAGAGCGCGTAGCTCGTTGAGGCGGATCTGGCAGGTGCGGCGGGCGAGGAACAGCAGTCGGTGAATCTGGTCCGTGGTGAGGACCAGGTGGTCGTCAAGCAGTTGCAGTAGCCGCCGGTCGCGGTCGGTGATGTGGGGGTAGATGGCCAGCAGGCTGGAACGGTATTGAGGCATGGGCTGGATCACCCCTGGAGAGAGAGTCCCGTAGGGAGTCTGGATTCATTGATCTTGGTGGCTGTGCTCGCAGCGGCCAGGGTTCTCGCAGCCCGGGGCGCATATGCCTCCGGGCGGGAGGGCTCGTCTGTGGCCTCGGATCGTGGACGCCCCCAGACGAGCCCCCAATGCCGCACCCAAGCGAGTGCTGAGACGAGGCCGGTGCCGGTCAGCGTTGTTCGGATAGCCGGCGTCGCATGGCGGTGCGCGCGAGTTGTTGCATGGGCGGCTCGTCACCAGGTGCGTGCTTCGCTGCGCACGCCTGACGGATGGCAGTTGCCTCGCCGACGATCGGCACGGGTGGGTTGGTGATGAAGGTGAACGCGGGCAGCTCGCGGTTGCCGACCAGTAGTCTGGCGGCGCCGGTGAACGCGTCGAGGTGGGCGAGGTCGTGTTCGTCGATCTCGGGTTTGGTGTGCCGCGACAGTTCTCGGGCGTCGGCGGGATCGATGGTGAAGTACAGCTTCGACCGGGCGTTGGCCGAGATGGCTGCGGCGACGTCCTTGGGCAGTTGGGCCAGATGCTGGTGGGCCAGGACCATGCCGAGACGGAAGCCGCGGGCCTCGGCCAGCATGTCTCCGACGCTGCCGGGCAGCGTGAGGAAGTTCTGGCACTCCTCCACATAGAGGGTGGCGTCTTTGCGCTGATCCTCGGGGATCCTCGCTCGCGCGGTGGCAGCCTGCCACACACGGGCGACGATCAGCGAGCCGAGGATCCTCATGGTGTCCTCGCCGAGGATTCCTTTCGGCAGTCGGCACAGCAGGACTCCGCCGTCGAGGACGCGGCCCATGTCGAACGAGCTGTGGGCGTTGCCGATCACCGATTTGACGAAGTCCCGCAGCAGGAACGCTCTCAACCTGGCCAGGACAGGTGCGATGACCTGGCCGCGGAACTGCTCGTTGATGCTGTCGTACCAGATCCAGAAGCCGCCGAGGCCGTCCGGGTCGTCCAGGCCGTGCGTGAACCGGGCCCGGAATTCGCGGTCCTGGAGCAGGGAAGGCACGAGGCTCAGGGTGGGTCGCGCGTGCCGCATGAGGGTCAGGCAGGCCACGCGCATGGTGTCGTCCATGCGCGGCCCCCACTGCCCTTGGAAGATCTTGGCAAAGATGCCGACGAGGTTGTCGACAGCGAGGTGCGGATCCCCACGATCGTCGAGGGGGTTGAAGCAGGCTGGGTTGTCCTGATCGGGGTCGATGAGGACGATCTTGTCGGCGTAGGAGGCGGGGAGCCGGTCGAGGATGTCGGTGACCAGGTCGCCGCGCGGGTCGACGACGACGGTGCCGCGGCCGGCCTTGATGTCGCCGAGGATCATGCTCAGTAGCAGGGTGGACTTGCCGGCGCCGGTCTTGCCGACGATGTGGATGTGCTGGCGGGTGTCGAGAGTGTGTACTCCAACGCTGGCTCGGCCGAGCTGTGAGCGGCCCAGGAGTTTGACGCCGCGGCCGCCGGACGGGATTTGGGCTGGCGCGGGGACCGCTTTCGCGCGGGCACGGTCGAGGCCCGGCACCGCGAGGTCTTGTGGCAGCGCGGCCATCGCGGCGAGCTCGGGGACGGTGGCCAGGAATCCGCGCCGGAGCCGGCGGGCCGCCAGCGCGGTGACCGGCGAGGGCAGCCGCAGCCGCCGAAGCCGGTTGGGACCGGTGTAGGTGGCGGAGGCGGCCGCGATCGAGTGCGCGAGCCCGGCGAGGCGTTCGCGGCCCTGACGGCGGCGGTTAGCGCTGGCGGAGGCCGGTGTTTCGGCGGCCACGGCGTATCGCACGGCGATCTCCAGGTGCGGCACTGTGGTCGCTTTGGCGACCATGGCACGGACGATCGTGGAGGCGACCGGATCCCGATCGCCCGCACGCGTCGTGGTGGTCGAGGCGGCACCCGGTTTGGACGGGCCAGGGAGGAGCACCTCGAGAAGCCACAGCAGCGGCTGGGCCACTAGGCGCGCGATAACGGTCGCGATCAGGGCGGCCGGGTCGTTGCGGCCGGGTTGCCCGCTGGCAGCCGATTCCCGTGCTCGGCGGACGCGTCGAGGTGCTGCCGGCCGGGCCAGGATCTGGACGCAGGCGTGCTCGCGGTTCCGGACCTGCGCCCCGGCGGCGAGGAGTGCCCGCAGCGGGTCGCTGTCGTGGTCGACGCGCAGCGGTAGCACGTCGCCGTGCTGCGGCCAGTAGGCCCCGCCCGCCTGCTCAACGGCAGTCTCCGGAATGGGCGGGGCGGCGTCGGAGACGGCGACGGTCGCGGCGGGCCACGCCGCCCGGGCGGCGGCTTCGACCGCGCCTGGCGGCACGGTGCCGGGCACCCAGACACGGATCGTCAGGGCTCGGGCGGACCACGCGTATTCCCATGCCACGTGCGGCGTCCCGAAGAGTCGGCGCCGCCACACCGAAGGAGTGAGGACGCCGACCATGGTGGTCCAGAACACCGCAGCCGACTCCGCCGTCACCTCAGGAGGTGCAGCAATGCTTAGCAGCCGGGCGTCCGCCGCCCACCGTTGGTGCCGCCACGCGAATAACTGCTGACGGCCTGCTGTTGCCGCTGCGGTGACTGCGACAGCGACCAGTGCCAGCCATGGCCGCGCCGCGAGCCATGCCCAGGCGTCGACCGGCCATGTCGGGGCGTTGGTCATGCCGTCTCCCCGATTCCGGTGATCGCGATGCGGTGTTCGCTGGGCGAGCCGACGGAGCGGAACGGGATGCGGTCGCGGCCCGCGACGAGCAGCCCTTCTCCGCGGGGCGCGGAGAGCAAGAGGCGGGTTTCGCCTGCGGTCAGGTCGAATGCTTCGGCGATCGCGTCGATCGTTTGAGGGGACTGGCCCATCAGGATCTGGGTGGCCGCATTGGAGACCACGGCGAGGCCGAGGTCGGTGGACAGGACGTCGGCGGCGTCTTGGGTGACGACGCACAGCCCGGCCGCGCGCTTGCGGGCTGCCTTGGCCATCCGGAACAGGAACCGGGCGCCCTCACCGTCGCGCATCAGCAGCCATGCCTCGTCCACGACGACGAGCTGTCGGTCCGTGGTGGCGGAGGGTGTGTCGATGCGCGACCAGATGGCGTCGAGGGCGAGGAGCGTGCCCACGTTGCGGATCTCGTCCGGTAGGTGCCGCAGTGACCAGACGACGAGGTGGCCCTGCGGTGCGGTGGTCGTCGGCCCGTCGAACAGGCTCGCGAAGTTCCCCGTTGTCCACGGGGCGACCCGTGCGGCCAACTGTCCGGCGGCAGGGTCGCGGTCGGCCGCGAGCGTGTCGGCTAGGTCGCGCAGCAACGGCGCGGGTCGGCTCCAGGTCGTGGGGTCGGCGCTGATTCCGGCTCGGGCGTAGGTGGCGATGATGGCCCGGTCCAGAGCGGCGCTCTCTGCCGGTGGCGGTGTGGCCCCCAGCATCACCGCGATCAGGGTGTGCAGGAACAGGCCGCGTCGGGTGAGCGTGTCGGGGCGCCCGTCGGCGGGCACGTCGAGCGGGTTGATCCGCACGCCTGGACGGCCGAGCTGGACGACGGTCCCGCCGACGTGCTCGGCCAGCGGTGCGTACTCGTCCTCGGGGTCGACAACCGACACCATTGTGCCCTGGTACAGATTGCGGAGCACGTCCAACTTCACGAGGTACGACTTGCCGGCGCCGCTGCGGGCCAAGACGACGGAGTTGTGGTTGTCCTGGGCCCACCGGTTCCAGACCAGGACGCCGTTGCTGGTGGTGTTGACCCCATACAGGACCCCGCCGGGTGAGGGTGCGGCGCCGGGCGTGGGCGCAGGAAGGTCCGCTGACGCGAACGGGAACGCGGCGGCCAAAGCCGGAGTGTCAAGGATGCGGCGCACGCGCAGCGGGTCTTCGCCGATGGGCAGGGTGGCGACCCAGCCCTGTTGGTGGCGGAACGTTGCCGGTTGCAAGTCGAGCAGGACACTGGCGGCCGCGGCCTTCACCCCGTCGGCGGCCGCGCGGAGCTCATCGAGGTCGCGGGCGTGGACGGTGATGTAGATGCCGGTGTCGAACAGCTTCGCCGCTCCCCGGGCGACGCGGTCCGCGAGGTCGGCGGCGTCGGCGGCGGCGGCCTCGACGATCGGGTCGCCGAGGCGCCCGCGGTCGGCGTCGATGCGCCGTGACGATTCGAGGCGGCTGCGTTGCCGTCGCAGCATGGGAGCGGCCAGCTGGGCAGGAACCGGCTCGATGTGGATGGCGACGTCGACACGACCGGGGTAGGACAGCAACGGGTCCAGCCAGGCCGCACCGACCTCGGCCGGGAAGCCGCACACGACGTAGGTGGCGGCGTATCCGTCGCCGAGCCGCACATGTGACGGGGTGACCTGCAAGGCCGCTGGCGACGGCATGCCGTCCGTGGCGGTCGCGGGTGTCGTAGGCCGCAGGAACGGCTTCATGGTGTGCTCCGCAGGGTGATCGGGGCGCCGGCGGTCGCGCGGGGTCCGGGTGTCGGCGGGGAGAACGGATCGACCGCGCTGGCCAGGGCGGCGGTGACCGCCGGACCGTCCAACGCTGTGGCGGGGACGCCCAGGCCCGACAGGGCGCGCGCGGCGTCGGCGGCGTGGGCGCTGGTGACGACGGTGAGGACGTGGCGGCGCAGCGGATCGCGGCGGGCACCGAGGTCGAGCAGGAACGCGGCGTGGTCGTCGGCGGCGGCTCGCAGGGCCGGGTGCGGTAAGCGTGGTGCGTGGTCGGCGACGGCGTGGGCGTCCGCGGACAGGTCGTGGGGTTGCGCGGAGGCAAGAATTTGCGTGGGACCGGTCAGCGCGTTGAGGAACCGACCGAACCCGTCAAGGAGCGCTTCTTGCTCGTCTCCGGTGCGCAGGTGGATGTTGGTGGTGCCGCAGGCGATGACGACCCGGGCCGCCCGGTCGCAGGTGACCACTCCGCGCGGGCTGACCGACGTCACCGGGGTTCGCAGCGGGGCCGGCAGTGCCGTCGCGCCGGCGAGCACGGCGACCGTGGTGGCGTGCGGCGAACCGGGTGCCAGCGTCCGCGGCGCTCGGCTGAAGGTGATGCCGTTGAGCAGCCACACGTCCAGCGAGACCCCGTCGCGACGTCCCAGCGTGACGACGACCGTTGCGGCGGCCACGACGGCGGCCACGAACAGCCATACCGGCAGCGGCAGCATGTTGCCGGCGAGGCGGTAGACGCCGAAGCCAGTCAGCGCGACAGCGCCGATGATGGCCAGCTGACGGAACGTCAACCCGAACGCGATCCGGTCGGGCTCGTTGATGTTGGCGGGCACCACCGCGCGCGGGGCATCGTCGATGTCGTGCATCAGGTCTCCCGATTGAGCACGACACGGCGCTGCCGCCGGTGGGTGTGGTTGCTGACCCGCACCCGTGGCGACGCTGCCGGCCGGCGACGCAGATGGCGTCCAACGGTCTGCACGACCGCGACCCGGGCCAGGACGGCGCCGGTGCTGCGGCTGCGGGGCTGCCGGACGACCCGGCGGACGAAGCCGGGGATGCTGACGGTGACCCACAGGACGACGGCGACGATGAACAGGTTGAGCAGGTCCGTCTGGGGTAGGCCCATCACGACGGGCAGGTTCGACCGCGGGTCCAAGATCAGTTCTACGCCGGTCGCGAGGGTCACTGCCTGCAGCGTGGGAGTGGCGAGGCATCCGAGCAGGGCTCGCCACCATAGGTAGGCGACAGGTTCGGTCCACGGCAGGCTGTGGCAGGCCAGCGCGATCGGGGCGAGCCCGGCCAGGATGATCAGTACACCGATGCGGACGAGCCAGCCGACGACGAGTGACGCCGTCAGTCCGACGATGAGCGGCCCGACGAGCAGGGCGAGAAGTGCGGTGTGCGGATCGGCCAAGGCGGCGACCACGTGCGTGCGGGCCATGGTGACCGCGTCGACAGTGGGGGTGTCCGTGCCGACCATCGAGACGGTCAGCGCGTTGGCGACCTGGATGATGACGGCGCACATCGGCATCGCGAACACGGATAGCGCGAACCCGACGACGAGGCGCGGGAGGAAATCCTTGAGGGTGTAGCGCGTCTGGACGGATCCGCTGACCATCAAAGCGACACCCACCGTGATGATCGCGAGCCCGAAGCAGGCGTTGACGACCAGCGCGCTGCGGCCGGCGATCGTCTGGACCTGGGGGAGGACGGTGACGTCCGGCGACAGGAACATCTCCGACGTCAGGAAGGCGAGCACGCCGCTGAGAACGTCGATGATGCGGTCGGCAACCCAGTCGATCGTGCCGTCGAGGAAGTGGTCGACCATGACCAGTGCCCCTACCCGCCGATGATGCTCTGCAGGATCTGCAGGAAAACCGGTGACAGCACGGCGAGGGCGTAGCCACCGAGCGACCGTTTGAAGTAGCCCTTAGACTGCTCAACCCGGCCCGTGTCGTTGCCGGCACCCATGTACAGCAGGGCACCGATGGCGAAGAACATCGTGGCGACGGCGGCAAGGATCCCCATGACCCAGCCGGTGATGCCGTCGATGACCTCGGGGACGGTCTTGGGTGCAGCGAGCGGCGGCGTGGCCGAGACCGCGTCGGTCAGCAGCGAAAGGAACGTGTGCATAGCGGCGGCTCCACAAAGGAGGTGGTCCGCCGCGGTGGGGCCGTCGCGGCCGGTGGTCCGGTGGGGGCGCTCCTCCCTTGCGGGTAGCGAAGGGCTCGATTGTCAGTACGCCATCGCCAAGCCGTGCCGGACCGTGGCCACTCGGGCTGTCCCACCGGGCGGGCATGCCGTGGATGGCATGCACCGCCCAGATCTCGGCTGTCAGGCCGATCGAACCCGCACGCCTGCTGTCAGCGCCTGACAGGCTCGCCGGCAACGCCCACGTGGCGGCCAGATCAGGCCGCCTCGTCCCGGCCCCGACGCGCACCGACCATAGGGCCGGACAGGTCGCCGCGGTGCACAGCGGCGGCCACCAGGCGCTCGGCGCGGCGCCGGCGCATCCGCAGGGCCGACGCCGACACGCCCTGACCCGCCGCGAGTTGCTCGATCAGCGCATCACCGAACCGCGTGCAACTGATCAGCTCCGCCGCCTCGGCCGAGATAAGACCGGCGGCCGCGGCCCGTCCGAGGAGCAGATCGGGGTGTCCATAGGGCAACGACGGTGACCGCGAGCCCGTGGGGATGTCGGATGGCAGCTCGTCGACGTCGGTGGAGGTAACCACGGCGACACCTGCGCGCCATGCCGCCCAACACAGGCGCAGCCACAGCCGCGGCGGCTCCAGCGGCGCCTCGCGGAGGGCCTGGAGGAAGCCGGCCAGGACTTCGGAATCCACGTCGTCGGCGTGCCGGGCATGCCCTCGGCTGATTTTGGCGGCCATCCTGGTCAGTCCCGGCAGGGCGACGCCGACGGCGCCGACCACCCAGGCCGGGCCCCACTCGCGTGCGTGGCCCGCCAGCTGCCTCCACAGGGCGTCGGTGATGTCGCTGCCGTGGGGCTGCGCCACGATCAGCTGCCGCAGCTCGTCCAGAGGCATGACACGGTCTGGCAAACCGGCCACGAGCCGGGCGTCGAACGCCAAGGGCGCCGGTTCGCAGACGAGGAACTCGAACGCGGTTGCTGCGGCAGTGAGCGCGGAGTGGAGTCGGGTCGGCATAGCGATCCCTTTCGCAGGAGCTGCCGACGCCGGGTGGCGTCAGCGAGGCCTCGATTGGGACAGCTCGACCTGACACCACGAGCGGTTCGCGGGCCGCGGTCAGGTCTCGACAGGTTCTGTCAGGTTGGAAGCTGCGCGGACCGTGTTGCCTCGGGTCGAGCGGCCGGGAGCTGTCAGCTCGGGCCGGAGTTCGATCGGGCTGACAGCACCGCACTACGGGTTGTCAGTACGCCCGCGCCGGTCCGGGGGCCACCGTGCCGATGACCGACCACACCCACCACAGGGCGCCCGTTCCCGTCGGAGACGTGGTGCCCGGCGACCCGCCCGTCCCCATCACCGTCTGGCCGGTACCCGCACCTCACCCGGGCGAGACGATCTCCCACCCCATGGGTGTCCGCCTGGTCCACAACCTGACCCACACCAGCGACCTGATCCTCGACCTGACTGTCGGCCCGCAGCTGACCCGTGCCGTCATCGCCTCACGGCGGCGCCGCCACCCCGGCCCGACCGATGCAGCCGGATGGTGCCCTGAACCAGCCGCACTGGTCGTTGCCGTCTGGCCGCCGCCACCGGCGGCTGGCCCGCCGTCGGAGTTCTTCAGCCGCTGCCGCGCACACCTACGTGCTGGCGGCTGCGTAGCCGTGCTTCTTCCCCACGGCGACCCGACCCAGCCGGTCGACGTCGTCATCGCCGCCAAAGAGGCCGGCCTGTCCTACCTCCAACACATCGTGGCAACGCACCGCGCCCCGGTAGCCGGCAGCCGCGCGGAGCTCAACATCCACACCGACGTCCTCATTCTGACGCGCACTCGGTCCGGCGGTGATCAGAATGGCTGAGCCGATGCCGGTCACGTCGATCTGGTTGACGTGCCAGCGGCTGTCCCGCGACCAGCGCCGTGGCCGGTACGTGCCGGAGTCGTCCACGCACCCGGGCAAAATGCTCCCCGACCTCGCTGCGCACGCCATCGCCTCCTACACCGCGCCGGGAGACCTGGTCCTGGACCCGATGTGCGGATCCGGAACCAGCCTGGTCGAAGCGATGCACCTTGGCCGGCACGCTCTCGGCGTCGACATCGAACCGCGGTTCACCGCGCTCGCCGATGCCAACGTTGCTTTGGCCGCGAGTCAGGGTGCACGCGGGACTGCAAAGGTCATCACCGGCGACGCCACCAGCTTGCTCGATGTGGCCCCCGCGGCGGCGCTCGGCCAGGTCGGTCTGGTGCTGACGTCCCCGCCGTACGGCCGGTCTACCCACGGCCTGGTCACCATGACCCGCGCCGGCGTCCGTAAGCGTGCCCACCTTTACGGCGACCGGGAACACGGCAACCTCGCCTACGCGGGCTGGTCACGGCTCCTCGACGGCTTCGCCGCAATCCTCGCCGCCAGCCACGCGCTGCTGCGACCCGGGGGAACCGCCGTCATCACCTGCCGGCCGGTACGCCGACGGCCCGACGACCTCATCGACCTCCCCGGCGAGCTCTTCGCCATCGCCCGGTCCGTCGGCTTCGACCCGGTCGAACGCTGCGCGGCAATGCTCGCCGCGGTCCGCGACGGTCAAATCGTGCACCGCGCTTCCATGTTCGGCCTGATGGCTGTCCGCAGGTCCCGGGCCGACGGCATCCCCGTTCACCTCATCGCTCACGAGGACGTCCTTGTCCTGCGACGCCGCTAGACCGGTGGCCCGGCCGCCAGCCTTTGGTCCCGAGGCCGCACCCGGGGCGTAGGGCGGAGCTGGGCTGTCAGCTTCCGACAGCTCGTCGAGCCCTGACAGACGGGCCGGCATCTCCTGACCGCACCTAGCCTGAAGGCTCTTTCCTTCTCCTTGTTGCCGATCTGACGCGCCCGCGACGGCATTCGCGCCCACCACACGGTCGGCGGCCTTTCGCCCCGCCTCATCCGTCGGCATCCCACGGCACGGCCGCCATGCCTCTGCACGCGCAACCGTTCCTCACTCCGCGCGGAGGTCCATACGTCGTGGCCGGCGCGCAATTTCCCCCTTTGGAGGGAGACATGCTCAAGCTCGCGTGGTACCTGATCGACGTCGAGTTCCTCACCGAACCGGTCCCCGATTTGGATGGTCCGGACGCCGAGGCTGCCACTGCGCTCCTCGCGGCCGCCGAAGCGGTTCTCGGCGATGAAGGGCTCTTCGACCCGGTGCGCACCACCGTTGCCGTACGACTGAGTTTGATCTCGGCGATGCGGCTCCACGACGCCGCCACACACGCGGCAGGTATCCACAGCAGGGCGGACCTGGTCCACCTCGTCCACGGCCTGACCCTGCTACACGCCTACCTCACCCAGACCGTCCAAAAGCTCGCCGACCACACACGATCCATCGCCTGGGCCGGCTCACCGACAGCGGGCGTCGATCGGCAGACCGCCGACGCGCTGTCCACAGCAGGCGAAGGTGGCGAGTTCGTCACCAGCGACCTGAAGCGCGCCTACCTGGCCCTGGCCCACACCGACCGGTAGACGAGGAGCGCACTCATGTCCAGTCACCGCATCAGCCTCTACCACAACCTCACGTCACCGTTCGTGCCCTACTCCGACAGCGACTGGCTCACCGGCGCCATCACGTTCCGTCCCCTCCTGTCAGCGCACACGAGCCCCGACGCCGCAGCCGACTGGGCGTTCAACGCGTTCAACACCGACCGCCTCCACCTCGCATCTCCACACACCGGCCCGGTCGACGCGGAGTCGCTGCTGGCGATCAAGGTGTACCGCCTGGTCCGCTTGCCTTCGCTGGCCGTCGGCGACGTCGCCGCAGTCGCTGGCCCGGTCGGCGAGATCAACTGGCTGGCCTGCGATCTAGACGGTTGGCGGCCGATCACCCGGCCGCACCGGATCGACGGCGAGCCCTTGGACGTCGACGTGGTTCGCCCGTTCCTGCGGGGTCGGCTGTCGGCGGACCTCGAGGCCGCGGGTGAAGCCGGCGGCGAGATGCACCGGCTGTGCGTGTTCGAACTGTTCCTGAGCTGCGGCCACATCGCCACTGTGGCCCGCGACGGCTGGTACCCGGTCAGCGTCGCCTGCTGCGACCGCCTCGGCGGAATTGTCTCCCGCGGTGACTACATCCCGTTCGCGTCGGAGGTCGAAGGGATCAACCTGCTCTCCGAACGCTACGGGCCCCGACCGGGCGGCGCCCGACGTAAACCCGGCGTGCTGCTGCGCCGCCGCCCCCGCACCGACGACCCGTACACGCGGGCCGACGGCGGCGCCTGTCCAAGCGCTGGCCGCTTCCCGGCTCGCGTCGGCGCACCGCGATACATCCCCGTGAGGCTCATCGCCGAAGGGGATTCCGCCAGCTGACCTACCGCGTTGCCCGAGAAGCAACAACGGCCCGCCGTCCGGCGGGCCTTCGTCGTTCATGGACCCGGGACGCCCCGCCTGGAAACGATGGCGTCCCGGGTTCTCCAGAAGGAGGACCCCAGTGTTCCTACTCCTCGCCTTGATCGCCAGCGGGCTGATCGGGTTCGCCACCGGCCTACTCATCCGCCAACGCGCCATCCGCCGCGCCCACGCGCACGTCCTCGACATGGTCGGGATGATCCTTCGCGACCGGCTTACCGGCCTACTGAACCGCGACGGTCTGCTCATCGAAGCGGACGCCGCGACGCTCGACCCGACCATGCCGATGATCCTCCTACTGCTAGACATCGACGACTTTAAAGCCGTCAACGACACCTACGGCCACGAGGCCGGCGATCACCTGCTCGTCACCGTCGCTCGACGCATCAAAGCAACCGCCGCCGGCTACGACGGCACCGCCGCACGCCTGTCCGGAGACGAGTACGCCGCCTTGCTACCGGCCAACGGCCGTAACCCGTCCCAGATCGCTGACGTGTTCGTCACCCGCGTCGCCGAGCCCGCCTACGTACACGGACCCGACGGCATCCCCGTGCAGATCATCCCGACAGTCAGCGTCGGGGTGACAGTCGCTCAACCGGATGAGGCGTTCGAAGCGGTCGCCATGCGAAATGCGGACACCGCGATGTACCACGCCAAACGCGGCGGCGGCGACCGCCACCGCGCCTACGAGCCGGGGATGGCCATGCCGCGCCCGGCCGGCCGGCGCGGGCCCCGCGCCCGCGACGAGCGCTCCAGGCCGGGCGAGGTGACCCGGTGATCGACCCGCAGGTCGAGGAGATGGCCTGCCGGGTCTGTCTGCATGTGCTCAACTCCTCCGGCGAACCAGCCGCTTATGTCCACCCCGCTGGGCTCGGAGTAGTCACCGACCATGAGCCCGATCCCATCCCGAGCCGGCGGCTCGACACCGTCCATCGCCGATGCGACTTCTGCGCCGACCGTCGTC
Organism: Asanoa iriomotensis; assembly: GCF_016862515.1. Classification (GTDB taxonomy): domain Bacteria; phylum Actinomycetota; class Actinomycetes; order Mycobacteriales; family Micromonosporaceae; genus Asanoa; species Asanoa iriomotensis. The sequence continues at coordinate 44,677 of NZ_BONC01000016.1, forward strand.
CGCTGTGGGCCCTGTATGGCGGAGACCTGACGTCGATCGCTCACAGCGCGGACACCACTTTCGTCAACCGTTTCGGCGCGAGCTGGGCCGCGTGCGCGACATGCCACGCCCTCATCGAGACCGGCAAGCTCGACCAATTGGCACGGCACGCGGCAAACGCCCTCGGTACCACGTCCCCAAACGCATACCAACACATCGCCGAGTTCCACCACGGGTTCGTCGAGCACCTGGACCACCGCCTGACCGTGCTGCTCACCACGACGGCATGGCCTGCCACGTCCATCGACCCGCGATCCATCCCGAAGGTCCGCGACCGGCTGGTCCGGCTTTACCACAGCCCGCAACAGTTGCCGCAGAGATTCAGGCCATCAGCGTCCGCAATCGCGGACGGACTCGACCGCGGGCACCTCATCTGGATCGACGATGAGTTCACCGACCTCACCGACGCTGCTGCGGCGAGCCTGCCCGACGTGACCGTCAGCCGTGACCTCCTGCCCGCCGATGACGGCTTATTGCTCTGGTCACGCCCTCTACAAGTCCACGACGCTGCTGCTGCGTCCTGGACCAGAAAGGACGGCGGGTGGGACATCGTCCGCTACCGCACCATCGGCGAAGGCCTCGATGGTGCCAACCTCCAACACGTCCGTGAACAGATCGGCTGGCTCGTCCCGATGAACGCCGTCAGTGTGGCCGACGGACAGACAATCCGAGGCGCGACCGAGCCGACCGCCGCTCTCGCCACCACGTGGGTACTGATCGCGCAGAAACTGGCCGAGGTCCGATCATCAGCGGCGAGCAAGGCCATCGGCAAGGCGTACGCCAGAACCGGCCGGCCTGCTCCCGAGGTCACCCTCGTCAGCATCAGGAGGCCGTCGGTCCGGACGCCGAATCCCGTGATCCCGCGAGGGGACCACCGGCCGTTGGCCGAGCGCGTCTGGGTCAGCCCGCATTGGCGCAACGTCGCATATGGCCCTGAGAAGTCGCTGCGCCGCCCGCGCTGGATCGATCCGTTCCTGCGAGGGCCCGCTGACGCCCCCATCAAATCGAGTACCACCGTGCGCGTACTTGGTGGACTTCCGCAGCAACGCCCGCCGCACCGTGGCGACAAGGAGGCGTGACGAGACGCCGAAGTCGATCGAGAACCGAACGCTGGCGGATGCAGGCATAAGGAAGGGCCCCGACCAGATGCGGTCGGGGCCCTTCGTCCTCGTCGCCGCGATGAGTGCCAACCCGGAAGCGGACGATCTAAGGACCTTCAGGAAAGTTTGTGGTCGCCCGCTTCGACAACTTCGCTGAGCGCGCGAGTGAGTCTCTGTGCTTGGTCGAGGGAGAGAGCGACGACCGTTTTGTTGCCGTCGTCAGTGAGGTTCAACCGCACCAACGTGACCTCCGTGTCGCCCAGCGCGACGAGCGTGGCGTCGATGCCGACGAAATCTCCGGAAGTGCTCATAGCCACCGGCGCTGACACGTGCTCGCCGGTGTCGACGCAGTCGATGCGCTGGCACCACGGGGGGTGCGCGACCAGCTGTTCCACAGTTCCCCTTTCGTGGCAGTCCAACATTTCGGCCGGCCACGGCGGGTCAGCCATGCCAATCATCATTGCCCATATTGGCCTATTCAGCAATAGGCGATTGGCCGATGTTGACATGTAGACATGGCATAGCACGCCAAGGTAAGAATGCCTCTGTGACAAAGGATTCCTCCACGCCGAGCCTGCTCGAGGCGGTCCGCGCGCTCACAAAAGCGCAGGCCAAGGTTGTGCGCGCTCGCAAGAGTCTCGACGCCGCCCGCGCCGAGGTGGAACAGCACAGACGGGCGGTCGCTGACGCGGCTGTCATCGCGCATCGAAACGGGATGCGCCAGAAGGAAATCGCTGAGCGAACAGGTCTAACTCGCGAAACCATCCGCAAATACCTACGGGCGGTCGGGATCAACGCCAACGACTGAGCCGCGGTCACCCGGTCGCCGATCTCGCCACGCACCCGCGACAACTGACAGGGATGCTGGCCGGCTGGGTCTGCCGACCGTCGAGGATCACCGCGACAGCGGCAGGGCATCGGGCGCAGAAGCCCGGTCGCGCAGTCAGCGCTCAATCCGCGGCGCGCGAGGCCTGGGTGCGTGCACACGGTTTAGAACGTGCGTCCTAACGTCGCGCGGTGGTGGAGTGGATCAGGGTCTGGGTGGTCACCACCACCTGGCGCCGGTGGAGGGACTCACCCCACCAGACGACGAGGCTTGTTCGCCAGGCGCGCACAGCTGCGGAGCTTCGCGTGCTCATCGAGGCCGCGCGGGCTGATCCGCTTGCCTCCTACAGCTACCGGTCGCAGCGAATCCTGGATGGCAAGCCTGCCGACCGGTGCCGAAACAGTCACCGGTACTGGTCGCCCAACTGGACCCGGTTCGACTGGGCGATATGCGGCTGCGGTGGCCACCACATCTGGATCTGCCTGCACCCGGGCTGCAGTGACGTACGCGTGGAGCCGGATTTCGCCTACGACTGCACCCCAACGTGGCCCCGAAGCAGCCGACACCGGGCCGCCAGGCCAGACACTGCACGGATTGACGATTCGTCCTGCTGAATCTGCCTGCGGACGCCGCTCCACCAGGCCAACGATCGAGGGGTGGCAAGATCAGCACACTTGAGCAGTAGGTGCACGAGGCTGTGACCCGGCCCGGTCGCGACCGCGCGAGCCTGCGATACCCGCTGGCGCCGATGCTCGCCACTCCTGTGCGCGAGCTCCCGGTCGGCCCCGGCTGGGCGTGGGAGCCGAAATGGGATGGGTGGCGTCAGCTGGCCTGGATCCGCGAGAACCGGGTCCAGCTCCAGACGCGCAACGGCCACCCGATCAGCCTCCAATTCCCCGACATCACCCGCGCCCTTCGCCCACTGCCGGCCGGGACCGTTCTCGACGGTGAGCTCATCGTCTGGGACGAGGAGCGCGAGCGGTCCAGTTTCTCGCTGCTGCAGCGGCGCGCCGCAGCCGGCAGGCGCGCACTCCAGATGGCTCGCCAGTTCCCTGCCCACTACGTGGTCTTCGACCTCCTGGCGACCCGGGACGAGTCTCTGCTGCCCGCGCCACTGGCCGAACGTCGACAGCTGCTCGAGCACCTACTTACTGACGTGCCGAACCAGATCGTGTTGTGCCCGCACAGCACAAGCCTCGCCGTCGCCCGCGAATGGATCGACACCTGGGTCGCGACCGGGATCGAGGGCGTCGTCGCCAAGCGGCAGGACCAGCGCTACCGCGTCGGTCGCGCCGGCTGGCGGAAACTACGCGTCCGCACGACTACGGAGGCGATCATCGGCGGTGTCACCGGGTGGGTCAGCGCACCGCAAACGGTGCTCGTCGGCCGGTTCGACACCCGTGGGCAACTGCGATACGTCGGCCGGTCGACGCCGCTGACCGACGAGCAGCGCGCCGAGCTCGCCCCGCTCCTGTCCCGGCCCGTCGCCCAGCGACGAGGCGTGGCGGTGAAGCACCCGTGGCCGCAGCCACTACCCGCGTCGTGGTCCCACTCATGGCAACGGCCCGAGCCGCTGCGCTACGCCCAGGTCGAGCCCGCGGTCGTCGCGGAAGTCCTCGTCGACACCGCGCTCGAACACGGGCGATACCGCCACCCAGTCCACCACGTCCGAGCCCGCCGCGACGTGTCGATCTACGACGTGCCCATCCTCGGCGTCGACGAGTAGATCACCGCGTGGTCGGCGGCTGCCCATCGACCGCCCTCGGGTGAAGCAGCCCGTACACAGGTCGACCCACCGGTTGCCCAGCGCGCTTCTTGCGACGAGGGCGACCTCGGCCTGGCCGCCGCACGCGGCACACTCCCGGGATCCCGCGCCTCGGGCGGCAGCCGCCAGGTCGGCAGATGGGGCAAGCGGAAGGGCCGAGGGATCGACGCCGAGTAGGGCGACGATGTCTGACGCCGTGGGCTCGCTCACCGTGGACCCGAGGGTGCCGGGCTCGGAACATCGGATGAACCAACCGCGGCGTCGTCGGCTCCTAGCGGGACGGCCACGTAGGGCTCGGGGAGTTTCCCCTGCCAGTAGGTGGGCGAGTTGGGGCAGAGCTGACACCCATTGACCAGGGGCTTTCCGGCAGTCGCCCATGAGCCGCCGGTCCCGCAGCAGGTCGTGCCCGTGCCGTCCACGCGATACCCCTATTCGAACACCCGTACGCCTCAGCATGCCACGGTCGATCGTCTTGGGCGCGTGGGCTCGGGCGGCGATTCTGCTGGTTCAGGGCGCTTGGGTCGGGCTTTCGTGATCGAGCGCTGCGCGTTCCTCCGGCGTCATCTCCTGGTACTCGGACCAGAATCTGGTGAACGATCTCGCCAGCTCATCGCCGTAGACCTGACTCGAGACGACCTCGCGTAGTGTCACATCGCCCGCCAGGACGGTGCGGGCCATCTCGCGCAGCAGCTCGTTCTCGCTGTCGGCCAGGCGCTCCAGGCACGCGTGGAGCAACCTGGTTCTGCGTGGGTCACCATCCGCGATGTCGGATAGGTCGCTCATCAGATCGCCGGGTGTGTGTAGCGCCCGCCGAGATCAGGGATCTTCAGCTGATCGAGGTTAACCAGCTCCGCAATGACCGACCCTTGGAAAAAGAGCACCGCCGCATACATGCCTTGATAGAGGGCTGTCGCCTTGCCCCACAGCCTGAGCATGTTCGCGACCTCACCTGCGGCGAGCGCGTACCCGACGACGGGACCGACGCCGGTGTACGCGGTCGCGGTGCCGGCCGCTGCCGCGATGCCAGCGATGATCGCCGAGTCTAGTAAGGCTTTGATGACCCCGCCGAGCGCCTCGCCCATCGACCACACCGCGCCAGCCATTACCGAATACGACTCGCTGAGACTGCCCAGCGGATCGCGGAGAGTGAACACCGCGTCATTCGCGTCGGTGAAGAAGCGGTATGCGCCCTCGCCGGCGTTGCCCGCCCACACATCCTGGAGGACCGCCGCACCGGTCTGCACGTTGTAGGCCATCGCGGCGAGCGCATCGCCGACATTCGTCGTCACCGGTGACATCGCCGCGAACGCTTCCCAGTCGCCGAATAGCCACTGCTGGGCACGGCCGATCGGGTCGAAGCCGAACACCACCGAGAACGCCTCGTTGGCCCAGTGACTCGGGCTGATCATGTCCATGAAACCCAGTGGGTTCGCGGGCGTCTCCGCCGGCCCCGGCGGCCGCAGACAGGATTGAACATCACGGGAGTCCACGAACGTCGTGTAGACACAGGGATTGTTCGCTAACTCGAGTTCGACCGCGGTCGTCGGGCACGCCTCGCTGCCAACGAGGAAATGGTCCAGCGCCGCCGCCGCGCCAACGTCGGTCCGCCGGAAGTAGGCCGCAGCCCTATCCAGTTCTGGTGCGGACTCCTCTAGCAGCGAAATAATGCGCGTCAGTGTCCGGTCGATGGTCGCGGCAGCCTGATCGTGGGCCTGTTGTGCGATCTTGAACGCATCCCCGCCGACCCTCGGCGCATCCGCGTACGGCACCAGGTAGGACCGGATCGACGTGGTGTCCTCGGCTGCCCGCATCACCTGACGGGCAAACGCGTTCACCGCGGCAGGCTCAACCCGGAAGCTCACAACGCGACCGACACGAGGCCAGCGACCGCGACCACGAACGCCGGTGCCAACAGGCGCCAGTCCTTGACCCAAAAGCTGACCACGCCGGCAACGGCGCCGACCACCATCAGGATGTTCGCCGCCAGGTCCTCACGGCTGTCAAACATCGACCGCAGGCCGATCAGCCCCAAGAAGATGCACGCACCCGCCACCGCCCACCGGAAGTTGCGGTACGCCTCCCACTGGAACCGCTGAACCTCGACCCGGTAGTCCTCAACCGCCTGCCGGCGATCGTCGTCCGACACCTCACGTCTGCGCCGTGCCATGCCAGGCACGATATCAACGATCGTCACCGTAGCGATGCGGTGCGTAACCAGCACGACAGGACGGACACCTCGTCCGGCGCACGCTCCCAGTGCCTGACACACACCCCTGCGAGAGCGAGCCAGGACGTCCGACCGAACGTCGACCCTGTGGATTAAAAGGCCCCTCCGGCGGACTTCCAAGGCTTCTCGAGAATGTGTCCCGTCCTGACTCGCGCCGTAGCTGGCGGTCCGAAGGTGTCCGGGCTGGTCACGCTATCCGTCCTTCCAAGGCCGATCACGAACTATTCGCGCGGCCGAGGGCCGTCCGCCAGCGGGGCCTGACTGTCCGTCTCAACTCGCCGACATCCGAGCAGCCACCGAGCAGCCGGGCGTAATGGGGCTACGGATGTCGGAGGGAAGTTTCGCGGCACGACGGTCAACTGTGGACCGAGAAGAACCGGGTCGGCCTGGCGAGGATCGCCGCCGCGCCGTCGAAGTCGGCCAGGCGAGCCGCGAGCGTCGCCTCGGCTAGGCGGGGAGGCAGCGCCGCGCCGAACTTCAGACCCGCGACCGCCCTGGCACTGACCTCTGGAAGGCAGAGTCGATCGGCAGCGTCCGCGGTGAGCCGCCGCCACTCGTCAGGGGTCAGATCGGCGCGCAACCGGATGCTCTCGTCGTCGCAGCGCTGCATCGGATCGACGACCTCGCTCAGGGTCGCCGCCAGGGTCACGTTGGCGCGATAACCCGCCCAGGTCCACCACCGAAGGTCGTCGTCGCGGCGCAGGATGACCGCGCTGCCCGGGTGCACGGCCGCTGCCCTGGCGTCCCGCTCCGCCGCCAGTCGGTCGACCGCCCGCTGGGTCAGCCGCACCGGCGGGTCGGCGCCCAGCAGCACGTCGCGCATCGCGCGGGTCACCTCGAAGCCGAGCCCGCCGACGCCGGCGGTCAGCCACCGGGCCCGCCCCCCGCCGTCGGCCGGCTCGACGAAGCACCGCCGTCGCTTCCAGTCCACATAGGTCACCCGCCAGCTCCTACCGGTGAGGAGCAGCCGCCGGTCGCCCTCGACCTCGTCGGTCAGCAGGCTCGGATCGATCCGGCCGAGCTCCTCGCGACCGGCGAGCACGGTGAACTCGGGTTGCCCGGTGAAGACCGCAAGCAGGTCCATGAAATGTCGCCGACCGTACGCCTTCTCGGCGGCCGGGCCGATGAACAGCATTCCCCCGTCGCGCTCGAGATAGCCCTGCTCGACGAGGTGCCGAGCGATCACGGCCTCGGGGTGCCCGAACGGGTCGAGACCATTCCACCACTCCACGAACGTCCGGTCGCCGACCCGCTGTTCTTGCAGGCAGAGCGCGAGCACCTGCTGTGCGACGATGTGTCGCGGCTGCGGTCGGGGTCGCACCGGCTCGACCCAGCCGCTCCCCCACAGGTGCAGCAGCGCCGCAGCGTGCACCAGCGCGTCGCCGTCCAACGTCAGGAACAGGCAGTTACGCGCGCTGCCCGGCCGGCGACCGGTGCGGCCGATCCGTTGTAGGAACGACGCCACGGTCGCGGGGGCGTCGATCTGGATGACCCGGTCGAGGTCGCCGACGTCGATCCCGAGCTCGAGGGTGCTGGTCGAGACGATCACGCAGTTGCGCGCCTCGGCGAACGCCTGCTCGGCGCGGCGCCGCTCGTCAGCGGAGAGCGACGCGTGCGAGAGGAAGGTCGTCACGCCGTGGCCACGCAGCAGGGCGCCCAGCTCCTCGACCCGCTGCCGCGACTCGCAGAAGACCAGCCGTTTCTCACCGGCATGGAGCGCGGCGACGACCTTGGCGGCGTTGCCGAGCGACCCGACGAAGTCGAGCTCGACGTCACCCGCGGGCGGCCGGCCGCCGCCGACGGTGACGACATCTGCACCGACGCCGGCGACGGGGACGGGGAGGTCCGGCGCTACTACCGTGCCGGGCACCTTCCCCCGGTTTGAGCCCTGCAACCACGCGACGAGGTCGGCGGGATTACCCACCGTCGCGGATAGCCCGACGCGTTGCACGGGTCGCCTGACCAGCCTCGTCAGGCGTTCGAGGACCGCGAGCAGGTGCCAGCCGCGGTCGTCGCCGGCGAAGGCGTGCACCTCGTCGACAACGATCGCGCGCAGCCCCGAGAAGAACTGGGCGTGATCGACGTGCCGGCTGACCAGCATGGACTCCAGCGACTCCGGTGTCGTGAGCACGATGTCGGGGCGCTCCCACAGCACCCGCCTGCGGGCCGCGGATCCGACGTCGCCGTGCCACAGCGACGCGGTGCGGCCGAGCCAGCCCGCATAGCTCGTCACCCGCGGATGCAGATTGTTGAGCAGCGCCCGCAGCGGGCAGACATAGAGCAGCGACGGGCCGACCCAGTGTTCCGTGGCCATCCGCGACAGCAGCGGAAACAGCGCCGCCTCCGTCTTGCCGCCCGCGGTGGGCGCGATGAGCAGCGCGTCCTCGCCTGCGGAGAGCGGGGCGATCGCCGCACGTTGCAGCGGGCGCAGATCGGGCCAGCCGAGGCTGTTGACGATGTGGTGCACGACCACGGGATGCAGCTCGAGCATGCTACAACGTCAGCTCTACGTCGCCTGCGGACGCAGCGTTGCGCTCGACCTCGGTCAACTCGTCGCCGCGCACGGTCAACGTGTAGTGCTGTCGCGGGTCGAAGTCGTCGAACTGGTCGACTCGGTCCAGGACGTCGGCGACGAGCTTCTTGAGGAAGACGCGGGGCGCGACACCGACCTGGCCGCCGAGCCGCCCGGTGACTGCGGCGGCGAGTTCACCGACGTAGGCGTCTTCGAGGCGGGAGCCGTACAGGTCGCGCACCTTCCGGCCGAGTTCGACGAGCTGGTCGAGGTCGAATCCGGGCAGGCGGACTTGGGTGGCGCGGGGGTTGTCCCAGCGTGGGTCGGCGCCGAAGTCGGTCGCGAGCCGCTGGGCCAGCGGGGGGAGCCGCTGCACCCCTTGGGGACCGTCGAAGAAGGCCGGGGTGCCGGTGATGACGAGATACAACCCCGGGAACCGCCCGGCGTAGACCTCGTCGACGAACTGACGCAGCGCGTTGAGGGCTTTGTCGCGCGCGTCGCTGCGTACTCGTTGCAGGGTTTCGACCTCGTCGAGGACTAACAGCAGACCGGAGCTCCCGCTGTCCTTCAGAACCGTGAGCAGCCCACGGAGGAAGCTGAGCGCACCGAAGTGGTCGAGGTCGCCTTTGACCCCGGCGAGTCGCCGTGCGGAGGCGGCGACGTTCGGTTGCCCTGCCAACCAGGCTGCGATCGCGCTCGCCGATGCGTGGTCACCGGCGGCGGTCGCGGTGCGATAGCCGCGCAGTGCGGCCGCGAAACCAGGAGTCGCCCGCGAGATGTCCGCGAGCCGGGTCTCCATCAGGTCGCCGACCGCTCCGTCGAGCCGCTCGGCGTCGTCTTCGCTCACCGTGCCGCCGGCTAGGACATCCTCCTCGAGAGCGAAGATCCAACCATCGAGTACGGGGCGCAGCGCGCTCGGCGTGAACTGCTCAGTGACGAGGTGCTCCACCAGCCGACGGTAGACGGTCTCCATCCGGTGCAGCGGCGTCTCCAGTTCGGAGATCTGCACCTCGGAGGTGGCGAAGCCAAGCCGCTTGGCTCGCTCCGCCAGCCAGCGGGTGAAGAACGTCTTGCCCGCGCCGTATTCGCCGCGGACCGCCTTGAAGACGCTCCCTCCGCCGGCGACCCGGTCGAGGTCGTCGTCGATGGCCACCGCGAACCGGTCGAGGCTGACGGCGAGCGCGTCGAGCCCGATCATCGGCACGACGCCCCGGCGCAACGCGTCGATGATGTCGCGCCGCCGACGCGCCGAGACCTCCGCCGTCATCGCGCACGCTCCAGACCGAATTGCTCGGCGAGCAGGGCGGTGTCGAGCACGACCGTTTGGCCGTCGGGGTCGACGGTCAGCACCGGATAGCCCTCGACCTGGAGGAGCCGACGCAGCGCCGCGACCGTGCCGGTGATCCGGTGGGCCGGCACGCCCGCCGCGGCGGCCAGCGTGTCGAGCCGGCTCCGGCCGCTGCTGGCGACGAGCGCCCGCAGCAGGGCCGCGACCCGGTCGTCCGGCAGCGGCGCCCGGGCTCCCCGACGCTGGACATAGACCTCGCTCGCGAGCAGGTCGGCGACGAGATCCGGAGCGCTGCGCGACGGCGGTGCCGGCGTGCCGGCCGGATCCGCGAAGAGGCCCTCCTGCGCCAGCGAAACCTTCGCGCCGCGCCCGGACCTCGGCCGCGGGTCCGACGCCGCCGGGGCGGTCTCCCTGACGCCTGACGCGGGTGCCGCCCACCACCAGTTCGGGTTGGCCACTGGAGCGCCGGCCCAGCCGGGCACGACGGTGTCGTCTCCCGGGCTGAAGACGAGCAGCGGGATCACGGCCTCCGCAGCCGACGCGCCGCCGTGATAGCCGGCCCTGCGGTGTCCGTAGCGAATCTCCTCCCGCCATGGCAGCACGACCTGCCCGCCGCCGAGCGCCACCCGTCGCCCGCGCACGAGCAACTCGCCGTCTCGGACGGGCCGGTCAGCGGAGCGCCACCGATTCCCGTCGGAGGCGCCCGACAGGGCCCGCCCATCGGGGCCGCGATCGACGACGTGGCCGTGGTCCGAAACGACGACGACGATCCGGTCGGTGGCAAGCGCCAGCAGGTCACGGACGGCGTGCACGGTGTCGGTGTCCCACACCGTGGTGCCGGGTTGGCTGTTGTGGAGCGCGTCGTCGATGGTGTTGATGACCGCCGCGACGATCGGCGTGTCCGTGCTCTCGACGGCCAGCGCGACCTCGGGATCGAGGGCAGCGCCCGCCGACGCCCGCAGCGACCCCTTGTGCAGCAGCACTCCCGTCGGGAAACGCTGGTCGAACGCCTTGCGTTCAGCGGGCTGCTGGCCGACCGCGATGTGCCCGCTAAACAGGCTGCACCGGCTCACCTCGGTGACCGTAGGGAGCGCGGCCAGTACGCCGACCCGTGGCCCGCCGTCCGGGGTCAGCTCGAACCAGGAGCCGCCCCGGGTGATCGAGTCGGCGAGTTCGGTCGCCGCGGCGACGCTCATCCCGTCGAGCACGAGCAACAGCACCCGCTGACCGGCCGCGAGGACGGGCCGCACCACTCGGTCGAGGACGTCCTCGACGCGCAGCATGGCGCCAGGTTCGACGTCCCCGCCGGTCGTGTCGGCGAGCAGCTGGGCGAACAGGTGGTCGTGCCGCTGGCGCCGCTCGTCGACCGCGCGGTGGAGCAGGTGATAGGTCTCAGCCACGTGCGGGTCGCGGTCACCGGCGAAGACGTCCAACCGGGCGCGGTCGACCCAGCCGTCCACGCGCACCTGACGGGAGAGCGCGTCGTGCAGCGTCACGGGGGCGACATCGTCCGGGGTGCCGAGCCACCGCAGCAGCCGCACCGCCATGCGCGCCGTCTCCAGCCGGCCCGGGTCGGCGCCGCGGTGCTGCTCGGCAGAGCGCAGCGCCGCCTCCACGCTGGCCGTCGACCGGTCGATTCCCGTCGGGCCGCCGAGCGCGAGCCCCAGCGCGACGGCCACCTCCCGCAGCCGCTGGTCGAACCCGGCGGGCAGCACGTCGCTCGCCCCCAACAGCATGGTCGCGTCGATCTCGGCCGCGATCTGCTCCGCCCGGCGCAGCATCCGCCGCGCCTCGTGCTTGTCGCTCTCCTCGCCTGCCTGCGCCCGCCCGATCCAGGCGGTGGCCTCCCGGTGCAGGGCGGCTGCCTGGGTGTCGGTGAGGCGCGCCCCGCCAAAGCGCGGTTCCAGCCGGGCACGGGCCGCGGCCACCGCGGTGGCGCGGGCTCCGCTGGGCGGCGCCGGCCACAGCACCCCGGTCAACAGCCCCAGCGGTACGGCGTCCGCGCCGTGCCCGGCCCGGGCAGCGGCCATGATAGGTGTGGTCTCGGCGCCGCCGACGTCGGCCAGGAAGTCGGCGAGGCCGGCGAGGAGGTCCGGCGGATAACGGGTGGCGCGGAGTACCCGGGTGGCGTCGGTGGTCCACTGGAGCAGGCCCGCGCCGTCGATCTGCTGCCGGTCGATGCCGGTCACCTCGGCCACCAGAGAGCGCAGCGCGTGGTCGCGGGTGAGGATCGTGCCGACGGCCGGGGGCCAGCCGGCCGCTGGGGCACGCTCGATGAGCGCGTCGACCACCCACCGCGGGCTCCGGTTGAGCGTCGGGTCGATCTCCGCGGCGGCGAAGAGCGACGCGACGATCTCCCACGGGTCGACCCGGCGCACGGTGTGCCGGCTCACGTAGGCGAGCAGCCCTTCGCCCAGCTGGCCGTCGGTCAGCTCGGTGAGCAGCACCAGCCGCTCGCCGTCGGCCCGCCCCTGCAACGCGGCCCAAGCGGCGAGCGGGGTCGGGCACTCCACCACCCGCGCGGTCGCGTGGTCGAAGCGCAGCACCGGGTCGTCGAGCGGCCAATCGGGACGAGAGCGCAGGGCGAGGGCGGGCGCCTCGTCATCGTCGTCGTCGAGCCACGCCTGGACCTTGCCCCGCACCGCAGTCGGCTGCACCGCCGTCACCGTGCCTCCCAGCTCACCGTCACCGTCCGCCCGGCCTCGACCTCCGCCTGCAGGGCGGCCACGAGCCGGCCGAGTGCCGCCGTCCCATCGACCTCGACGAGGTTCCGCCGCGGCGGAACCACACCGCCGCCATCGCCCGAGCCGCCGTCGTCCTGCTCTTCGCCGGTGCCCGACCCGCCGCCGTCGCCCCCGTCACCACCCCCGCTGCCGCCACCACCGCCCGGCCCTCCGCCGATCCGCGCGAGCAGGTCTGCGGCCGCGTTGCCGGCCACGGTGAGCGCCGTCGCGAGGTCGTCGGCGTGCTGCTCGTGGCGCGCGGTGGCGTGAAGCCGGTCGATGATGCCGCGCGCCTCGTCACTGGTCGCCACGATCGATCGCACCGCCGCGAGGACTCCCCACTGGGCCCGGGCGAGCGCGTCGATCACCTGGCCGGCCGACGTGAACGAAAGGCTCGCGACCGCGTCGTCGATTTCGCCGAGATCGGCGCGGGCTAGCCGGCCGACGAGGTTCACGTCGTCGGGCTCGCCGACGAGCGTCTCCAGCAGGGCGGCGACCCGCCGCGCGGTCGCGAGCCGGCCGGTCGTGGCAAGCGGGTCGAGGCCCAGCTCGGTGACGCGTTCCTCCAGCCGGGCCCTGAGGGTGGACGCTGCGGCGACGTGCAGACGGGCCGCGCCCCGGATCGTGCTCGCGACCTCGCCTAGGTTGCTGGGGATGCGCCAGGTCGGCAGCGGCCGCCCGAAGACCGCCTCACCGCGCGGGATGGCCTTGTCCCAGTCGTCCTGCTCCGGCATCGGCGGGTTCCGCAGCTCAATGTCGTCTTCGACGCCGGCGACCGCGTCGACGGGCATCTTGAAGCCGTGCCGATACCAGGCGAGCTGCTGCTCCTCGGCGAACACCGCGATGATCAGGTTCTGCAGGTCGCGCTCGAAGCCGCGGTGGTCGGGCTCATCGAGGATCTTCCGGAGCGCGTGCACCGGGAACCGGTCCCGATACTCCCGTCCAGGCTTCGCGGCCTCCTTCGTCAGGTGGCCGGTCCACCAGCAGGTCTCCGGCTTGAGCACGTAACGGTGCTCGTGGAGCTCGCCGAGCCGCAGCGGGTTGCAGATCCGGCGGATCGTGCGCTGGTCGGCGGGGTCGACCGCGACCCCGCGCGTCGGGTCGGCCGCCGCCAGCTTCGCGTACTTGAGCACCTTGCCCAGCTCGATCCGGTTTATCGGCTTCTCGTCGTCGGGCAGCGCGGGTGTGCCGGGGAACGTCCATTTGAGCAACGTGCCGGTGATGTCGTGGAAGGCGTCGCGGAGGGTGCCGCCCCGCGAGTCGCCGAGCCGCACGCCGTCAGTAAGGCAGTGCAGCACCGGCACGCTGTCCGGCTCCACATTCGCGGCGGTCGGCGCCGCAGCGCCGTACGCCTGCTTGAACGCCTCGGTGATCGCGAGCACGAGCTGTTGCTGGCGCTGTTGAAGATAGACCTTGCCCTGTTGGCGATCTGCCAGCGACCAATCGGCGGCAACCGTGGAGAGGCGGTCGTTGGTGCCGTTGCTGCCGAGCAGATAGTTGATCTTCGCGAGCTGCCCGACCCGCCCCATCACCTCGTCGGTGAGGAAGAGCGGCATCCAGAGCACGGTGCGGTGGTCGCGTTCGAGGGTCTCGATTCGGGCGAAGTCCTCGTTGCGCCGGTGCCCGGGATCGAACGGATAGTCGATGACGACGCGCCAGCCGTCGCCGTGCCCGATGAGCGCGTTGTCGGGCATGGTGTCCTTGTCGCGGACGTTGCCGAAGCGCACCAGGATCGAGTGGCGGCGCCCCCGCCACTCGCGAGCGAACGGCACCTCGCCGAAGGTTCCCCCGCGGCTCTCCAGCCCGAGCTCCTTCGAGATCATCTCGCGGACCATCTGCTGGAGCACGCCGGTCGCGGTCTCGTTGTGCGGCACCAGGTCGAGCAGCCGGTCGTAGTCGACGGAGGAGAGCGTCATCGACACGACCGGGTCCGGCCCGTCCCCGAGGTGCAGCTGTCCCGCGTCCGCCGCCAGCCGCCGGAGCCGGTCGAGCACGATGTGGTTCTCGTACCCGGGAATCGGGGTCTGGATCGAGCCGAAGTTGAGCGCGTGCAACTTGGCCGCCGTCAGGTTGTGCAACGCCGGCACCTCGGCGACGAGTGCGCCGAGGATGAGCGTCTTGACGATCCGGTCGTCGAGCGCGAACTCGTCGTGCCGGTCCGCCTCCGCGTCGGTGAGGTCATGCGCGGCGAGCAGCAACGGCCGCAGTTTAGCCTGATAGGTGTTGCGCGCGGCCTCGAAGAGCTGCCGGAGCTGGGGCCGGTCGGGCAGCTCACCGCGGAGCACCAGTGGGTCGAAGAGGGCGGCGACGCCGATGAGGTCGTTGACCCGCAACGTCTCCCGCCTCTCGACGAGGAGCTGGGTCATCACCTTCAGCGCGGTGCGCTCCCGTTGCAACGCCTGGGAGAGTGCCACGAGCGTGGCCACCAGCGCCGGCGAAAACGGGTAAAGTCGTCGGAACGACGCCGCGTCCGACCCGATGCCGGCGTCACCGTATTGGGCGCCGAGGAGCAGCACGTCCCAGACGTCCCGGCGGCTCCGCACGGCCGCGAACGCGTCGTCGATCACCTGCTTGCGCCCGTCGAATGGTTTGAGCAGCCGCTTCTCGGTGATCTCGGGCAGGTTGGTGTCGGCGAGCACGATCTCCTCGCCCATCCTCCCCTGCACGCTGCGCATCACGTCGGCGAGCGCAGCCCGCTCGGTGCCGCCCACCTGCGGCCCGAGGAACTCCTCCAGGTTGCGCTGGCGGGCTACGAACGAGGCGATCGGCAATGGGCGCGCGGTGTCGGCCGACTCGACGAGCTTGTTGAGCTTGGAGCCCTCGGTCTGCACGAACGTGTGGTCGGCGATCTTCGTGGAGAGCCACAGGATCAGCTCGTCGAGGAAGAGCACCAGGGCGTCGTACCCGAGCTCCTTTGCGTGTCGGGTGACCACCGCGAGGCCGGTGTCGATGTCGAGGTACTCGCCGCTGTGCACCGCCCCGGTGAAAAAGGACGTGGTCAGCGCGCTGACCAGGGTGTCGCGTTCTTTCGTGCCGGGCTGGGCCGCGGCCGCTCGGGCGTAGCTCTCCGCCGTCCAGCCCACCGCCTGCGCACGCAGCGCGGCGAGCCCGCCGCCACCGCCGCTCGGCGCCTCCCGACCGGCCCGCAACCGGGCGAAGAACCGTTCGTCGCCGAGCTCGTCGCGCAGGCCGGCGGCATCGTCGAGGAGCCGATCGGAGCGGTGCACCGCCGGCGGCGGCGCGTCCGGGTGCAGCGCGGTCACCTGCCGCAGATAGCCCTCGAGGATCGCCTGCTCGGTCGACCGCGCGTCGAGCATGTGAAAGGTGAGGGTCAGGATGTTCTTGCCCCTCAGCCACTCGTCGGCGCGCGCCACCGGTTCACCGAGGTTGGCCACCATCCGGGCGTCCGGGTTGTGCCGCAGAATCTCCCGAAGCACTGCCATAAAATGCGACTTACCCGAGCCGAACGAGCCATGCAGGAACTTCGCCTGCGACCGGCCGCTGCGGACCGCATGGCCGACCATGGCGAGCGCCTCGTCGAAGTTGCGCCGGAGGTCGTCGGTGACCACGTATCGGCTTAGGTCGGCCTTCTCGGACGCCCGCACCACGAAGTCGGCGTCTCCAACCGACGTCGGAATGTCGATGACCTCACGCAGCAACGTCATGCGGGCACCTCCACGCCCCGGAGGTCGGCGAGCGCGGCCCGGTCCGCGTCCAACGCCGACAGCTCGGTGTCGATCAGCCCGCTGAAGAAGGTGGCCGGCGTACCCGGGAAGCCCGGCCGCGGATCGCGGTGCCATTGGTGCAGCCATGGCTCCAGCTCGGCAAGGCCAGCGAGCAGCGGCAGCAGCCGATCCGGCGGCCAACCGCCCTGGGTCTTGCGATCGAGATAGACGGTCGCGAGCGCCTGGGCCTGGGCGAGATGGTCCCAGCCGGCCCACCCGATCAGCTCGGTCGCGTCGCCGTCGCGCCCGGCCTTCGGATAGGAGACAAATCGCTCCTTGGGCACGTCGAGCTTGCCCCGATGCCGCCAATAGCTCTGCTTGACGAAGTCAGTCGAGCTGTATTTCGGCGGCACCGCGATGTCGAAGCTCTCGCCGGCGTCTACGCGGCGCTGCAACGCCCAGGTGCGCTCCCACTGCGCCCGCTTGCGCAGGCCCGCCGCCTTGTAACGCTGGCGCGGCAGGAACGGCACGTGCTCGTCGGCGACCAGCTTGGCCACCGACCGCACAAGATCGTGCTGGTCGGTGCCGACCCAGAGATCGAGCACGTGCCGGAAGTCGTCGTAGTGTCGCACCCGGTCGGCGAGCTGCGCTACCGACATCGGCGTCGGCGCGCCACCCCACAGCTCCGTCGCCTCGAGCCGGTCGAGCAGCCAGCCGCGCAACGCGGCCTGCTCCAACGCCTCCCACCCGTCGGTCGACCAGCGCCGCTTGCACTCCGGCCGCTCGATCAGCTCAATGTTGCGGTCGGACTCGATGGCCGCGACCCGCTTCTCCACCTTCGCCCGATAACCCGCCGACCAGTGCGCCGGCAACTCCGTGATCGGCCTTGAGCCGTGCCGCGCGAACCAGACCGTGTCCGTCTCACCCGCAGCGATCTTGCGCGCAAGCACGATCTCGAACGCCCGCTCGCCCGGCGCGAGCTCCGGCACGTCTGCGTCGAGCGCTGTGAGATCGTCGGGCATCAGGTCGTAGAGCCGGTAGACCCGCCAGTCGATCTCCTCCTGCAACGCGATCATCCGTCGCCGCGTCGCGAGCCACTCCACCTTGGCCGCCGCGAGCCGCTCCAGGGTCGGCACACCGTCGCTCGCGACCGCCGAGGGACTCACCTCCGCGAGGCGGGTCGCGGACGCGTCGAGCCTACGAGCCAGTTCCAGCGGGTACGCCGCCGGCAGCGGAAACTCCTTGAGCTTCGTCCCCGTGAACTCGTAAAAGCGCTCCCAGTCCTGGCTCTTAAACCCCTCATTGACGCCTTGGCCGCCTTTGTCGTGGCTGACCTGCTTGAGCCAGAAGCACGCGGTCGAACTGTTCAACAACCCCAGCAACCGCAGATGCGCGTCCTCACCAGCCCCCTCTGGCAACTTGATCACCGGCGACGATTGCTTGAAGAGCTTGTCACCTCGATCGAGCACGAAATGGTTGTGGGTGGTCACGAAAGCAAAAACGATCGTCAGGGGCACCTCAACCCTCGAACGATAGAATTCTCGATATTCAAACCATGCGAAATTCTTGATCTCCGTAACGGGGGTGCCGAATCGTTTCCGGTCTAGCAATATCGGCTTACTCGGCCACAGAAACTGCTCCAGCTTCGGTGCGAGGTAGTCGACCACACGGAGAGAGTCATCATAGGGCCACACCGCGAGGTTGCCTGGGTTCAGCCCGTAGTCTCGCACTTCGTCGCCCTCGATCATCCAACGCACTGGGAGATCTCCGAGCCGACGGGCTGTCTCCACAGTCGGAAGGAAGTATGCATCGTCAGCCCCGGTGATCGCATAGAATCCAACGACGGCATCAATATCGGACAGGCTCGTAGAGGAAGCACTGTTGATGCGCCCCATCACATCGCTGGCGCCGCCTCCGCTGAGGCTCCACGGATGCGTCAAGAGCAGCCGACGGCCTATATCGAGTACCGAAACCCAGTCCGACTCCGAACCCGGAGAGTCGATCTGCCGAACAATTCCCTTCCACACCAAACCCTCGCTGGCCACGGCGGGCTGGCCCGGCTCGCCCCGCATACCCAAAACCGCCCGAACGGTACCGCTTCGCTTGAGATGATTCGCACGGCCGACCAGGATTACGGTCGGAGTGCCGTGACCAGGGATGTAGGCGCCGGAGGTGTCGATAACCTCGGTCAACTCAATCTGATGTGCGAAGTAGGCATTAATGAGCTTCGTGCCGAACTCGCGCTTCATGAAGGCATTCGCCGTGATCTGCCCGACCCAGCCAGCGCCAACTCCGTCACCGTCGCCGCGCTTGGCGAGGTCAAAGAAGCGCTTCGCGAACGGCACGGTCAGCTGATATTGGCGGTGGCAGACCTCGGGATATGCCTCACGATAAGCCGCGTTGCGGGCCGGATCCTTCACGGTGATATAGGGCGGATTGCCCACGACCACGGTGTAAAGCCCCTGCTCCAGATATTTGCCAAGCGCGTCGGCGTCTTCGGTCGCGAACGCGAATGCCGACCGGCCCTCGACCAGGTCGATCAGATCGCCCTGGTGTCGTGACTTGCGGCCCCAGTCGAGCAGCGAGTCGCCGACAGCGAGCCGCAGGTTGAAGTCGGGGGCGGTCTCGAGGTTGCGCAGGCCGCACTCCTTCAGGGCGGCTACGACGAGGCGGAAGCGGGCGATGGCCACCGCGAACGGATTGACGTCGACGCCGGTGACCTGGTCGAGTGCACGCTGCACGAGCAATCGCACATCGGTGGCGGGTTCGCGCTGCTTCCAGCGGGTGACGAGCCGGTCGAAGGCGCCGAGCAGGAAGTGGCCGGATCCGCAGGTGGGGTCGATGACGCTCATCCTGGCGAGCCCGAACTCAGCGTAGGCAGGCTCGAAGGCGCGGTCGAGGACGAACTCCTCGACGAACTCTGGTGTCTGGAGCAGGGCGTAGGTCACCCGGGCGTGGACCGATAGATCCTGGTAGAGATCGCCCAGGAAGCGGGTGTCGAGGTCGTCGTCGTCCACGAACGAGGCGAGGCCCTCGCCGCGCCGGAAGAAGTCGGAGAGGTCTTCGGCGGCGCGGCCGGAGATGTCGAAGCGCCAGACCGGGTTGTGGCTGTCGAAGACGTTGCCGGTGGCGGCCTTGTCACGCAAATGGCTGAAGGCGCTGCGTAGGAAATGGCGGTCGTTGTGGGTCGGGTTGTCGATCAGGTAGCGCTGCCGCTCCTGGACGCCGCGGCCGATCGGCGCCCGGTCGTCAGGGCCGCCGAGCCAGACCGGGACGACTAGCCGGTTGTCTTCGCAGAAGCGGACAAACACGCAGCACAGCACCCAGGCGACGGCGGCCTGGTCGAGCACGTCCTCCAGGTACGACTCGAAGGTGCGGCCGAGGCGACGCGCGGTGCGTGCGCCCTCGTACTCGCGGTGCAGCTCCGACCGCAAGGTGTCGTCGGCGGCGACCTGCGCGCGAAGGTCGTCGACCAGGAGCGTCACCTGGTGTTGCAGCGGTTTGAGCGCGATCACGAAGCGATCCCTTCGGGTGCTGTACGGAGCGGCCAGGTGCCGGGCAGCCAAAGCGACTGGCTGGCCGGGGAGGTGAGCGGGAGTTGCGCGGTGTCGAGCATGGCAGGTTCCGGGCGGCGGGCGGCGACCAGGAGAAGCCGGGCGCCGGGGCGGCTGCGGCTCGGATCGGCGAGTTCTTGCAGCACGGAGAGTTGGCCGTAGCGGGCGAGTGGGGTCGCGTCGGTCAGCAGGAGATGCGTCTCGGCGGCGAGCGCGTCTGTGAGCGCGGGCATCACCTCGTGGGCGACGAGTTCGACGAGGCTGCGGAAGTCGGGATCGTCGGGGTTGCCGTTGTCGGCGGCGACGATCGCGTCCCAAGGGAAGCCGAGCTCGCGCAACATGCGCATGAGCAGGCCGGTGACGTTGACCTCGGTGAGCCCGAGCCCGTTGAGCAGGGCGGTGCGCGCGGCGACGAGCCGCTGCATCGGCACGAGCACGCTGAGGAAGCCATTTCGCTCGACGGCGGCGCGCAGTTTGGTCTCGGCGGCCAGGGCGTCGTGGTCGTCGGCGACGGGGCCGGAGCTGGCGATCTTGGTGCTGCTGAGTGTGATGCGGGCCCGGCGGCCGACAAACGCGTTGAGCTGGGCGTCCCAGTCGACCGGGACGTCGCACCGGGCTAGCAGCGCCTCCAGGTCGAGGATGCCGGCCGGCAGCGGCGCGGCGAGCGGGAAGCGCGATGCGACCCGGGCGCGGAGCTGCTCGGCGGCCATGGTCTGACCTAGCAGCGCGTTGCGGCTGAGCCGCACGGCGCGCTCGGCCGGCATACCGACGGGATAGAACTGGCCCTGCGCGCTCAGCCCGGCACCGCTGTTGCTGGCGGCCGCAGCGAGCTGGAGCAGCCGGGCGTCACCGATCGGCGCCGCGCCGTCGGGGCGGGTGACCTGGCGGAGCGCATCGAGAGCGCGGGTCGAGCTGTAGAACGGGTCCTTCTTCGCTAGATCTACGGCCACCTTCCCGAGCTGTACCGCGTAGCCGAGCAGGTCAGCGGCCGCGGTCACCGCGTCGGCGTCGTCCGGCTCGCGGCCGACCAGCACGAGGTCGGAGCCGCGGAAGCGGTGGATGGCGACGCGGGAGGCACCGCCCCGGCTCAGCTCCGCCTCGACGGCGGCCCGTACCAGGCCGATCGCCTGCGAGGTGCGGCGCGGCTCGTCCGAGTAGGACCCGCGCGAGGCGATCAGGGCCTCGGCTAGCTCGGTCGACGACATGACGCCTGCGCGGACGTCGAGAAGCGCGACGAGGGCATCTTGCACCTGGCGCAGAGGGTTGCTGGCAGCCCAGGTCTTGACGTGCTTGCGCAGCAGATTCGAGACCTGCGGTTGAGTCACGCCCATTGCCGCTGCCGCGTCGGCCTGGGAAAGCCACCGCAGATACCGACCCCTCGCGGTCGGTGCCTGCCCCAGCAGTGTGGCGAGGGACGCGTGGTCCTTCGCCATCGGACCGGGGAGCAGAGATTGGCAGAGCGCCTCGACCCCGAACGCTGGCGCCGGCTGCGGCTGCTCCTCCGGCTCGCTCGCGACCCGCTCGTGGAGCTGGCCGACCACTCGGAGGATCTCCTTGCGGGTGGCGTCGGGCACTCCGGCGGCTTTGGTCAGCTTCGACGGCTCGTAGTCGAGCAGCTCGCCGACCGTGTGCACGCCGAGCCGCTCCAGCGCGGAAAGGGCGCGCGGGGTCAGGCCGGCGCTCTCCAGCGGCGACCGGCGGGTCACCTCGCCCTGCGGGTCGACCGCGACCCGCGGCAACTCTTTGAAGACGGCGCGCCACGCGTCGGCCATCTCCTCGGTGGTGTCGAACCGGTCGGTCGCGTCGCGACGTAACGCCCGGGCGAAGAACGGCACCAGCCGGTCGGCGAGCGCCGCGTCGAATGTGGATGGATCGAGCGTGACCTCGTCGCTAACTGCGGCCGGGTTGGCCCCGTCGCCCCACCGCGGCGCCTCGCCGGTCGCCATCTCGTAGAGAGTGACGGCGGTGGCGAACCGCTCGGCGGCCGCGTCGTAGCGCATCCGGCGTGGTGGACCGAGGAACGGGTCGAGATAGGGCCGGGTGCCCACGGTGATCTGGTCGGCGGGCGCAGCGGCGAGCGAGAAGTCGAAGACGCAGAGGTGGGGCTTGCGGTCCTTGGGGCGGGGGCGGGCGGCGAGGTTGGCCGGTTTGAGGTCGCGATGCCAGACGCCCTCGCCCTCAAGGAAGTCGACGATGTCGATGAGGTCGCGACCGTAGCGTTCGAGCAGTTCGATCGCGAGGCGGCGACCACCGGACAACTCGTCGGCGACGGTGCGCTGGCCGGCGCTCTCCAGCACCAACGTGGTGCGCCCACCGATCTGCACTGGGCCGCGGAGCAGTTCGGCGACCTGCCAGTGGTGGCGCATCCCGCGCAGAACCTGGGCCTCGGCCTCGAGTCGGTCAGCGAACTGCTCGTCGCGGGCGACCTTGAGGACACGTTCGCGGGGGCCGTCTGCCGTCTCCTCGGTCACCAACAGTGCCGTGGCGGTCCCGCCGGTGCCGAGGCGCCGCACGACCGTATAGCCGCCCTCGAGCTCCACTCCCTTGCGCGCGTCGAGCGGATCGACGACCGGCTCGGCCTCGGGTCGGGTCAGTTCGTCCCATACCCGCTCGAGCCGGGCCCGGAATTCGGCAACGTCTCGCACGGTGCGCTCACCGGGGTTGCCCCGGGTGGCCTCCCAGATCAGCATCTGCAACGCGTCGGGCATGCCGTCCGCCGCCCCGGCCAGGCTGAGGCCGCCGTCACGCACCGCCGCGATCAGGTCCTCGGGCGTTTCAGCAGGAGGTTTGCCGCTGAAGATCCGGTAAGCGAGAGCGCCGAGCGAGAAGACGTCGAGCTGCGGACCGGGGACGTTGTCCCGGCTGACCGCCTCCGGCGCCTGGTAGGAACGCACCGAGTCGTCGAAGAAGAGCTCGAGGCTCGCCGGGTCGGTCGACACCGAAGACGTCAGCCGGGTGATCCGGCCCGAGCTCGACAGCCGACCGGCGGCCTGCCAGTCGGTGACGACCAGGGAGGGCTGCGCCGACCCGGGGTTGGCGACGTAAAGCGCCCGGGGGTTGAGCGCCCGGTGCGCGAGGCGCCGCGCGTGGGCGTAGCCGATGATCTCTGCCAGATCCTGCACCATCTGGAGACGTTGGGCGATGGTCTGTTGTGGGCCGTGCTCAGCCAGCCAATGGTCGAGCCGCACCCACTCCTCGTTGTGCTCGAAGACGACGGCGCGGCCGAAAGCATGCTCTTCGAAGTCGTGAGCCTTGGCGATGCCTTGGTGGTTAATGCCCTGCAGGAGCCGGAACTCGCGCTCTGCCGCCTGCTCGATCGCGGGCACGTCTTCCGCCGCTGCGCGGCTGCTCAGGTAGAACCGGACGCGCCGCACCAACGACTTGTCCATGACGTGGCCGCCGAGGAAGTCTTGCCAGCCGACACCTTCGGCGAACGGCTTCGAACGCAGCAGCACCTGCCCGACGCGCCGGTTGGCGATCGACGGCCGGATGCGGGCACCCCGGACGTAATCTACGATCCGCCGGCCGCGCTCCTCGTCGACGACACCGCGTGCGCTGCGGGCCGGCGCGAGCAGAAAACTCTTCAGGCTCGGCAGTCGGGAATTGCCGGTTTCCAGACCGTAGATGTGTTGCTGGCCGACCTCATCGAGTTGCGAAACCGTCGAGGGGTGATGCAGGAAAACGACGGCGCCGACGAACGGAGCGTCATTCTGCCGATTCTTCTGGCTCGCATAGTGCTTGATGAGGCTGGCCAGGCGGCGGGCCTTGCGGTTGGTGACGACCAACGGGTTGTCCTGGGGAACGAGGCGGCCGTTGGCCATCCGCCGCACCCATTGGGTGCCGTCACCCGACACTGTGCCGGCCCAGTGCTTGAGCTCTACGATGTAGAGGCCGGACCGGGTCAGCACCAGGGCGTCGATCTCGTTGATCGACCCGTCGGTGCCGACGAACTCGACGTTGGCCCACACGTGATAAGGATCGGCATCCGGCAGGTAGGAGGCGAGCGCGCGCAGCCCGTCCTTCTCGTGCGAATGCTCGCTCGGGTTGATCTCCTCCCACCGCGGCGAATCCTGATTCACGTTCTGCCACCACCAAGCGCGCTCATAATGACCCACTCAAGCCGGTTTCCTAGCTTATCGACACCACCCGAATGGGTACTTTCGTGGCCACTTTGTCTGCGTTGAGCGTCGCCCGGCAGACACCCGCCGAGGTCGCCGCCGCGTGCGATCGCTTCGATCTGCGCTGCCGGGTCGTAGGCGTCCTCGATCAGGTGCCGGTGACCATGTTGCTCAGTCAGTTGCCGGCCGAGGCGGGGCCATCTGCTGTGAGACTGGACGAGGTGGTGTTCGACGGCGGCGGATCAGCCGACGTGTTGCCCAACCCGCGGAGTCGCCCGAGGCTCAACACGTCGCGGTGCTGAGCGTCTAATCCAGAAAGGGCTGCGCCGGACAGCGAACCTTCACCCTGTGTGGATGGAGTTCCGCGGGTGGCCTGGGAAGGAATGGCCGGGATGACGGTGCTCGTGCCTCAAGCCTCAACTCAGTTAGGAGACCGACTGAACGCTACAGCTACAACGATCCGCCGCGCCAACCTGTCTCTATAGACTTTGGGCGGTCTGCAGTGGTCAAGGCACGCGCCGCAGGAAGGGTATGCTCGGTCGTCCGCATACGTAATGGGCCGAGGCTAAGCCTCCCCTTCATCGGAGCCACGAATGCCTGTCGATCCCAGACTGATAGAACTTGGGCCACAGTCGCCTGCCGAGTCAGGGCTGCCTGCACGAATCAGATTCCATCAGTCTTGGTACCGCCGCAAAGTGCTTGATCGTGTACGATTCGGGGTTACGCCTTCATTTGCAGGCGCGCGCGCCCTCGGTAGTATTCTCGCTCCGGAGGACGCCGATGCCGGACTGAACTTCATCACGCAGTCCGCGAAGTCGCTGTTCACATGGCGCCGCCGACAAGGTTGGGGCGTTGATCCCATTCGATGCAGCAGCTATATGACATCCAGCCAGGCGCTGACGCTAAACCTATTTGGCCCGTTATGCGCTCACCCGATGTGGGCGGCTCGGGTGTTGAGTGCGCTCCTTTCCATCGACGTTTATAGGGTCGCGGAATTCAGCCTTGAGTACGCCCCCACTCGACCAAGTGAATACCTCGGCGACTCCACGCGAATTGACGGATGGTTGACTCTACAAACCTCCAACGGGCCCCTTGCGCTTGTGGTGGAGATCAAATATGCTGATCGTTTCAATAGTCGACACATACTGCTGCACGAGCGGATAGCATATCGGGCCCTCGCGGAAAGGACCCAGCTGTGGAATCTCGATGACAACAGGACCCAGGCGCGTTCGGTAAACCAACTACTGCGCTGTCATGCCCTGGGCGCAGCAGTCTGGAGCCGACGATTCCCGGAGCTGTCACCGCCTCAAATCATGGTTGTTACGTTTCCTGGCGATCGCCTTGGGGAACGGGCGGTGGAATCATATCGGCAGATTCTCCTTTCTCCCTTTCTCGTGACGGCCGTAAACCTCGACCAGGTTTTGAAAGTCATGAGCGAGACGACAGGAAGCGAGGAGGAGCGGCGGGTGGTCTCCGCTTTCCAGATGCGCTACCTCGAACACCATCTCAGCGAGGATCTCTGGCGGGAACACCTCGCCGTTCGCCGCTCTAAGGCGCGGGGTGCACGGTTCGTGTCGCGATAGCCACCCAGTGATGCTGACGAGACCATCGTCGCGGAGCAAGCGGACGACGCGACCGCGCCGGGCTGCCACCCGCGATCGGACGCCGGGCCTTCGAACTCGGCGTAGCCTGAGCCCGCCCGTCGCGGCGGTCGTGAGCGCGTCCAGCGCGGCGCAGTGCGGGCGGCCCGGCCGGGCGGTGCGGGCGGCCACACGACGAAGACGTGCCCCATCAGCGGCGGGTCGACCGGTACGAAGCGCACCACCTCCGACGCCGGCTTGTTCAAGGTTCTGATTCACCGCTCGGTCCCACCACGCCGCCGAGGGTCGCGAAGAAGCTTCACCTGCGGTGGCGTACGTCCCGGTGGTCACGCGCGCATTCCCGGCTTCCAACTCAGAGGCGTAGGGGACCGTTGGTTTGCCCTCAAACGCCAACACCGGACCGTTGAGGGCTAGCTCCAATCCTCGATAGGCGCATCGGGGAGGGCTGCACGATTGTCGGATAACGCCGCGCCGAAGGGCGGGTGCGCCAGCAGTTCCGTGCACGGTGCTTCCCGCGGAGCTCGGCAGCGAGATCAGCATGGGCGCCGGGTGACCATGGGTCTCATGAGTAGCCCCGCGGGTCAGCGCGATGCGGGTGTCAATCCTTGAGAGCGAGCCTGGAACCGCTTCCGATCAAGGTTGTTGGCTAACGCAAGGGCTTACACCATAAGGCCAATTATGTGCCCCCTCACGTTCTCGAACGGCTGACGGCCTGGCGTCAGCCGACGACGAACTTCGCCTGATTCACCCCCGACTCCCCGCCGCCCAGGGGGCCGGCCTCCGCTTGTGCGGGGATGCTGACGATCACCGTGTCCTGGTCCCAGTGATTGGTCAGGCGCAGTCCGCGCGGCGCGTTGGCCTCCGCGTGACTCGTCGCGGCGACGCGCTCGGTCCCGTCGTGGCCCAGCGCAAAGGGCCGACCGCCGCGTCGGGGGTGCCCGGTCTGGCTGAGGAACGCGGTGACAGGGCCGGTGAGGGGTGTCCTGCCAGAGGTAGGCGGTGGATGGGTGGTCCGCCGGCGGCTGCGGCGGGAGGCCGCCGGCTTCCCGACGGCGCCGCGCGTCCGGAAGGTGCCCTGGACGCGGGCGAACGTGTCGCGGTCGACCAGTGCCGGGTGGACCGACCTGGCCCGCGGACCTGACCGAGTCGTCCGGGTGGTTCCAGCGACGGACCGTGGTGTAGTCCAAGGGCGACGTCCTCGATGTCGAGCATGACCTTGGCACCGCGACTGCCGGTTCCAGACCTGTCGGCCGGTGTACCGCGGGTTTGGCAGGATCGCCCGCACCGCGCCCAAATGTCAGGCGGTTCCGCGCGGTGCGCTGGCATAGTTCGCCTGTGCGTCGCTCCCAGCGGACGGGTCTAGCTGCTGTGTTGCTAGAGCCGGCGTCCAAGCAGCAAGTTCACGGCGAGTGGTCCGCATTGACCGACAGCGAACAATGCACGCTCAACGACGTCGGGCTCGGTGTGCCACTCCTCCGCCCAGGAATGGGCAACTTCCAGGTAGAGGCCGTAGTCGTCGGCCGAACTGGGGTCCAGGACCAAGCCAGACAGCATCTCCAGGGCGCTGCGAACCGTGCGGTCGAGGATGAGCGGCCGATGTCGGTGCGCGCCGCAGTCGTAGCCGGCGAAGTAGAGGAACTTGGTGAAGAACGACGGACCCAAACCTTTGACATGCAGTCTTCCGCCCCGGTTCAACGCTGCGTATGCAACCACGGGCCCTTGTCGTTGAGCATCCGTACCGCGGCGGCCAAATGACCGCCAACGACCTCGAAGCCCAGCGAGCACGCCTTCGTGCGCAGCCTGATCTGGCGGTTGCCGCTTCCCCAGACGGTCGCCGCGATGAGGGTGTGGGCAGCCTCAGCCGGCTCAGCCGCGCCGCGACCGATCAGATGCGCCCGACGACGGTTGATAGTCGATCCGGCGTCGTCGAGCTCACCAGGCCACCACCTCAGGTCGGCCGACAGCGCGGCTCTCCACCAGGTCGCCGTAAACGCCGCGGATTGTTCCTCGACCCAGATGGCGCGGTTCGGTGGGGGACCGGAAAAGGGCATCGGATGTGCTGCCCTACTGCTGGTCACGTCAGGCTTCCGTCTGTGTACCAAAGGGCGTAGACCGCATCCCCGACTTGCCCAGGCTGGATTGCCGCGTCCCAGTCCACCGTCGCGCCGGCGTTCTCCACGGCCCTCCGCACGTCAGCGAACCGGCGCGGTTCTAATATTGGATCTTCGATGTAAAACGCGACGGGTGGGTGTTGCCGGTCTCCGGCGTCTACCCGGACCACTTTCGCCGGAGGCCCGGCCAGAGCGTTGCCGTGTGGCTCGGCGCGATCAGTAGCGTGGTTGACCAACACAAGGCCTTGGCCAGGCGAGACCAAGCGTTCATCGCCACGACGGAGGAACCACCATCCGACTTCCGTCCTCGCGCCGTACCGACGTACCAATTGCTTGCGTGCTGCTTCCGCCGTCGGGCTTAAGGTCTCGTTCGTCGGCGCGTTCATCCCGATCCACAAGGGCTTTCTGCGACTAGGGCGGGGCCTCCGCCGGGTGGAGGACCGGGGCGTTCGCCGCGGCTCGCGGTACACGCTCCTCGCATGCGCGAGCCAATCCTTGTCGATCTCGTCCGCCAGCCCAACCCACTCGTCCAGTTGCCAACTGACGTCGTCACACACTGCCTCGTCGTCAGTCACGATCGCGGCCTCGTACAAGATGTCCCGAGACCGGACCGAAACATTGGCCGACCCAACCACTGCCGTGCGAGAGCCTCGGGAATGATCGAGAAGAACGACCTTGGCGTGTAGATCAGGCAAGGACCACACCTGAACACCAGCTTTAAGCCAAGCCGCGACGGCATCGGGGTGGAGGGCACCATCAGCCAGAGCGGCGTCGCCGCCGTTCACAACGACCACGTCGCCCGCCTCGAGCGGAAGGATCTGAGGAGCGCCGCGACCAGCGAACGCGATGGCGACCCTCCGCCGTGCCGCACCGGCGATCAGCTCCTGCAGATCATCCCAAATCTGTCCGCCAAGAAACTCCACCGCGGCATTATCGCGACGTCGCCCTCGTTCTGCCGACCGTGACGCAACGTCAAACTTCCGTTGTGAGTTTCCCGCAATGCCTGGGGGCGCTGCTTTAGCTGCCCTGCGGCCGGCCATACGGTGACCTCGCCCAGGAACTTGTCGCACTATAGGCACAATGCGTCACCGTGTCGCACACGCCGGCGTCGGTACGACAGGGTGGGATGGATCGCTTCATGCATTGAGGTGGCGTCCATGCTGGACGATGGGTCTATGGACCCCGACGACCTTGTGGGCGCCGAGCGGCAGGTCTGGGATGCGTTCTCTCGGCGCGTCACCGTGGATCTTTCCGAGTCGAGCGATCGGAAGGTCCGCAGCGACGTGCTGCGCGCCCTGCTGCTTGGGGCACAACCACCCGCTGCAGGACACCTCGCTGCACTGATCCTGGTCGGAGCGGAGGTCACAGGGACATTGGACCTGTCGTACTCGGCAGTGGCCTTCCCAGTCAGGATGACGCAATGCGTGTTTGAGCATCCGATCGCGCTGGTTGGGACCAAAGTCTCGGTCCTCAATCTCACAGGTTCAAGCGTTCCTGGAGTCCACGCTCCCTACGCGACCGTCGCGGGGAACCTGGAACTCGACGCCATGGCGATCAACGGCCAGGTCGACCTGAGAGGAACGCGGATCAACGGCATCCTCAACCTCAACGGGACGACGATCATTGCGGACGGACAATCCCTGCTTGGGCGGCGCCTTCAGGTTGAGCACGACATCACGGCGCGAGCTCTACGAACTGCGGGGGGAAGTGTTCATATCGGACAGCAAGGTGGAAGGCTGCCTGTTTCTGGAAGGCGCCGCCCTCGGATCAACACTTGGTCGCTCGCTTACGGCGCGTGGCGCCACCATAGGAGCGCTCATGAACTGTTCTGATGGCTTCGCTGCCGACGGGCAGATCAGCCTGACCGGAGCGGTCGTTAGGAACGGGCTCTCGTTCTATGACTCACAACTTTCGAGTTCCGAGGATAGGGCACTGACCTGCAGGAACCTTCGCACAGGTCGCCTGCAACTGCTCCCAAGAGCTCCAATCGGCGGTGAACTCGACCTACGTCACGCCAACATCGATGTGATCGAAGACGCCCCCGCGACATGGCCTTCACGTATCAAGCTCGACGGGCTTACCTATCGGAGCTTTGACAGCGGCGCAAGCCTTCGGGAGCGCATCGACTGGCTAAGACGGGACCCGTCCGGCCATCAGTCACAGCCGTACGAACACCTGGCGTCGGTGTTGCGAGGCGCCGGTCGGAACGATGCAGCACGTCAAGTTCTACTCGCCGCCGAACGGCAGGCCCGTGCTGCCCGTGGCGCGGCCGCGAAGTCCTGGGGCTACTTGCAGGACGCTCTTCTCGGCTACGGGTACCTGCCTAGCCGAGCGGCCGGCTGGTTCATCGCTTTTGCGGTGGCTGGCTCGCTGTTCTTTTCAGAATTCCCGCCCGAACCGAGCCGCGACGCTCCACCGAACAGCTTCGTCGCAATGCTCTACGCGTGCGACCTACTCTTTCCGGTCGTCAATCTCCGCCAAGAGGCTCTCTACCGACCCACAGGAGCCGGCGCCTGGGTCGCCACGCTCTTGATCGTCATGGGCTGGGTCCTCACGACGACCGTCGCCGTGGCGCTCGGTCGAGTGCTCCGTCGTTCATAGGAATTCGCAATGAGGCTTCGTTGCCGACCGACAGCGGCTTGTGGACCGGTTGTACCGGACATGGGATCCTGGATGCACCATAAGACCGAGTATGTACTTCCACCAGGCGTCGCGGCTTGGAGATGCCAACGCCACGGGCGACACCAACGCGCGTCGGTTGCAGTAAGGGCCCCGCCCATGGGCGACTCGAGTCGGTAGTCCTGACGGCACTACTGGCTCGTCATACTCCGTAGCACGGACCAGTGCTCCGGATGGACGGAGACATTCGAGTTCCAGATGTTCCAGGCGACTATTTCCTTACTGACCTTGAACCGCGCAGAGAGCTCCTTCACGAGCTTCCGCATGTCCTTGGTCGCCTTGAGGTACTCCTCACCTGCGACCGCTTGAGGAAGCAAGAGTTCGGCGGCGAACGCTCGGGCTCTTGCTTCAACGTGTCCGCTCTGACGGCCCCTAAGGACCTCGGCAACGGGCAACGCGCCATTGCGATCGAGGAGGAGGTGGCATATCTCATGGGCCAATGTAGCGTTACGCCCGTAACCTTTGCCGTGGGCTCCCTTACGGTTAACAAACACGGCTGGTCCATGGGTGGGACCCCAAGCAGCAAAGGCATCGAGGCTGTCTGCGTCGTCAATGGAGACATCACGGACCGTCACTCCGAGTTCCCGCTCTAGTATTGTCTTTGGGTCAATTGGTTCACTCGGCGAAATATTGAGAAGCGATCTAAGGGCACGCGCGGCGGCAAGTCCCTCGTCGTACGCGTACGTGCTCGCCTCAATCGAGGCGAAGATTGCACGCTCAAGATCGTCGAGTTTTGCCGGTCTCGTGAATCCAACTGAAGAGATTTGGGAAAAGATTACTGAGGTTTGCAGGTCTGTCAGGCCACGCGACATTCGCGCAGCTGCGAAAAGCTCGCTCTTAGATGGATCACGCGGGATGCTCGCCACTTCGGCATCAAAGGCTGCGGAGCTTGCTCGGAGCTTCCTGACCTCCTCCAACGTCCGACCGGATACGATCGACGCGACGTTGTCGCCTGCCGCTTGCCACCTTGTGTCCCATGCGTTGGCCGCCTCGCGAGAGGTCGGTTCATCAACGCGCGCAAGCTGGGAGGCGAGATCAGTAACGAGTTCCTCTAGCGGAAGAAGGACCTCGTTAAGGCCGAACTTGTGCGAACTCTCGTCCTCGAGAAGCCATCCGTAGCGGCCTTCCTTAACCAGTAGTACAGGCTTTAATGCCGTCGTGCTGACGAACCTAGAGAGGTCATGCCTTTCGTAAAAACCCTCAAGCGCTTCTTCAAACTCTTGTCTTTCGAATGGCGGCAGGCTATTCCGGCGCGAGTTGAATGCTGCTCGAATTCTTTCCAGCCGATCGAGCGGCAGATCTTGCGGGAGCCGCTCTTCCCAGGAGACGTATTGCCATATACCCGCAAAGAATAGGCATGCCTCCTCGGGAGAGGCGAATACGCCATCGTCCGAAGTCGGCGATGATCCCCAGACGGGCTTGCCGAGGATCGAGAGTCCTATTTGACACGTAAGGCTAGGCCCGCTTAGAGCGCCCCCTTCCGCATGAATGCGGAGCGTAAAAGATGCGCCCTTTTCTGAGCCATATGTCCGGTCGACCAGTACGCCCGCGTGCGAACTCCCCTTGGACGAATCGAGTGTAACTGTGCTTTGGAGTCTGGCCGAGGGAAGCGGCAGCCAATCCTCCGGAATCCTGCTAGCCAGCATCGAACGCACATCACTCGACCCTGAAAGGTAATCAAGGCTGGCAACCCATACATGCGGCTCTAACGGCTGCTCGTAGGCGTACCTGAGCGGTAGTCGACCATGCGTGATGGCGCGGAGGACAGGTGGATCGATTGGGGCATAGAGAAAGACCTCATGCCGTTGTTCCTCGTCGTCGTCGACAAGCAAAGCTAAGTAGTGGTACCCGAGGTGATTTGTGCATGTGAAAAGCTTGGGGCCGTCATAGTCGATCAGGACATCCTCTATCGTCAACTCGCCTAGAGGAGACCCGACGGGCGTGAGATCGGTCATGAGTCCACCACCGCAAAGAGCGAAGTGACGTTAACGCCAACCGGAACCCACCAATCATGGTGAGACTCAAGTACTTCTTTGCCGAGTGTTGACGGGGAGTTGTCGATCATTCCATGTACGGCCTCTAGTGTACCTTTTGCTATCTTTCGCTTACGCATGGGTGGTATAAGGCTTTGAGCACGCCTGGCGTCATCTAGAATTTCGTACATTGACAGGGCTGACAGCGCGCACAGCCGGTCGGCTGGTGCGCCTTGATGCCTAGGTGTATCCCGCGGGCGCACGAAATCTGTCTCCGTGCAAGGGTCGGTCCTTACAAAGCGGTAAAACGTTCCTGTCGCGGGCATTGCCGAGGATGGCGGACACTGAGCAGGCATATCGTTCGGCCATCTGTACCCAGGCGCTTCGGCGGTCACGGCGCTCTCCCGGCTCCTTGGTGGACGAGAGGCCAACTTATCCGGTGGACGGCATCGCTGTGAACTTCGTGTCGTGCCGTGGACCCCGACGTGCAAAACTTCCCTCGCAGTTGCCATCTCACCCGCCCCGTCCTGGCTCCACTGTCTTCAGTGTGAACCTCAAAGACGCGCTACGAGTGCTGATCATGATTTGTAGACGCCAAAGCGTCCGTCCATAGGCGTTAACGAGTGACTGAGCCTTGGGTTCAGTAGTCTGCGTAGCCTCGCGACCTCGGTCCACCAGCGGTGGCGGCGATGATCGGTGTCGACCCTGCCTCTCGACGCCGGGCCAGCCGCTCTCACAGGGCCATGAATGCCCGCCGCGTGCGGGCGCACCTTGCAATGTGTGCGATTGCAACGCTGAACCGGCCGGCCTCCCACGAGGCCGTGCTGCCGTTCTCAACGCTTAAGAGCTGCAAGGGGCCGTAGATGTTTGACCGGCGGCCCGCGCTCAGTAGACGACGAACTCGGCCTGGCGTACCTCTGCTCTGCCGCCGGGCGTCGCCGGCGCCGCCCCGTTCGGGATGGTCAACGTGACCGTCTCCCGGTCCGGGTGGTAAATCAGGTGCAGTCCGCACCGCGCGTACGTGTCGGCCAGGCGCGCCGTGGCAGCACGCAACTCGGCCTCGCTCGCCACGAGTGCGGGGGCAAGCCGGTCGCCGGCGAGATCGGCTGGAAATGGTGGGCCCTGGCGCAGGAACGCTGTGACCGGGGCGGTCAGGGCGTCCTGACGCACGTAGACGGTGGGCGGGTGGTCAACCGGTGGTTCGGCCAGCTGGCGGGCGACACAGCGGTAGTAGACGTGTCCGTGGTGGACGCCGGCGCCCATTCGGCGCCCGCATCGTCCGCAATACAGGAGCCCGCGGAACAGGTAAGGGCGGTCGCTGCGGCGGGGTTGCCGGCCGGTGTCACCGGCGGCGCCGCGGGTGCGACGGGCTGTCTGGGCCTGGGTGAAGGTCTCGGGGTCGACGAGGGGCGGGTGGGCTAGGTCGGTGGACCAGGCCCAGTCGTCGGGGTGGTTCCAGCGGCGGCGGGTGGTGTAGCCAGCGGCGACGTCGTCGACATCAAGGAGGACCTCGTCGCCGCGTTGCCGGCTCCAGACCTGCCGGCCGGTGTAGCGCGGGTTGGTCAGAATCGCTCGCACCGCCCCGGGCTGCCAGCGTTCGCCCCGGCGGTGCGGATTGCGGGCCTGGTCGTGCGCGGAGGGACAGGCGACGCCGTCGCGCGTCAAACCACGGGCGATTGCACTGAGCCCTCGCCTGGCGAGGCACTCGGCGAAAATCCTGACGACGACAGGAGCGGCGTCCGGGTCCGGCTCGAGCCGGTGAAGCCGGCGGCCGTCAGCGGCTCGGGCGGGATTGGGGTGGGGTCCGGCATCGGCGATGCGGTAGCCGTAGGGCGGCCGGCCACCGAGGTAACGACCCTCGATGCGGGTCTGGGCCGCCATCGTGGCGCGGACCCGGAGCCGCACGCGGTTGCGTTCGCCTTTGCTTAGTCCGCCGTAGAGGACCATGACCAGGTCGTGGGCATCGCTTCCAGGATCGACCGGTCCGCCAATCTCGGGCACCCACAACTCGACCCCATAGTGGACCAGAACTGGAAAGGTCATGCCGAACTGTTCGCCGTGGAACGCCCGTTGTGGCTCGCCGATGACCACCGCGTCGAAGAGCCGGCCCCGACTCTTGATGGCCTCAAGCAAACGACTCGCGTTCGGACGTCGTTTCCACGGCAACGACCGTGACACTCCGATGTCGAAGTGCTCCTTGACGATCCTGCCGGACGCCGACGAGACCAGAGTCTGGGCGCGCTCAATCTGCCATGAACGAGACGCGGCAGGATCCTGATGATCCTCGGTCGAGACTCGACCGTAGAAAGCAAACCGCATACCGACGCTTGTCAAACGATGCATGTCGTCACCATCGGATGGCGCAGCACTAGATGTCAGCAGGCGGAGAGAACCTCTCACCGCCCCGTGTTTCGATCTCACTCGGCACGGTGACGCGCGTTCACCTCGCGTGCGCATACCCGGACGGGTGATGCTAGCCGGGCCGTTGATCAAGCATTCTTCGCGACATGTCTTTGACGCGGTCGTCGATCCCCTGGCCGCGATGGGACTTCAACCCCACCCAGAGCGATGCCGCTATGGCGGGTCAGAGGACGCCGGGCGGTTGCCTCAGTAGTTCCCCGGCTCGAACGAGGACCAGTGTGTACAACTGTCGCCCCTCCTCATCGAGCGCGGCCCTGATCTCTGCGTGGCAGCGCAACGGCACCGATCGCAGCACCAGCGCCTTCTGAGTTGCATTGGCAAGGCCATTTATCT
This sequence comes from Asanoa iriomotensis, assembly GCF_016862515.1. Lineage (GTDB taxonomy): Bacteria > Actinomycetota > Actinomycetes > Mycobacteriales > Micromonosporaceae > Asanoa > Asanoa iriomotensis. The sequence goes on from NZ_BONC01000016.1 coordinate 79,612, forward strand.
TCAGTGTTCGTGCGATCCGTTGGCGCGTCGGACGACCGACAGTGGAGTGGTCCAATACCAGCAGCAGCGCTGCGTTGAGATTGGCGACGTCCTCGCCGCGCGGGATCGTGTAGCGCCTCACGCCGTTCCCTTCGTCACTCGCGAGCCTGGTTGGTGGGCGCGAGCGGGACATGGTCCCCCAGAACGCGCACGTCGATGACCACTTGGACGACTACTCTAGCGAGACCGACAGCATGCAGCCGTCGGGCGATGTCGTGACTTCGAGTCCTCGACCGCCGGCAGCCTCACCCGGCACGAGTCGGTAGCCGCTTCCTCCCCGCCCCGACCGGTAGTACTCCCGCCGCTCAACGAGATGAGTGTCCGAGGGCTCCGCGGGCAATATCAGCAACGCCTCGGCAACACCGGTCCGCACATGGAGGCACTGCTGATCAAGCGCGATCCTGGTGCTCTCACACCTGAATGTCGAGCCCTCCGCATGGACCTGCTCTAACGAGCTGATTCTGTCTCTGACCGCCTGCGGAGCCGTCCGGGTTATATCTCTACCAAGCGATTGCCCGGCAAAGGTGTAGAGCTGGGCCTGGTCCTCGGCAAGCGCTTCATGGACGGCCTCCGCCGGATCCAGTAGCAGGATGGCCGCCCAGACCGCACTCTGCAGTCGTGGTCGAGCTGGCCCGGATCGTCAAGCGTTGACGCGGGGGGCGCCGCATTCGCCCGTTGCCCTACCCTTGGCTGCGATGTGGATTCGTGATGTTGATGTGCCCGCCGCCCTTGTCAGCGAGTTCCGGGCCGGCAACGTGGTGCTGTTCGTTGGCGCCGGCGCTTCGATCGACCCGCCAGCGGGCCTGCCAACGTTCGTGGGGCTCACGAAAAAGATTGCGACGGACGCTCGACACGATTTCGTTGCCTTAGATCTGGATCACCCCGACATCCTGCTCGGGCGGATCGAGGACAGGGGTGTGGATGTTCACCACGTCATCAAGACGATCATCGGAGATCCCGCGTCCGTCCCTAACGATCTACACCGGGCGATAGCAGGACTAGCCGCAGCAGGCTCGCCGGTACGGATCGTCACGACGAACTACGACCTGCACCTATCATCGGCGCTGCGAGATCTCAACGTCGCGTTCCCGGAGTACCGCGGTCCGGCAGTGCCGATGGGCGACGACTTCGATGGCATCGTTTACCTGCACGGCGACCTGACACAGCAGCCCAGGCATCTCATCGCGACCGAGGGTGATCTTGGACGCGCCTACCTGACCGATGCCTGGGCAGCGCGATTCGTCGAGCGGATGTTCGCCAGGTACACGGTGCTCTTCATCGGCTACAGCCACAACGACACCGTCATGCGGCTGATCGCCCGAGGCATCGGCGGCGCGACACAACGGCGGTACGCACTCACGCATGAGGCAGACCGGGACGTCTGGAAAACCTACGGCGTCCTACCAATCAATTACGAGGTCGTCGACCGCTCGCACGCCGCACTCGCTGACACGCTCAACGGCTGGGCGGAGCTGACCGCTATGGGCCTGCACGACCATCGTCAGCGGATCGCCCGGTTGGTTGCAGCACCGCCGCCGCTCGTGCCTGAGCAGATCTCGTACCTCGAGGATGTCCTGGGCGACCTGCACCGTGTACGGTTCTTCGCCGAGCTCGCTGAGGGCACGGAATGGCTGTCGTGGACGGCGCAGCGCCCACAGTTCGCGGCAATGTTCCGTGCAGACATCCCGCACGACCCATGCACCGTCGTCCTCGCCAACTGGTTTGTCGAGCGATTTGTGATGGATGAAGCGCAGACGGGGGCCGCACTGCGGGTCCTGCACGACGGCGGAGGGCGGCCGACCTCGATGCTGTGCGGATTCCTGGGACAGCACCTGCACCGTATTTCCGGACCACGTCCCGGCTGGCTCGGCCCATGGCTCGCGGTGCTCATCCAGCATGCCGGTGAGGAACACACGCGATGGCTTGAGTACGCGCTGCTGAAATCTGCGGAGCCTGAAGACCGAGCCGCCGCCCTGCTGTTGTTCGCGAGCCTGACAGAACCCCGCCTTCGGCAACGCCTGTACGCGGGACCGGACCCATCGTTTGACGTCAGCCTACGCGGATCGGTGCATCACCTCGACCGTGCCTGGGCGGAGGTCTTCCTTCCGATCCTCCCTACGGCGGCGACGGCGCTCCTGGCGATCGCAGACCGCCAACTCCGACGAATCTGCGACCTGCTAACGATCGCAAGAGCTGCGCGACCGGCCTCGGACCCGGTGTCGTTTGGCCGATACGCGATCGAGCGCGACGCCGGCGACGAGTTCCGCAACCCCGTAGACGCGCTCATCGACGCCGCCCGAGACTGCATCGAGGTGTTATTGGCGAGTGGCCGCCCGTCCGGACTCGGCTATCTCGACACCTGGGCAATCTCTGGGGTACCGATCCTGCAACGCCTTGCCCTGCACGGCTGGGGACGTCGCATCGACATCGATGCAACGGCCAAGCTTGCCTGGCTACGCACTACAGGCTGGTTGTTTGAGCATCAGCTCCGGCCCGAGATCTACCGCCTGATCGCGGAGACGCTGGCGAACGCCGGGGCGGCCGAAGCCGAAAGGCTGGTGTTCGACGCCAAGACCCTGCCAGTCAGGGGTCGCGACGCCGAACACATCGCGTACCTGCGATTCAACGCCCTGACGTGGCTGGTCCGATCCGCGCCAAACCTGACTTCTGCGCGGACCGCGCTCGACGAGCTCCGTGCCGCGTACCCACATTTCCAGCCCCGCGAACATCCCGACCTCTTCCGCGGGCGGTTCGAGTTCGGGTCCGTCCCGGAGCAGCCGCCGATGACTGTCGACGAACTGCACCAACGGATCGCGGCCGACCCGCCGGCCGCGATCGCGGAACTTCGGCAGTACGAGCACGTGCAGGTGCCGTTCGACGGCCCCGGCTGGGACGACGCGCTGCACACGCTTACAGCCACGATTCACGACCACCCCGCCGACGGATTAGCCGTCCTGGCGCACGCCGAACCTCTCCCCACGGACATCATCTCCGCCGTCATCAGCGGATGGTCATCGGCTCCGCTGGACGAAGCAACCGCGGTTGCGGTGGTCCACCGCATCAGAGACCTGGACCTGGAAGTGGTGACCCAAAGCGTCGCGCGGTTGCTGCTCGGCGGCTCCACCAACTCAGCGAACGCGACGAAGTGGCACCTGATCTCGGAGGCGCGGGAACTGGCCGAGGCCCTGTGGACGGTGCTCGGTCCTGAGGACCCGCCGGACGACCGCAGCGACTGGCTGAGTTTGGCGATCAATCGGCCTGCCGGACAGATCGCGGAATTCTGGATCCGCGCGGTCTCGGCCGACTGGGCCAACGCCGGTGATGCGTGGAACGGTCTGCCATCCGGACTCCGGCGGCCTCTCGAAACCATGCTCGGTGGACCAGACGGCCCGACGTCGCTAGCCCAGACCGTCCTCGCCGGGCACCTCGCGTTCTTCTTCGCCGCTGACCGGGGCTGGTGCGAGGAGTTCCTGCTGCCACTGATGACCTGGGCAGGTGACGAGGACCGAGCGGTGCGGGCGTGGACCGGCTACCTCACCGGCGGTCGCATCAATGACGACCTCTGTGAAGCCGGACTTCGTAGCGCCTATCTCGAGACAGTCGCCCATGCCGACCGTCTGCCGGACGACCTCGGCCGTGCCCTCCTTGAGCATCTTGCCGCCATCGCGATCCACAGCGCGACTGATCCGCTGACATGGGTTGATGCGTTTACCGCTGCGGCTGACGAACAACAGCGGACCGAATGGTTGGGCGAGATAACGCAGGCAGTCGGAAATCTGGTGCCAGATGCCGTGGAGCAGCAATGGCACCGGTGGATGCAGCAGTACTGGAAGCATCGTCTCAACAGCTTGCCTACGAGACTCACATTCGAGGAGGCCTCCGCGCTTGCGACCTGGGTACCGCGCCTCACGGACTCGATGGAGGCGGGCGTTGAACTGGCCACTGCGCACCAAGCTGGCCTTACAGAACGTCACACCCTCGACGACTGGACCGACGAACGTCTGGCCCAGGCACCGGGGCTGTTCGCCCGGCTTCTCGCTCACCTGCTAACTGGCACGACAGGGCCCGTCTGGGAAGACATCGAACGAGTGGCCTTGACAGTCAAGGGCGGCGCGGCGCCAGCCGTCTTTAGCGTGATTCGGGACCAAGCATTGCGCCTAGCCGTCTCCGGCGCCGCCGATTGGTGAACGGTTCGCTCCGTAGTCCTCCAGATGCCCGCCGGCGCTCTCAACCATCGCCGTTCTGAGCTACGACCGCCGCATTCGTACAGGTGTGACGGTCACAAACTCGCCCTGAGCTGCGGGAAAGGCGCGGTTCGGATTGGCCGCGTTGGGTCCACTCGGTTCGAGGCCCCGTGCAGTATCTTCCGATGCGGACAGATCGAATCCGCAGTCCGCGGCCCTGCGCCAGTTGCTCTACAGTTCGACAGGTCCACCGCTCGTCAGCGCGATTAGGCCCTATCCGCGTTGCCAAGATGACAGCGCGACGCGTTGTTCAATCACGACCTTGCCCAAGTGCTGATCGTCTGTCGAGGAAGTTCTGCGGGTTCCCGGCGGTGCACGCACCTCACGCTGCTGCGCAGGGTCCCACGCCTGCGGCCAACCCCAGCAACCCACTACGGCGCGGTCAATCGCCGAACGTACACGTCGGTGACCAGGGATAACCGCCCGGACGGTGCGCAGTTGTGGGGTTGTATCCCGCCATCGAGATAGACCTGCGCGCCCATCGCGTTTTCCCAGCTCAATGACTACGCCTCGACGCGCTTCGGGGTGCGTTTCGCCTCGTCGAGGTGGGGCTCGAACCTGCGCACTACGGACTTGCCCAGCGGTCAGCCCCGAGCAACTAGGACATGACCCTCGCAGAGGGCGGCCTCGGCGAAGGTTTGTGGATGACATCACCGAGGCCAGCCCCATAAGTATCCGAACCTCGCCGCGCGTACGCGAACGGCTCCTGCCAGCGAGCCCGCCCTCGCAGCGAAGTCGTCGAGCCCCAACGCAGGCACCGCGCGATGCCCGAGCCGCTCGATCTCCGGGTTCGGCACGGCTCTGGATGATTTGTAGACGCGTTCTTGGTGACGATCATCCCGATTCCCATGCTGCAATGACCTTCCAGTGAGCAAGGCAGCGCGTCCCAACGGCAACCTGCAAGAATCTGCGCGTGGGCGACATCGTCGGTGCTGGCCGTGACGAGGCCCTGGCGAGGTTGGCGCGACTCCGCCAGCATCAGCGCGATGGACGGCGCTCACCGCACAAGCCCCTGCTGGTCTTGCTCGCGCTCGGCCGCGTCGCGGCCACCGGCTCGAGCCAGCTGCCCTGGCGGGACGCTCAAACCGAGCTCGGCAACCTGGTCGCCGAGTTCGGGCCCGCCTCCAAGACGAGCCGCGTCCAGAGTGCGGCCTACCCCTTCACTCGGCTGCGCGCCGACGGGATCTGGACGCTGGACCACGACGTGCCGATGGACAACATCGGCCCGCTCAACGCCACGCACACGGTCGGCCGATTCGCCCCAGAACTCGAGCAGCTACTGCACGCAGACCCCGGCCTGATCGCCTCCGCGGCTCGCGCACTGGTAGAAAGTCACTTCCCGACATCGATTGCATCAGATGTCCTGACCGCGGTCGGGCTGGACGTCGACGCAGTTCTCCACTCTCCGGACACGGTGCCCACCCCCGATCGCAGCCAACGCAAGCGCGACCCTAGATGGCGCGACGCGGTGATCCAGGCCTGGGATCGGCAATGCGCGTTCTGTGGTTTCGACGGTCAGCTCTTCGGCGCCACCGTCGGCATCGACGCCGCCCACGTACGCTGGTTTGCCCTCGACGGCCCCGATAGTCTCGACAACGGCTTGGCATTGTGCACGTTGCACCACAAATTGTTCGACCGCGGCGTACTCGGCATCGACACCAACCTGCGCCTATGCGTCTCCACCGTCTTTACCGCCAGAACTCCAGCCGGCAGGGCCGTCTACGACCTACACGACCAACGCCTCCATGGGCGCCCCGGAACACCACACCCCGCCCCGGCGCACCTGGAGTGGCACCGCGACCAAGTCTTCAAAGGCCAGCCACTCACCGGCTAGCCATGGAAGGACGTGACACGCAACGCCGAAGACCTCCCGGACCGAACGCTAGGAGTCCATGGACGTACGTGGAAGCAGATCGGTGACGATCTCGGAGTCTCCGCTCAAGCGGCTCATAGCAGGTACAGGCGCAAATCGGCAACGGCCGGTGGTGCCTAGCTCTGCTGGGCCACAGCCCCAAGTCCAGCCCTGGATCCGTGCTGGGAACCAGACGTTGGTTACAACATCCGCCTGACCTGAGTCAGGGCGTCCCGCACCACCTTGTACGTGTCCTCTCGCCTGCGGTCGGCGGGCGGGAGAACGTCACCGGCGTCGAGGGTGCGGCTTGCATCGGTGAGGAGGGACGCAGCCACACCTGCGGCTTGCCGGGACGCGGGTCGCCTGGACTGGGTGCGCTTCTGCATCAGCCTCGTCAGCCGCTCGATTTGGCGGCGCAGTTTTCCTGCTCCTGGCGGTATCCGTCAGCGCGCGCCCGTGCGAAAAAGCCCAGCCTTTTTGCTGGCGTCCGGTCGCGCGGCTCGCTCGAGGTCATGTGCGACTGTGTTCTGCCCCATGACCTGCCCGTCGGTCGAGTAACCGAACAGCGCTATGCCTGTCGCCGATGCCCACTCCAACGCGGCGACGGTGTAGCCGGACTGGCTATAGAAGACCGGTCGAGCGCCTGCGGCCTGCGCTACTCCGAACAGGTCACGAAGCGGAGGCTGGCCCACCGGCTGCGCCCAGTGCTTCACCTGTGCGACGGCTCCCGTAGCGCTAACGTCCGCTCCGGGGTCAGCGCCGGCCTGGGTCGCGCGTGCGTCGTGGTAGCCGAGGTGGCGAAGGTGCCACACCGCCAACTGCTCGGCCTGTCTCCAGTCCATCGCCGACGGCCCAACGGACGGCAGGTCCTGTGGGCCGGCGACATCACGATCGGACTCGTGGGCCGGTGGTTCAGGCCGTCCACCCCGGTCAGGTTCCGGCGCCGAGTACGTCGTTTGACCAAGCGAAAGAGCACGCCGTAGGCGTCCGGCGGCAAGAGCAGGCACCTGTTGGATGCGGAACACCTCTTGGCGCGAGTGCAGCAGCAGGGATTGGTAGGCGCCTGCTGGCGTCGGATCGACGGCGAGCGTCAGCGTTTCGACCGACGCCTTGAGCTGGACAGGTCCCGTTCCGCGGAAGGCATGTCCCATGTTGGCGCGGAAACCGACTGACACCACGTGAACCCACCCGTCGGCCACCACCAGGGCCACCGGATCGGTGCGTTGTCGGCCTCTTGCCAGGGCCGTCACCGATTTCGCATGGCCAATCGCCTCCAGGACGTAATGGCTCTCGGAATCCTTGCAGCCTGATTCGACGAACAGTGGCGCCGTACGCGGATCACGTGATAGCAGTGGCATAAGGGCACCGATTTCTTCTACCGCACACGGTTCTGCTTGTTGAGGGACGCCGGATAGCGTCGGCCCGACCCCGCAGCTCGGCTGGCCAGCGATGGGCAGTCAGGAGGCGATGTTTAGCGCGCGAGGCGGTCGAGGCCCAGCGCACGCGGAGCAACCCGTTCCGCCTCCCAAGGGCGGTTTGTGGCGACCTTGCCGTCCACCGTCGTCTCTTACCGTCGGCCAGCCGGCTCTCCGACCCTAGCCGTCCGGACCTCCACCACCGCCGCACCTATGCGAGTGGAGCTTGGGCAGCAGGCAGTCACTGCCCTGGCCACCACGATCCACCAGCGGTGGACGGGCGACCTAGGGTTGTAGCCGGCAGGCTGCTCTCGGGATTGGATCAGTCCGACGAACCCCGACTCGAAACGACCAACCGCGCCGATCGACGCAGGCTCCGTGTCACGCGTCCGCCTCCGGATCCGCCTCGCGGCAGGAGTGCGTCGGAACCGGCAGCACAGTTACAGGCTTTCGTGGCCAGGGAGGGCCCTCCGACAAAGGCATTGCTTCACGGACCGGGGTCAGACAGATTACGAAGGTGAGCAAATACGCCGCGCTTCGTGACCGGCTTCGCACCTCCGGCAAGGCTGAGGTACGCATGTCCTTTGAGGAGATCAGCGACCTTGTTCCCGGCGGACTGCCACCCAGTGCATACCGTCATGACGCGTGGTGGAACAACGAAGATGATCCCGGCAGCACCCATAGTCAAAGCCGCCTTGGTTGGATGGCAGCCGGATATACCGTCGTGGCAGACAGAGCCTCGCGCCGAGCGACGTTTACACGTCACGCGCCGGCCGGGTGAGCCACGATCACTACACCGCCGCGCTCAACCGACTGGCCTTGATCTAGCTGTCCGCGACGCGCGTCAGCAGCAATAGAGTCTGTGATCGAGCCTCGCGCAGCTAGCTTGCCTCCTCGTGGAGCGCGATCGGCCGCACGCGCCGTTGCCGTCACCAGGTGGCCGGTCTTCACCGCTGCACTCGCGGCGGCGCCCGCGGTAGCGGGCAGGGAAGGGCTGCTCGAGCAGGTCGAGCGGCTGCGAGTCGCGCAGACCTGCGGCGGGGACAAACTTCGGCCAGAGCTTCACACTGCGCTCTAGCCGCTTCACGCTACGGCACCGCCCACCGAAATGTCTGCCTCGACCAACCATGGCCGGGCAACCTCATCCTCGACGTGGTCCAGGATGAGATCAGGCACGTCGAAGTGTTCTTCCGATAACCATTGTGCTGACCACCGCCTTCGGCAGCCGCACGGCGGGAGACGAGCACACCCGGTCGGTCAGTGGGTGTGGCATGGCTCGCACGCTCCAACATGGGAGAGCGCCTGCGCCGCTTCCCACGGCGGGAAGTCGATCGTCCGGGCGGCTGCGGGTCGCGAGGCTGCGACGGTGCGGGTCGGGCTTATCGATGGGTTCCATCTTTGGACCTGACGCGGCTGGGCAGATGGGGCGTAGTCTGCAACGATGCCTGGCCTCTTCGACGGCTTCGAGGGATACCTGGTCCATAGCGACTCCGATGTGGATCAGGCGCTTGTCTCGGCTTTGATCGCGGTGGACGCCAACGTGCTGCTCAACCTCTACCGCTATAACGAGCGCACTACCGAGGACTTAATGACGATCTTCGAAAGGGTCGCGGATCGGCTCGTCGTCCCTCATCAGGCGATGCGCGAGTTTCATAGGAACCGCCTGGCGGCGATCGGCAACCCCGCAGGCGCGGCGCAAGAGGTGCGGACTGCGCTAGAGAGGAACCAGCGGTCCTCGCACGACGCGCTTGCCCGATGGGCGAAACAGGTCGCGCTGGACGACGAAGAGTTGGACCGGCTCCAGACCAAAGTCGACGAGGCGTTTGATGTTGTTCGCGAAGCGGTCGGCCGCGGCGAGCCGAACCGGGTGCGCGCCGACACGTCAACTGCGGAGGATCGCGTGCTGTGTCGACTTTCCCTCATCCTGAATGGGCGCGTGCTCGCCTGCCCGGCTGACGAGGCGGAACTCATCGCCGAAGGCAACCGACGAGTCGAAGCTAGGGTTCCGCCTGGATATCGTGACGCTGACAAGGGCGATGCCAACGCTGAGGGAGCCGCCGGCGACTTCCTTGTCTTCCGACAGGCGACCAACGAGGCTGCCCGCCGGAACCTGGATCTCGCGATCATCACCGGGGATGAGAAGGAAGACTGGTGGTGGCGACATCGCAACTTCGCCATCGGCCCGCGTCATGAGATGGTCAAGGAGTTTTTCGATCTCAGCGGTGGCCGACGCCTGTTCCTGCTCACTCCGCGCAGCTTGTTGCAGCGGTCACGAGTCTTTGACGTAGAGGTCAGTCCCGTCTCCGTGGAGGACGCTGCCCGTCCGCTCGGCGACGTCGAGCCGGCCCACGAGTGGACGACCGAGCAAGGGACAAGCGTGGCTCCGGAGTCGATCCCGGTCACGGGGCACAGGCAAAGGCAGATCATTTCGCTGTCGAAGCTTTGGACGCTACATGGGATAACAACCGGCGAGGTGTCGCGGCTGATTGCGTACGACCAGCCCAACGTATACAACACGATGCAAAAGCTTGATGAACTCGGGATCGTAGAGCGAGCCGACGACGGCGACGGGCCACAAAGGTGGCGAGTAACGTCCCGCTTCCGCTCGCCCCTGGCGGCCGCGGCGGCGGATTAACGCCAAACCTTCCCCAACGCCCCACCCGCTACGCCTACCTGACCAACAGGGGCGTCGATGTCTTCGTCCTCGGCACCAGCCTCCCACGGGCCCTCGGCGGCCGCATCCGCGGCATCCCGAGGACCACACCCGATCCCCTAGTCCGCGAGCGAAGCGTCCTGTTGTCGGTAGCCGTGCGCCGCGCCCACCTCGACGGAAGCTGCAAATCAGTTTTTGTTCCCTCTCCATCGAGGTCAGAACCCCGCTAAAGGCTGCCGGCCATGATCCACACCTCACTCCGTCCATCCGCGTAGGTTCCACATCCGCTGTCCACCCCAAGCGATCCCCTACGCGCGGCCATGCGCCCACGTACCCGTCCGCGACCAGGGACAACCGGCCAGACGGTGCGCAGTTCTGGGCTGTATCCCGCCGCCGAGATAGACCTGCGCGCTCGACGCTATTTGCGCAGGTCATAGGCATCGCCTCGATGCGCGTGGGGGCGCGTTTCGGCCGTGGAGGGGGCTCGAACCTGGGCACACGATCGCGCGAAAGGCAGCGCGCTCGAACCACGCCGAGCTCTTCCCCCAGGCAATGTCACGCCGGTCTGTGACGGGCTTGGTCGTGAGGTTTACACGAATGGTTATGGCCCGACTCGATGCCCTTGCGGGATTATGCGTGGTCTGAGGTTGGCGACTGCCTAGGACGGGAGTCCCGATGCGTCGAGCCCTAGCACTCACGCTGCGGCGGTCGTCGTGCTCGGTCTGGCCGCGGCCACCCGGGCCCGGCCGATCGCACTGCCTGATCTCACGGCATTCACCTGCAAAACCCGGGAGGCACGGCTGTGGAAGCGCCGTCGGCAATCGCGCGGACATCGGTGGAGCTATGGAGCGCGTTGGCGTCCAGGTACGGCTTGGACGCCGCCGGTTACGACCGCGAACTGGTCGATGAGATCGGGGCCGTGTTGGGGCTGCCTGCCGGCGACGTGGGCGAGGCGTTGAAGACGCATGGGGTGACCGTCGAGGCTCTGCTGCATGCGGTGCTGGTCTGTCTCGCCTCGTTCGCCGCCATGGTGAGAGACTTGCTGGCGCTTTACGAAACGGCCGCAGCAGGCCGGGCGGACCATCCGAATCTGCTTGTTGAGTACGACTTCGGCGCGCGGCGACCGCCGCTCGCGTTCGACCTGGAGACGTTTCGCAGTTGGGCTGCTGTCACCGCGAAGGCAACTCGTGCATTGCCGGCGCGGGTCTGGAGCGACGACCAACTCTGGCGGCTCAATGCCACGTTGCGGAACGCTGACCGTGGCAGCCTTACCCGGACTCGTGCGGCGGCTGAGTGGGCCCGGGAGTACCAGGCGGGCGCCTGGCCGGCGAGTGTTCCGGCGCTCACCCGGACGGGCCGTGCCGGACTCGACGATCTGCTGCGGGGAGCCCGAGCCGTTGCCGTCGATGTGCTTCGGCGCTGTCGCGCAATGTCGACCGACCGGATCGACCTGCGCCGGCGTGCCGGTGGCGGCCAGGCGGAAGGTGACCCGGTGACTCTCGACCCGCGCCGCCGCATGGATGACGGCGAGGCCGAAGGCGACTTGGCGACTCTCGCCAACGTCGACCGCGACAGCTGGTTGGGTGAGCTTGTCGACGCGCTCGACCGGGTCGCCGACCGCGCGCGTACGGACCCAGGGCTGGACACTGTCGTCTTGGAGCGCGAACTGTCTGCAGTGTTTGAGTCAGCGCCAACCACCAGATCGTGGGTTGAGCAACCGGAGAAGGTGCTTGTCGAGCTGCTTTCCCTGCCCGCCTGGAACCGGCGCCACGATCTATATGCCGCATGGGTGCTGACCCAGATCGTCGGCGCCGCCGGGCCGAAGCGCTGCAAGTTGCACTCGACCACCGATGGCCGGTTGAGCTTCTCATTTCGCGGAAGCCATGTGGCCACGATCGCGACACCGAATCACGGGCCTGTCGCCGTCTGGGCAGAATTGCGCACGCCCTCGGCGCATCTCGTAGGGAAAGGCCGGAAATCCGCCATCCAACCTGACTACACCCTGCTCAAGGCGCCGGTCACTGAGTCTGTCAGCGCGCTCGCGGTGGTCGAGTGCAAGCAGTGCCGGCGGGCGGGTTCCGCAAACTTCGCCGCCGCCCTCCAGGACTACGCCGCGGGCCATCCAACGGCGCGGGTGCTGCTGGTCAACCACGGCCCGGCCCGGAAGTCGATCCTCGATCGCGTGGCGCTGGTAGAGCGGCCCCGATGCGCGATCGTGGCGCACCTCCGTGCCGACGAGGCGGCTGCAAAGGCGCAATTTTCTTCCTGGCTGTGTGACGCACTCGGCCTGGTCCAGCAGAACGGCGCTTTCGCACAAGAGAGCGAGAGGTCAGAGGCCGGCAGCCCGTGGGCAACGATCAAGCTTGAGTGGTCGGATCGTCCGACAGACCTTGACTTGCATGTTGCCGTAGGCGGCCCTCCTGCCACGATCGTCAGCTACGAGATGCCCGGCGCTCTTGACTCTCCACCCTTCGCGCGGCTCGATCAGGACATCACCACCGGCTACGGGCCGGAGAGCGTCAGCGTCGCCCGCCCCTCGCGACTCCTGGTATCGGTGGACCGTTTCTCGAATGACGGCACGTTTTCCACGAGCGATGCCCGGGTGTCCCTCCGAACCCCAAAGGCTGAAGTCATCGTCCGATACTCCCCGTCCGATAACGGCGACGAGAAGACCTGGCTGGTCGCCGAGGTGCACCAGGACGGCACCGTGATCGTGTAGCCGCCACGGTCGAGCTCGCCGAGCCGTGCATCATCGAACGGCAGGGCGAACCGCTCGGTCAAGACGGTTCGTCAACGCCGGCCGGGCTCTGGTCGCCGGCGAGCGCTGCCGCGTTCGTCTGGAAACGGCGCGTGCTGGCGGATCCCGCCCTTCCCGGCGAAGCCCTGAGGCTGATGCGCTCCGACCCGCCGGCCACCAAAACACCCGGGCCGACAGGCAAATCTAGCCCAGGTGTATCGAGCCATGCGCCGTCAGGGAAAGATTGCGCTTGTGCAGAAGCGAAACCAGGTCATTAGGATTCCCTAGGCCGAGAAGGTCGTCGCGGGTTATCACCAAGATCCTGATTCCTCGGACAAGCGCAGCGGCGCCGATTGCGTAGGCGCGGCTACGATGCTCCTGGTGCCCGGTGATGCCGTTTGCGGCTGCCAAAATTCCCAGAGAACAGCCCCGATCAACCACGACATTGACGAAGTACCCGAGGGTCGTGCTGTCAACCGGCTGCGACCAGTTCTTGCACTCGACGAGGAAGATCCCGGGTAGCATCCTTAAACCGCCGTCGGCCTTCTCGTTGGCAACGGTGATATCTACTTCCTCAGTGCCGAAGTAATTGAGTGTATTCCGCTGAACGTAACATCCTGGAACAGATTCGAGGAGGTATGCCAGCATGTTCTCGTAGTATCTGCCCCGGCGGTGTGCTGGATGCCTTGGTTCTGCGGCTCGGCGGAGGTAGGCGCCCACTCGCGCCTGGAAAATCGGGGTCACCTACGCTCCACCCCGTGGACGATCGCGTTGCGTTCATTGTTAAGAAGCTGCGCGAGGCTCTGCCCCTGCAAGCGGCCCGCAAGATCTTCGATGTCAAAGACCATAACCATGGGCCACGCCCCGCCTCTTGGCAGGTGGACCTCCTGCTCGCGTTCCCAGCGGTAGTAAATCAACATCGACCACTGAGCATCTCGCGTTAAGGCGTACAGTTGCAGTTGGTCAAGAACGGCCCTATCGATGTGGCCTCGTTGCAAGATCTTCAGCTCGACCAGTAGGGGGCCGGGGATGAACCTCTCCGTTCCCGGCACCCAAGCAGCAAAATCTCCGATCCCAGGCGTCCCGGTGATTTCTTCGGCCTCGGCGCCCGTCGCTCGCAAGAGTCGCAGCGCGAGTTGCTCCAGTCTTCTTTGGGCTGGGTAGCGAGGGTTCTCGACCTCGACTCGGAGGTTTTGCAACTCGTCCCGAACGGAATCGAGCTCCGTTCTGTCCAGAGCACGTGGCGGCGCAGCTCGCGCAGGCTTGCGCCCTACTGACTGGAGGAAAAGGGAGATGTGACCAGCCAGCGCAGCACGGCTGCTGGCAGGAACGCGGACGACCGGCAACGTGGACAGCGCCGGGTCCAAGCGTCGAGGTGGTTCGGCGATCAGGAGGACCGGAGTGCCAGCGCCGACGGCCTCGCCGATCTCCAGGTACACGGCGGCTGGCGTCTCCCATCCATTTTCAGCCTGGAAGAGCACACACACGAAGTCCACTTCGGGAAGCCACCCTCGTGCCCTTTGGGACGTTCTATCGAAGGCCTGAGCTGGCTCCACCACCTCGATGCCCAAGTCAGACAGGATCGCGCTGATCGTCGTCAGATCCTGCGGGCGTTCAGCGATGGCGTAGCAGAGCACGCCGCAACGATAGTCCTCCAATGCGTTCGCCAAGATCCAGATCCAGCAGCTGTGCGCCTGAGACGATCGCCAGCCGCAGCCGCGCGACCTCGTCGCTGGACTCGGTCGTCGTGTCGACGTCCCGGTCGGTCCCGTGACCTCGAAACGTGACCGCGGTACCTCGCGCCGCGGACTTCCAAGGCGCAGCCAAGCACTTTGGACGGATAAGCTGCCCAAGGCATACCGTGCATGCTGGCGGGTCGCTGGTCGCGACGTATGCATGTTGATCGCCCTGCTTCCGGGTACACAAAGGTGACCCACCGGAGAGCGGGTGATGCAGCGCCTGATTACTAGGCCTCAGACGTACGGCCACTTGCCACGACGGACGGTACCAGCTAGACCGGCAACGAGCTGATATCCAACACGTTAACCTCCAGCAGCTCAAGCCCATGCCACAGGTCGACGGCCCGTTCGGCAGCCAACTGTGGATTGCGGCGGCACTTGGGACATAGCAGCTCGATGCTGCGAGTCCTCACGGTCTGGCCAAGCTCGAGTTCGGCCGGACTGGCCCAGTCTAAATCCGCGTACCCGATCGACTCCATCTCGGTCCTGTCGCGTGCTCTAGGTGCGGGCAGCAGACGTCCCCGATCTAGCTTGCGGGCGTCACCGCCCTTGGATGGTGGATCAACAACAACGGCATCGAAAACCACGTACATGTTCCCTAGGGGCACCGATCGGTGCCGGCCTCGATCGCTGCAGGACACCGCTACCATGCGGGGGGAAACGTTGCTCTCATCCATCACGCGCTCCCTGTAGCCTCGCGGTGTGGGTTTGCATGACGACGCCCTCTACGAGGAGGCTGTTCGCAGAGTCGCGGGTAAGCTCCGCGCTGCTCTCGAACAGGGGAATCTCCCGCTGGTCAGTTTGACAGCGTTTCCGCGTGGCGCCTGTGGCGACACCTGCGAACTACTCGGCCAGTTTCTGGTCGACGAAGGGCTCGGCCAGTCGCTCTACTACAGCGGCCAACGAGACGTTCCCTTACAGTCACACGCTTGGCTTGAGCGTGACGGTCTCATCCTGGACATAACTGCCGACCAGTTCACCGACGTCGCCGAGCGCGTGATGCTCACCAAGGATCGAAGATGGCACTCGCGGTTTAGGAACAGCGCCAGGCAGCGGACTGCCAACCTTGAGCATTTCGTCGATGGCGTCAACGCCGCGGAAGCACAGTTGGCCTACGTTGAGCTGCGTCGCCGCGCGACTTCCGCAGAAGCTGTGCACGTCATTTAGTGCGTCAAGGCACTCGACGACCGCGTAACGGCCGCCGGCTTCCACCCACATCTGCGAGCCAATGCCCGGCCACGAGCGACGAAGACGGCCTCAGCCTCAGCGGACGGAAACACCGAACGGGTCGGGTCTTGGCGGACGAGGATCGCGTCGAACTCGCCCGCCCAGGCGCTCAGATGCCTCTGGATTTCCGTGGCAATCTTCGACATCGAGCTGTAGGCCGAGCGCTGTCCTTGCCGGCCATGATCGGCACCTCACCGCACCCCGTGCGCAGGTGCCTACACCACTTGCCCCGCCAACGAACCCCTGCGCCGCGCGGTCATTCCCCCACATACACGTCCGTGACCAGGGACAACCGCCCGGATGGTGCGCAGTTGTGGGCTGTATCCCGCCATCGAGATAGACCTGCGCTTCGATCGCGTTTTCCCAGCTCAATGGGTGCGTCTCGACGCGCTCGGGGGCGCGTTTCGGCCCGTCTAGGTGGGGCTCGAACCTGCGCACGAGCTTTGCCTGCTCCACGACGGGGACTCGCCAACAGTCACGACCGGTGGCCTCGGCCCTCGTGAGTTGGCTGCCTAAGGGCTTCGTCCACGCGCTGTTGAATAAGGAGGAGACGGCGATCCTCGGCTGTGTCTACATCGACCGAACGCACCGGCCCGCGGCGTCGCCCAGAGCCCTTAGACACGCTCGCATGCGGCCCGAGAGCGTCGACGCCGACGAGGTCCGCATAGCACCGGCCCTGCCGAGACAGGCAAGCGAATCGCGGCAGGAGAGGATGGCGCACGCCGGATGGAGGTGCTTCGTGAACAAAGCTCCGACGCCTTGGTCGCCGCCGACGACGTGTGGTCGATGCCCGCACCCGATCAGCGCGCATCAGCTCTGGAAGCCCGACGCCCTTTGCGGCGGCTGGATGCACTGCATGGCCGAAGCTGCTCAACCTGCTGGCACAGCTGGCCGCGCCCGGGAGCTGAGGACCAGGCAGCGCCGCGGGAGGCATGAGAAGGCGTACGGTGCTGACCGCGGCATGAGCGGACGTCTAGGGTCGGCGATGGACGCGTCCTGTCGGTTCACCGATCATGAACTTCATGGGGGGACCAGCAGGCGGCGCAGCCGGCCGAGGGTGAGGCGAAGGTCATCGCGCTCTGCGGATCGACCAAATTCGAGGCCGAGTTCGCGGAGGTCAACCAGCGGCTCACGATGGAAGGGTGCGTCGTGATCAGCATCGGAATGTTCAGCCTCCCGATCTGCCGGACTACGACTGGGCAGTCGACAACTCGGACCTGAAGGGCGGCTCGGCGGCGTGCACCCGCAAAGATTCGCATGACTGACGAGGTGTACACCGTGGATCCGGGCGGATACGTAGGTGAGTCAACCCGACGGGAGACCGCCTATGCGGAGTCGCTCCGCAAGCCGGTTCGGTATCTGAGTCGCGAGCGCTTGGCGCGAACGGGAGACGCCCCCAAGAGTGAGTCCGACCGGGCGGTCCGCTCATCGACATAACCGCGCATCGGCCTGTGGGAGGCTCGGTCGGAGCGAGCGCACGGATCGTAACGATCACTGGCGAGCCGCAACCGCCCTGGTCGCGGCATGACAGCGCATGTGACCTTGGCGCAGGGGTAGCGCCGGGTAGCGCCGCGCCCGGCGGACCGCACGGCATCGCCGCTTCTGGCAGGATCCGCCGGATGCGCAGGCTGATGATGCTCCTTCTCATGATGACGGTTGCCGGCTGCGGCGACGGTAACGCGACCGAGGCGGGGGCCACCGAACAGTTCACCCAGGGCGGCGTCAGCATGGAGCCGACAGTCACGGCCGGCCAAGTCATCACCGCACGGACGGTCACCGGCACGTATGAGCCACGGCGCGGCGATGTCGTCTTGTTCCGTTCCCCCGGCGGCGTTTGGGGTGAGCGCACAGTGCCGCTGCTCAAACGCGTCGTCGCGGTCGGCGGCGAAACCATCGTCTGCTGCGATACCGCGGGATCGGTGACGGTCGACGGTAAGCCGCTGGACGAGCCGTACGTGATTGAGGACGCGTCGCTCGACGAGCCGCCGAAGCCGAACTACTGCGGGCCGCGTCGGTTCGCCGCGGTTACCGTGCCGGCCGACTCCGTGTTCGTTATGGGCGACAGCCGCGCCCGGTCGAACGACTCCCGGTGTTTCGGACCGGTGCCGGCGTCGTCGGTGTTCGCCGTCAAGGTCGACTGACCAGGCGCACCTGACAGCCGCCACGGACGGCAACGAGGTGACCGACGGGCAAGTGCGCTCGGACGGCGGCAGATCCGGATGTACGAGGTGGCGACCTGATCACGTTCGGCAACGGTCGCGCATCGGATGACCAGCCCGTCGTAGTCTGCACGGAGCTTCATCGCCTCCACCGGCTTGAACACGATGTCGATGCGAGGTAGCCCGTCGGCAGGCCGAGCGCGCAGCAGAAGCTGGCTGTGGCTCACGGTGTACGCCCACACCGCGAACTCACGTTCGGAGCGGAAGATCTCCTGACCTGGGATGAACTGCCATTCCTGGTTAAGCCACGCCTCGATCTGCATCCGAACATGATCCAACCGGGGCAAGATCCTGGCCTCCCCGTTGCGCGGCGAGCACGCCTCGGGAGTCCTGGACCGCAACGTTCCGGGCGCACCGTCCGCGCCATGTGAGTGCGTTCGAGAGCGCTGGCATTGAACCAACTAACATCCGACCGTGGTGTACCGGATTGAGCGGCATGAGCCGAACGTCTTGCGGTTGTTCAACGACGAGCTGCTGGTCGATCAGGACGTCGAGCAGCAGGACGACACGTTGGCCGACATCGAACGCTGGGGTACCGGCGTCGCCTGGGCCGAGGACTACACCAGTATCGCCCGATGGGACGCCGAGCCCATCGGCGATCGTTGGCAGGTGTTGGTCGGTGTGGCGTACCGGTACGTGTCCTGGCAGTTCGAAGGCGTGAGCGCGTGGGACGAGATCAGACCGGACGGCTGGTGCAGTCGGCACGTCGAGATGGGACCGGACGGACGCTACACGGCCGCGGCCGAGTCCGCTGCGGTCATCAACGCGCGGGACACCGGCGGCACCGAAGCGGTCAGCGCCTACGAACGGGTGTACGGCGTCGTGCCCGAGGCGGCCTTTGGTCCGGACGCCGACCCGCATCTGACGCCGATCAACGGCCGCGCGTTCCACGACCAGTGGATAGCGGCGCGAAACGCGCTCGACCCCCAAGGTGGTCCGACACCTTGACAACGTCATCGCCGTACGCTCTCCGGCCGAACGAGTCGCGGCATGTCCGAGCGTCGGGCCTGTCCCCGACAATGCGAACATCTTCGGCATGAGCGACGAGCAAGGAGCTACGACGACAGACACCCACAGGGATCGACGCAAGGTCATCAATCTCGATGACATCAAGTACGTGCCCACTGGGGACCCGCTCGTCGACCGCGGCATGCAAATGACCCTTGATGAGATCGAGGAAGCTGAAGCTGATCCGGACCACCCCGACCATGAGGCGGCGAAGGCTGCCATGCTCGACATCAACAAGAGGCTGGGCAGCGTCGTCAACTCGGTGTACGGGGATCAGTTACGCCGCATCAGTGAGAATCTCGCGGCAGCGCTGAAGCCTAACCTTGGCAATCTGTTTACTGCGCCGAAGGTCAAGTTATTTCCCACCGCTGCGGAGCCGGTGAGTCCCCCTGTTCCGACTGTGCTGGAGATGCCCGAAGCCGAAGAGTGGGAGATCGACGAGACGCCGCAGCAGACCCTTCAGGCATTGCTGGAGGTTTCTGAGCGCATGTCGGAGATGGTGCGTGTTTCTGTCGAGCACCGCGACGTCGCCGTCCAGCAAATGTCGCACTTCAAAGGGGAAGCGGACGCGTCGCGCAAGTCTGAGCGGCGGATGTTTTGGCTCGCGATGCTGGCGCTCATAGGCACCTGGGGCGCAGTGGTTGTCGCCCTCCTGGCGCTGTAGGGAACGGACGCGGAGAGGGTTCGACTGGACGTCGGATGTCGGCGAGTCCTTTTGGCGCGCCGTCGGTGGCTCCGGGATGTCGCGCCGCCGAGCTGTCCGCTCATCGGCGTGTTCGCGAGCGCGGCTACTCGGTCCCTGGCTACGCATCGTCATGGTGATCGAGGCGCGGGTCGTCCAGCGCGTCAGATCGCCAGCCAGCCGCGATGCATCCACAGGCGCACCAGAGTGTTCCACTGGCATCCCCACGGCGGGCGGTGGAGGCGCCGGTTATGGAGCATAGGTTCAGTACGGCGGCTGGTTGCGGACGTCGGACAGCAGGACCGCGGTCCGGATTACGGCCATGGTCTCGACGACGAATGTCGTGAGTACTCGGGTCGACGCGGACGCGTACGCGGTAAACACGTCGCCGTTCTCGCTGGTTATTCGGCGTTCGTGCAGGCTCAGTGCCGCCCAGATGTCACCGTGGGAGGCGGCGCTGCATGCCCGCCAGAGTACTTCCGCGTGGTTGGCGTCGCCGGCGATGTGCTGCCCAGCGGCCCGGATGATCTGCTTGTTTCCGGCTGGCTTGATCGCCTCCGTCGGGGAGACGCCGGCTTGCCCCGCGATGTCCTTGATCCGCTGGAGCCGTTCGGCCTTCGGCTTCTTCGGTGGGAAGCCGCCAACTTCGCAAAGCTCGTCGGACATGATGACGTTGCCGGCCTGCAGGCGCAGCCGCCGCAGCACCCGCTCCGGGCGCTTGTCTGGAGCCAGCATCCACACCACCCGCGCCGCGTTCTCCATCGCCGCTCGCAGCAACGAGTAGTACGAATTCATCAGGAGCGTCACCTGGTGCGGGCTGCACTCGGTGCAACCCTCGATCGAACGAAGCAGGCAGTGCGCGTGATCGACCGCGACGCCCAGGGATGCCGCGACCGAGTGTGAGACGTGGAAGGGCGCAGACCGGCGATCGTCGCCCGCCATAGGGCTGCCCGCCGACGCTGACAACGTGCCGTTCCCGATCCGGTCCACCCAGCCCGGTACGGGCGCAAGCTCTCGCATGAGCTGGTGAAGGTTCTGCTGTTCTTCGTCTTCTTCCACGCTGGCGGTCACGGTGACTCACCGTACTGACAAGCCGCGTATCGCCAAACTCGTTTGTCCGCGGCCCGCGGGACAAGGACCCCGGGCGTGATCCGGCCCCCCGTGCGAGCTGGTGGCAGAGCTTGACCGGCACCTGCAGCACGCGGCGACTACGCCCTCAGCGACCTCGGCCGATCGTTGCTGCCGTCCATCATCGCGGTCGGCCGGCGGGCAGAGCCCACGAGCACGACGTCCGCAAGGCACGCGCCCGTGACGACGCCAAGGACAATACTGGTGATGCTGACACCGGGCATCTCGGCCAGATCCGTAAACGCAATCATGCGTGGGCTATCCGCCTCAACCACCTTGGGTAACCACGAGTCGCGTGGTCGCCCGCGCCTGGAGCGTGCTGTGTTGACGAGAAGATCCAGCGGGGTGGCTCCCGGCCGGGCCGTGGTCAGTCGCCGCCGTTCGTCAGACGGAACGCGTCCCTGACCTTGTCGTTGCGAAGCGGCACGTACGCGCCCTCGACGAACCGGCCGCCCTCGAAGATCTTCATGAGCGCGGCCGAGGTCTCGTCGCTGAGCAGCGAGGAGTTGGCCTCCAGCATCCGGTTGACGGTGTCCGTGAGGTCAGCGGCGGAGAGCTTCGCTAGTGCGGTTCGGAGTTCCCGGGGCGCCTCGGTGTCCTCGACGCGAGCGTGGGACAGCGCTCGGATCTGGTCCGCGATGAAAGCCGCGGCAATCATGATCATCGCGATGCGCCGTTTTACTTCCTCGCTGCTCACACCTGCCCGGAAGTCCTCTAGCGCCAGCTCCACCTGCTGCGGAAAGCCCGTCTCGACGTTGCTATCCAGGGCCGGCTGGTTATCGGCCTCGCCGCTCAGCTTCGACCTCAGGCCGTTGATCCAGCCCTTGATGTGGGGCGCGGCCTTGACCGTGAGGACGGTGCCACCGACCGCGACCGCACCGGCCGCGAAGCCGATCACTAGGTGCTTGAGTTTGGCCTGCTTGAGCAGCTTCGCGATCTCCTCGTCGGCCGACAGCAGGTCGGCTCGTCCGAGGTTTCGGGCGGCGTCGAAGGTGTTCGTACTGAAGGCTCCGATGTTCCTGGCCGACGCCGCGAGGTCGTGGCCTGCATCGACGATGACCCGGTAGAAGTCAGGCATATCTCTTCACGCGCCGCACTGTACTGACTATTTGGCGCCCGGACCGACCGGGATGTCGCCTCGCGGCGTGATCCGGTGCATGCTCCGCCGCAACAGCCAGCAACCTCGAACGCAGCGCGGCATGCGTTGAATGAGGCGCCGCCGATCACGTTGTTGTCATCGCGGCCCAGTCTCTCCTGCCGCGTCGGCGACGACTCCCAGGGCCGTGGAGGCTGTCGTAGCGGTCAATCTCCCACGTACACGTCCGTGACCAGGGACAACCGCCCGGGCGGTGCGCAGTTGTGGGTTGTATCCCGCCATCGAGATAGACCTGCGCGTCCAACGTGTTTTCCCAGCTCAAAGCATGCGTCTTGATGCGCATAGGGGCGCGTTTCGGGCTGTCGAGGGTGGGGTTCGAACCTGCGCACTAAGACTCGACACCGAGATACACGTACGCCACCGAGGTTTGCGGTCCAGAGCAACTGGAAAGCGATGTGTTTCGGGGCCTGATCCGCGGCTTCGGTAGGCCGGAGACCTGTGCTCGATAAGCCATCGGACTCCTACGACCGTCAGGCGCGACTCTTGGGTTCTGGGTTACGGGTTCTCGAATCGGTGATCGCCGCCCTCGGCGCTGGGGCCTTCGTTAGCGCGGGGCCAGCATCAGCACGGCTCCGTTGTCCGACACGGCGGTGACCTCTTCGCTGACCTCACGCCGCGGGAGGTCGTTCTCGTACGCGCCCCGTTCGGCTACCCGGCCTTGCGCGTCGATCACTGCGGCGGGGTCTCGGCCGGTGAGCGCATCGTCGACCTCTGCTGCCAGACCGAACACAATTTCGAGATCACCGCCGGGCAACGTGATCAGGTTGCGCACGCCTACGACGTCCAGGCCCCCACGCGTCTGACGCCGGACCCGCTGAGGTCGAGCACGCACATCCCGTTCCAGGTTCGCCCGGAACACCGGAGGCGCCCATCTCCGAAAGGCGGAGTCGTTGCCGGCGAAGTCGGCCAGGCTCGCCCACGAAGCCTGTATGCCAACCGTCACCATTTCCTCCGCCGAAACGGGCACGTTCTCGTCGATGTCGACATGGACGGCCCGCTCGAACGTGTCCGGCTCGATGTACACCTCCGCCACATCTTCGAACACCCGCGGCTGCTCCACCCAGTCCGCCACCGGCTCGACGTCCCGGCCGTGTGATCGAGGTGCCAGCTCCAGCGCCCGGCAACGTATGCGGTGGTCTGCGAGGACCGTACCGACAGCCAGCCCGGGAGGCTGTCCGTCTCCGACGGACACGCCCCGCAACTGCTCACACGCGGACGCCATCTGCTTGAGTCCGTTCGTCCAACTTTTCGTGCCCTTGCACTCGATCACCGCGTAGCGGTATCGGTCTTGACTGTCCGGGCTCTCCGCGATCAGGAGATAGTCGGGGCGACGTCCCGAACGCTGCACAACCGACGAGGCGACCGCGCCGGCCCTGACATAGCCGCTTGTCAGCGCGACGTCGATATCGATCACGGCGACCGACGTGGTTCTAGGCCAGCGGCTGGCCACCCACTGCTCAGCTCGGTACACGGCGAACCCGATACCAAGTTCCTCCGACGTGACCTTGCGCTGGTTCCCGACGATCCGCCGGCCGGCGGACGACAAGCACAGCCGCCCGTTCGAGTCGGCGTCGAAGAGACCCAGGTATCGCATGAGCGACCAATGCCGGTGCACTTCATAAAGGTCTGTCTGGTACTCCGGCTTGGTCGCCACCGCAAGCCGCAGTAGAACATCCACTGGCCGCACCGAATCCTGACCGTCCAGCACAGGGACGCATCCAATACCGAGGTCGCGGTCGGCGAGAGCTTGTACCTGGGCGCAGAGCTGGGGATCGCTGACACCCTCGTAGGTCAACGGCTGGGAGACGACCTCGAGGGCTCGCTGCAGATCCACACGACAGATTCTGCCCGCCACCATCACCTGCCGCTATCCATCCACCCTCGACGTGGGACTGCGGCCGCGACCATGTTCGGCGCTTCGAGGTTGGCGGGCGTGTTCGGTCGAAGCGAAAGGGTCTCCGCGGCGCCATCGTTCGGGCCAACGCCCCCGGCTCCGGTCGAAGCCCGGCCACGATCGTGTCGAGGTCGCGTACGCCCGCTCGGTGCAGCGGCCGCTTCTCGTTCGTGGTCCACGCACCGAGTGCGACGAGGACGGCGTGGCCGGGCTGCGTGGCGGCGGTGGCCAGACTAAAGGCGACCTCGGCTGCCAGGCCCTGCGGTGCCGCCGATGCTCCAGCTCGGTTAGGCGAGCAGGCCGCGTCGTTCAATGGTCACTCACCTACTCCGTGTTGCGCACGAACGTCACACTGGAAAAGTTCCGATCCACACTGGACACAGCGTATCCGCCGGCCATCCAGCCCCGTCGGCTCTGGCTGTGGGTGCTGGCCGGATCGTCCTCGTTGGACCACCACCTGTCGTAGCGGTGGGCGCTGGGCGGCAGGCGACGCCCGAGAATGGTCTCGATCTGGCCGAAGTCGAGGGTGATCGTCGCGCCGCCGTGGCGCTGCAACCACTCCGCCAAGGGCTCATAAACACTCGCCATGCTTGTCAGCGTGCACTCGCGCCCGGCGGTGTACACAAGTGTTAATGGGCCGTGCGGCGACTGATTTTGACCGATCGTCCAGCTAGGGCATCGAAGCGCCGTGCACCGCTCCGACGCTCAGAGATCAAGCTCGGATGCTCCGCTCGGCTCCTCGCCCCGCGCGAATCGGCTGCTGCGGCAGCCCGTCGCCTCCGCCGCCCCGCATTGCCCACCTTGGTTGGTGTTGCGGCCTGGCGAGCCGGAGTAGGCCAGATTGCCCGCGCGCCGGCCGTTCTAGGCTTGTTGGCCGGACCGGGCGCGACGTCGGTAAAGACGACATCCCGCAGTCCGACCGGAGCGACAACGCCGCGTCACCGCGTATGCGGACACTGCCCCGCAGGAGGGCTCACCCAAGACTTGGGGCATGATCCACAGCCACGCCGCCATGTGCGCAGGTCCCCGCGACAGCTGTCCACCCGGCGAACCCGTGCGGCGCGGTCAATCGCCGACGTAGACGTCCGTGACCAGGGACAACCGCCTAGACGGTGCGCAGTTGTCCCGTGTATCCCGCCGCCGAGATGGACCTGCCGCTCGATGATGTTTCCGCAGGTCAACGGTAGGCCTCAGTGCGTCTTGCGAGCGCGTTTCGAGGCTTCGAGGTGGGGCTCGAACCTGCGCACGAGCGACTTGACCGCGGGTCGACAGTCGCGTCGTCGACCAGGTGGACCACGCCGACACGCTGTCTTCGGGGGTCGAGCGTTGCCGCAACCACGGACGTGGTCAACGCGGACACTGCCGCGGGGGCTGGCGGAGTCAATGCCCCGGCAGCGGTCGAAGGCTCGTCGGCGGCGCAGCCGCCATACGCGATCGGTGTCTATTGCTCCTCGGCGCGAAGGAGCGCCACGCCGAGCGTCGAAAGGTCTGATGGAGCTACATTAACGAAGGAGATGGTCCAGTCCCCCTGTCGAGTCTTTCGTAGCGCGCACAATGAAAGGTGGCCGAGCGGAACAAATCCAAAA
Source organism: Asanoa iriomotensis (assembly GCF_016862515.1). GTDB lineage: Bacteria > Actinomycetota > Actinomycetes > Mycobacteriales > Micromonosporaceae > Asanoa > Asanoa iriomotensis. The sequence goes on from NZ_BONC01000016.1 coordinate 105,191, forward strand.
AATCCCGCTGGATAGCCGAGGCGCGCCCGCGCTACATTGATCAGGCTTGAAGTAATGAATGAGCGATGGCCGACCACCAGGGCTAGCTCAACGTCCAAACGCTTTAGCGCGACTAGCTTTTCCCGCACAACTCGTTCGTAAGGACGGGTGTTTCGTGCAATATCGCCGATCGCATAGCTATTAAAAACGCCGCCCCGATACAGGTTCCACTGTTGGGCCATGAGTGGATCCTTAGCGACAAGCTCCGAATAGGAAACTCCGGCGGTCTCCGGATTCACAACGGACCTCAGTTGGCTATCGATTCTGTGCTCCGCTTGGAGGATAGACGACAGTACCTCACCAGAATGCATCGATCTTGGCGAGTCCGACGACAGGACGAGCAGCTCTTGAATCTGGAGCCGAGTCATGAAGTCACGCACATGTTCTGCGGCTGCCGCCGTTTCCGACCAACTTTGGTGAGTTAGCGCATCGCCCTCTTCGACGCCCGCGAAACGGTCCTCGATGTTCTTGCTCGACTCTGCGTGGCGCATCAAGAGTAACGTCTTCGCCATTACACACCGCAGCTTTCGAGGGTGTCCGCTATTCTTTGGCGTGCTCCACGTTCAAAATGTGCTAATAACTCATCTATCCGATGACCTCTGTAGCGATCAGAAAGCTCTGAAATCCGCTCTCGATACTTTCCCAGTCTATCCCTTGCTGCTCGTTGCAAAATCTCGATTCGCGCGAACCCATCAGCACCTTGGAGCGCATTTGGCGGAGCTTCGAACAACCTCGCATACACCAGCTCAATTTCGGTTGGTCGCGAGTGCGCAAACGAAGTCGGCCCGGAAGCACTGCGTCCAACCATGCGTTTCACGAACCGGTCTATTTGGCTCGGCCCCGAGTTGACGCCGAGCGTATTGTTGTTTGACTTTGCCATCCTACGGCCATCCCAGGAATTCAATCGACCGGGCGAGCGCGGAATGAGGCGCGGAGAGTTCGGGAAAGAGGTCCCGAAGTGGTGGTTGAGTTGGCTGGCGGCCCTTCTCGCCAAGCCTACTACGTTGACATTGTCATCGTTATACGACGCCCATTCCGCTCCCAGACCAATCAGATATGACGCTTGGTGTACCGGGTACACAAAATCAGCGACAGTTCCTTCGAACGTGGACGCCTTCAAGAGGTCGCGTCTCGGATGCACCTCGCGCAAACGCCGAAATGAAAGCGATCGCTCTATGTAGTCGGTCAAAGTTGCGAGACTGGGTCGCAAACGGCTCTCACGGACCACGCTGACGTCGGTCGGAGAAACACCCAGAACGCAGAGAGCAATATCTCGATAGCAATTGGCGTTAACGCGCTCACGATCGATGCAGTCGCTGATTACAAAACAGAAATTAAAAGGTTGGCCGATGAGCTCAAGGCCGTAGAACGTCCCATACAGGTGACCAAGGTGCAAGCCTCCCGGAGTTGCCCTGCACCCCCCCACAACTAGGCTTGTATCCGCCATCTCCACCTCGACCAATCGCGACGTAGCCGATAGCTAGGCCCTAGATACTGAGGTACTTGTAGCCCTTGAGATGAAGATCGGCGATCGCGAAGATCTTTAGGTAGTAGCTGTCGACTCTCGGAATCAGATCCTCGACGTGAACCTCGCGCTCAAAGTTGGCCGTTCCGCCACTGTCAGCCCGTATAGCTTGGCATGACACGCTGCCTTTCTCGCCGGAAAATAGCGCCAGGCCATCGGCGATGGAGATTCTGACGAGTCCACTTACTTCCTCTTCCGACAGCCTGTACTGGTCGATTGGCCGGTCATCACGAAGCAGATAGACGTGGGAAAATTCTCGATTTCGAACGCCGTTATTCTCATCCATGACGTCGTGCTTTATCCCGAGATATAGAAGCGACCCGCTTTCTACCGCGACGCCCAATTCCTCCTCAATCTCCCGCACCCCATCCTCCGGGGTCTCGCCGGCTTCCAAATGGCCAGCGGCTGTGATGTCAAGCATATTGGGGTAGTTCTTTTTGCTTGGGGAGCGAAGTTGCAGAACTACAAACCCCTCGGATTCGGCGGGCGCCCTTCCGACGATCCAGCAGTGAAACGTGTGATGCCACAACCCTTGCTTATGAGCCGCAACGCGCTCAAAAGTTCCAATCGGCTGGTGATTCCCGTCAAAGATGTCGATCATCTCTGCCACCCTGATCTCCAATCGCTCGTGCAGTGTGACGTTGTGGCCATCTTGCCTTACCGGAAGTCAACCGCCTACCGCAACTCTCGGGCGACTTCCCTCTGAAGCCGACGCAGTCGCGCATCGGCTTCCCGAAACTTTTCTTTTCTCGTGTCGTGAACTAAAAGGTCAACCTTGGTCTTGAGCGCTTTGACCTCTCGTTCGTGATCACTTAAGCCGTGGAAGACCGTCTCTGCGCATTCTGCGAGCCGGGATGCCTCGTTGAGCAAGGCGGACTGGGTCCCGGAGGGATCGACTTGGCCGGTCGGTCCGACGGATTTGTTGATGGCAGTGAGGATTATTTCGGCCTCGCTATGGTCGAGTTGAGCTAGATGCAAGTCCCTTTCAGCACCCGATAGGTTTGAGGCTGCTGCACGGGCCGTGCCGATGTCGGCACGTGCCGAAGGAAGGTCCTTATTGCGACTCTCGATGTTTGCAAGGTGTCTCAGGGCTTTCACCTTTGCACCTAGTGCTACGACGTCTCCAGGAGAACTGACCAACCGGTTCTCAATCATTCTCAATGCCTCACCGATGTTAGAAATGGCCGTGTCCGGATCACCGTGCTCAAAGAGCGACCAGCCTAGGTCATCAATGAGAATGTCGATCTGGGTGTCACGCTCCTGGAGTGCCGCCGCAGCGGCTAGCGCGATCTGGCCGAGCTCGGTTCGCTCAGTCGTCGCGCCCATAAGGTGCAGGAGACGACTAGACCAGCTGCGGAGTTCAAGGATCGCTTGATCTTTCGGAGGTTCGCTCTCACTTAGCGAACGAGCGTAAGAAATTAGGCTTGCCGCGAAGACGGCAGCGGGGTGCTGTGCGCTCTTCTGTTGCACTAGCTGCAGCCGGCTCCGCGACAATAGGAAAAGCTCGAAACTTTGGAAGATGATCAACCCAACGAGGGAAAATGCGAACAGGCCGTTAATAGATTTCGAGAAAGTAGTGAGCTCGAAGCGATCGAGCATTTCTACAAGGCCCCACATTACGGCTTGGATGGCTCCCAACCGAACGATCCTGGGGGCCCAACGATCTGTTTCCTGAAGAAATCCCGTCAATCGCTCCAGTTTTCGTGTGCGATTGCTTGGTGTCATGGCAACTCCGGGTGTCCAGTCAGGGCTGCCCACAAGCCAGTCTCAACAGGGTCACCAGGCATGTCAGGCTCGACGGAGGGTATCGCGCCGGTCGCTTCGACGTAACCCCTCGGCACCTGATTTCAGATAGACCTCGATCTTGGCCCGACGTAGTCGATCATCATTCACGACCTATCCGTTCCGATCTTCATTGGGCCGCGAGCGATCGGGGCCTCGCCACTCGACGCGCCAGAGGATGGCGCGCTTACAAGCCCAGCCAGTTGGCATAGGCCCTGTTTCACTCGTCCGCGTGACTGTCGCCGCAACGGCGACCGTTGAGGGGACGGGAGGCCGGTCGTTGACAGCGGATGTGTCGACCAGGGCTGAAGACTGACCCCTGTCGCGGCAGGCGAAGCGCACGATGGCGGACAAAGGGCGGGTGCCCTCCGACCGGCCGGATGGCACCCGCCCGCCGCTCCGGGTCCGCGGGTCGTTTGCACCGTGAGACCGATGTGAAGCGGTACGAGGCTCCGTGCGGCTACGACCCCTGCTCGCCGGTTTCGCGTCGGCGGCGATGTCGGTAGTGCTTCGGCTGATCCCGGCCGGCGTGCATCAGCTAGCTGGATAAGGGAACTCGTCATCGGGGTATTGGCCGTGTTGCATACCCCGTGCGGGTGTCGGCGACGCCTGCCTTGGCTGGACGATTCGAACCGGCGCCGCCGCAAGCGACTGGCGCCACGGCTCACCTCGGCCCGGAGAACGGCAGGCTCATACACCCGGCTCGCTCGTCGGCGGGCCTCCGCGCCGCAGGTATGAGCGCGCACAGACGGGTGCCACCTGGCTAAGAGTGTCGTACCTGCCGGTGTGATCATCGATGTCCGTCGGTCCCTACGGGTAGGCCGGCCGCAGGAGATCGTCGTGGCCCTGCTGGCGCGGACAAAGGCCTTGTCGCACGCCGGGGCGGCCGCCGCGTCGAGGTCGCGTGGCCAGGGTCGGGTCGGTGTAGCCGGCGGCGCCGCGCGTAATTTGGGCGCACTCTCGTCGACAGACTCGGATGTGGCCAACGGACATCTCGGGGCCTCGGCCAAGGCCGCCTGCCATGATCCCCAACCTCACGCCGCTAACATGCGCAGGTCCGCGCGCCAACTGCCCACCCAGAACCCCCTACAGTGCGTTCAATCGCCGACGTAGACGTCCGTGACCAGGGACAACCGTCCGGACGGTGCGCAGTTGTGGGCTGTATCCCGCCATCGAGATAGACCTGCGCGTCCATCGCGTTTCCCCAGCTCAGTGGGTACGTCTTGATGCGCTTAGGGGCGCGTCTCGGCGCGTCGGGGTGGGGCTCGAACCTGCGCACGACGAAATCGACAGAGCGATGGCCGCGGGCCTGCCCAGCAACCTCGACGGCCGCAATCAAGTAGGGCGCTCCATCCGTAACTGCCGAGCTCAGCATGTCCGAGATTGCCGGGACGAGGTTCTCCGGACCACGTTCACAGCATCGACAGCGCGCTGCTTGGCGAGTTGGGACCGTTCGCATCTGACAGGGTCCGCTGCGACGCATGACCTGCCCGCCGAGTCGCGCGCACGGTCAGCTGCAGAAGAGGATGCCTGCGAGACGAGGGAAACTACGTCGTTGGGTCGCCAGCTGTACCGGTTTCGGTGCGTCCGGGCGGAGAAGGCCCTCGACGAGTGGAGTTGATGGCGGATGATGCTACCTTCCCGGCCGTGGATGACCACTTGCGAGCAGTGGACTGGCAATCGCTGCACGGCCCATACGGATCGGCCTCCGATGTTCCAGACCTGCTGCGCGCACTTCGGAATCCTGACTCGGCGGCGCGAAGGGAAGCGGAAAGAAAGCTTGAGGATCATCTCCAGCATCAGGGTTTGGTGTATGAGCCGAGCATTGCCGTCGCGCCGCACTTGATCGACCTACTCGCGAACCGGAATGTGCCGGACCGGCTGGTGGCCTACCGCCTTCTACGGACGATCGTCGACGGTGTCGAGCTGTACGAGTCGCCGAGGCGGGCGGTGGTCCCGACGCTGGACGATCTGGCGGACCAGCGCTCGGAGTGGTGGTTGGCGAGATCGCCCGAGTGGCGCAGGCACGGCGGGTACCGACGGCCAGTGACCAGCGCCTGCCACGCGGCTGCGTACGAGGCGGTGCACGCTGGCGTCCCCACGTACCTGCGGGTTCTGCGAGATCGCGACCCGGAGCTTCGACTCGGCATGGCAGATTTGCTTGGGCGCTTCCCGCAGGATTGGTCGATCATGTCACCGGTACTGGCTCAGCAGCTCTTGGTGGAGACGGACCTGGCCGTAGCCACGGCGATGTGCATCGCGGTCGGACGTGCCGGCGAACCCTCCCAAGGGAGCATCGTGGATGCGGTGCGCCGGTGGCGTGGCAACGCCGATCGCGTCGTTCACCGGGCGGCACTGATCGGACTGGTGCGCCTCCTTCCCGCACCCGACACCGCGCTTTTGGCAGAACTCAGCGACTGCCTGCTAGACCCGGAGCAAAAGGAGTGGCAATCACTTGCCGACACTATGGCCAACGCGGCCGCTTGGGCTTTCAGCGGCATCACCGGGGAGTCTGTGCCGCAGCTCGCAGATCTGCTGCTCGACCGAATGCGGGTTCCAGATCCGGATCGAGCGGACTTCCTGGCACTCCGTCTGCTGCTCGGGCTGACCTTCCCCGACGGGCCACTCCCGGACGGCGCCGCGTTCACTGATCTCTCAGAGCCCCAGCAGGAGATCGTCCGCGTCGTCCTTCATTCGAACATGCTGAAGCAAGGCATGATGATCCAACGAGCGATCGGAGAGTGCAACCTTCCCAATACCGAGGAAGCTCTCGCAGCCTGGTATGCAGGACGGCGTCCGTTTCCGGACGACTGAGTCAAGGCGGCGCCATCCTTGTATGCCTCCTGTCGGACATCTTCGCTCAATCCAGCCGGAGTGGGACGGGTCCACAACGGACAGGGCTGCACGGCGTCGCACGCACGCTTGACCCGACCTGTAAGCGGCAAAAGCGTGCGTGTATGCGGCGTTACGATCATCGGGTGAATGCCGAGGACCGGTTGTGGTCGATGATCGAAGCGGCTTGGGCACGGCTCGGCTCGCAGGCGGCAGCAGACCGAACCGCGTTGATCCGGCGCACCCCGGATCCCGACGAGGATCCCGACTACGCTGCCGTTGAGCGATGGCTGGACCCGCTCCTGGACCTGCTCTGCGGCGACTGCGACACGTTGTCGGACGAGCAACTGCGGGACCTGGACCAGATGCTTGAACTCAAGCTCGCAGACCTCGACCGCCCCGAGATTCACGAGGTGGTCGAAGGCTCGTACGATGGCTTTCTGTACCGTCGGGGGTTCATCGTGGCGCTCGGGCGCGAGTTCCACGCTGCCGTCCTCGCCGATGCGGAGATGGCGGTGTACGACGCCGAGTGCGCCGAACTCTGTTTCCTGTTTAACCAGGTGCTCGATGAACGGTTGGCCCGGTAAGTATCAGTGCGGCACCCTTCTCCGGCGAGCAACCGGTCCAGGGCCGAGCCGTCCAGTGTGGACAGCAGTCGCTACGCGGGCGGGTCGGACGCGACCGGCCCGAACAGCGCCGCCTGAACCCGCAGGACGGCCAGGTCCGAGATCGCCTCACCGCCGTGGGCGAGCATGACCGCCAGATCGGCCGCGACCCCAGCGCAGGCATGCTTCCTCTGCCCCCTGCTGGTGACCGTCGAGACGCCCTCAATTCGGCAGAAGCGGATGCTGTCGTCTGAGGGCACCGACCCCACCCAGGCCGCCGGCCATGATCGACACCTCACCCCGCCCACGTGCGCAGGTACCTACACCGCTTGCCCAGCCCGACGAACCCAGCGCTGCGGTCATTCCCCCACGTACACGTCCGTGACCAGGGACAACCGCCCGGACGGTGCGCAGTTGTGGGCTGTATCCCGCCGCCGAGATAGACCTGCGCGTTCGACGCTATTTGTGCAGGTCAGAAGGCTCGCCTCGGTGCGCTTGGGGGCGCGTTTCGGCCGTCGAGGTGGGGTTCGAACCTGCGCATGACTACTCGACACCCCAGATACCTGTGCCAGGGAGGTTTACGCAGTTCAGAGCACCGGAGCGCAATGCGGTTCGGAGCGCGTTCCGCGGCTTTTGTGTGGCGGCCCGGTTCACGATCATCTTGTGGTGCTCGTAGGACCGCCTGACGCCACTGTGGATTCCATCGCGGGTTCTCGGATGGGTGATCGGTGGATGGACGCGACGAGCCCAGGTCACCACGATGGGCAGGTGACCGCGAAACAACGCTGGGTGATCATCGCCGTGTGTGGAGGAGCCGCCGCGGTGCTCGCGGCCGTCGCGCTGATCGTCGGCTTGCAGGGCATCGAGGTGCTGTCTTGGTTGGCCGGGATAGCGTCGCTGATCGCCGCGCTCCTCGGACCGGTTTTAGCCCGCCGCAGCCCAAGCACCGACAAGGCAGAACCGCCCCAACGCGACGCCCCGCGCTCGACCAACCAGCCGGCCTCGCACAGCTCCACACCAACCGAAGCAGTGTCGGCCGCCCCCGCGTCTGCCGACACCGCATCGGCCCCCGACCGTGGCCCGATCGATGTCCGGCACGCCCAAGGCGTGCAGATCAACCTCGGCAACGGCGGCAACACCCAACACTTGTTTGGCGAGCGCCGTCCATCGCGCTGATGCTGGCGCAGGCTCGCCAACTTCGCCAGGGCCTCGTCACGGCTAGCACCGACGCTCTCGCCCACGCGCTGATTCTCACAACTGCCGCTGGGGTGCGCTGCCTTGATGGCGACGACGGGTACGAATACTCCCACGCTGTGGCGAGCCGGTTGGCGCGAGAGTCAACCCTGCGTGCAGGACCTTGTGCGCGCCGGGCTTCTCGTCGCCGGAGGAGTGCCGATAGAGAGGGCACGTGGATGAGCCGGGTCCGGCAGGCCAGCGACACGAACTGCCCCGACGCCCGCGATCGAGCACTCATCGGCCGCGGACCGCGCGTCACCTCTGCTGGACTCCGAGCCAAGAACGCAGCATGAAACCAGTGGTGAGTGCCGCGAGAGCGTTCCGTTGCAGAACGCGATCCATGGCGAAGACATAGACCTCCTTGTTGTCTCCCTCGAAGCCACGCTGTTCCTTGAAATCCTCGCGGAGCTTCGACGATCCGACTTCCTGTATGAGGTCGGACGTCCGCCGGCGCAGAGCGTTATCAGACTCCGAGTGCCCGTAGTGATACAGCGTCTTGCGGTGGTCGTTGAGGATGCGCAGGTTGTCAAGCAAGTCTGGAGGCATTTGCTCGTGGTGCTCGCAGTACGCGACAAGGGCACCGAGCCCCCAGCGTTGCGACCCAGCGGGGGCGAAGCCGGACGCCTGAACCATGGCTGCGAGGTCCCGTTCGCAACTCGCATGTACACAAAAGATCGTGCCTGCATCCGCAGTATTGATATAGCAGCGAATCGCGTCAGACAGCAGGTACGTGTCCTCAAAGTCAACCGTCAAGCCAAGGCCCACTGGGGAGTCCATCACGTTCATTGCGGCCCTGACGTCGGCGCGACGCTTGTCCTGCTCGGTCTGAGGAGCATCCATCGTGCCCTCCTTCCGTCCGGTAGCTGAGGTCATTGTGTCCGGCTGTCCATTGCCGAGGGACTGGCGATCGTACGCGTGCCGAGCTCCAGTTGCAGCGAGCTAACCACCAAACGGGCGCGCAGCCCCCAGCCAGCGGCCCCGCAACCGCGCCTCTGTGTCGTAGGGGCCGCGGAGCACATCGGCCAAGGCACCGTCGACCGCAACTGACGACGACATCGACGGCAGCCCGGGCAATACCAGCGCGCCGGCCAGCGCACGCAGCGCGTCGAGGGTCGGGGCCACGTTGCGTAACCGCGTCGGGGGTCGCCGAGGCGTCGGACGAGAGCCTGTGCGTCGCCTGGAACCGGACGAGCGCCTTCCCCAGCCCCGCCGGGTCCTCAGCGGCGGCCTCAAAGCGACGGATCGCGTCGATCTCGATGCCTGGGCAGCCTAAGCCCGCAGTTAAGGCACCGGCAGCACCGCTAGCTGGGTAAACGCCACGACGCGGTCACGATCGCCAGGTCAGCGTTGATCGGATCCCGTTCCCATGCTTGGCGTGACCCCCCGAGGGGCTCGAATCTGCGAATGATCGCACCCAAGGGGCCGGGTCCAGACGGGTGCGATGCAACCATGATCCACCCCACGCCGCCCACATGCGCAGGTCCCCGCACCAGCTGGCGCCTCAGCAACCCCTTCGGCGTGGTCAATCGCCGACGTAGACGTCCGTGACCAGGGATAACCGCCCGGTGGGTGCGCAGTTGTGGGATGTATCCCGCCGTCGAGATCAACCTGCGCCTCGGCGGTGTCCGCCCAGCTCAGGACCTGTGCCTCGGCGCGTCTGGGGCCGCGTTTCGGGTCGTGAAGCCGCGTCTAGGTTGGGGCATGAACCTGCGCTCGATCCACTCACCAGGATGAGCTTGACTCGCTTTCCCGGACACCTTGATCATCCCCCGGTCGTTTGGACAGGGATGTGAAGAGTCGGCTGCCGCGCAGGTGGGTCGTTCTCGAACTCTAATGGGAGTTTGCCAGCCGAGGGCGGAGTGTCGCCGGCGGCGGTTGTGGAAGCCCTCGGTGCACTCGAAGATCGCGTTCGCGAGCTCGACCCGGGTGTTCCGGCGGCGCCGGTTGAGCAGCTCCGTTTGCATGCGGGCCCAGAACGACACCGCGACAGTGTTGTCGTACGGATCGCCGACGCTGCCGACGGAAGGCAGCAGACCGGCTCGGCGGGCGCGTTCAGTGAAGGTCCACGACGTGAATTGGGTGCCGTGGTCGCCGTAGATGATGCCGCCTGCGACGGCTCCTCGGGTGTCGATGGCCATGCCGAGGCGTTGGTGGCCAGGTCGACCCGCTGGCTGGAGTCGATGGCCCAGCTCGTCGAGGGCGGGCCGGTGCTCATCGCAGCGATTTGTGGATGTCCGGAAGGGCGCGGCGACGAGCAATGTGCGCGCATTTAATCCTCTGCGGCTACCTCTAAGATAAGCAATCTGAAGGTGCCACGCAATCCCGGAAGCGCTGTGTAGTCCACCCATGCGCAGGTGTATTCCTGCCGCAGGTTTAGGTCAGCCTCGCGACCTCTCTTCGTACCGGCTCCAGTCAGGGGACCCCAGGCCCGTGCTCCGGTGAGGGTGTTGCCTTGATAGAGGCGAAATGCCTGCGCGTTGGTTTCCCGGATGAGAGCTGGTTTGTTCCAGTAGCTTGGATCGTTGGTTAAGACAAGCACCAAGCCACTCCAGCCAGGCCGTTCGGCCACGACCCGCTCTACTCTCGTAAGGTCCTTGACCACGTCATAGGCGCGGATGTCTTGGGCACCTTGGTTCTTCAGCTCAAGCCGTTCACCGTTGTACTCGCCGAGCCAGTTGGCGGTGAGATATTTCAACTCGACGGCGGTGCATCGGCTTCCGTCGGCCGCGGCCACAAGGAGGTCGAGGCGGAGCCCAGGCACCGGACGCGTTTCCAAGCGGATCTGCAGGGTGGGGTCGATCTCCTGCGCGCTCCATGCAAAAGCGTGTTGAAGATCGGCTTCGGAGTGGAACACAGGACGCTGCCTTCTCAGACGATCGACCACCATGTCCACCCCAACTGAACCAGCAAGCAGCACCAGAACCCCCCAGAGGTCAACCACGCCATGCCACGGCCAAGCCTCGCTGAAGTCCTGCGGTACCTCAAGAGCACTCTTCAGAACGCGTGATCATCCACTGTGGTCGGCCACTGGTGTGAATACGGATGACCTCTGCCCCCCGGGCGTGGATAACCCGGATTGTGTGGAGCGAAGAGATAAACGAGGGGCAGCCACCCCACCGTCAGGCTATGACGGGCCGCGATGATCAACTCGCCGAGCTGGTGGGCGCGGCAGCAACAACGAGTCAGGCGCATATGAGGTCACCGACCTCAAAGCGGAGTAAACAGGCGGTGCGGTGCCCAAGGGTCAGCAACCCCAATACTTCGCCTCGCGGCCCGCCGTTGCGACACCGCGCGAGCGCCGGCTCGAACAGGTGGGGCCAACTCACCTGACGACACCCAGCGACTCGTGCCGGGGTCGCGCGGACCGTTGCGGCGGCGGCGTTTGGGTCGCGGAGGCTCGGTTTCGTCGCGGGGGGCTTGGGGAAGCCCCTACGGCCCCCTCGACACGACGGGGATCGCCCCGATGTGCGCAGAGCGCGATTACCCGAGTCTGGTGTCAGGTCGAACACCTGGTTCGACGCCTGGATGTGAGGAGTTGCTCGATGCGCAAGCTCATCGTGCGGGTGCTGTTCCCCGTACTTGTCGCGGTCGGTGCCGCCCTGACCGTGTCCACACCGGCCCACGCTGCAAAGCCGATTCCTCTGGACTACATGTCCGCAAGCGAGGTGGCGTCCCTGTGTGACCAACTCGGCGGACGCTTCGATGTCGTCGGCGACGACTACTGGTGCGTTCTTTCCACTGGGACGGTCCTGATCTGTTATGCGAGCATCAAACAGTGCGTATGGCACACCGAGTCGGCTCCGTGGACCACCTCGCGGGACAGTGCTGTGCAGGGCGACCTGGTGCTGCGGGACCCACCGTCGACCTGGCGGGCTGTCGATGAGGCTACCTACATCCGTTCTGTGCTCAGCAGGATCTGAGCGAGTTGAGGCCTCAGGGTTCGTCCGGGCCTCAACTCGGTGCGTGGCGCTGCCACGGGTTGGCCGCTTCGAGCTGTGCCGCTGCCCCGAGCAACAGCTCCTCGGCACCGGGCGGGCCGACCCAGCTGCACCGCGACGGGCAGGTCGTCGGGGCGGATGCCGATGGGCACGGCGATTGCGGGTAGGCCGGCGATGTTCCACGGTGCGGCGAAGGGCGCGAACCGTACGCAGGCGGTGATGTTCGACCGCCAGGGCAGCCTCGACCAGTCCTGGCTCCATGTGCTTCTCGGCGTCCAGGTCGACAGTCCGTGGCTGGTGCTCTGCCCTGCGGTGCACCGGGGCTTCCGGGCGGTGCTCGACGGCATCGTCAGCAACTTCGACCTGCACGCTCTTGCTCGCCGGGGCGCTCGTCGACCACGGGTTGCCAGGCACCGCGAACCCGCCCGAGCTGCTGGCGTACCTACGCGGCGAGGCCGACGCACCGTCGCGCGACTACGTCCAGGGAAGCTGGAACCTGTACGACTACCGGGCCGCCACCTTCGACCTGTCCACCGAGGTTCCGCCGCTCGACGTCTGGGTCTCGGGCGAGGGCGCCCCACGCGACGTGCGTCCCGTCGAAGGGGTACGCACGTTGCTGGTCGGGCCGGCGTCGATCGAGCGAACGTGGAGCGCCGAGCGCACGTTCAGCGCGCTGCCGTCGAGCGTACGCATCAGCTCAGAGCTCGCCCGCGATTAGGTGACGGAAACCTTGGCGCGCCTGGCCACGGCCGGGCCGGCACCGCGCGGTAGGCCTTGTCGGCCGACGTCATGACCTCGGCCCCAGCGCCCGGCTGGGTCGCGCGTGGAACCTGTTGATCTTGCCATGTCGCTCTTGACCTGGCCAAACGGGCGGGCAGCGGCCCGCCTGGCACCGTCAACACAGTGTTCGTATTCTGCATCGTCAGGCCCACACACCTCACGCCACCCGCATGCGCAGGTCCCCGCACCACCTGCCCGCCCCAGCAACGCCCCACGGCTGTCAATCGCCGACGTAGACGTCCGCGACCAGGGACAACCGTCCGGACGGTGCGCAGTTGTGGGCTGTATCCCGCCATCGAGATAGACCTGCGCGTCCGTCACGTCTTCCCAGCTCAATGGGTACGTCTCGATGCCCTTGGGGGCGCGTTTCGGCCCGGCGAGGTGGGGCTCGAACCTGCGCACGGCGTGAAGACAGCCGCGGAGCTCGCACCCGCGCGCCGACGTCGCCGCACCGCTTCGGTTGCGCGCATGATCGTCGACACGAGCGGGCGCCAGCGGCCCGCGGACCCGCATCACGTTCGGTGTCGCCATCGGGTGCGGCGTCCGCAGCCGCTGCTTCGCTTCTGGCGGTACTTGCCCGGATCACTAGCGTGGACGCCGTGACGTCCTTCGATTGGAACTCGTTCCCAGCGGCCCGCGAGGCGAGGCTGGAACTGGTACCGGACATAGCCAGAGACGCGCTGCGAGTGCTCGAAGGCGTGCTCGACGAGATGAACCATGCGTGTACCTTCACCCTCACCGACGGCCCGCTCGGCGACGGCGACACCACCGCCGCAGTCGAAGCGCTGCTGCCGACCGACTGTCGGGTTACCCAACTCGAACCGGTCCCTTCATGGTCGGAGTTGGCGCGCGAGTCCTTACCCGGCCTATTCATTCCGTGGCGACCCGAAGAGATGTGGCAACGAGGCTCGCCACCACGAGAACTTGCAGAGGCACTAGGCGACTGGACACTTGCACTGCTGGCTCGACTCTGGCCGGCCACCGCAGAGGCCTGGTCCGTCACGGTGGAATGCCGCAGCTGGTACGAGGGCGCCTACCTCGATCTCGCAGTCCGGACAACAGACCAGATGTGGCTCCTACACCTGGGAGTCACCGACTAGACCACACCGCCGGATCTAACCCTGAATGGAAGGGAGACGTTCAATCCATGAGTACGGGCGACAGCGATGAGGGCTACGTCATCTCCCTGTGCAACCGGGTGTTGGGTGAGCAGGCCCTAACCCAACATCGATTCGAGTGGCTCCTCGGCGACCCGGCGGCTGGCGGAAGACGCGTCATGCTCCCGGTCGACGCATACTGGCCACGCCACCGACTGGTCGTGGAGTACCGCGAACGTCAGCACGACGAGCCAGTTCCTCACTTCGACAAGCCCGACAGACTTACCATCAGCGGCATCCACCGCGGCGCTCAGAGAGCCCTGTACGACGCACGTCGAGACACCGAGATCCCCGCCCACGGACTCCGCCTGGTCGTGATCCGACCCGCTGATCTCGACTCGGACAACCGTGGCCGCCTGCGCCGCAGCGAGAAATCCGATCTAAAGGTCATACGCAGCATGGTCAGCCCGGTGAGCGACGAACAGCGGGTCATCAACGCCTTCCGCGCCTGGCTCATCGCACAAGGCTGGTCCCCGATCAAACCGACCGACCGATGGACCGACATCGAGGCTGTCCGCGGCGAAGAACGCCTCATTGGAGAGGCGAAAGGCTGGACCAGCGAGCCAGGGATCGACGCCGACACCGCGTACGGACAGCTCTTACGACGCATGACCGAGCCGTCCAGCAACACCCGTTACGCCCTCATAGTGCCGACCAGCTGCGTGGCGGCCGCGGAACGCGTGCCGACCCACATCAGAGACCGACTCAACATTCACCTCTACGAGGTAGGCCACGACGGGCTGACACGAGAGGTCCGCTGAGTCCTGGCCAAGGTGCTGCCAGGCTTGGGCGCCGGGCGGCCGGCTCCGGGTCGGCCACTAGGTTCAGCTAGGCAGATAGTCAGGGGGACCGCCACGCTGACCAAGGTCAGCGATAGTCAGATTGAGTTCCCGTGGTCGGCGTGCCCCGCGGAGGGTGCGAGTCTGCGCATGACCGCACCCAAGTGTCGCGTCCAGTCGGATGCGCCGCGGCCATGATCCACACCTCACGGCGCCAGGTGCGCAGGTCCCCAGACCGGCGACCCCGTCCTGCACGCACTGCGGCGCGGTCAATCGCCGACGTACACGTCCCTGACCAGCGACAACCGTCCAGACGGTGCGCAGTTGTGGCCTGTATCCCGCCGCCGAGATAGACCTGCGCGCTCGATGATGTTTCCGCAGCTCAACGGCCTGGCCTCGCCGCGTCTCAGTGCGCGTTTCGAGGCTACGAGGTGGGGTTCGAACCTGCGCACCGCGCGACCCTCGACCAGCCGAGCCGAACGCTGGCCATCCACACGTTGAGGGGTGGCCTCGGCGAAGGTTTGTCGATGACATCGCCGAGGCCACCTCCATTCCAACACTCCAAACCCGCACTCAACGCCTTCGCCATCACCTCCATCGACCGCTTCCCGGCCGCTGAAACCTACTGATACCGCCGGAAACACCGTTAGCGAGATAGTCCCGAATACCGCAGACCCATCATGAGTGCGGCTATGTCGCGCCCGTCGGAGGAGGGCTGGTTCTTCAGCAGCCAGGTCTCCACCTGGATACCGCCGGCAGACTGGACCGTCCGCTGTCAGAAACGCTGGGTACCGCAACCGCCGCGATCCTCATCGGTCTGATCGCAAGCGATCCCTACCAGCGACGTTTGTTGATGGCTCAGACCGCGTAACTGGCCGGCACGGCGTCCCGTAGATACCAGAGCCAGAACGCGCGCCGCCGCGTCGGGTCCGCAGCCTTTTCCCACACCGCGCCACCAGCCAGGGCGATGGAGGCGAAGTAGGAGGCCTCCCAATCCTCAGAATCGACCTCCCCTTCCTCGGCCCCGTCAGGGAACGTCAGGTGCCCGCGCAGCAGGTCGCGGTTGGTCGCCCAGCAGGCCAGGCCAGCGGCGACCGCGGGGAACGCATCGGGAGCAGTACGCATCCGGTTATCAAGGAGAGTGGCGAGGCGATCGAGTTCGATGGGGTCGGGCGTTAGCGCCAGCTCGGGCCGGCTGGACGTGGCTTCCTGCACGGGAGCGGCGAACGGCAGCAGGTCGTGGAAGCGTCCCGTCCACACCGGCCAGGCCCTCACTGCGCACTCTTCGGAGAGCCGGAGGTAGGAATGCCAGCGATCATCGCCTACGAGCTGACAAATTGAGCGGTGTAGTTCCATCCGAACTGACCACGACAGCCCACCATTCGGCGAGATTCGACCGACGTAGCCGCTAGCCAGTCGATCTATGTCGGACCGACGCACTCGCCCCTCCCTGACGTAGGAGCACCGCAGTAAGGTTTGCGGCAACCTAGTTGTTGGGATCCTAGATGTATCAAGGCGTGCGTCGCTCGACCAGCAGACGGCACCGCCGGACGTCTTCGGCCGCCCTAGGTGGGGTTATGGTGTGCGGCGACGGGCGAGTTCGTGCACTGGATCCTTGGCCGAGTGCCCCTTGACGTCAAACGCGTCGGTAACTGATGTCTTGGCGAGTGTCGTACCCGGTGTCTCGGCTCCGCGCGGCAAGGTTTTGTACCGTCGGCTGAATTTGACCCGGAGTAGTCGTATGGCTCCTGTCTCGTACTCACCGCGGACATCGAGGGACTACACCGGGCATTCGCAGCCGGCATGCGCGCGGCGTACGGCAAGGTACTGGTGTCCGGAACGCCGCGCGGGCGGTCACTGGTCCACCGGAACCGGCGATCCGATCCGCCTGGACGCCCTGGACTTCTGCCGCGTCACGTCCGGGCGACCCGCCGCCACGTCGAACGTCGAGCCCGCCGGACTCCTCACCACCGCAGTGCCGTTCTGACACCGCGCACCCGACAACGCGCACAGCCCCAACAAGACCGGGCCCGCGCATCTCGGCAGAGTCGCTTGTCTAGGCCGTGTCCAGCCGATCACCGGAGCCAGATCAAAGCGGCGATCAGCAGGAGCGATGAGCGGCAGAGGCCCGCGCGTTTGGCGTCGCGGGTGGCCAACGCTCTCCATTGCTTCAGTCGGTTGAAGCAGCGTTCCACCACGTTTCGCTGCCGGTAGACCTGCTTGTCGAAGCCCGGCGGTCGTCCGCCGTGGCTGCCTCCGCCAGTTCGGTGGGCGACCTGGTCACTGCGTTCCGGAATGGTGTGCGCGATCCCGCACTGGCACTCGATCGGTTGGAGTCCGGCTGGCCGATCCGAGACCTGCTCGACGTACTGGCCGACATGAAGGACTCGCGGGCACTCTCCCAGCCGCTTCGCCACCGAGCGCTTCGTCTTTGGCGCGCCGCGACGCGAACCTGACGACCTGACGAGCCCGAATCTCGGTGGACAGCGCGGACCGCGGCAGATGGGTGCGGCCGGGCGTGGGCTGGAGAGTCAGCGTTGTCGGCAGACGACCGACGGTGAAATCCTCGAAAACGTCACTGGGTACCGGGGCACCTCCGTGCACGCCCGCGCCGGTGCGACGCCGTCATCCGGGCTGCATGTCCGCGGGATTTTCCAGGATCAGGACCGTCATATCCAGCAGACGCTGGTAGTAGGACGCCTCGTAGCCGTCCAGGGCTGGAATCGCGCGGTTGAGCTTCTGCTCGCAATCCGCGAGTACGTCCCACCACCAGTCGTCGATGCGGCCCCCGTTCCCCAGCCACGTGCTGACACAACCCGAGACCTTGGAATCGAGGCTCACCATCTCGACGCCATCTGGCTCGACGACGTACAGCCGGCGCGGAAAGGCGGCCTGCTGGTGTTCCTCGTAGAGTGCGCCCACGGTACGCAAGAGGTCGTCCGGCAAGGATTGACCCTCCGATCATCGACCCGATGAGCGTCCAACCTAGTGCACGCTCATCGACAGAAGCGGATGCTGTCGTCCGAGGGCACCGACCCACCCAGGCCGCCAGCCATGATCGACACCTCACCCCACCCGCGTGCGCAGGTACCCACACCACTTGCCCAGGCCGACGAACCCTGCGCTGCGGTCATTCCCCCACGTAGACGTCCGTGACCAGGGATAACCGCCCGGACGGTGCGCAGTTGTGGCCTGTATCCCGCCATCGAGATAGACCTGCGCCTCGATCGCGTTTTCCCAGCTCAAAGAGCGCGTCTCGATGCGCTTGAGGGCGCGTCTCGGCCCGTCGAGGTGGGGCTCGAACCTGCGCACGACGAATCGCCAAGAGCAAGGGCCGCGGGCCTCCCCGGCAGCCACGACCGCCGCAATCACCAAGGGCGCCGCACGTGGCGAGCTCAGAGTGTCCGAGATTGCCAGGACGAGGATCTCCGGACCAAGGTTCACCGCATCGACAGCGCGCTGCTTGGCATGGGACCGTCCGCATCTGACAGGGTCCGCTACGACGCATGACCTGTCCGCCGAGTCGCGCGCACGGTCAGCTTCAGAAGAGGATGCGGCTGTGCCCAGTGGATCGAAGCCGGGACAGGCGGCGGGAGCTGACCTGACGCCACCTATCCCGGCACGGCCCTAGGCAAGCGGATGCGGAACCGAGCTGGGCTGGCGTTTGGCGTCCAGCCACTCGGCGGGATTCCACAGCACAGGCGAAGCCCCGACAGGCTCGAACGTGATCCTCGGATCGTTGCTTTGCACCAGGCACAGCATCCGGTGACCTGTCAGCATGGCGCACCGCGCCTGGTCCGCCAGGATCTCCAGCACCGCCTGGGCTGTCCGGGGACGCCCGCGCGTGAACGCGTCGTAGCCGGCGAAGGCCAGCAGCAGGCCAGTGGCGTCCTCGGTGGTGCCGTACGCGTGGGCGACGACGTCGCGCATACAGTCGTTGAGCGCGTCGAGGTTGCGCCCGTAGTAATCCGGGAAGTCAAGTGCGGCGGCTATGGCGCTATGAAGGTCGTCGTCGGTGGTCCAGGCGCTCGCGTCAAGCTGCACGATGGTGTAACCGTGCTCGCGCATCCAGTCGACGGCCTCGGCGAAGAGGTGGCTTCGCCAGAAGAGCGTCACGGCGCCGTGGAGCATGAGCCGAAAGTCGAGACGGTTGGCGTCCCGCTCAAGATCGAATGCCGCCATCGCCGCAGCCTACTCGCGCGCAGGTCCAGCCGGCAGCGCAAGCCAGCACAGGTTCGCCGCGTGGACCGCCCCGTCGCTCGGCGGCGCGCCACTCGAGGCCGATCGGCGACCAGCAGGTGCCAAGGACATCAGGCCCGCAGACGGTACGTCATGCGGCATGTGAGTGGGTCAGGCAAGGTCTTCGAAGGACTCTTCTCCAGGGCGCCAGCACATCCAGCGGCTGTCCGTGAAGCCGGTCAAAAGCGCGATCTCTGGTCCGGACACATCCTCGAGGGCGGGGTGTAGTCGGACTGCTCCTTCTTCGAATTCGACGCGGAGGCCATGGCCTGTCTTCTCTGCTGTCGCGACAACATGGCCCGGAATGAGTGCTCGCAACGCGTCGGCCCAACCCACCTGCCCTGGAGGGATCAGACCTGCTGATGTTTCCACGACCGGCAACACGTCGCAGTTGAGGACCGGCATATCTTCCGTGGGCCCGTCGAAGCGGAGTTGGACGTAGTCCATGACGAACTGGACCGAGTAGAGACGAAAGCCGACGAGACGACTCAACAACTCGTTGGGAACGTAAGGAAGATGGCTCGGCGACATGCGGCCATGATGCCCGAACGCCGATCGCCTGACGTCCCCAAGTTCGACAGAAGCGGATGCGGCGCCTGACACTCTGGTAACCCGCCGACGCTACCCGTCATGATCCGCACCTCACGCTGCCCCATGCGCAGGTACCCACACCGGCTGTCCACCCAGCGACCCCCTACGGCCTGATCAATCGCCCACGTACACGTCCGTGACCAGCGACAACCGCGCAGACGGTGCGCAGTTGTGGGCTGTATCCCGCCGGGGGCACATCCCTAACTGCGGTCCTTTCCACGTTCTGGTCGTGGCTGCCCCCAGTTCGCCACCCGGGCGAGTTCCTCGATCAGTTGTCCGCAGATCTCCGCCTTGAGATCGACCTCGACCAGCGGCAGCAGGTCGAGCAGAGAGACGGGTGTTTCTGCCAGTTAGGCGAGGCGCGATCGGGTGTCTGCGGCTGTGGCGGGGCTCGACCGCGGTTACCGATCCAACGCGATCCAGTAGCGTCTCACTGGACCGTGCTCGGCATCTCGGATGCCTTCGAGTACGCCGCCGTTGCGTTCGATGGTGCCGGCCGAGGCGACGTTGTCCGCGAGGCAAGGGATGAGGACGCGGTCCAGGCCCAAGGCGGTGCGGGCCTCTTCGAGCATCTCGCCCAGCGCCCAGCTGGCCAGACCGCGGCGGCGCGCGGACGGGCGCACTCCGTAACCGATGTGGCCGATGTCGTCGTCGAAGATGTGCCGCAGGGCGATCCCGCCGAGTACCTGGCCGTTCTCGACGATCCACCGACACGTGGCGTGGCTTTCGGCCGGGCAGGGAGTTCCCGGCGGGTGAGCCAGTCGGTTTCGCTGGTGCACCCAGGCGGCGAAGCCGTCGGGTGATTCCACGTCATCGTCGGGCCATATGCCGAAGCCGTCCTCGTGCAGCCCCGGCCCCCATTCGTGGTGGCAGTCCAGGAAGGCGGTGTGCAGGCGGGTGGTCGGCAGGATCAGCTCGGGCATTCGGCGACGGTATTTCAGGTCCGACGGCCAGACGAGCCGCTCATCCGCAACATCAACAACGCTCAGAGGTCCATCCCGCTCCGTCGGAGAGCTAACCCGTTAGGGGAGTACGAGTGCGCGCCGCAAGGCCGCTCGCGGCAACATCGGCACCCTCAAACCAGCGGACTCCGACAAGTAGGCGCGGTGACCTGCGCGATCCTCGGACGTCAGCATGTGATCTGCACCACTATCACCTTTCGACTCCGCAAGCGCCGGCACGCCATCGACGTCGAACACGACGGCCACCTGCACAAACAGGCGAAGCGCGGCGGAGGGCCGGGGTGAAGAACACCCCGGCCCCGGTGGTTCAGCGGCGCCAACTCCAGGAGAAGCTGACGTCGTACGTGCCGTCGTGGTCCTGGAAGCGGAACACGCCTCCCGGTAGCGCGTCGTCGATGCTGTTCAGGGTGATGGTCGAGGTGCCGGCCTGCAGGAACGTGTCGTCCTGGAACGAGTTGACGATCCAGGTGATCAGCTCGCCGGCGAAGTAGCCGGCGAGCGCGCCCAGCGCCTGCGCGATGAGCTGGCTGCGCAGGATCGGCTCGAGGACCTGGCCGACCTTTTCCGCGATCTTCTGCTGTACGACGCCGCGGACCTGTTGCCAGACCGTGTTCAGGATGTTGGCGAAGCCGCCCGCGTCGACCTCCGTCAGGAGGACCGTCGCCGTGTAGACGGCGGGATAGGTCAACGGCAGGTCGAAGTTACCGAAAACGTGGCCTTGGTTGTAGAAAGTCCAGATGGTCCCGTCGTCGAAACCCTGTGGGATCTCGTACGCCGTCTTCTGGATCGTCTCGCCCGCCGGCGTCACCACGAAGCCGCCAAAGGCGATCTCGTCGGAGCCCCACTCGCCGACGCCGCTGCCGGTCTCGTCGATGCAGGTCACGCGGTTGATCATGAACTTGACGCCGGTCTTCGGGCGGACCGGTGGCGGGGTGGGGTCGCACTCGCCGGTCAGCTCGCAGTCCGGGGTCGGATCCGGGCAGTCGCGGCAGACCGCGTCCGACGCGCCGCCGCCGCCCGCGACCGCACGGCGGGCCATCGCGTCCTGGTAGCCGGCCTTGAGCGCCGAGCCGAAGCGCTGGGCGTCCACCGGCAACGGGCTTTCCGCGTACGCGCGAGCGAACCCGGCGTAGTCGGCGGGCCGGGTCTTCCCATAACGCCCGAAGTTGCTGTCCGGCTTCGCCAGCGCGGACTTCGCGCCGTTCGCGTATGCCTGCCGGCGCTGTGCCGGCATGTCCCGGAACCCGGCCGCGAGCTTGGCCTCGATGCTGCCGGCCGGCCAGGCGCGGTTCGGCTCCGCGGCGGCGACGGCGAACGAGTAGCGCATCGCGTCGGTCGCGTCGGCGTAGATCGACCGGGCCATCGCGGTGATCTCGTTCGGTGTGATCGAGGACGCCGGTGCGGCCTGGACGACGCCGGCGCCGAGGCCGAGGGTCAGGGCGACGGTGAACAGGACGGCGATGGCGCGGTTGAACCAGGCCCGCCGTCGTGGTGGTGAGTGGTGTGTCGACATGCGGACGATGCTCGGTGCCGCCCGCCGCCACCTGCATGGGTGCGCGGCACCCACATTTCTGCGCGACCCGGCGTCGACTTGTTGACAACCGGAACGGCCCGCCACCGCGCCTATGATCTCGGGAACCGTTTTACGACGAGGGGGGAAAATGGCAGTCAGGCGGCGGATTCTGGCCGAGCTGGCCACGGCGGCGCTGGTGGTCGCGGGTCCGATCACCGGTGTGGCAGCGGTCGCGCACACACCGTCCACGCTGGACAAGGCAGTGGTGGTGGCGGCGGAGCCGTTGAACCCGAAGGGCTGCGCCGGCTGCGGCAACGGCGAAGCGTGACGGATCCGACCCTGGCCGGCCGCCGACTGTCGTGAAACCGACCCGACTGACCTCGCCTGTCCTCATCGGACGGATCGGCGAGCTCGCGACGGTCGCCGCGGCGGCCGGCCAGGTTCGGCTCGGCGCTGGCCGGGCCGTGTTCGTCACCGGTGAGCCCGGCATCGGCAAGACGCGTCTGTTGCGGGAGAGCGGTCTGGCCGGCACCGGCATGGCGGTGCTGACCGGGCGGGCCACCGCCACCGGCGGCGCGATGCCGTTCCGGCCGCTGGTGGAGGCGCTCAACACCCGCCTGCGGGCCGGGCCACCGCCGACCGGTCCGGAGCTCGAGCCGTTCCGGCCCGCCCTGGGCCGCCTCTTCCCGGAGTGGCGGGCGGGTGCCAGCGAGTCCACATTGGTCATTGCCGAAGGGTTGCTGCGGCTGCTGGCGGCGCTGAGCCGGGAACAGACCCTCGCTCTGGTGCTCGAAGACCTGCACGACGCGGACCCCGAGACCCTCGACGTGCTCGGCTATCTCGTCGCGAACCTCGACGCCCTGCCCGTGCTGGTGCTGGCGTCGGTGCGCACGGGACCGTCGCCGGCGCTCGACCTCGCCTACCGGGCCGCGCGCGACCACGGTGTGCCCGTGGTGGAACTGGTCGCGCTCGACGACACGGAGGTCGCCGCGCTCGCGGCGCAGTGCCTGCGGGTCGACACCGGCGCCCTTCCCGACGGGTTGGCGCAGCGGCTGGCCCGCGACTCCGACGGCGTCCCGTACGTCGTCGAGGAACTGCTCGCCGGCATGGTGGCGGGCGGTGTGCTGCACCACGACGGGCTGCGCTGGCACGCGGACCGGGACCTGACCCTGCCCGTGCGGGTGACCGTGACGCGCACGGTCGCCGACCGCGCCGACCGGCTCGGACCGGACGCCCGCCGGCTGCTGGAGGCCGCGGCCGTGATCGGCGGCCGGTTCCCGCTGGCCGTGGTGCGGTCGATGCGGAACATGGCCGAGGACGAGGCCGACCGGCTGGTGCGCGCCGCGACGGCCGCGCACCTGCTGCGACCCGACCCCACCGGCGACGGCTGGCACACCTTCCGCCACGCGCTGACCGCCGACGCGCTGCGCGCCGAGTTGGCACCCGACGAGCACCGACGGTTGGCCGCCGTCGCGGCCCGCGCGCTCGCCACCTCGCACCCGGGGCTGCCCGGTGAGCTCTGCTCGCTCGCGGCGGAACTGCACCTCGCCGCCGGTGACCACGACGCGGCGGCCCGCCTGCTGGCCGAGGCCGGCACGCGCGCGCTGGACGAGGGTGCCGCGGCCTCGGCCGCCGGCCTGCTGGAGCGGGCCCACCTGTTGCTGCGCGACACCGTACCCGCGTCGATGGTTCTGGAGTCCTTGCTCGTCGCCCTCGAGGAGACCGGCGAGTTCGACCGCGCGCAGCGGCTGGTCGACGCGATGCTCGCCCGCGCCGACCTGCCCACGGCGCGGGCGATCGCCCTGCAGTCGCGGCTGGGCTGGAACGCCTTCCACGGTGGGCGGACCGC
The DNA here is from genome assembly GCF_016862515.1 of Asanoa iriomotensis. GTDB lineage: Bacteria > Actinomycetota > Actinomycetes > Mycobacteriales > Micromonosporaceae > Asanoa > Asanoa iriomotensis. The sequence goes on from NZ_BONC01000016.1 coordinate 129,018, forward strand.
CGACGCCGAGAGCCGGGTCGCGGCGGTGCGCATGCTGCTCGGTCCCGACGCCGCCGCCGCGGAGTTGGCCGCCGCCGAGGTCGTCGACGCGCACGTGCTGAGCCTGCACGACGGCCGCGCCGAGGAGGCCGAGGAGGTCGCGCTGCGGGCGGCGACCGCGGCGGAACGGGTGCCGCTGCCGGAGGTGGTGTGCCGGGCGCGCCAACTGCTCGCGCTGCTCGCCCGGCGGCACGGGTTCGCGGCCGCCGACCGGCACCTGCTCGAGATCCTGCGGGTGGCCGACGAACACGGGTTGCCGTTGTGGCGGGTCCGGGCGGCGATCCGGCTGGCGTCCAACGAGATGATCCGCAGCGGGCGCAGCGAGGCGTTGCGCCAGGCGCGCGACGCGGCGTGGGCGATGGGCGCGGTGCACACCGGCTACGACGCGGACGCCAGCCTCGCGATGCACGACGTCTTCTTCGGCCGGTACGCCGAGGCGGTGCACTCCACACAGGAGTGTGCCGGTGCGCTGTCCCGGTTCGGGAAGGTCGTGGATCTCCAGTACGTCCTGGTGGTCCGGGCGGCGGCACACGGGCAGCGCGGGTCGCGGGCCGGCATGGAGGCGGCGCTCACCGAATACGACCGCAGGGGCGGCACCGGTTCGTTCTACACGCCGCTCGTACACGGCCTCTGCCGTGCGTTCTGTGCCCTGCTGGAGGAGGACCCCGCCGGCGCGCGGGCCGAGCTCGCGGCGGCCCGCGCCTTCGAGGACCATCACACGACGATCTACTACCAGTGGGGCCGGTACGGGCTGAGCCTGCTGCTGGACGCCCTGGCCGGCGCGGCCCCAGCGCCCGAAGCGGCACATCCGGCCGCCGAGCTGCGCTGGAACCGGCAGTTCGTGCACTTCGCCGAAGCCGTGCGCCGCGGTGCGGCCGATGACGCCGCCGGCGCCGGCGCCGCGCTGGCGGCGGCGCGCGAGGCGGCCGCGGTGTTTCCCACCGCGCACCGGCTCGGCCTGCGACTGGTCGCGGAGTCGGCGCTCGCGCACGGCTGGGGCGAGCCGGTCACCTGGCTGCGCGAGGCCGAACACCACTTCCAGGGTCTGGACGCGCCGCTGGTCGCGAGCGCCTGCCGGACGCTGATCCGGCGCGCCGGACAGCGCGCACCGCAGCGCCGCGCCGGTCACGACCGCCTGCCGACCGGGCTGCGCGACCTCGGCGTGACGGTGCGGGAGTACGAGGTGTTGCTGCTGCTCGCCGAGCGCCGGCCCAACAAGGAGATCGCCCGCCGGCTCTATCTGTCGCACCGGACGGTGGAGAAGCACGTCGCGAGCCTGCTGCGCAAGACCGGCCAACCGGACCGGACGACGCTCTGCGGGTACGCCACCGAGCTGCGGCCGGGATGAGGGCGGACGCCCACGCGTATCGTCGGCGGTGATGACTCCAGTCGAGGCCATGGGCCAAGCGGTCGCCGCTGTCGCTGCCGGACTCCGTCAGGACCGGGACGCGCTGTCCATCCTGCTGCGGATGACGCCGGACGAGGCCGTCGCGGTGGCGGGCGGGATGCTCGATCTTGTTCATCTGCTCGCGAAGATGGTCGCCGAACGCGAGAACGCCGACGCGGCGGCCGTGATCGCCGCGACGGCCGTCGGCCGGTCCGAGATGGTCCAGCGGATGGCGAGCTTCGCGATCGAGATCATCAACTCCGGCGGCGAGCTGCCCGCGACCGTGGACGCTGCCGAGATCATCGTCGGTCTGGGTGCGACCGCGGGTCGGCTCTCGGAGGTCGCCGCCGAGCAGGAAGGCGGGTCGTCCCTCGATGTCCTGGCCCGCATCGGGCTCGGTGTCGCCGAGATGGAGGCGTTCGAGCCGCCGGACTGACCGCGGCGCCGCGCCCCGAACGGAATTCGGTCGCTGATCAGCTAACGTGGGTCGATCGTGAACGCTCGTTCATCCAGATAGGGATCCGCTGTGGCCAAAGAGACCATCGTCAAGCTCGTCGACGACATCGACGGCAGCACCGCGAGCCAAACGGTGGAGTTCGCTCTCGACGGCGTCGCCTTCGAGATCGACCTGTCGGATGCGAACGCCGACAAGCTGCGGCGGGCCCTCGCCCCGTTCGTCGAGTCCGGCACGAAGCTGACGCCCGGCGGCGCCCGCCACAGCCGGACCGTCATCTCCGCCGAGGGTGCCAGCCTGCGGGAGGAGACCCGCGCCATCCGCGCCTGGGCCCAGAAATACGGCCCGCAGCTAGGGCTCGACACCGTGGGCGACCGCGGCGCCATCCCGCAGCGGGTACGCGAGGCCTACCTGACCCACGACGGCCGTGCGCCCCGTACGGCCCTGGCCTCACCATTCCTCGCACCCGGCGCCTAGGGACTGTCCTGCCGA
>NZ_BONC01000017.1 GCF_016862515.1 Asanoa iriomotensis
TGGCAGCGGAGCGAAGCGGAGCGGTGTCCGGCGGGAGCGACGGTCGTGCCCACCGCGGGCCCGGGTAAATGATCTCGATGCGCGTCAGCGCAGGCGGCCCGTTTCGTGCAGGTGGTCGAAGACGAGCTGGTCGACGGGGGAGAAGCGGTCGCGGTCGGCGTAGCCGAGCCAGACCAGCTCCGCGATCTCGTTGTCCGGGTGCAGGGTGCCCTGGTAGTCGGCGGTGTAGCAGGTCATGGTCACCCGTGTGCCCGGCGCTTGGCCGTGTGCCTCGGCCTCGAACGTGCCCAGGTGCGCTTCGGTGCCGGGGACGATCGCGACGCTCAGCTCCTCGCGGACCTCGCGCACCAGAGTCTCGACGTCGGTCTCGCCCGGCTCGCGCTTGCCGCCGGGCAGGTAGAAGACGTCACGGCCCTGGTTGCGGGAGCTGAGGATCGAGCCGTCGGTCAGCAGGATCCAGGCGATCTTGTCGATGGTCACAGGTAGCGGCCGACCGGGGTGCGTTCGATGAGTTGCCAGGCCAGCCAGAAGCAGACCGGGACGCCGATGCCGCCTACCGCGATGGCTTTCGCTTCCGCCGGCAGGTCGAAGGGGCGCAACATGATCGCGAGGGTGAGCAGGACCGGGGCCTGTAGCACGAAGGCGGCGAAGGAGCCGCGGGCGCAGCGGCGCCAGGTGCGGCTGTCGCCGCGCAGGCGGTCCTGGGCCAGGCCGAGCACCCAGACCGAGCCGGCGACGACCAGGATCGCCTCGACGGTCGCGAGGAGCAGGGCCTGCCAGTGCATGCCGCCCTGGTAGGGGCCCGCGTCGTCGGCCAGGTCGCTGATGCCGACCGTCCAGGCGTAGACCGGCAGCGACACGATCGTGACGATCACCGCGACGCCGCAGCCGCGGCGCAGGCCCTCCGGGACCCGCTTGGCCCAGCCGAAGCGGGCCGCCGCGACGCCGAGGCCGAACATGGCCACGCACTGCGGCCACTGCCAGACGTGCAGGTCGAGGACCTGCTTGCTCTGCGCCGGGAACCAGAGGCGGACGATGAACGAGGCGATCGCGACGAGGCCGATCAGCGTCGCCAGTTGGCGGCCGCCCAGGGCCGCGGGCGCCTCTTCGACCGGCTCGCCGTCGGTGCGGGCGCGGTCCTTGGCCCAGACCAGCGCGGCGTACGCGAGCGAGACGTAGAGCAGGATCTCGGCGAACCAGAGCGGGCCGGAGTCCAGGAACGGGTGCCGGTTGGTGAACTCCCACCAGAACGAGACCTTGTAGCCGGCCGAGAGGTAGGCGAACCACATGAACAGCGGCCAGACCAGCAGCGCGAACAGCAGAAACGGCACGCCGAGGCGGACCACCCGCTCGCTGGCGAACTTGGCCGGGCCCTTGCGGGCCATCGCGGCGGGCGCGAACAGGCCGGCGATGAAGAAGAAGGTGCCGATCACGAAAAGGGCCGTCGGTCCGACGACGACGGCCATGGCGAGCTCTGACTTGGGATGGAACGTGGTCTCTTGGACTTCGTCGTAGGGCCACCCCCCGATGGCCGAATATCCCAGCAGCGCGTGGCCACCGATGATCCACGCGACCATCACGGCCCGCAGGTTGTCGACGTGCGGAAGCCGCTCGACACGTGTCGGTGAACCGATCGTGGCCATCCGGACCCCCTCTCCGAAACAATGGCGCACATTCAAGATTGCCACCGGAGAGCCGTCATCGGGGACAACCGAAGGGTCAGGGTGCGGTTCGTCACTCGGCGGCGACAACCACTCACACCGTTTGTCCCGATACGCTCGGTCCTCATGGACATACAGATCCGACCAATGGCGGCGGTCGATTGGCCTGCGTGCCGCCGGATCTACCAGGAGGGCCTCGACACGGGCGAGGCCAGCTTCGAAACTTCGGCGCCGGACTGGGACGCGTTTGACGGCTCTCGATTGACATCGCACCGGTTTGTCGCAATGTTCAACGGGCGAGTAGTCGGGTGGGTCGCGGTCTCGCCGGTGTCTGCTCGACCGGTGTACGCGGGAGTGGTCGAGCACAGCGTCTACGTCTCGTCGGAGGCGCGCGGCGGCGGCGTGGGCGGTGCGTTGCTCGGTGCGTTGATCGCGTCCACCGAACAGGCCGGCATCTGGACCATCCAGTCCGGCGTGTTCCCGACCAACAAGGCGAGCCTGCGCCTGCACGAGGCGGCCGGCTTCCGCGTGGTCGGCACCCGGGAGCGCGTGGGCCGCCACCACGGCGAATGGCGCGACGTGGTCCTGCTCGAACGCCGCAGCCAGGTGGTGGCGTGAGGCTCAGGCGTCGACGCCGGCGCTCGTGAGCAGATCCGCGACGATGCCGGCTTGATCGGGATCGACGTCCGTGGACGCCGGAGTGTAGGCGGCCCGGACCTATGCACATCGGATCGCGAACCTGTCGGTATGCGCCGTCCCGCCGATCCGGAATAGTGTCCTCCGGTTGCACGTTACGTCTCGCGGAATCGGAAGATGAAGCTCCGCTTCGTACGCGCTTTGGGGTTGTTCTCGATGGAACTTGGTATCTACTCGTTCGGCGACAGCGGCACCGTGCCCACCCGGCAGCGGCTCGCCGACCTGGTCGCGCAGGCCCGCTACGCCGACGAGGCCGGTCTGGACGTGATCGCGCTCGGCGAGCACCACCGGCCCGACTTCACGCTGTCGGCACCCGAGATCGTGCTCGCCGCGATCTCGTCGGTGACCGACCGGATCCGGCTCAGCACCGGTGTGACCGTGCTCTCGACGGCGGACCCGGTGCGGGTCTACCAGCAGTTCGCGACGCTGGACCAGCTCTCCGGCGGCCGGGCGGAGATCATCGCGGGGCGCGGCGCCTTCACCGAGTCGTTCCCGTTGTTCGGGTACGACCTGCGCTCGTACGACCTCCTGTTCGAAGAGAAGCTGAAGCTGCTGCTGCAGATCGCCGCGGAGTCACCGGTGACCTGGCAGGGCCGCACCCGGCCGCCGCTGGAGAACGCCGAGGTCACGCCGCGGGCGCTGCAGGAACCGTTGCCGATCTGGGTGGGTGTCGGCGGCACGCCGCAGTCCGCCGTGCGGGCCGGGCGCCTCGGCGCGCCGATGTTCGTCGCGATCTTCACGGACCCGGCGCCGGCCCGCGGCCTGGTCGAGCTGTACCACCGGGCCGCCGCCGGCGCGGGCCACGACCCGGCGACGCTGCGGGTGGCCAGTGGCGGCCACATGTTCGTGGGTCGCACGTCACAGGGCGCGCGGGACGCGTTCTACCCGTACTACTCGGAATACCTGAGCCTGCTCCCGCAGTTCTCCGGAGGTATGCCACGCGAGGTCTACGACCAGTGGATCCGGGCCGGCCTGCTGGTCGGCAGCCCGCAGGAGGTCATCGACAAGATCATGAGGCACCGGGAACTGCTGGGCATCAGCCGGTACGTGGGCCAGTTCGACGTCGGCGGCATGCCGTCCGGCATGATCGACAAGAGCCTGGAACTGTTCGCCACGGAGGTGGCGCCGGTGATCCGCAAGGAGACGTCATGAGCTCGCCCCGGGTTGCCGTCCTCGGCGCCGGCAAGGTCGGCACGGTCCTGGCCCGACTGGCGGTCGCCGCCGGCCGCCCCACGGCGATCGCGGGCTCGGGCGACCCGTCTGCGCTGGGGTTGATCGTGGACGTGCTCGCGCCGGGCGCGGTGCCGATGACCGCCGCGGACGCGGCGGGTCAGGCCGACATCGTGCTCGTCGCGGTGCCGCTGGCCCGCCTGGACTCGGTCCCGGCGTCAGCGCTGCGGGGCAAGATCGTGATCGACGTGATGAACTACTGGCCGCCGGTGGACGGCGTGCTGCCGCTATGGGAGTCGGCGACACCGTCGTCGAGCGAGATCGTCCGCGACGTCCTCGGTGTCGACGTGGTGAAGTCGTTCAACCACATGGGCTACCACGAGCTGGACGCGTGGACGCGCCCGTCGGGTGACCCGGACCGCCGTGCCCTGGCCGTCGCGGGCGACGACCCGGCTGCCGTCGAGGTGGTCGCGGAGCTCGTGGACGCGATGGGCTTCGACCCGGTGCTGCTGGCGCCGCTGAGCGCGGGCCGCGTCCTACAGCCAGGCTCATCGGACATCTTCGGCGCCAACCTGACCCGCGCGGAGTTGCTCTCCACCCTGGACAACCTCGGCGTCGCACCCGCCGCCGCCTGCCCGTAGCCCGCGCCGCAGCTCGGCGCTTTCGTCGGCCGGCCAACCCCGCGGTTGGCCGGCTTTCGCGTCCCGGACCCGAGCGGCCGGCGCCCTGCAGTTATGGGAGGTGGTCGCCGGGGAAGCTGCGGGCTGGATGGGCCGTGTAGGTGAAGACGCCGGCGACCACGCCCGGGTCCTCGTCCATGAGGGCGGTCGTGGCGGCCAGGTCAAGGTCGAAGATGCCGATGCCGCAGACGTCGGAGTCGTCCCGGACCGGGCAGACGATGCTGAGCGCGCCGTCGGCCCGGAGCCCGAAGTTGCGCCGCCCGTGCTCCCAGACGATCGCGTCGGCCTCCGGCGTGCCGTGTTTCGGGCCCGCGCGCAGGATCACCGCCGTGTAGCCCTTCGTGGCGGACATACCGGCCCGCATCTCGTCGTCGCTGACGTAGGTGGTCATAGGTGATCACGGTAGACCTGTCGAAACCCGCGCCACGGCTCCGACCTCCGGGGTGAACCTGACACCACCGGAGAGGTACTCATGGACATGAAAGACCAACGGGCAGGTCGCAAGCAGTGGGTGGGGCTCGCGGTGCTCGCCCTGCCGTCCCTGCTCGTCTCCATCGACCTGTTCGTGCTGCTGCTCGCCATCCCGCGGCTCAGTGGCGACCTGCACGCCAGCAGCACCGAGCAGCTCTGGATCATCGACGTCTACGGGTTCCTGCTGTCCGGGTTCCTGATCACCATGGGCGCGTTCGGCGACCGGCTGGGCCGGCGGCGGCTGCTGTTCGGCGGCGCGGCCGTGTTCGGCGTCGCGTCCGTGGTCGCCGCCTACGCGCCCGACGCCACCACGCTGATCGCGGCCCGAGCCGTGCTCGGCATCGCCGGGGCGGCCATGGGACCGACCACGCTCGCGCTGATCACCGGCATGTTCCGCGACCCAAGGCAGCGCGCGACCGCGATCGGCGTCTGGATCATGTCGCTGATGGGCGGCAGCGCGATCGGCCCCGTTGTCGGCGGCGTCCTGCTCGCGCACTTCTGGTGGGGCTCGGTCTTCCTGCTCGCCGTGCCGGCGATGCTCCTGCTGCTGACCATCGGCCCGGCGCTCCTGCCCAAGGACCAACCGGAGCGGCACCCCGCGCCGCTCGACCTCACCAGCGTCGCGCTGTCGCTGGCCGCGATCCTGCCAACGGTGTACGGCATCAAGGAGCTAGCCCGACACGGCGCCCAGCCGACCCCGCTGGCCGTGCTGATCGTCGGGCTCGCGTTCGCGGCGGCCTTCGTGCGCCGCCAGCAGACCCTGCCGCACCCGCTGGTCGACCTGCGGCTCTTCAAACAGCGCACGTTCCGCACCGCGCTCGGCGGGATGTTCGTCAACACCATGCTGCCGGGCGCGACGATGGTGCTGATCACGCAATATCTGCAGCTCGTCGCCGGCTACGAGCCGCTGCGCGCGGGCCTCGCCCTGCTGCCGGCCGTCGCCGCCGGGATCGCCTCGACCCAGCTCGCCCCGCCGCTGGCCCGGCGCTTCCGGCCGGCACCCCTGATCGCGGGCGGCCTGGCCATCTCGGTGGTCGGCCTCGCGCTGCTGACCACCGCCGACTCCGCGACCACGGTGGTCGCCGGAATGGCGCTGTTCAACGTCGGCGCGGGCCCGCTGATCACCCAGGGCACCGGCATCGTCGTCGGCGCGGTGCCGCCGGAGAAGGCCGGCGGCGCGGCTTCGCTGTCGCAGACGGCCAACGAGTTCGGGTTCGCGCTCGGGGTCGCGGTGCTCGGCAGCGTCGCGGCTGCCGTCTACCGCCACGGCGCTCCGGCCGGTGCTGGCGACTCGCTCGCCGCGGCCCCGGCGGCGCTGCTCGACCAGGCCCGGGCCGCCTTCACCGACGGCCTGCACGTGGTCGCCGCGATCAGCGCGGTGGTGATCGCGGCGACGGCCGTCGTCTGCCTGCGGGTGCTGCGCCACCTGCCGCCGGTCGGTCAGGAGCGGGCCGACGAGCCGGGCACCCAACCACTCGAGCCCGCGGCCGGATAGGCCCAGGCCCGGCGCGAGCTGACCTGCCGCCGGCGGCGTGAGCTGACCTGCCGCCGGCGGCGTGAGCTGACCTGCCGCCGGCGGCGCGGCAGGTCAGCGCGAGCCGCTGAGGAAACTCCGTCGAGGTGATGGGCGGTCGGCCACTAGGCTCCGCCCATGCCGGACCCGCAAGGATTCACCTTCGAGCAGCGCGCCGACGGTTCGGTCCTGATCCTGCACCGCGGCCGCGTCGCGACGACCCTGCGTGGGGCACGGGCGCGGGAGTTCCTCGCCGAGGTCGACGACGACCCGCAGCACGTGATGGCCCGCTGGACCGGCAACTACCGCCACGGCAACGAACGCACCGCCCGGAACCACCCGCGTAACCGCGGCTCCGGGCGGCGCTGACGTCAAAGCATCGACATGTGCACGTGATCCGTGTGGTCGCTCTCGCCGCTGTAGGACTTCCAGCCTGTGGCGGGGAACCAGATGCGTTTGTACCAGATCACGTAGAGGATCCCGAGCGCGTCGGCGTTTCGCACGAGGAACGCGGCCAGGTTGTTGCCGTAGAGCTTCTCGGCGGTGCTGGACGCTCTCGCGAACCCGCTCGAGCGCAACGACCAGTCGCAGGCGCGGCCTTTCGGATGCTCGTAGGGCCCGCCCGGCCGGTAACAACCGACGAACTTGTTGAACCCGGCCCGCTTCACTTCCTTGTACGCGTTCAGCGTGCGCTTCGTGATGCAGCCGCTGGTGGTCGGGTCCTCCTGGTTGCAGGACTCGTCGGGCCAGCTCCCGTCGGCGGCCCGCGGCGCCGGGCGGGCCTTCGGGGACGTCGCGGACACCAGGTCCTCGCCGCCGGTCAGCGCGATGCCGCCGCCGACGAGGTCGAGGGCGTTCTCGGCGGCGCGCTTCTGCTTGGCGATCGAGTCGGCCGCCGCCTTCTGCGTCGCCACCTCGGCGTCGATCGCCGCCTTCGCCTCCGCGGCCGTCCGCTCGGCCTCGGCGAGGGCGGTGAGCTTGCCGGCGTTGTACTGGTTGATCTGCTCCAGCGCGGTCGCCCGCTCCAGGAAGCCGTTCGGGTCCGAGGCGTTCAGCATCGCGGCCATCGCGCTGATCCGCCCCGACCGGTACGACTCGGCGGCGAACTTGGTCACCTGCGGGCGCAGCTCCTCGATCCGCTGCTCCGCCTGCTGCACCTGGAGGTCGAGCTGCAACTGCCGCTTACGCGACTTGTCCAGCACCGCCTTGGCCTTGGCGTACTGCTTGCCGGTCGACGCGAGCACGTCGCCCAGCATCGGCACCTCTTTTTCCTTGGGTGCCGCGGGCGTGGGCGTCGGGTTGGGCGCGGCATAGCCGGGCGCGGGCGGCACCAGGGCGACCGTTGCGGCGGCGACCAGAGCCAGAGCAGTTGCAAGCCAGCGTCGTCGCGCGGCGGTCATACTCGTCGTTTCCCTCCGTCAAACCGCGCACGAGCATACCCAAGGGAGATCCGGTCGCAACTGGTGCACAAAGCGACAGGCCAATCGCGAACCGTAGCGGCCGTCGAGCGCGCCACCCGAAACACGCCGCGCGACCGGCCAAGACACCGCCCGGCGACGACCCGCGACCGCCCCGAACGCGACACCACCGAAAGGGGCAAAACCCCTCGCACCGGGCGGCTAATTTGGTGACAATCCGTCGACAGATCTTCAGTGCGAGTCGCGGGGCACCCGGTCACCGCTGCCGCCGACCAGGAAGTCGAGATCCGCGCCGGTTTCCGCGCCGCGGACGGTGTCCACGTAGAGCTTTTCCCAACCCCGGGTCGGCCGGGCCAGCGCCGCGACCATCGCCGCCGCGGGCTCGCGCGCCGCGAACTCGGCCGCGGGCACGTCCACGTCGATCCTCCGGGCCTCCACGTCCAGCACGATCGGGTCGCCGTCGCGGACCTTCGACAGCGGGCCGCCGGCCGCGCCCTCGGGGGCGACGTGCAGCACCACCGTGCCGTACGCGGTGCCGCTCATCCGCCCGTCGCAGACCCGCACCATGTCGCGGACGCCCTGTTGGAGCAGTTTGCGGGGGAGCGGCAGGTTGGCCACCTCCGGCATGCCGGGATAGCCCTTCGGGCCGCAGCCGCGCAGCACCAGCACGGAGGACGCGTCGACGTCCAGATCCGGGTCGTCGATCCGGTGGTGCAGGTCCTCGACGGAGTCGAAGACCACCGCGCGCCCGCGGTGCTGGAGCAACTCGGGGGTCGCCGCCGCCGGCTTGATGATCGCGCCGTCCGGCGCCAGGTCGCCGCGCAGTACCGCGATCCCCGCGTCCGCCATCAGCGGCTCCGCGCGCGGGCGGATCACCTCCGGGTCGTGGATCACGCCGTCCGCGAGGTAGGCGCCCAGCGGCTGGCCGGTCACCGTCAGCGCCGAGAGGTCGAGGAGGTCCGAGATCTCCCGCAGCACCGCGGCGAGGCCCCCGGCCCGGTGGAAGTCCTCCATCAGGTGCCGCCCCGCCGGCTGCAGGTCGACCAGCAACGGAATCCCGTGCCCGGCCCGGTCGATCTCGTCGAGCGTCAGCGGCACACCCAGCCGACCCGCCAGAGCCAGCAGGTGTACGACGGCGTTGGTCGAACCACCCAGCGCGCCCAACGCGACGATCGCGTTGTGGAACGACGCCTTGGTGATCACCTGGCTGGGCCGCCGCCCGTCCTGGACCATCGACACCGCCAGCCGACCGGACTCGTGCGCCTGCGCCAGCAGCCGGCTGTCCGCCGCCGGCAGCCCGGCCGTGCCCGGCAGCGTCGTGCCCAACACCTCGGCGAGCAGGCCCATCGTGGAGGCCGTACCCATCGTGTTGCAATGGCCCTTGCTCCTGATCATGGCCGACTGCGACGCCTGGAAGTCGCGGTTCGACAGCGTGCCGGCGCGGACCTCCTCGGACAGCCGCCACACGTCGGTGCCGCAACCCAGCGGCACACCCCGGAACGTGCCGGAGAGCATCGGGCCGCCGGGCACCACCAGCGCCGGAAGATCAACCGACGCGGCGCCCATCAGCAGTGACGGGATGGTCTTGTCGCAACCGCCGAGCAGCACCACGCCGTCGATCGGGTTGGCGCGGATCATCTCCTCGATGGCCATCGCGGCCATGTTGCGCCAGAGCATCGCGGTCGGCCGGACCTGCGTCTCGCCGAGGGACACGACGGGCAGTTCCAGGGGTACGCCGCCCGCCTCCCAGACGCCGTTGGCCACGCTGCGGGCGACCTCGGTCAGGTGCATGTTGCAGGGCGTGAGGTCCGAGGCCGTGTTGGCGATGGCGATCTGCGGCCGGCCGTCGAACGCCGAGTCCGGCGCGCCGCGGCGCATCCAGGCCCGGTGAATGTAGGAGTTCCGGTCCTGGCCGGCATACCACGCGTCGGAGCGGAGGGGGGCAGGCATACTGCCCATTATCAAGATTCGCCTGATCGGGTGGCAGGGGGTGGCCGTGCGCGCGTTCGTCGTCGTCGGGCCGGGCCGGGCGGAAATCCAGGACGTAGCGCCCCCGGTGCCCCGGCTCGGCGAGGTGATCGTCGATGTCGAGCGGGCCGGCGTGTGCGGCACGGACGCCGAGTTCTACTCGGGGCACATGGCCTACCTGCACAGCGGCGACGCCGCGTACCCGATCCGGATCGGTCATGAATGGTGTGGCGTGGTCTCCGCGGTCGGCGCCGAGGTCGACCGCGAATGGCTCGGCCGGCGGGTCACCGGCGACACGATGCTCGGTTGCGGCAACTGCCTGCGGTGCCTGAGCGGGCGGCAGCACCTGTGCGCCGACCGCTTCGAGATCGGCATCCGCGGCGGCTGGCCCGGCGCGCTCGCGGAGCAACTCCCGGTGCCGGTGCGGGCGCTGCACCCGCTGCCGGACTCGGTCGACGCCACCCTCGGCGCCCTGGTCGAGCCCGGCGGCAACGCGCTGCGGGTCGTCGAGGCCGCGGCCGTCACCGCGACGACCCGGCTCCTGGTGCTCGGCCCCGGCACGATCGGCCTGCTCACCGCCCAGATCGCCGCCGCCCGCGGCGCCGAGGTGCACCTGCTCGGCCGCGACGCGGCGTCGCTCGCCTTCGCCCGCGAGCTGGGCTTCGCACACACCTGGACCGCCGACGACCTCCCCGACGCGTGCGTCTTCGACGCGGTGGTCGACGCGACCAACGCGACCGCGCTGCCGGGGTTCGCGGTGCGCCGGGTCGAGCCAGGCGGGCGGGTCGTCTACATCGGCATCGCCGAGGAGCCGTCGCTGGTCGACTCCCGCGAGCTCGTGCTCAAGGACGTGACCGCCGTCGGTGTGCTCAGCGCGTCGGGCGGCCTGTCAGGGACCATCGAGTTGTACGCGACCGGCGCCGTCGACCCCCGCCCGCTGGTCGCCGCGACGGTCGGGCTGGACGGCGCGGCCGAGGTGCTCGCCGGCCGGCGACCCGCCGAATGGGGCGCGGCACCAAAAGTTCATGTCGACCCTCGCCGGTGATTCCCAGATTGCGGGGCTAGGGTGTGCGGCGTGGGTCGGGCCTTGCGGATCTTGCGACTCGCCGCCAAGCACTCCCTGACCCGTTTCCTCGCCCTCGCGGCGCTGGGCTTCGGCTTCGATCTGGCGCTGCTGGCGGTCCTCGACGCGGTCACACCGCTGCCGGCGGCGGCGACGGTGAGCATCGCCTTCTGGGTGACGTACGCGCTGAACTTCGCGCTCAACCGGACGTTCGCGTTCCACGCCAACGGCCACGGCGTGCGCGGCCAGCTCGCCCGGTTCGCACCGCAGGTGCTGGGCGACTACTTGCTGACCCTGGTGGGTGTGACCGCCCTCGGCGCGCTCGGCGTCGGCCTGGTCCCGGCCCGCATCATCGCCGGCGGCACCAACCTGGTCTTCAACTACGTGCTGTACCGCTGGTGGACGTTCCGCCGCCGCCCCGACCCGGCCGCCGCGCCGACCTCCGAGCCGGAGCTCGCACTGGCCGCGTCGGATCGGTCGTAACCCGCTCGAGCGGGAATTCCGGGAGCGCGTCCCAGACCACGGTCGCACCCAGGTCGGCCGCCACGGCGTCGCCGATGACCCGGGCACCGTGGAGGTGGACGCGGGCGCAGGAGATCGCGCCGATCAGTCCGATCGCGTGCCGGCCGCCGGGCCGCGGCCGGAGCACGCTGCTCGCCGCGGTCGTGCCGCGCAGCGGGCCCGGCCAGACCTCGCTGCGCCAGCCGGAGACCAGACCGTGGGTGAGGCAGTGCCGCACCTGCATCCAGCCGTCGGCGCGCGCCTCGGCCTCGGCGAACGTGATGGTCTCGGTGGCCGGCCGCCCGCCGATGCCGGGGATGTTCCACACCCGCACCTCGGGCGCGTGGGCCAGCCGGGTCGCGCTGCCCGGAAACTCGCTCGCGCACTTGCGGCGGAAGTCGGCCACCGTCGGGTTGTTCGTCGACACCCGCTTCGCGATCTGGGCGAGCCCGTACCCGCGCTGGTGGAGCGCGGTGGCCAGGAAGTCCTCGACGAAGCCCTCGAAGGCGGAGATGACGCCGAGCACGATCGCCGGCGGCAGCGCCGAGTAGTTGCCGGCGTTGCCCGACGTGCGCGGATGGAGGCTCGCGAGCCGCCGCGGCACCTCCAGCGAGCGCGCGAAGCGGTCGATGCTGTCCTGGAGTGCGACCGGGAGCATCCGGCCATTCTCCCCGCCGGGCGCGGCGGCCACGCTCGTCCGTACCGCCGGATCAGAATGTCCGGTATGGACCTGCAGCTGGCCGGCAAACGGGCCGTCGTCACCGGCGGCAGCCGAGGGATCGGCAACGCGATCGCCTGGGCGCTGGCCCGCGAGGGTTGCGACATCGGCCTGGTCGCCCGTCACCGCGAGGAGGTCGGTGGCGCGGCCCGGGAATTGCACGATGCGATTGGGGTACGGGTGGTGCCGCTGGTCGCCGACACGTCGTCCACAGAGGCCGTCGACGCGATGGTCACCGGCGCGATGGAGCTCCTGGGTGGCGTCGACGTCCTGGTCAACTGCGCGGCCCGCCCGGCGGGCGCCGGCACCGCGCCGCCGGTGCTCGACGACATCACGGACGAGCGCTTCCACGAGGAGATGAACACGAAGGTCATGGGTTACCTGCGCTGCGCCCGGGCGGTCGCCCCGCACATGCGCCGCGCGGGCTGGGGCCGGATCATCTCGATCTCGGGCCTCGCCGCCCGCCGCACCGGCGACACGATCGCCAGCATGCGCAACGTTGCGGTGGTCGCGATGACCCGCAACCTGGCAGAGGAGCTCGGCCCGTCGGGCATCAACGTGACGGCCGTGCACCCGTCGAGCCCGTTCACCCAACGAAGCCCGGCCATCATCCGCGCGGCGGCGGAACGCGAGGGCATCTCGGAGGACGAGGCCACCCGCAAGGTCCTGGCGGGCAACGCGCTGCACCGGGTGATCCACGCCGACGACATAGCCGCCCTGGTCACATTCCTGGCCTCACCCCTGTCAGTCGCGATCAACGGCGACGTCATAGCCGCCGGCGGCGGCGTAGGTCAATCGATCTACTACTAGGCGATCAATTCCAACTGTCGGTGGTCGCCGTTGGTGAGCAGTGGCGAGGCTTTCGACGCGTCATGGGTCCTGACGTGGGTTGCGGTGGCGGTGGCGCCGGCTCGCGGGTCGTCGCACCGTTGGTCGTGGAGGCTTTTCGCTTTCGTTCGCTGCTGTCCGATCGCCGTTGGTTTGGGTCGTCTGGAGGAACGCGTTCTGTCGGCCCCGGTCCGAGCCAGTGGGGGTGTTCGCGGCGGCGTGCCCGCCGTAGCCGTTGCGTGCGGGAGGACACCTCGGCCGGTGCTGGCCTTTGCCGCCGTGGTCGTTCGCGCGTCGCGTCGGTGCTTGCTCCTGGTCGGGCGTGCCGGAACCGAGGTGGCCGTTGGCAACGGCCGGTTCGTGATCGGATGCCAGCGGACCGGGACGCCGAGACGCTCGCGCGTGACCACGTGGGGCTGGTCGGGACGGTAGGACGCCCGGGGCGTGATCGTGTGCGGCTGGTCGTGTTCGGGCACGGCGTGTCGACCAGACCTGGTGCACAGGATCAGCGGTGCGGCTCTCGAGCTTCCCGACGAGCCACACATGATCATGGCCGGGGTGAACCCGCCCACGGCCCCGCGGCCCGTCCCTGATCCGGGGCGGCGGCGCTGGTGGATCGCGGATCGAACTTCCCGATCTGCCACCGGTCAGGCACATCTCGCACCACGCGCCCGGACGTTGGTGGACCATCCCCGATTCGTGGAGGCTTCAGCACGGCGCGCGGTAGGACCCACCCCTTGGAACAGATCGGATCAGGGGCTGTCGTGAGTCCTGACCGGGCTGCGGCGGCCTTGTCCACGAGACAGACCCGCGGCCGCGGGCAGGAGCTGTTCCGGGCCTGGCCTGGCCCGTAGAGTCGTGGGTGTGACCGCCGAGCTTCCCTCGCAGCGCGACATTCGCATGTCCGACGCCGAGCGGGAGAGCGTGCTGGCGCGCCTCAACACGGCGGTCTCCGAGGGCCGGCTGACCATGGCCGAGTTCGAGGAGCGGGTCGACGGCGTGCTGCGTTCACGCACCTTCCGCGACGTGGAGCCGTTCCTGGCCGACCTGCCGCGCGTCGCCGTCGTCCCGGCGATGGAGGCCAAGGACGTGGTCGAGCTGCGCGGCCACGCCGGGCAGATCCGGCGGTCCGGGCGCTGGGCGGTGCCGCGGAAGCTGGTGGTGCGCGGCGTCGCCGGGATCGTCAAGCTCGACTTCCGCGAGGCCGTCTTCAGCCACCGCTTCGTCGAGGTCGAACTGTCCACACAGGGCGGCACCACCTTCATCGTCCTGCCCCGGGGCGCCACCGCCGACCTGGACAAGCTCCGCACGACCGGCGGCTTCACCCTCTGCCGGGTCAACTCCTATCCCGACCCGGCCTCCACGGCACCGCACCTGGTGGTCACCGGCAGCAGTGCCGCCGGGACGCTGATCGTCCGCTACCCCCGCAAGCTCGGCCGCTGGACCTGGTGACCGCACTCCCGCGCGGCGCCACCGGTTTCTGGGACGCCGCCGACGGCCCGCCTGCCCGCACTGACGTCCGCGCCTTCCGTCAGGCCGTGCACATGGCCGCGCGCGAGGTGGCCGGTCGGGTCGAGGGCTTCGAGCCAGCCGGCGTGACACCGAACTTCCACCTCACGGTCATCCGGACGGTCGACGACCGGATAGGCGTGGTCTGCCACGCGCTGCTGCCCTGGCTGGCGATCGCGCGGCCGCCGGACGGGTCCGTCGAGCCGCTGACGTTCCGGTCCGAACCGGCGCTCGCCGCCGCGTTGGGTTCGGTCCCGCCGTTCCGCGTGTTCGACCCGGTCACCCTCGCGACCCCGCTCGCACGCCTGGACCTCTCCACCCTCGACCGCGGTGAGCGGGAGGAGATCGGCCGCTGGAAGCCGGGAGAGTTGGTGTTCAACTGGTGGGACTGACCCTGGGGGTCAGGTCACGCCAACGCCAGCGCGGTGTCGAGTGCCTGTCCGGGCGGGCACGCCACGTCCGGCACCACCCCCGTGCCCTCCCAGTTCGCGCCGGTCACCGCGTCCACCACATGGGCGTGCGGCACATGGGCCAACACCGTTGGTGCGAGCCGGATCGGCAGGACGTGGTCCGCGGCGCCGGGGGTGGTCGAGCCGACCACCGTCACCCGTGCGTGGGCCTGGAGGTGGTAGGCGAGTGCCTCGCCCGACGAGAACGTGCCGGGACCGACCAGCACGTACGCGTCCTGGAGCAGCGCCGTGCCGCGCGGCCGCTCAGGCGTCCACCACGACCGCACCGATCCCCGGTCGACCACATCGGACAGTTTGACCGACCGGTCGCCGAGCAGCCACCCGGCGATCCACGCCACCGTTGCCGGCTCCCCGCCGCCGTTCCGGCGCAGGTCCAGCACCACCCGCCGCGCGCCGCGAAACAAGCCGAACGCCGCGTCCACATATGGCTGGGCGAGGCCGATCGGGTCCAGCCCGTCGATCCGCACCACCCCGGTGCCGCAGTCGAGCCGCGACACGCCCGACACGAACGCCGCGCGGCCGCGGATCACCTCAGGTGCCACCGGCGGCCACGAACCTGCCACGACGTCCGCCGGCGACGTGCCGTCCGGCTCGAAGATCAATGCCACGTGCCGCGAGAACGGCCACGCGGCTCGGGCGATCGCGTCGCAGTCCGCGGCCGTGACCGGCGCGCCGGAGCCGCCGAATCGGCCGCTCAGCTCCGCGACCAGCGCGTCCCGCCGATCATCGTCGGGCATCAGCTCCGACAGCCACCCCACGAGCCGTCCGACGACCGAACCAACGGTTGAAATGGTCACCCGCCGACCGTAGGCGAACGGCGCGGGCCCGCGCCTACGCCCAACGCGAACAGGGCGAACGCGGCATAATGTGACCTGGGTAACCGCCGTTCATAGCCGGCGGGGGCGTCTCGTCTCCTGTTGGAGAGGAAGGAGACGTCATGAAGATCTTCGTCGCCGGTGCGGCCGGCGCGATCGGCACCCCGCTCGTCGCCCAGCTCGTCGCCCGCGGCCACGAGGTGGTCGGCACGACCCGCAAACCCGACCGGACAGCCGCGCTGCGCCGGCTCGGTGCCGAACCGGTGATCATGGATGCGCTCGACCCCGACTCCGTCGCCGACGCGGTGGCCCGGGCCGAGCCTGAGGTGGTCGTGCACCAGCTCACCGCGCTCGGCGGCCCCGCGAGCTTTCGCAACGCGAAACGCATGGTCGCCGCGACCAACCGGCTCCGCACCGAGGGCACGGACCACCTGCTGGCCGCCGCCCGCGCCGCCGGTGTCCGCCGGTTCGTCGCGCAGAGCAACGGCGCCTGGATGCGGCGCGCCGGCGGCCCGGTCGCCGATGAGAGCGGCCTCCTCGAACCGCACCCGCCCAAAGGCGCCGAGCCGCTCGTCGGCGCGCTGCGCCACCTCGAGGACGCCGTGACCGGCATCGACTGGGCCGACGGCATCGCGATCCGGTACGGCGGCTTCTACGGACCCGGCACCGACTTCAGCGCCGACCCGGACGCGACGATCGCGAAGCTGATCCGCAAGCGCCGGGTCCCGGTCGTCGGCGGCGGCACGGGCGTGTGGTCGGTCGTACACGTCGACGATGCCGCGACCGCGACCGTCGCGATCATCGAGCGCGGCCGCCCGGGCATCTACCACGTCGGCGACGACGAGCCGGCGCCCGTACGCGAGCTGTTCCCGGCCCTGGCCCGGGCGCTCGGTGCCAAGCCGCCCCGCCGCGTGCCGGCCTGGCTCGTGCGACCCTTGGCGGGCGCGAGCGCCGTCGACATGATGACCCGGTCACGCGGGATCTCCAGCGAGAAGATCAAGAAAGAGCTGGGCTGGGCACCGAGGTACGCGAGTTGGCGCACCGGCTTCGTTGAGGGAATGAGCTAGATGTCCGAGGTGTACGCCGAGTTGCGCCCCCGCGCCTTCGCCATCGCGTACCGGATGCTGGGCAGTGTCAGCGAAGCCGAGGACATCGTGCAGGAGGCGTTCCTGCGCATGCACCAGACGGAGGAGATCACCTCGCCGCGCGCGTTCGTGGCGACGCTGGTCACCCGGCTGTCCATCGACCAGTTGCGGTCGGCCAGGGTCCGGCGCGAGAGGTACGTCGGTGAGTGGCTGCCCGAACCCGTCCTGTCCGAGCCGTCGCCGGCCGACCAGGCCGAGACCGCCGACTCACTGTCACTGGCGTTCCTCGTGCTGCTGGAGAGCCTGTCGCCCCGGCAACGGGCCGCGTTCCTGCTGCGCGAGGTCTTCGACTACCCGTACCCGGAGGTGGCCGAGATCGTCGGCACCGATGTGGACACCACCCGCCACCTGGTCGCCAAGGCGCGCCACCACGTCAAGGAGCGCCGCCCGCGCTACCCGGCCTCGCGGCAGCAGCGGCAGGAGTTGGCCGAGCGCTTCACCGCCGCCGCCAGCCGGGGCGACCTCGCGGCGCTGGAGGCGCTGCTGGCCGACGACGTCGCCCTGCACGCCGACGGCGGCGGCCGGGTGCCGGCGCTGGGCCGGGCGGTCGACGGCCGCCACCGGGTCGCCCGGACCATCGCGGTCGGCTTCCGCAAGATCGCCGAGCGCGGCCTCCGGGTGAAGATCGCCGAGGTCAACGGCCAGCCCGGCTTCGTGACGGTCGACGCCGACGACCGCCTGATCATGGTGATGGGCATGGACGTCGCCGACGGCCGGATCCGGGCGCTGCACTCGATCGTCAACCCCGACAAGCTGCCCTGACCCGGAGAGGGATCGATCGCGGCCTGGATGGCGTAGGGCCGCGCGGCTCGGGCCGCACCAGCGGCAGGCCTTCCGCGATCAGCTCTCGGTCCCAGCGCGACCGGTCCTGGTCGTCAGATCGCGGCGATCCACTCGTACCACGACGGCAGCCCGTCGCCGGTTGTCGCCGAGACCGTGAGCAGCGTCAGGTCCGGGTTGACCGCGCGGGCGTGCTTGGCGCACAGGTCCAGGTCGAAGTCGACGTACGGCAGCAGGTCGATCTTGTTGATCAGCACCAGGTCCGCCGCCGCGAACATGTAGGGGTACTTCAGCGGCTTGTCCGTGCCCTCGGTCACCGAGATGACCACCACCTTGCGCTGCTCGCCCAGGTCGAACATGGCCGGGCAGACCAGGTTGCCGACGTTCTCCACGAACACCACCGCACCCGCCGGCGGGTCCAGCCTGGACAGTGCCGAGCGCACCAGCGCCGCGTCCAGGTGGCAGCCGGCCCCGGTGTTGACCTGCACCGCGGGCGCGCCCGTGCGGCGCAGCCGCTCCGCGTCCAGCGACGTGGCCTGGTCGCCCTCGATGACCGCCGCCGGCCGCACGCGGGCCAGCGCGACCAGCGTCCGCTCCAGCAGCGTGGTCTTGCCGGAGCCGGGCGAGCTCATCAGGTTGAGCGCGATCGCGTCCCGCTTGCGCAGCCAGGCCCGGTTGTCCCGGGCGATGGCGTCGTTCTTGGCGAGCACGTTCTGTTCCAGAGACACATGCTCATGAGCGTGGTCACCGTCAGGGCAACCGCAGGTTCCGCACACCGCTCAACCCACCTCCATCGAGACGATCTTCAACTCGCGGCCGGCGAGCACCGAGACGTCGGCGCTGCCGCACGCGCACAGCAACACGGGGTCGGGCAGGTCGAACGACACGCCGCAGGCCCGACACGCCGCGCGGGCCGGTGTCACGTCGATCTCCAGGCGGGCGCCCTCGACGACGGTGCCGGCGGCGACGAGGTCGAAGCAGAACTCCAGAGACGCGGGCACGACGGCCGTCAGGGCTCCGACCTGCAGTCGGACCGCGTGCACCCGACGTGAACCCGCCCGCGAGAGGACCTCGTCCACGACGCTCTGCGTGATCGACAGCTCGTGCACGCCGCTCCTTGTTGACAATTGTCAGCGTTGCGCCTACTTGCGGCCTAGGTCCGATATTACGCTGAGCACCGAGCTAAGCACGTTCAGCGACGCCGGACGCGCTCGGAAAGGCGGACACCATGCCGACGCAAGAAGCGATCAAGGCCGAGGAAACCCTCATCCACGTTCTCTGGATCAACGCCGGGCTCAGCTGCGACGGCGACTCGGTGTCGCTGACCGCCGCGACCCAGCCGAGCATCGAGGAGATCGCCCTCGGCGCGCTGCCGGGCCTGCCCAAGGTCGCGGTCCACTGGCCACTGATCGACTTCGAGTGCGGCCCGAACGGCGGCGCCGACGACTTCCTCGAGTGGTTCTTCAAGGCCGACCGCGGCGAGCTCGACCCATTCGTGCTCGTCGTCGAGGGCTCGATCGCCAACGAGGAGCTCAAGAGCGAGGGCTACTGGACCGGCTTCGGCAACAACCCGGCGACCGACCAGCCGATCACGATGAGCGGCTGGCTCGACCGGCTCGCGCCGAAGGCGACCGCGATCGTGGCGACCGGCACCTGCGCGACGTACGGCGGCATCCACGCGATGGCCGGCAACCCGACCGGCGCGATGGGCGTGGCCGACTACCTCGGCTGGGACTGGAAGTCCAAGGCCGGCATCCCGATCGTCAACGTGCCCGGCTGCCCGATCCAGCCCGACAACATGTCGGAGACGCTGACGTACCTGCTCTACATGGCTACCGGTCAGGCGCCGATGATCCCGCTCGACGACGCGCTGCGGCCCACCTGGCTGTTCGGCGCGACCGTGCACGAGGGCTGTGACCGCGCCGGCTACTACGAGCAGAGCGACTTCGCGACCGAGTACGGCCAGCCCGAGTGCATCGTCAAGCTCGGCTGTTGGGGCCCGGCGGTGAAGTGCAACGTGCCCAAGCGCGGCTGGATGAACGGCCTGGGCGGCTGCCCGAACGTCGGCGGCATCTGCATCGGCTGCACCATGCCCGGCTTCCCCGACAAGTTCATGCCGTTCATGGACGAGCCGCCCGGCGCGAAGCTCTCCACGACCACCGGCGCCGCGTACGGCAAGACGATGCGCAGCCTGCGCAACATCACCACCCACACGCTCGACCGCGAGCCCAAGTGGCGCAAGCGCGGCCGCGAACTCACCACCGGCGCGAAGCGCACCTGGTGACCCGACGAGAGAGGCAGCCGAACCGATGACGGTGACGCAACCGCAACGCGCTTCCGGCGCGGGGACCGAGTCCCTTGTGGACATGGCGTGGGACCCGATCACCCGCATCGTGGGTAGCCTGGGTATCTACACCAAGATCGATTTCAACCAGCGGGTGGTCGCGGAGTGCCACAGCACCAGCTCGATCTTCCGCGGGTACTCGATCTTCATGCGCGGCAAGGACCCGCGGGACGCCCACTTCATCACCAGCCGGATCTGCGGCATCTGCGGCGACAACCACGCGACCTGCTCCTGTTACACGCAGAACATGGCGTACAAGGTGAAGCCGCCGGCGATCGGTGAGTGGATCGTCAACCTCGGTGAGGCCGCCGAGTACATGTTCGACCACAACATCTTCCAGGAGAACCTGGTCGGGGTCGACTACTGCGAGAAGATGGTCGCCGAGACCAACCCGGGCGTGCTCGAGCAGGCCAACCGCACCGATGCGCCCAACGCGGGTGCGCACGGCTACCGCACCATCGGCGACATCATGCGCGCGCTCAACCCGTTCACGGGCGACCACTACCGCGAGGCGCTGCAGGTCAGCCGGATGACCCGCGAGATGTTCTGCCTGATGGAAGGACGCCACGTCCATCCGTCCACGTTGTACCCCGGCGGTGTCGGCACGGTCGCGACCGTCCAGCTCATGACCGACTACATGAGCCGGCTCATGCGCTACGTCGAGTTCATGAAGAAGGTCGTGCCGATGCACGACGACCTCTTCAACTTCTTCTACCAGGCGCTGCCCGGCTACGAGATGGTCGGCAACCGGCGGATCATGCTCGGCTGCTGGGGTTCGTTCCAGGACCCGGAGCACTGCAACTTCGAGTACAAGGACATGACCGACTGGGGTCGCAAGATGTACGTGACCCCCGGCATCGTCGTCGACGGCAAGCTGGTCACCACCGACCTCGTCCGGATCAACCTCGGCATCCGCATCCTGCTCGGCTCGTCCTACTACCAGGACTGGGAAGGCCAGGAGATGTTCGTGACCGAGGACCCGCTGGGCAACCCGGTCGACAAGCGGCACCCCTGGAACCAGCACACCAACCCGCAGCCGCAGAAGCGCGACCTCGACGGCAACTACAGCTGGGTGATGTCGCCGCGCTGGTTCGACGGCAAGGACTACCTGGCCCTGGACACCGGCGGCGG
Organism: Asanoa iriomotensis; assembly: GCF_016862515.1. Lineage (GTDB taxonomy): Bacteria > Actinomycetota > Actinomycetes > Mycobacteriales > Micromonosporaceae > Asanoa > Asanoa iriomotensis. Next base: position 20,882 of record NZ_BONC01000017.1, read on the forward strand.
CCCGCTGGCCCGGCTCTGGTCGACCGCGCTGGCCGGCCTGGTCGACATCGGCTACGTGCAGTCCACCGGGCGCAGCGTGAAGATCAACCTCCCGAAGACCGCGCTGAAGGGCCCGGTCGAGCTGGAGTGGCACATTCCCCAGTGGAGCAACACGCTGGAGCGCAACCGGGCCCGCACCTACTTCCAGGCGTACGCGGCCGCCTGTGCGCTGCACTTCGCCGAGCAGGCGCTGGGCGAGATCCGCGCCGGGCGGACCAAGACCTGGGAGAAGTTCGACGTGCCGAAGGACAGCATCGGCTGCGGCTTCACCGAGGCGGTGCGCGGTGTGCTCTCGCACCACATGGTGATCCGGGACGGGAAGATCGCCAACTACCACCCGTACCCGCCGACCCCGTGGAACGCGAGCCCCCGGGACAGCTTCGGCACTCCCGGCCCCTACGAGGACGCGGTGCAGGGTCAGCCGATCTTCGAGGAGAACGACCGGGAGCACTTCAAGGGCATCGACATCATGCGTACGGTCCGCAGCTTCGACCCCTGCCTGCCCTGTGGCGTGCACATGTACCTGGGCAACGGCAAGAAGCTCGAGATGCTGCACTCGCCGACGCAGACGGCCGGCATCGAGTGACCACTGTAGACACCAAGGCTCCGGCCGCCGCCGACTGGCGCGCGGCCGGAGACCGCATCGAGGCACTGATCACGGCGAGCGCGGCCGGCGGGGCGGTGGCCCGGGACCGGGCCGAGGAGCTCGTCCGGCTGGTCGTCGACCTCTACGGTGCCGGCCTGGAACGCCTGCTGGAGTTGCTGCACGAGCGCGGCGCGCTCGGCGACGACGTGCTCGACGCCCTCGCCGGCGACGAGCTGGTCGCCAGCCTGCTGCTCGTGCACGGCCTGCACCCGGAGAGTGCGTCGACCCGCGTGGCGAAGGCGCTGGCGGCGGCCGCCCCCGGTGGCGAGGCCGCGCTCATCGACATCACACCCGAGGGCATCGCCCGGGTACGCCTGACCGCCAGCGGCTGCTCGTCGGCACCCTTGAAGGCGGCCGTGGAGTCCGCGGTCGCCGACGCCGCACCCGAGGTCGTGACCATCGAGGTGCTCGCCGGCGACCCGGCCGCCGGACCGATCATCCCGGTCGGCTCGCTGTTCAGCCGGGTCGGCCCGGCGCACGCGGAGACGCCGTGACCCAGCCGCTCGGCGCGCTGCGCCGGATCAGCCGGGACCGGCCCGCACCGCGGGTCGCGGGGGAGCGCTGCGAGATGTGCGCCCAGCCCGTGCCCGGAGCGCACGGCCACGTCGTGCACCTCGAGGGTCGCGCGCTGATGTGCACATGCCGGGCCTGCTACCTGCTGTTCTCCGGCGACGGTGACCAGCGCTACCGGGCCGTGCCGGACCGCTACCTGAGCTTTCCGAACGTCTCCGCCGACGGCCCGGCGTTCGACGCCCTGGACATCCCGGTCGGGCTGGTTTTCCTCTTCTACAACTCGGTGCAGGACCGGCTGGTCGGGTTCTACCCCGGCCCGGCCGGCGCGACCGAGTCGGAGCTGCCGCTGGACGCCTGGGCCGGCGTGCTCGCCGCCCACCCCGAGCTGGCCACGCTGCGGCCCGACGTGGAGGCCCTGCTGGTGCGCCGCACGACGCCCGGTGCCGCCCACTCCGGCTCGTGCCACCTCGTGCCGATCGACGTCTGCTACGAGCTCGTCGGCACGCTGCGCCAGGGCTGGCGTGGCTTCGACGGCGGCACCGAGGCGCGGGCCGCGGTGGCCGACTTCTTCACCCGGGTGCAGGAGCGGAGCGTCGACGGATGACCCTGCTCTTCGCCGTCCGCGACATCGTCGCCGAGCCGCACGCCGTGACCCCGCAGCTGACCGCCAAGCTGCGGATCGACGACGACGCCGGCCGCCGGGTGCACGCGATGACGCTGCGCTGCCAGGTGCGGGTCGAGCCGCAGCGGCGCGGGTACGACCCCGCCGAGGGCGAGGCGCTGCGCGGGCTGTTCGGCGGGCGGGAGCGGTGGACCGACACCGTGCGCCCGTTCCCGTGGCTGCGCTGCGACACCACCGTGCCGGGCTTCGCCGGCGGCACCGAGGTCGACCTGGCGCTGCCGTGCACGTACGACCTCGACGTGGTCGGCACCAGCTATCTGCACGCCCTGACCGACGGCACGGTCCCGCTCTCGTTCCTGTTCTCCGGCACCGTGTTCGTGCCCGGCGGGACCGGCTTCGCGGTGGAGCCGGTGCCCTGGGACCGGACCGCCGCCTACGACCTGCCGGTCGCGGTCTGGCGGGACATGATCGAGCAGTACTTCCCCGGCACCGGCTGGCTCCGCCTCGACCGCGAGGTGCTCGACGCCCTCGCCGCCCTCCGCGCCCGGCAGGGCCACGTGAGCTGGGAAGAGACCATTCGTTCGCTGCTGCCCGCCGACGAGGTGGTCGCATGAGTCTCGAGGCCGTCCGTGCGGTCGCCGACGCGGTGCTCTACGAGGGCTACCTGCTCTATCCCTACCGCGCCAGCTCCGGGAAGAACCGGTCGCGCTGGCAGTTCGGGGTGCTCGGACCGCCCGGCGCCGCCGAGCGCGGCCTGGGCGAGGAGTCCGGGATGGCGATGCAGTGCCTGCTGACCGGCGACGCCCACGACGGCACGGTCGACGTGCACCTGCGCTTCCTGCAGCTCCAGGTGCGGCAGGCGCAGCGCCGGGTCGGCGACGGGACGTTCGTCGACGTCGAGGCGCTCCACGCGGCCGGACAGACCGTGCTCACCTGGGACGAGGCCGTCGAGCGGGAGGCCGTCTTCGCGGCGCAGGAGATCGGCCCGGACGCCGAGCTGCGGGTCGAGATCTCCGGCGGCGCCGACGTCGAGCCGCTGCTGGACGAGCTCGGCACCGAGGTCGGGCGGGTCGTCCGGCGGCGCTGGCCCGTCCGCGCCCACGTCCGGCTCGCCGCGGCGGTCGACGACGGCCAGACCAGGCTGACCGTTGCCGTCGAGAACGCGTACGACGGCCCGGTGTCCACGAAGGACGACGCCGTACGCAGCTCACTGCTCGGTGCGCACCTCGTGCTCAAAGCCAACCGCGCCGGCTTCGTCTCGGTGATCGACCCGCCGGACGCCGCCGCCGGCGCCGCCGCCCGGTGCGCCCAGCACCGCTGCTGGCCGGTGCTGGCCGGGCCGGCCGGCACGACCGACCTCGTGCTCGGCTCGCCGATCATCCTCTACGACCACCCCGAGGTGGCCGAGGAGAGCCCGGGCGCGCTGTTCGACGCGACCGAGATCGACGAGATCCTGGTGCTGCGGATCATGACGATGACCGAGGCGGAGAAGGCCGAGGCCAGGGCCACGGACCCGCAGGTCGCCGCCATCATCGACCGGTGCGACGGGCTCACCCCCGAAGAGCTGCAACGCCTGCACGGCGTGTTCCGGGACCCGGCGCCGCGCGACCTCCGCAACGTCGAACCCCCGACGTTCGAGACCGGGGGAATGCCGTGGTGGGACCCCGCGGCGGATGCCGCCGTCTCGCCCGAGACCGACTCGGTCGTCGTGGACGGCGTCCGCGTGGGCAAGGGCAGCATCGTGCGGGTACACCCGCGCCGCCGGGCCGACGCGCAGGACCTGTTCTTCGCCGGCCAGCTCGCCCGGGTCACCGCCGTGCTGTCCGACGTGGACGGTGGCACGCACGTGGCCCTGGTGCTCGTCGACGACCCCGCGGCCGACCTGCACGACTGGTACGGCCGCTACTTCTACTTCGCGCCGGACGAGATCTCACCCGCCGGTGACGAGGAACCCATCCAGAGAGAGGAGAGCCGGTCATGAGAAGGCTCGGCATGGTGACGGCGGGCGTCGGTGCCGCGGTGGCGCTGGCAGCCCTGGTGCTGACCGTCCGGTCCGTACCCGACATCCGGCGGTACCTGAAGATCCGCTCGATGTGACCGTTCTGATAGCGGGGATCGGCAACGTGTTCCTGGGCGACGACGGGTTCGGCCCGGCCGTCGCCCAAGCGCTGGTCGAGCGGGGTGACCTGCCCGACCACGTCCGCGTGGTCGACTACGGCATCCGCGGCCTGCACCTGGCCTACGACCTGGTCGACGGCGTCGAAGCCCTGATCCTGGTCGACGCGCTGCCCGGCGACGCCGCGCCGGGCACCGTCACCGTCCTCGAAGTGAGCACCGGCGACCTGCCCGGCGGCGCCGGCCTCGACGCGCACGCCATGGACCCGGCCACCGTGCTGGCCACGCTGCACCGCCTCGGCGGCACCCTGCCACGCACCTATGTGGTCGGTTGCCGCCCGACCAACCTGGACGAGGATCTCGGCCTCAGCCCCGCCGTCGCCGCCGCCGTGCCCGAAGCGGTCGCCGCCGTCGACGTCCTGCTCGGCAAGCTCACCACCGGAGGGACCTGACAATGTGCCTGGGCATCCCGGGACAGGTCGTCGAGATCGTGCCCGGGTACGAGGGCCAGCTCGCCCTGGTCGACGTCGAGGGCGCCGCCCGCCGGGTGAACGTCGGCATGCTGGACGCCCAACCGGCGCCGGGCGCCTGGGTGCTCATCCACATGGGCTTCGCGGTCGAGCTGATCGACGCGGACCGCGCCCGCGGCGCCCTGGAAGGCCTGGAGCTGATGGGCCGGGGCCGTGATGAGGACCAGCGCGTCCGCCGCCGCTACGCGGTGACCGGCGTCGTGCAGGGCGTGGGCTTCCGCCCGTTCGTGTACGCGACCGCGACCGCGCTGGCCCTGACGGGCCAGGTTTCCAACACCGCGACCGGTGTCACGATCGAGGTCGAGGGCACCCCGGACGCGCTCGACACGTTCGCCCGTCGCCTGCGCACCGAACCCCCGCCGCTGGCCGTGGTCGAGACCGTCACCGAGTCCACCATGGACCCCGTCGGCGGCACCGGCTTCACCATCGAGGAGTCCGGCCCTGCCGGCCGCTCCCGCACCCTGGCCTCGCCCGACGTGGCCACCTGCGCCGACTGCCGGGCCGAGCTGCGCGACCCGGAGAACCGCCGCCACCGGCACCCGTTCATCACCTGCGTCAACTGCGGCCCGCGGCTGACCATCATCACCGCGCTCCCGTACGACCGGGAGACCACCACGATGGCCGGCTTCCCGATGTGCGACGCCTGCCGCCAGGAGTACGAGGATCCGGCCGACCGCCGCTTCCACGCCCAGCCGATCGCCTGCCCCGACTGCGGCCCCCGGATCGAGCTGGTCACCGGCGACCCGGGCCGGCACGCGTGGCCGCCCGTGCACGGCGAGACCGCCCTGCGCACCGCCCGCGAGCTGCTGGCGCAGGGCCGGATCGTCGCGGTGAAGGGCCTCGGCGGCTACCACCTCGCCTGCGACGCCCGCGACCCCCACGCCGTCGCGGAGCTGCGCCGCCGCAAGCGCCGCGGCGGCAAGCCGTTCGCGGTGATGGTCGCCGACCTGGCCACCGCCCGCCGGGTCGCGGTGCTCACCGCCGACGAGGAGCACCTGCTCGCCGGCGCGCAACGCCCGATCGTGCTGGCGCCAAAACGTGAGGCGCTGGCCGACGAGGTGGCGCCCGGCAACCCGGACCTCGGCGTGATGCTGCCCTACACGCCGCTGCACGAGCTGCTCTTCGGCCTCGACGGCGACCCGCCGATGACCGACGCCCTGGTGCTCACCTCCGGCAACGTGGCCGGCGAGCCGATCGTCACCGACGACGCGGACGCGCTGCGCCGGCTGGCCGGGCTGGCCGACGCCTGGCTGCGCCACGACCGGCCGATCCACGTGCCCTGCGACGACTCGGTCACCCGCACGGTGGCCGGCGCGCCGTTGCCGGTGCGGCGGTCCCGGGGCTACGCGCCGCTGCCGGTCGCCCTGCCGTTCGACGTGCCGCCGTCGCTGGCCGCCGGTGCCGACCTGAAGAACGCCTGCGCGGTCGCCGAGGGCCGCTACGCCTGGCTCAGCCCGCACGTGGGCGACATGGACGACCGGCGCACCGTCGACGCGCTGACCTCCGTCGCGAACCAGATCGAGGACCTCACCGGCGTACGCCCGGCGCGGCTGGTCGCCGACGCGCACCCGGACTACCGGAGCACGCGGTGGGCGCTGGAGCGCGCCGCCGGCCGCCCGGTGCACCGGGTCCAGCACCACCACGCGCACATCGCCGCCGTCATGGGCGAGCACGGCATCGGCGCCGGGGAGCAGGTGATCGGCGTCGCCTTCGACGGCACCGGCTACGGCACCGACGGCGCGGTCTGGGGCGGCGAGGTGCTGCTCTGCGGCTACAAGGCGGCGGAGCGCTTCGCACACCTCGGCTACGTGCCGCTGGCCGGTGGGGACGCGAGCGTGCTGCGCCCCTACCGGATGGCGCTCGCGCACCTGCGGCACGCCGGCATCGACTGGGCCGACGACGTGCCGGCGGTGGCGGCCTGCCCGCAGGCCGAGCGGGACGTGCTGGCGCACCAGCTCGACACGGCGTTCGGCAGCGTGCCGACGTCCAGCATGGGCCGGCTGTTCGACGCGGTGGCCTCGCTGGTCGGCGTCAAGCACGAGGTCGACTACGAGGCCGAGGCCGCCATCGTGCTGGAAGGGCTCGCCCGGTCGCACGGGCCGGTCGGTCGCGCGTACCCGATCGGCGTGCACGACACCGACGGGCCGCTGGTAGCCGACCCGGCCGAGCTGGTCCGGGCCGTGGTCGCCGACGTGCGTGCCGGCGCGCCGGCCGCGGAGGTCGCGGCGGTCTTCCACGCCACCGTCGCCGCGCTGGTCGCGGACCTGGCCGGCCGCGCCCGCGACCGGACCGGCCTGCGGACCGTTGCGCTTGGTGGCGGGGTTTTCCAGAACGCGGTCCTGCTCGACGCGGCCGACCGGCTGCTGTCCGACCGGGGCTTCACCGTGCTGCGCCCGAGCCTGCTGCCGCCGAACGACGGCGGCATCGCGCTTGGCCAGTTGCTGATCGCCGCCGCTTCGTAGGAAGGGGAACCACACCGTGTGTCTGGCAGTACCCGGACAGGTCATGAGCATCGCCGAACGGGACGGGACGTTGATGGCCGACGTCGACTTCGGCGGCGTACGCAAGGACGTGTGCCTGCAGTACGTCCCGGACGCGGCCGTCGGCGAGTACGTCGTCGTGCACGTCGGCTTCGCGATCCAGCGGCTCGACGAGGACTCCGCGAAGCAGACCCTCGCCAACTTCGAACAACTGGGCATTCTCGAGGAGGAGTTCGGGGCGAAATGAAGTATCTCGACGAGTTCAGCGACCCGGCGCTGGCGCGCCGGCTCCTCGACGCGATCCACGCGGCCACCACGCGGCCCTGGGCGATGATGGAGGTCTGCGGCGGGCAGACCCACTCGATCATCCGGCACGGCATCGACCAGCTCCTGCCCGAGGGCATCGAGCTGATCCACGGGCCGGGCTGCCCGGTCTGCGTGACGCCGCTGGAGACCATCGACAAGGCGCTGGCCATCGCGTCAGCACCCGACGTCATCTTCTGCTCGTTCGGCGACATGCTGCGCGTGCCGGGCAGCGGCCGCGACCTGTTCACCGTCAAGAGCGAAGGCGCGGACGTGCGGGTGGTCTACTCGCCGCTCGACGCGCTGGAGCTGGCCCGGCAGCACCCCGACCGGCAGGTGGTGTTCTTCGGGATCGGCTTCGAGACCACGGCACCGGCGAACGCGATGACCGTGCACCAGGCCCGGCGGCTGGGCATCCGCAACTTCTCGCTGCTGGTCTCGCACGTGCTCGTGCCGCCGGCGATCGCGGCCATCATGGAGTCGCCGAGCTGCCGCGTGCAGGCGTTTCTGGCGGCCGGGCACGTCTGCAGCGTGATGGGCACCGAACAGTACCCGGCGCTCGCGGCGAAGTACCGCGTGCCGATCGTCGTCACGGGGTTCGAGCCCCTCGACATCCTGGAGGGCATCCGGCAGACGGTCGTGCAGCTGGAAGCCGGGCGGCACGAGCTGGCCAACGCCTACCCGCGGGTGGTGCCGGCCGAGGGCAACGTGCCGGCGCGGGCGATGCTCGAGGACGTCTTCGAGGTCGCCGACCGCACCTGGCGGGGCATCGGCACGATCCCGGCCAGCGGCTGGCGGCTCTCGGCGCGCTACCGGGAGTTCGACGCCGAGGAGCGGTTCGCGGTCGGCGAGATCCGCACCGACGAGTCGCCGCTGTGCCGGGCGGGCGAGGTGCTCCAGGGGCACATCAAGCCGCACGAGTGTGCCGCGTTCGGCAAGGAGTGCACGCCGCGCAACCCGCTGGGCGCCACGATGGTGTCCTCCGAGGGTGCGTGCGCGGCCTACTACGCGTACCGGCGGCTCGATCTCGTGGAGGTCGGCGGGTGACCACTGTGGACCTTTCCGCGTGGTCGTGCCCGGTGCCGCTGCGGGACACCCCGGCGGTGGTGATGGGGCACGGCGGTGGCGGTGCGATGTCGGCCGAGCTGGTGGAGCAGCTGTTCCTGCCGGCCTTCGGCGCCGCGGGCGCGGCCGACCTCGGCGACTCGGCGGTGGTCGAGGCCGGCGGGGCACGGCTCGCGTTCTCGACCGACTCGTACGTGGTCAAGCCGATGTTCTTCCCCGGCGGCTCGATCGGCGACCTCGCGGTCAACGGCACCGTCAACGACCTGGCCATGTCGGGCGCGACGCCGCTGTTCCTGTCGACCGCGTTCATCCTGCAGGAGGGCACCGAGCTCGCCGTGCTGGGCCGGATCGCGCAGGCGATGGGCCTGGCCGCGGCCGCCGCGGGCGTCAAGCTGGTCACCGGCGACACCAAGGTGGTCGACAGCGCCAGCGGCGACGGGGTGTTCGTCAACACCGCCGGCATCGGCCTGGTCGCGCCGGGCGTCGAGATCGGCCCGCGGCGTGCCCGGCCGGGCGACGTGGTGCTGGTCAGCGGCGACATCGGCGCGCACGGGATCGCGGTCATGAGCGGCCGCGAGGGGCTGACGTTCGGCACGTCCGTGCTCAGCGACACCGCGCCGCTGGCCGGCCTGGTCGCGGCGATGCTGCGCACCGGCGGCGACGTGCGGGTGCTGCGGGACCCGACCCGCGGCGGCGTGGCGGCCTCGCTCAACGAGATCGCCCGGGCCTCGCAGGTCGGTGTGTCGCTCGTGGAGCGGGACCTGCCGGTGCCCGACGCGGTGCGGGACGCGTGCAGCCTGCTCGGGCTCGACCCGTTGCAGGTGGCCAACGAGGGCAAGCTGGTGGCGGTGGTCGACCCGGCGTCGGCGGACCCGGTGCTGGCGGCGATGCGCGCGCACCCGTTCGGCGCGGGCGCCCGGGTGATCGGCGCGTGCGTGGCCGAGCATCCCGGCACGGTCGTCGCGCGCACCGCGCTGGGCGGCAACCGGGTGATCAGCCTGCCGATCGGCGAGCAGCTACCCCGGATCTGCTGACGTGTCGGCCGAGGGCGCGCTGATGTTCGCGCGGTACGCGTACCCGCCGAACGCCCTGGGCTACTGCGGTCCGGCGGGGGCCGAGGCGATGCTGCGCGGCGACGCCACCGCGGACATCGCCCGCCGCGCCCGCCGGTTCGAGGGCGCGTGGTCCTATCTGGAGTTCCTCGCGTCCACGGCGGGCACGCCGGACCCGCTCGACGAGCGGGTGGTGGAGGCCTACTGGGTGGGCGGCGACCTGTTGGCCGGCGTCTCGTCGGAGTCGCTGGTGTCGTTCCTGACGACCCGGTTCGCCGGCCAGTCGGGCGGCACCTGGCAGTCCGCGACCGACCGCGCGCTGCCGCACCACACGTTCCAGGTGTTCGAGGTCTACCCGTGGGCGGGCCTCCTGGCCACCACCGGCCACCCGCAGGCCCTGTCGGTGCTCGACCAGTGCCGCATCCGCACCGGCGTGGTGACCGCCGTGTCGGGGGAGACCGCCACCGTCGAGTCGCGCCCGTTGCTCGCCGGCCCGGCCGGCGGGCTGGTGCCGGGCGCGCCGCACCGCGAGACGGTGCGGTGGTCGGTGGAGGGCTGGTCGCTGCTGCCGGGGCTGTCCGCCGGCGACCGGGTGGCGCTGCACTGGAACTGGGTCTGCGACATCATCACCCCCGACCAGGCGGCCCGGATCGAGACCCTGGAGGCCCGCTACCACTCGTCGCTGCGGACGCCCTCGGCATAGGCGGCGTCGAACGCGGCGCGGCCGAGTGCGGCTGCCGCGGCCGTCTCGGTCCGCAGCAGGTCGGCCCGGTGCGCCGGGGGTGGCGGGACGCCGGCCGGCCCCTGCGCCGACGCCGCGCCGAGCAGGCGGGCCGCGCTCTCGAACCGGTCGTCCGCCGCCGCGGCCGCGGCCAGGCCGCTCAGCGCGAGCGCCACGTCCTGCGTGGCGCCCAGCGCGCGGGCGGCGGCGAGGGCCGCGCGGTGGTGGGTGACCGCCGCTGCCGGGTCACCGCGGAGAACCTCTACGTGGCCGAGCTCGACGAGCGCGCTCGGCAGGTAGAGGGGCTGGCCGCCCTCGGCCTCGGTGCGCGCGGCCGAGTCGAGCAGCCAGCGCAGGTGGGTGGTGGCGGCGTCGAGGTCACCGGCCCGGCGGGCGGCGAACGCCAGGCCCATGGTGGCGAAGACCGCCAGCAGCGGCGCGCCCTGTTCCCGCGCCAACGCCAGCGCCTCGGTGCAGCGCGCGCTGGCCGTGGTGTGGTCGCCGCGTTCCATGGCGATCCAGCCGAGCCAACCTAGCCGTCCCGAGACGTCGGCCCAGAGGCCCAGCTCGCGGGCGACCGCGAGGCCCTCGGTGTGCAGCCGGGCGGCCGCGTCGTGGTCGCCGGTCATGGCGGCGTGCGCGCCCAGCCACTCCGTGGCCTGCAACAGGCCCCACCGGTCGCCCAGCTCGCGGAAGAGCGCGGCGCTGCGGTCGCCGTCGCGGGCGAGCGCGCCGGCGTCGCCGCGGACGTGGGCCAGCTTGGCGGTCAGGCTGAGCGTCGCGGCCGTGCCCCAGCGGTCGTCGCGGAACGCGTCCAGGAGCCGGGCGAGCAGCTTCCCCGTTGCCTCGACGTCGCCGAGGTCGATCTCCGCGTACGCCAGGAACCACTCGGCGTGGGCCCGCTCGGCCGGGTCGTGGATCGCGTCGACCGCGGCGGCGTGCCGGGCCGGCCGGTCGGCGACGTCGCCGAGCAGGAACGAGAAGCCGGTGAGCCACGCGTTCGCGCGGGGGTCCGGCGCCGCGTCGAGCGCGGCCCGCAGGGCGCGGCTGCCCTCGCCGAGCCGGCCGCGCAGGAACCAGTGCCAGGCCAGCGCGCGGACCAGCCGGATCGCCCGGGCCGGGTCGCGCCGGGGGTCGAGGGCGGCGCGCAGGTTGGCCGACTCGGCGTCCAGGACCCGCAACCAGTCGGCCTGGTCCGGGCCGCGCAGCCGGGCTTCGGCCCGCTCGGCCAGGACGGTGTAGTAGTCGCGGTGCCGCGCCCGCGTCGCGTCGAGGTCGCCGGCCTCGCCCATCCGCTCGACACAGAAGGCGGACACGGACTCCAGGAGCCGGTAGCGGCCTCGTCCGGTGCGCACGACCAACGACCGGTCGAGCAGGCGGGCCACCATCTCGGCGACGTCGGTGCGGGCCACGTCGCCGGCGGCGCAGACGGCCTCGGCGGCCTCCATCGTGCAACCGTCCGCGTGTGCGGCCAGGCGGCGCAGCACGATCCGCTCCGGCGCGGTCAGCAGCCGCCAGCTCCAGTCCACGGTGGCCAGCAGGGTCTGCTGCCGGGCCGGCACGCCCCGCTGCCCTGCGGCCAGCAGCCGGAAACGGTCGTCGAGGCCGGCGACCAGCCTGTCCAGGCCGAGCGCCCGGACCCGGGTGGCCGCCAGCTCCAGCGCCAGCGGGAGGCCGTCGAGCCGCCGGCACAGCAGGGCCACCTGGTCCGCGTTGGCGGCGTCGAGCGCGAAGCCGCGGTCCGCCGCGGCGGCGCGGGCCACGAAGAGCTGGGCGGCGCCGGCGGCTTCGAGCGGCGACACCGGCCAGACCACCTCGCCGGCCAGCCCGAGCGGCTCGCGGCTGGTGGCCAGGACGTGTGACCCGGGCGCCGCCCGGAGCAGCCCGGCGACCAGGTCGGCGGCGGCGTCGATCACGTGCTCGCAGTTGTCGAGCACCAGCAGCATCCGCCGGGCCCGCAAGGCGGCGAACCGGTCGGCGCCGCCCGTGTCGCGCAGCCCGAGCGTGCTGGCGAGCGTGTCGCTGACCGCGTCCGCCTCGACGCCGGCCAGCTCGACCAGCCAGACACCGTCCGGAAAGGACGGTCCCAGGGCGCCGGCCACCTCGATCGCCAGCCGGGTCTTGCCCACGCCGCCCGGGCCGGTCAGGCAGACCAGCCGCTGCGCCGGCAGGAGCGCGGTCAGCTCTCCGACGGCCTCGGCACGGCCGAACAGCTCGCCGAGCGGCGCGGGCAGGTTGGTGTGCGGCGGTGCCAGGTCGAGGCTCGGATCCTGGGCGAGGATCGCGCGGTGCAACGCGGCCAGCTCCGGGCCCGGGTCGAGGCCGAGCTCGTCGGCGAGCCGCTGCCGCAGGTCGGCGTAGCTGTCGAGGGCCTCCGCCTGCCGTCCCGCCCGGTAGAGCGCCAGCATCCACAGCCCGCGGGTGCGCTCCCGGAGCGGATCGCGCGCGACGAGGTCGGCCAGCTCGCCGGCCACGGCCGTGTGCTGCCCGAGCGCGAGCCGCCGCTCCGCCCGGTCGTCGAGCGCGGTGAGCCGCCGCTCGTCAAGCCGGACGACCGCCGCCCGGGCGAACTCGGCGTCCGCGAATCCGGCGTACGCGGGGCCGCGCCAGAGCGCGAGCGCGTCGTCGAGCCGGTCGGCGTCGAGCAGCTCCTCGAACTCGACGGCGTCGATCGCCCGGCTGCGCAGGAGGAAGCCGGCCGGGCCCGACTCGACCAGCGCGCGGGCGCCGGGCTCGGCGTCGTCGAGCGCCCGGCGGAGCTGCGACACCTTCACCGCGAGCGCCGCGGCCGGGTTGCCGGGCAGGTCGCCGCCCCACAGGTCGTCGACCAGGCGGTCCGCCGACACGGGCTGCCCCGCGCGGGCCACCAGCGCGGCGAGCAGCGCGCGCACCTTCGCACCGGGGATGGGGACCGTCGCCCCGTCCGCCGCCCACACCGTGAGCGGCCCGAGCACCCCGAAACGCATGCCCGCCAGCCTAAGCCCGGCAGGACCGTAAGGATTCGGTAATTCCCGTCCGCAGGATGGCCGTCATGACTGAAATCGAGAAGCAGGTGGCGGAGGTCGTCGGGCGGCTCGTCGACGACGGTGCCGAGCGCGGCGTGCAGGTCGCCGTGTACCGGCACGGTGAGCAGGTCGTCGACGTCGTCGCGGGGGAGGCGGCCGCGGGGCGGCGGGTCGCGCCGGACACGCTGTTCCACGTGACGTCCACCGGCAAGGGTGTCACCGCGACGGTGGCGCACACGCTGGTGGCCGACGGCGTGCTCCGCTACGACATGCCGATCGTGGAGGTGTGGCCCGAGTTCGGCGCCAACGGCAAGGACCGGGCGACGCTGCGCGACGCGCTCACCCACTCGGCCGGCGTGCCCGCCGTGCCCGTGGACACCACGCCCGACGACCTCTGCGACTGGACGAAGATGTGCGACCTGATCGCGGGCGCGACGCCGTGGTGGGAGCCCGGCACGCGGACCGGCTACCACCCGCAGACCTTCGGGTACGTCGTCGGCGAGGTCGTGCGCCGGGCCACCGGGCAGGCCGTCTCGACGGTGCTGCGGGAGCGGGTGGCCGGTCCGCTGGGCGTCGCCCGCGAGCTGTTCTTCGGCGTACCCCCGCAGGATCTGCACCGGGTCGCGACGCACGAGGATGCCGTCACGATGGAGTTCACGGCGGACATGGCCGCCAGCGTGCCGTTCTTCCGGGTGCTCGACGGCTGGACCGCGGCGCCGATGGGTGCCATGCCGACCGCCGCCTACTGCAACCGGCCCGACGTGCTCGGCGCCGACATCCCGGCCGGCGGAGTGCTCACGGCCCGCGCGGTCGCCCGCATGTACGCCGCGCTGATGGGCCCGGTCGACGGCGTGCGCCTGCTGTCGCCGGCACGGTTCGGCGAGGTCACCGCCGTCGCGGCCAGCGGGACCGACGCGGTGCTCGGCTTCCCGGCCCGCCGCGGGCTCGGCTTCGACCTCGGCTTCCAGGGCGCCCTGCACAGCCCGACGCTGTTCGGCGTGGCCGGCAGCGGCGGCACGGCCGCGTACGCCGACCCGGCCACCGGGGTCGCGATCGCGGTCGCCAAGAACCGGGTCAGCCCGGGTGACTACTCGACCTTCGCCGCGGTGTCGGCCGTCGTCGCCGGGAACCTCTGATGCGGGACATCGACGAGTACGCGGCGACCCACCTGGCCGGGGAGCAGGCCGAGATCCTGGCGGCGGTGCGGGCGCTGCTGGCCCGGCACGCGCCCGACGCGCGGGAGGTGATCAGCTCAGGGTCGCCGGCCTGGCGTGGCAACAAGGTGATCGCCATCATCAGCCGCAGCAAGACGCACATCACGCTCGCGTTCGCGCGCGGCGCCGAGTTCACCGACCCGCACGGGCTGCTCGACGGCGTCGGCAAGACCACGAGGCACGTGAAGCTCAAGCGGGCGTCCGATGTGGACGAGGGGCGGCTCGCGGACTACGTCAGGCAGGCCGTCGAGCGGGACAAGTAGGGTGAAAGACATGGACGCCGAGTCGTACGCGCGCGAGCTGGCCGACAAGGCGATCGCGGAGGGCGACGCCACAGGGTGGTTCGAGCGGCTCTACGCGGCCGCCGCCCGGGGTGAGACCGTCGCGCCATGGGACCGGGCCGCCCCGCACAGCCTGCTCGCCGGGTGGGCCGAGCGGGGCGGCGTCCGTGGTGCGGGACGACGCGCCCTCGTGGTCGGCGCCGGCCTCGGGCGCGACGCCGAGTTCCTCGCCGGCCTGGGCTTCGACGTGGTCGCGTTCGACATCTCGCCGACCGCGATCGAGTCGGCGCGCGAGCGACACCCAGGCTCGCGGGTGAGCTACGTCGCCGCCGACCTGTTCGACCCGCCGGAGGAGTGGCTCGGCGCGTTCGGCCTCGTGGTCGAGAGCATGACCGTGCAGTCGCTGCCCGACCCGCCACGTGGCACGGCGATCCCGCTGGTCGGCCGGTTCGTGGCGCCGGGCGGCACGCTGCTGGTGATCGCCGCCGGTCGCGACCCGGAGACGGACTTCCCCGGGCCGCCGTGGCCGCTGACCCGCCCGGAGATCGACGCGTTCAGGATCGGCGACCTGACCGTCGAGCGCGTCGAGGAGCTGCGCAAACCCGACGAGCCGATCTTCGGCTGGCGGGCGGAGCTGCACCGACCGGACATCGAGGGACGAACCACCTAGTGCCCGGCGGCGATCTGGGACCATGGACAGATGGGGTACGCCGAACTGCTCCACCGGCACAGCACGCGGTTCTACAAGCCGAACCCGCGTAACTCCTGGCTCAGCTGGATCGGCGAGGAGCACATCGCGGTCGGCAGCCTGCCGACCGGCACGACCCTGCCGCTGTTGCCGGACGCCGGCGTCACCCACGTGATCAACTGCCGCTCGACCTCGCAGACCTGGTTGTCGCAGGACCTGGCGGCCGAGCGCGCGCTGTTCGGCCCGGCCCGGGTCGTGCACGCGCCGATGTGGGACTTCGGTCAACCACAGCACCCGCGGCTCTGGTCGGCGGCCGCCCGGTACGTCGCGGACGTGCTGGCCGACGAGCCGACCGCCGGCGTGCTGATCCACTGCCACCAGGGGCGACGCCGGTCGATCCTGCTGACCTACGCGGTGCTCCGGCTGCGCGGCCACGATCCTGACACCGCCGCGGACCTGATCGCCGCGCACCGCACCGAGGGCGTGCTGGTCAAGGCCTACGCCGGCAGCGTCGAACGCTGGCTCGACGACGGCGGCGTCCCGATCGGCCGGCTGCGCCTCCGCTAGCTGTAAGGAACGGACCGTTATTAACGCTGTGCGTTAACAACGGTCCGTTCCTTACACGCTCAGCGTGTCGCGAGCCGACCGCCGCCGCGGCCCATCATGCCCGTCCGCGCGCCGATCCCGTACCGGCGCGTGAGCTGGCCGACCGCGCCCAGCAGGCCGAAGAAGATGATGAAGGCGCCGACGATGATGTCGCTCCAGCCGGGGCGTCCGAACGTGCCGAAATGCGGGTAGCCGAACGCCCACGGCGACGCCATCATCCAGCCGCCGGCCACCACCGCCACCAGGTCGATCATCGGGTTCGACCGGTACGCGGACATCCGGACGAGCGCCAGGATCGCGACCACGATGCCGATCACGACGCCGTTGAGCACGCCGCCCGCGGTCGAGCCGGCCAGCGGGTAGTCGAAGACGAAGCGCGAGATGATCAGCCAGACACCGGCGATCAGCAGGAGCGCGTTCGGCAGCGAGATGGCGCTCTGCTGGACCCGCTCGGCTCTCGCCAGCGCCTCCGGCCGGGCGGCGTAGCCGCCGTCGTCCGCCATCCGCGATCTGGGGTCGTCGGCGTACTCCTGCCGGGACTCCATCCGTGCCTGGCCGCCCTGGGTCGCCATCGGGTCCGCGGCATGCCGGCCGGTCGCGCCGGCGCCGGTCATGTCGTTGCCGGAGGTGCCGTTGCGGTCCGTCACCCCGTCACGAGCCGGTTCGTCCGGCTGTGATCCGCGTGGGTTGGACATTGTTCCTCCAGGTGCGTGTAGTTACTTCCCGCACCCGGTCAGCTACCCTCGGCAAGCGGCCGAAAACACCCCCAAGCTCGCCGTTAAACGCGTTTAGTGCGACAAATCACACGGTACGTTGGTCCGCCCACCGCATCACGGCACCGATCCCGTGCTCCAGCGGCACCTCGTCGGGCCCGACCAGCACCAACGCGGCGTCCGTGCCCGTGATCGCCCGCAGCAGCGCCTGGTCCGCGCGTACCCGGAGCGGATCTTCCACGCCCTCGACCCGCAGCGTGTCGGCGTCCATCGCGACCAGCGACGGGTCCTCGAGCCCGATGAACAGCGTGTCGGTCGACGACAGGTCGTTGACCATCAGCACCGTCTCCACCTGCCGGCGCTGCAGCGCGGCGACCACGCCGGGCAGCCCGGATGCCGCGAGCTGCTCCCCGCGCTGGGTCTGGAACCGGTCGATCGCGTCCTGGGTGTGCCGGTCCGCGACGTCGGCGATCGCCTGGATCGTCACGTCCTCCAGCGCCTCCTCGTCGGCGCCCGGCGCGCGGGAACCGGCATCGGTCCGCACCACCCGCTCCTGCCAGCGCTTGGGCAGCTTGGCGATGAACATCGGGATGGCCCGCAGGTCGCCGCCGACCACCACGACCTCGGCGCCGACCGCCTCGGCCAGCTCCGACGTCGCACCGGCGACGTCACCGGCGTTGCGCTTCCACACCTCGTCGACGCGGTAGTTGTCGCCGTGGCGGTCCTCGCCGCCGGTATGTGCCTTGTGCAGGGGGTACGACTCGCGCCCGCGCACCTCCTTGTCGACCTCGCGGAGCCGCGGACTGGTCGCGACCGCCATCCCCTCCAGCTCGGCGCCGGCCTTGTCGACGACGACGCGGACATACGGGATGTCCTCGCCGCGGAAGGCCACGAGGGGCATCGCGTGCGGAAGCTCCGAATACCGCGCCTCGTCGGCGGGCGGTGGCGCGTTCATGGGCTCGACCAGCGCGACCCGCCCGGCCCGCGCGAACGCGGCCAGCCCGTACCGCCCCTCCTGGGGTGGGTAGTTCAGCAGCGTGTCGCCGGTGACGTCGATCGTCGGCTGGTCGGCGCCCAGGTCCGCGAGCTGCCCGGCGAGAGCCCGCCAGCGGAGCTCGACCTCGCGGGCGCCGCTCTCGTCGCTGCGCGAGGCGTCGAGGTAGACGGACGCCCAGGGCCCCGGTTGCGCGTAGATCGGCCGCAGGTAGTGGAGATCCATGACCCGCGTCTACCCCGGAAAGCGGCGGTTCTCACCCTGCTGACCAGGTGCGAACGTCACACGAACCCCAGCGGTCCCAGGGCCGTCGCGGCTAGGGTCTGGTCAGGGGGCACGGGGTATGGACTGGTTGCGGCAGTTGGCCGCGAACGCGCCGGCGAAGGACAGGCTCGGCACCGCGCGGCTGATCGACCAGCGGGCACGCGAGCGGGCCCGGGACGCGATCGCGCTCGCGCTGCCGGTCAGCCTGGGCCGGCCCGTCATGGCGACGCTGGGCCGGGACGGCCGGCCCGACTTCTCGATCGAGACCTACTCCGCGCCGCTGCCCGGCACGCCGTTGGCCTTCGGGTTCGACCGCGTCGAGTCCGAGGCGCACGGGCTGGCCAACACGCATGTCGACGCGGCCAACCACGTGCTGGTCGACGGCACGGGTTATGCCGGCTGGGCGGCCGACGACCCGGCCGCGCCGTCGGTCGCCGACCTGGCCGGCGCGGGGCTGTTCGCCCGCGGCGTCCACGTCGACCTGCCGGCCCTGCTGGGAGTCGACTGGGTCCCGATCGACGAGCCGGTCACCGGCGCCGACCTCGACCGCGCGGTGGGCGCGACCTTCGAGCCCGGCGACGCGTTGCTGGTCGAGGTGGGCCGGGACCGGTTCGTCGCGGCCGGCGGCGACCTGCTCGACCTGGAGCGGGGCCTCGGCGGGCTGGGGCCCAGCGCGGCGCGGTGGATCGCAGACCGCGGTGTGTCGATCGTCTGCTGGGACTTCGCGGACTCCCGCAAGCCGTCCGACCCGCCGCTGCCCGTGCACTCGCTGATCTGGGCGTTGGGGCTGGTCATCGTCGACAACTGCACGTTCGCCGGTCTGGCGGGCGCCGCGCGGCACACGGGCGCGCTGGTCGTCGCCCCACCGGCGACCGCCGGCGGCACCGGCGCGCTGGTCAACCCGATCCTGGTGCTCTGACGCCGTGTCGTGGCGGCCGCTGGCGGTGCTGGGTCTCGCCCAGTTCCTGATGGTCCTCGACACCTCGGTGATGAACGTGTCGATCAGCCAGCTCGTCGACGACTTCAACACCGACGTGACCGCGATCCAGGCCGCGATCACGCTGTACACCCTGGTCATGGCGGCATTCATGATCACCGGCGGCAAGCTCGGCGACCTGTGGGGGCGCCGCCGCAGCTTCGCCGCCGGGATGGTCGTGTACGGCGTCGGTACCGTGCTCACCGCCGCCGCGCCGAAGCTGTGGGTGCTCATCCTGGGCTGGTCGATCATCGAGGGCCTCGGCGCGGCGCTGGTGCTCCCGTCGCTGGCCGCGCTCGTGGGCGCCAACTACACCGGGCAGGCCCGGGCGACGGCGTACGGCGTGATCGGCGGCGTGGCCGGGGCCGGCATCGCGGTCGGCCCGCTGCTGGGCGGTTGGGTCACCACGTACCTCACCTGGCGCCTGGTGTTCGCCGGCGAGGCCGTGCTGGTCGTCGTGATCCTCCTGCTCACGCCCTGGATCCGGGACGCGGCCGGTGCGTCGCGCCGGACCCGGCTGGACGGCGTCGGTGCCGCCCTGTCGATCACGGGCATGGCGCTGGTCGTCCTCGGCGTGCTGCAGAGCAGCACGTGGGGCTGGCTCCGGCCGCGCGACACCCCGGTCGAGATCTTCGGCCTCGCGCCGACCCTGTTCGTCATCGCCGGAGGCGCCGCCCTGCTGGCCGGCTTCGAGGCATGGGAACGGCACCGCGAGGCGGTCGGGCGGGAGCCGTTGGTCCGGCCGGAGCTGCTGGCCGTGCCGCCGGTGCGGGCCGGCCTGTCG
Organism: Asanoa iriomotensis; assembly: GCF_016862515.1. Classification (GTDB taxonomy): domain Bacteria; phylum Actinomycetota; class Actinomycetes; order Mycobacteriales; family Micromonosporaceae; genus Asanoa; species Asanoa iriomotensis. Next base: position 40,493 of record NZ_BONC01000017.1, read on the forward strand.
ATGCTGTTCGTGCAGAACTTCGTCCTGTTGGGAGTCTTCTTCGCCATCCCGTTGTACGTGCAGGTCGTGCTCGGCCTCGACGCGTTCGAGACCGGGCTGCGGTTGCTGCCGGCATCGGCCGCGATGCTGGTCGCGGCGCTCGGGGGAGCCTCGCTGGCCCACCGCGTCGGGTCGCGCCTGATCGTCCGGGTCGCACTCGTGCTCGTCGTCGCGGCGGTGCTCTGGCTGGTCAGCACCGTGCGGCCCAGCCTCGACAACGTCCAGTTCGCCCTGGCCATGGCACTGCTGGGCATCGGCATGGGACTGCTCGCCTCGCAGCTCGGCTACGTGGTGCAGGGCAGCGTGGGTGAGACGGCGCGCGGCGAGGTCGGCGGTCTCCAGTACACGGCGCAGAACCTGGGGTCGTCGTTCGGCACGGCGCTGGTCGGCGCGGTGCTCATCGCCTCGCTCACCAACACCTTCACCGACCGCGTCACCGCCGACCCGCGGATCTCGGACACCGTCGAACAGCAGGCGACGGTACGGATCAGCGCGGGCATCACGTTCGTCTCGACCGACGATCTGCGCGCGGCCCTGGCGCGCACGACGGTGCCGCCGGCGGAGCAGGAGGCGATCGTGGAGGGATACGCCGACGCGCAGCTGCGCAGCCTCCGCGTGGCGTTGCTCGCGGCCGCCCTGTTCGCGGCCGCCGGCTTCCTCGCCACCCGCCGGCTCCCGACCGGCCCCCCTTCCTCAGTGGAGTGAGGCCTTGAGCGCGACCACGATCAGCCCCAGCAGACCGGCGAAGATCGTCGCCGCCCAGCGCACCCAACCGCGCAGATCGGCCGCGCGGGCGGCCAGCCAACCCAACACGACCAGCAAGGCGACGGTGTACGCGAGCGCGGCGTCCAGGGCGGCCGCATGGCTGGCGCCGGCGAGCCGGGACAGCAGCAGCACGAGCAACGGCGTGACCGACGCCTGGATCATCGCCCAGCCCGCGCTGAGCACGCGCAGCACGTCGGTCCGGGTGATCGCGTGCTGGCGTGCGGCCAGCGCCAGCAGCTCCGCGTAACGCTCGGCCAGCCAATAGGTCAACAGGGTCACCAGCACCGTGGCCGCGACCCGGGCGACCGAGTAGGCGCCCGACGCGGCCAGCGTGGCCGCGCAGATGACCGTGCCGTAGATGCCGGCCGGCACCCACGGCGCGGCGGCCCACATCCGGCGCCTGGACTGGGGGTCGGGTGGGACCACACAGTCCATCGTGCCGGACCTCGGCGCCGGTGCCGCGCACCTCGGCGCCGGGCGGGTCGTTCAGCGCAGCAGGGGGATGACCTTGGCGAACGTGGCCATGTGGGGCTGCAGCACGGTGATGTAGCTGATCCCGTACGTGTCGCGGTAGTGCTGGAGCTTGTCGGCGATGTGCCGGGGCGAGCCGACGAGGACGCCGGGGAGGTCGATGAGCTCCTCGGGTGACTTGCCGCTGGCCGCCGAGACGATCGACAGGTCGACGTCCGACAGGTCGTCGCCGACGCCGGCGATGAAGAGGTTCAGCTCCAGATCGGCCATGCGGTCGCCGGCCGCCGCCCGGACGCGCTCGACCCGGGCCGCGAGTGCCTCCTCGGGCGTGCCCGCGCCGAAGCCGGCCGTGATCGGGAAGCTGATGATGTCCGCCTCGCGGGCCGCGTAGTCCAGGAGACGATCGCCGGCGGCGGCGACCATGATCGGCGGCAGCGGCCGGTCCGGTTGGGCCAGGAGCAGGTCGCGGGTCCCCTCGAGCACCTCCCGGAGCCGGCGGAACCGCGACCCGGGCGTGCCGAACGGCAACCCGGCGGCGGTGAACTCCTGCTCCACGTAGCCGGCGCCGAGCCCGACCTCCAGCCGCCCACCGGTGAGCCGCTGGGTGTCGGCGACGTCGCGGGCGAGGTAGGCGGGGCTCAGGACACCGGTGTTGAGCACATAGACGCCGAGCGGCAGGCTGGTCATGTCGGCCGCGGCCACCAGAGCGGGAAACGGCGCGGCCATGCCGAGGTGGTCGTTGACCTGGACGATGTCGTACCCGAGATCCTCGACCTGGCGGACCTGGGCCTGCCAGTCCGCGCGCGAGGTGCCGACGTTGATCAGGCTGGCTCCGAACCGGAACGGGCGAGCGCTCATGACTCGAACGGTAGGTAGCCGCGGCGGGTCGCGCCCAGTAAACCCGCAGGTAGGTGAGGCGGCGCACGCCTCAGCGGCGCAGGGCCTTGCGCCAGACGAGCTTGAGCCCGGACCAGTCGTGGTCGATCGCGGCGACCTTGACGTCGACGAGCCCGCGGGGGAGGGCGGCGTCCCGGATCGCGTTCTCGGTGACGTCGCTCACGTGCCCGGCGGCCTTCCGCGGCCACGCGACCCAGAGCGCGCCGTCGGGAAAGATCCGCCGTTCGTGCGCGACGATCGCTGGTGCGAGGTCGGCCAACTCGCGCACGAAGGCGAGAACGACGTCGGCTTCGCCCGCGGTGACCCGGTCGGCGGGATCGGGTTCCTCCTCGAACCGCCACCCCGGGTCGGCGCCGTCGACGTCCCAGCGCAGACCAGGCTTGATGCCGAGCTTCGCGAGCTGCCGGGTCGTCCCTGCTGATCCCATCGTCCACCCTCGCCGATGCCGGGTGCCCATCGTATGACCGCGCCCTGACCTAGCGTCGTCGAGCGCGCGCCGGTAGCGTCGTGGGCGCGCCCGATGCAGCCGGCCGCTTGCGCCCTCCGGGGTTTGGTGAATGCATCGAGACGACGCCTCTGGTCCGTCCACCGGCGAACGACGCAGCAACGCAGGCACTGGTCACCTCGGTTCGCCGGGACATGGAGGATCAGTCATGCGTACGTTCCGCGAGGCCAAGGAGATGGCCAAGTCCCTGCGCGGCGAGCTGCGCGTCCGCCGGCAGGTCGACCTTACGCACAGCGAGTGCCTGGAGATCGTGGCGCGGCAGTTCGGCTTCGACAACTGGAACGTCCTGGCCGCCCGCATCGAGAGGGAGGGCCGCGGCCGGATCGTCCCACGCTTCCTGCTCGACGGCCCGGATGTCAACGACCCACGCCGGGCCACCACCACGATCCCGGTGCTGCGCATCGGCGACCCAACCCGAGCGCTGTCCTTCTACTGCGACTTCCTCGGCTTCACGCTCGACTTCGGCGGTCCGGCGGGTGGGCCCGCCGGCGGACCATTCTTCGGCCAGGGTGATCCGCGTGGAAACGACGCTGCGCCTGTCAGAGGAATCGGTCGCGGGCGGCGCGACGGTGACGATCCATATGGGCGACGTCGACGACGTGCGCAAGGAACTCGTGGCTCGTTGGCCGGACGTACCCGAGGTCGAAGAGGTGTTCTGGGGCTATCGGATCCTTTACTTGACCGATCCGTTCGGCAACCGCCTTCAGCTCAGCGAGCCCCTTGACCCATACCAACGGGCGGCGATGCCCCGCTGGACCTGAGAATCGCACGCATGGACATTTCAGAGGCGCTTTGCCGGGCGGCTCTGGCGATGCCGCCCGGCGCGGTCACGGCGGCCCGGCTTTCCGTGGCGGACGCCCCGGAAGCAGCTGGACCATCGGGAGTGGGAGATCGCACTCGAGGTTCTGGCCGAGCTTGGTGACGCTTTCCCGCCGCCGCTTCGTGGCGGGACCTGCTCGTCGACGCCGCGGGGTCGATGGGGCTGGCGCACCGCGTCGCCTGGTGTCAATGGCGTCGTCGCGAGACTCTTCGCGGCATCGTCCGCGCCGATCTGCGGCTGCTGGCCAGTACGGATGGCGGGCGCCGCACGCCCGTCCCGGGGCCGGGCATCGTCCGGCCGCTGCGGGATCTCGGTGGGCGCACGGCGGCCGGCGACCCGGACCTTCGCGTAGCGGTGATCTGGGTCGAGAACGCGCCCGAGTTGGTGCCCGGCACGACCGAGCGGATCCGGCTCGCGCCCCTCGATCCGTCGCCCTGGCTGCGGCTGGCGCCCCACGACGTCATCACCATGCGCGAAGGTCGGCCTGTCGTCGGAGTGGCGACCGTACTCGAGGTGACGCGGCCCCGGGCAGACTGAAGGGTATGCCGGTCATCGTTGCCGTTCTTGGTGACATCACGACGCAGGACGTCGACGCCCTCGTCAACCCGGCCAACGCGGCCATGCGTGGGGGTGGGGGTGTCGACGGCGCCATCCATCGTGCCGGTGGGCCGGCGATCCTGCGGGAGTGTGTCGCACGGTTTCCGGGCGGGCTCGCCACCGGTGATGCCGGGTGGACGACGGCCGGTGAGCTGCCCGCGCGGTGGGTCGTCCACACGGTTGGGCCCAACTATCGCGCCGGGGAGCGTGATCGGGCGCTGCTGGTGTCGTGTTACCGGCGTGCGCTGGAGGTCGCCGACGAGCTTGGCGCCCGGAGCGTCGCGTTTCCGTTGATCAGTGCCGGCGTGTTCGGCTGGCCGCGGGCGGATGCGATCGCGGTCGCGGTCGGGACCCTCGCTGCTGCCCAAACCCGGGTCGAGGACGTGCGGCTCGTCGCGGTCGACGAGGGCACGTACCAGCAGATTCGGGCGGCGCTGCTCGTCACGAGTCCGCCGCCGGTGGGTGCCGGCACGGTCGGGTCCCTGTTCGAGCGTGAGCCGGTCCAGTTCGGACTGCGCGGCGACGCCTACCTGTGGCGCGAGCTTCGCGCGCGGTTCGCCGACACGCCGTTACCGGACGACTGGTTCGGCCTGCGGAAGCTGCTCACCGACGCCATCGAGCAGGTGGTCGGCGAACCGCTCACCGGGGACGCGGCGGTCTACGTGCCGCGGTTCGATCCCGGCCACGGCATGTCGGCGGGTGCCGTGCAGCTTCCGTGGTGGGCGCGGACGGGACTGCCCATCCTGCTCGACCGGTACGCCGCGCGGGTCACCCGCTGACCTGTTGCTGGATGAGCGTGCGTAGCTGGTCGATCTCGGATGCCGCGGCCTGTGCGTTGTAGCCGTCGACTGTGGACAGAACCTTCGTGATGCGGTCCAGTGACGCCAGGGCGGTGCCGTTGCCGTAGATCTTCTCGTGGAGGTCCGCGTACGCGTCCTCGTACACCTTCGTGAAGGCCGCGCTCGCCTGGAAGCGTTCCTTCAGCTCGTTGCCGCCGAACCGCCCGCCGCCCATCGCATTGCCCGAGAAGGTCAGGTTGTAGTCCCAGCCCACCACCGTGAACGTCCTGGTGTCCAGGTCGTACCAGAGGTAGTAGTTGCGGCCCGGGCCTGACATGTCGTCGAAGTTCAGCAGCAGGTCCTGCACCGCGACGTAGCGGGCGAACGAGTCCACGTCCACGTGGTCCGCCAGCTGCTCGGCGAACTCCGTGTCGCTGCTCGTGTTGACCCATCTGATCAGGTCGATGACCGGCTGCAGGTCCTGGCTGCCCTTCATCGTGATCTGCTTGAAGTCGTCCGCGTACGCGGTGGGGTCGTCGCCCTGGTCCGTGAACTGGCTCGTGGCCAGGCTCTTGTAGAGCACACCGTCACCGCCGTCGGCCACGTCGGGGTGGTCGACGATCAGGCGGGCGGTGGTCGGGCGGTCGTTGACGGTGAAGCTGGAGTACGCGTACCGCTGCGCGCTCTGGCCCGTCGCCGCCAGCACGTCGAGCGAGACCGCCTCGTTGAGGACCGTGCTCCCGCCGCCCATGCCCGCGACGCGGACGGCGATCTCCCGGTGGCCCTGGTAGCGGCGGCCGTCGACGAACTCGTCGAACCGGATCAGCCACGGCAGGGTCTCGGGCTCCTCGGCCTTGAGCGAGGAGCGACCGAACCCGCCACCGCCCGGTCCGCCGCCGCCCGGCCTGAAGTCACCCTCCGGAGGCGCGGCGCCGTCAGGCGGCTGTTGCGCACCCGCCGGCGGTGCCTGTCCCGCGTCCGGCCGTTCGCGTTGGCCGGCCATCCCGCCGCCGGGGCCGCCGAACCCACCAGAGCGGGCCTCGCCGTCGCGGGTCAACCCGGACAGCGTCGAGTTCCCCTTCAGCCGGATCCCGACGCTGGCCAGGAACGTACCGTCGATGGTCAGATCGGCTTCGAGAAAGTCCTTCTCGCCCTCCGCCCAGAACTCGTCGAGCAGCCGCTGGTAGTCGCTGTCGCGGAACGTCACAGTGATCTCGTGCCCCACCGTCGAGTCGAACAGGTCCGTCGTGCCGGCGACGTCCTCGGTGACGTCGTCGGCCTGGTTGTCGCTCGCGCTGGTCACCAGCGGCGTCACCCGCACGGTGCTGAACACCACCGCGCACACGACGAGGAACGCGGCGCACGCGAGCAAGAGCTTCCAGTAGTGCCGCAGCCGCGGCGGCAGCCGGTGCCGCAACCGGGCCCGAGGCGGCGGCATCACAGGTCCGTCTGGTCGTAGCCGGTCAACACCGTGACACGTTGCCCACCCGTGCGCTCACCGAGCGCGCTGATGAGTTGCCCGGGCTCGTGCCCCTTCTTCAGCCGGACGGTGTACATCAGCTCGGTCAGCATCCCGCCGCGGATCGTCTCCATGCTGACGAGCTCGTACTCGCTGGTGTGTGCGATCAGCACGTCCTGGATGTGTTCCGTGTAGTTGCCGTCCGGCGGCACCTGGACCTTGACCACCTGCCGCTGGACGCTGGACGCGAACCAGTTGAAGCGGTACATCACCAGGATCACCAGGCTGATCGCGACCGCGGCGACGACCGCGAGCGTGTAGAACCGCGTGCCGGCCGCCATGCCAACGCCCATGACCAGGAAGATGAACCCGACGTCGCGGGTCTCCTTGATGGCGTTGCGGAACCGCACCACCGACAGCGCGCCGACGAGCGCGAACGCCCGTGCGATGTTCGACCCGACGACCAGCATGATCAGCGCGATGAGCATGCCGAGGATGACCAGGGTCTGCACATAGGACTGGCTGTACGAGACGTTGCGGTGCGTGAACCGGTAGACCCAACCGATCATGGCGCTGAGCACGAACGACAACGACAGCGCGATGGCGATGTCGCCGACGCTGAAGGTGCCGGACAGGTCCTGGACGTCGAACGGCATGTGGGGTCAGACCTCGATTCGCGTGGATGCTTCGTCGGGCACGTGGAAGATCGAGCGCGGCGCGCGGCCGAACGCCTCCACGCTCTGGCAGTACTTGGACATGCGGACCACCGACATGTTCAGCTCGGCGGCCAGGTCGGTGAGCCAGTAGGGCACGCGCTCGTTGGCCTTGAACTCCACGACGGCGAGCCGGGCGGGCACGATCAGCCGGTTGTCGGCCGCCGCGCCGAGGTGGAAGTCGCGGTCGCGGCCGCGGACCCGGTGGTCCAGGGTGACCCGCAGCCCGGCGTCGGCGTCGCGCCCGACGAACGCCTCCCGCCGGTAGCCGGTCATCGCCACGGGGCGCAGGTCGAGCCCGCAGATCAGCTCCAGCACCTCGTCGAGGAACGCGCGCTGGCCGGCGTCGTGCGCGACCATGGCCCGCCCGTCGCAAAGCTCACGAGCCAGCCGGTACGGGAGCCCGACGCGCCGTTTCTGCGTCACACGGTTGACCCGCTGCTTGATCTCGACGTACACGTGGGTTTCGTCGTCCACAGTGTATGGATCGCCGTAGTGCCGCACCCGCAGCTTGCGCCGGAACCGCAGCCCCTCGATCTTCTCCCAGTAGAAGCGCAGATCCCGGGTGTCGTAGTAGACGCTCCAGACGCCGTACCCGCCGCTCGCGCCGTGGTCGTCGAGCGCGAGCCGCCGCGCGAGCCGTTCGCGCAGCACCGGCACGGCGGTGCTGGGCATCAGGTACTTGATCTCGTACCGGTTGAACGCGTGCAGCCGGCTCGGCGATCGCAGCGCATGACCACCGTGGTCGCCGTCCAGTCGCATAGTCCCGTCCGTCCCTTGTCGGCAGAGGCGAATAGGACATAAACAACCGAAACTGAAAGCCGGCTATGAACCACCTTCGAAAACCAGGTGAACGCCAGGTGTACGCGCGGCGTCAGCCGACCGAACGCAGCAACCGGTCGATGGCCGACAGGTCTCCCACGACCGCGACGCTGCCGTCGGCGCAGGCGGATTCGAGACCGGCCGGGTCTTCCAGCAGGGCGCTGAGGGTCCGCGGCGTGGTCCGGAGCGAGGCGGCCGCTGTCGCGGGCTCGCCGGGCTCGACCTGGACCCGGCCGGACGCGACGTGAAGTGTCCACACTCGACCGTCGAGCTCGAGACGGTAGTTCGCCGGCGGTGCGGCGGGGTCGGGGCGGGCGGCACCGCGCAGGAAGATCAGCACCGAGGTCGCGCTCAGCGCCGTCGGCTCCGCGGGTTGTGGGGCGTCGATGCCCCAGTCGCCCAAGGCTTCCAGGATGGGCTCCAGCCGCCGGCCCCGGTCGGTCAGCTCGTAGACCTGGGACGGGCCCCGGCGGATCACCCCGTTGTGCTCGAGCTCGCGAAGGCGGTCCGCCAGCAGGTTCGAGCTGACGTTGGGCAGTGCATGCCGCAGTTCGGAGAAGCGCGCGGACGCCAGGAGCAGCTCGCGGACGACCAGCAGGGCCCAGCGTTCCCCGACCACGTCGAGGGCGCGGGCGATCCCGCACGAGTCCCGGTAGCTGCGGCTGGTCGGCATCAAACTACGGTAGCAGGTAGTTGTTTTTAACAATCATCCGTGGTTTCGTTTTGGTATGAAGCTGCTTGAGGACAAGAACGCCGTGATCTACGGCGGCGGGGGTGCCGTCGGCGGTGCGGTGGCGCGGGTGTTCGCCCGGGAAGGTGCGCGGGTCTTCATCGCCGGGCGCACGCAGGCAAAGCTCGACACTGTGGCGCGCGACATCGCCGCCGCGGGCGGCACCGTCGAGACGGCGGTGGTCGACGTCTTCGACCAGGCGGCGGTCGAGCGTCACGCCGGCGCGGTCGCCTCTGCGGCCGGCGGCATCGACGTCGCGCTCAACGCCGTGAGCGTCATGCACGACCAGGGGACCCCGCTCGCGGACCTCTCGGTAGAGGAGTTCATGCGGCCGATCGACGGCTTCCTGCGGGCGCTGTTCATCACCAGCAAGGCCGTGGCGCCACACATGGGGCACAAGCGTCCGGGCGTCATCCTGACCTTGTCGGAGCCGGGTGCCAAGCTGGCCGTCGGCGGCATCCTGGGGCACGCGGCGAGCGCGGCCGGCAAGGAGGCCTTCGCCCGGATCCTGGCCGTCGAACTGGCGCCCAGCAACATCCGGGTCGTCGGCATCCGCCCGCACGCGATCGTCGACGCACCGGCGGCCGGCTCCTACACCAAAGACGTCTTCACCCAGATCGCGGCGGCCGCCGGGGAGTCGGTCGAGGAACTGCTCGACGGCGGTGGCTTGGCGCAGGGGACCCTGCTCAAACGGTTGCCGACGCTCTCCGAGATCGCCGAGACGGCCGCGTTCCTCGCGTCGGACCGGCCGGGAGTCATGACGGGCGCGATCGTCAACCTCTCCGGGGGCGCCCTCGTCGACTGAAACGCGTCCCTCGCCAGAGCTGGCGGCGTATTGTCCGCTTTAGCCATTACCTAGCGATTCGGTGGGCGAAGGGCATGAGCTTTCCGTTCGGCGACGAGCGCGACTTCGCGGCCGTCACCCGCGGATTCGTGGCCGCGCCCGCTTCGGGCGTGGTGCGCGACGCCCGGGGCGAGCCGGTCTGGGACGCCGACTCGTTCGCGTTCCTGACCGGGGCGAGCCCGGAGACCGTGCATCCGAGCCTGTGGCGGCAGTCGTCGCTGGTCGCGCGGGCCGGCCTGTACGAGGTGACCGACGGCATCTATCAGGTCCGGGGCCTGGATCTGTCCAACGTGTCGTTCGTCGAGGGTGACACGGGCGTCATCGTGATCGACCCGCTCATCTCCGTGGAGACGGCCCGCGCGGCCATCGACCTCTATCGGTCCCATCGGGGCGACCGGACGGTTACCGGCGTCATCTACACCCACAGCCACGTCGACCACTTCGGCGGCGTGAAGGGCGTGGTGTCGGCGGAGGACGTGGCGGCCGGCGGCGTCCCGGTGATCGCCCCGGAGGGCTTCGTCGAGCACGCGATCGCCGAGAACGTCTACGCCGGGACGGCGATGGCCCGGCGGGCGGGTTACATGTACGGCGCCGCGCTGTCCCGGGACCCGCGCGGCGCCGTGGGTGCCGGTCTCGGGCAGACGACGTCGACCGGCACGGTGAGCCTGATCCCGCCGACGGTGACGATCTCGCGGACCGGTCACGAGCTCACCGTGGACGGAGTCCGGATCGTCTTCCAGCTGGCGCCGGGCACCGAGGCACCGGCGGAGATGCATTTCCTCTTTCCGGACCGGCGCGCGCTGTGCATGGCCGAGAACGCGACGCACACGCAGCACAACCTGCTGACGCTGCGGGGTGCGCTGGTGCGGGACCCGCACGCGTGGGCGGGTTACCTGACCGAGGCGATCGAGCTGTTCGCCGGGAAGGCCGACGTCGTGTTCGCCTCGCACCACTGGCCGACCTGGGGTGCGGACGACATCACGGAGTTCCTGGGGCTGCAGCGCGACCTGTACGCGTACCTGCACGACCAGACCCTGCGGCTGTTGAACAAGGGCTTCACCGGAGCCGAGATCGCCGAGCGGATCGAGTTGCCGCCGGCCCTCGACCGGGCCTGGCACACCCACGGCTACTACGGATCGGTCAGCCACAACGTCAAGGCGATCTACCAGCGCTACATGGGTTGGTACGACGGCAACCCGGCCCGGCTCTGGCCGCACCCGCCCGAGGAGGCGGCCCGCCGCTACGTCGAGTTCATGGGCGGAGCCGATGCGGTGGTACGCAAGGCGAAGCAGTCGGCCGCCGACGGCGACCTGCGGTGGGCGGCGCAGGTGCTCGACCACGTGGTGTTCGCCGAACCGTCCCATCAGGAGGGCCGGCGGGCGTTGGCAGACGTCCTGGAGCGGCTCGGTTTCGGCTGCGAGAACGGCACCTGGCGCAACGCCTACCTGTCGGGCGCGATGGAACTCCGGATCGGCAACTTCGGCACGCCGACGGTCACCAACTCGGCCGACATGCTCGCCCAACTGCCGCCACGGATGTTCTTCGACGCGATCGCCGTCCAGATCGACGGGCCGAAGGCCTGGGACCTGGACCTCGCGATCCGCTGGGAGTTCCCCGACCACGGCGAGACGTTCCGGACGACCGTGCGCAACGGGGTCTTCACCTACGTCCGCGACGGCTCCGGCCCGGTCACGCTCACTGTCACCGTGCCGCGGGCGGCCCTCGCCGGCCTCGCGGCGGGCGACCTCGACGCGGCCGAGGAGGCCGGCCTGGTGCGCGACGGGGACGCGGCCGTGCTGTCCCGGCTCACGAACATCCTCGATCCCGGCGACCCGGGCTTCAACATCGTCGAACCCTGACCCGGGCTCAGGCGGTGCTGACGAGCGCGCCGACGCGTTCGGGTTCGTCGACCTGCACGTAGTGGCGCGCGCCCGGCAGTAGGTGCAGGTCCGTGTTCGGGAACTCGTTCGCGAAGCTGTGCGCCACCCGGGGGTTGAGGGCCCGGTCCCGTGCGCCGAAGACCACCCGCACGGGCGGAGTGAAGCGGCGCAGGTCGGCGACCCGGCGCCGCCGGCGCAGCAGGGTGCCGAACAGGTCCTGGTTGAGGCGGAAGAACGCCGGCTGCTCCGGCGGGAAGTCCTTCGCCAGTTGCGGGACCACCTCGCGGCGCACCGCCGGATCGCTGATGAACGCGCCGACCTGCCAGGAGTAGATGCGTTCCTGCACCTCGGGACGGCGGCCGGCCAGGTTGCGGGCGACCACACCCAGCCCGGGCGTGGCGAAGACCGCGATCACGGGTGGCAGCAGCAGGCCGGGCACCCACTGGTAGTAGGTGTTCAGCAGAACGAGCGCCGCGACCCGGTCGGGGTTGGCCAGCGCCCAGTCGATGGCCGGCGGACCGGACGCGTCGTGGGCCACGAGGACGACCCGGTCCTGCCCGAGCCGCTGGGACACCGCGTCCATGACCGCGGCGACGTCGAGCGTCATGTTGTCGGCCGTGTACGGCCAGCCCTCCGGTTTGTCGGAGCGGCCCCAGCCGAGGAAGTCGAACCGCACCACCGGCCGCTGCGCATCGAGGTGAGGCATCAGGCGGTCGTACAGGTGCAGGTTGTCGGGAAACCCGTGCATCAGGACGATCGGGATCCCGGCGCCCGGCCGCACCTCGGCATGGATCTGGTGCCCGTCACGCATTACCGGCAGGGCATCCCCGGTCATCTCTCGACCATAACGCCTTACCCAGGGGCATTCGGGCGGTCGCGCGGATTGCCGGGCTGGTCCGGCCAACCGAGGAGGCGGGCGCCCAGGACGGCGGTGTGCAAGGTGAAGCGTTGGGTCGGGTCGCTCGGGTGGTAGCCGGTCAGGGCCTGGACACGGTCGAGGCGGTAGGTGACCGCGCGGACGCTGATGTGCAGTTGTCGCGCGGTCGCGGTGTGGTTGCCCTGGTTGTCGAAGAACGCCATGAGGGTGTCCAGCAGCGGGGCGGCGCCGCCGCGGGCCGAGGTCAGCGGTCCCAGGGCCGTGGTGACCAGGTCGACCATGGCGTCGCGGTCGCGCAGCAGCACGGGGAACACGAGCAGGTCCGCGGCATGGAGGATCGTGGCGGTCAGACCGAGGCGGTCGGCGAAGTCGAGGGTGTCGCGTGCCTCGTCGAGTGACGCGGACAGCCCGGCCAGGCCTTGATGGGCACGGCCGACCCCGATCTGCCATCCGTCGGGTCCGAGGTGGGCGAGCAGATGGTGCGCGAGTTCGGCCGGCACGCCGCGCAGGGATCCGGTGGCGACACACACGAGGCGACCGTCGCGCATGCTGGTCAGCGTGTTCCCGGCGCCGAAGCGGGCGGCGAGCGCCGCGTCGACGGCTTGGACGGTCGCCCCTGTCAGCCGCTCGGCCCGCGCCATCGCCACCGTGTGCTGGCCGGCGAGTCGGATGCCGTAGCGATGTGCGCGAGCGGCGAGTCGCCCGTGGTCGGCGTGGCCTGTGAGCAGGTCGTCGACGAACGCCGCCCGATCCTGTGCCTGCCGCCTGAGCTCCGCGCGGGTGTCCCGGTGGTAACCCTCGACCGCGACGGCGACGGTGGCCCGCAGCGCCTCCAGCATCCGCGCGGCCCGGCGGTGCTCGCCGGCGGCGGTCGCGTCGACCACCGTGCCCGGCCAAGCCGCCGCGGCCGCGGCGAGGAGCGCGTCGACGAGGTCGTCCAGGGCCACCGATCGCCGGGCGGCGTCCATGCCGAGCGCTGCCGCGAGGGCGGGATCCGCGGCGGCGACCGCCTCGGCGGAGGCCGCCGCGAGCCAGGCTGAGCTCTCGTCGGTCATGGGTCCTCGGTCCGGAGTGATGGGACGTCGAGCGGTTACGCGGGTTCAGACGCCGACGTCGCGCCGCTCGAACAGCACGATGCCGGCGACGCAGGTGACCATCGCGATGGCGACGAGGACCGCGATGTTCCCCCAGTGGAAACCCGTGCGGAGCGGGTCGGCGCCCGTGAAGTAGTGAAACGGTGTGAGCCATCTCAGCCAGCCGGCGCCGTCGATCATCCCTGACAGGGCCCGCAGGAGGTAGGTGGCGACCGCGACGGCGCCCGTGATGGCGACGACCTGCCCGCGACGTCCGGTGGCCGCTCCGATCAGGAAGGCGATGCCGCTGAAGCACCAGACCAACGCGATGAGACCCACGGACGCCGCCGCGATGTTCCGGAACGGGACGTCGATGTCGAGCCCGGCCGCGAGCGCGGTGACCAGCAACCACGGGATGGCCGCGACCGCCGTCACCGCCACGCCGGCGGCCGCGAGCCGTTGCCGTGCGAACGCCGACCGGGACAGCGGCACCGCGAGAAGCAACTCCATGGCACCCTCCTCCTCGGGGCGGGCGATCGTGCGTGCGGCCAGCAGGACACCGCACATGATCAGCAGTAGCGGGCCGATGAGGCTGTAGACGGTCGCTTCCAGGTAGCCGGCGGGCGTGGTCATGTTCTGGATGCCGACGAAATCGGCGAAGCCCTGGGGCAGGGCGTCGTCCTTGACCGCGGCGGTGCCTTGGAACTGGGGATAGAAGCCGACGTAGATGGTGACGAAGGCGGCCACCCCGACCGCCCAGCCCAGCAGCGAGCGACGGTCGTCGCGCCAGGTCTTACGCACCAGTGCGTACTGCATCACCGGCTCCTTCGGCGTGGTAGTAGTAGCTCAGGAACGTTTCCTCCAGGTCCGGCTCGGCGGAGAGCAGGTCCACGACCTCGTGCCGGGCGGCCGCCTTGACGAGCGGGCTGAGCCGACCGTCCACCGTGCACCGCAGGACGGGTCCCTCGACGACGACGTCGCTGACACCGGGAAGGCCGGTGAACTCGTCGACCGTGACCGGGTCGTCGAAGTGGATCTCCACCACCCGCACGGCTCGCCGCCCGAGTGACTCCACGCGCTCGACCGCCGCCAGCCGCCCGTCGCGGACGATCGCGACCCGGTCCGCGACCTGCTGCACCTCGGCCAGCACGTGCGAAGACATGAACACGGTCTGACCGGCCGCGCGCGCCTCGCGGACCATCGCCAGGAACTCCTGCTGCATCAGGGGGTCGAGGCCGCTGGTGGGCTCGTCCAGCACGAGCAGGGCGGGCTCGTGCATGAAAGCCTGCACCAGGCCGACCTTCTGCTTGTTGCCCTTGGACATGGCCCGCACCGGTCGCGAAAGATCCAGTTCGAGCCGCTCCGCGAGGGCCGTCACCCGCGCCCAGCCCACGCCACCACGGGCGGCGGCGAAGAAGCGCAGCAGGTCGGCGGCCGACTCACGGCCCGGGAAGCTCAACTCGCCGGGCAGGTAGCCGATCCGCTGGTGCAGCAGTTCCTTGTCGCGTCTGGGATTCATGCCCAGCACCGTCGCGCGGCCCCTCGTCGGCCGCAGGAAGTCGAGCAGGAGCCGGATCGTGGTGGTCTTGCCGGCGCCGTTCGGCCCGAGGAAGCCCATCACCTCCCCGCTGCGTACCTCCAGATCCAGTCCTTCGATGCCTCGGCGAGAGCCGTAGAACTTCGTCAGCTCTTCGGCCCGGACCGCTACGTCCGTGTCCATGCCATACAGGATCGAGCCCCGGCGGCAGCTCGTTCCAGAGCTGAGCTCGGCCGACAACCCGGCCGAGACACTTCCGGACCCCGGCAACACGTGGCCGCCTAGACGCGCGCCGCGGAGTCCGGGACGCCGTCGGCGTCCCAGTCCTGCTCCTCTTCGGCGCAGAGGCGCCGGTAGTGGCGGTTGCGTGCGCGGAGCACCACCGAGGCGAGGACGGCCGCGATCAGCGAGCCGACCAGGACGCCGACCTTCGCGTGGTCGTCGCGCGGAGTCCCGGCGCCGAACGCGAGCTCGCCGATCAGCAGGGAGACCGTGAATCCCACGCCGCCGAGCATCGCCAGGCCGGCGACGTCCCACCAGGACAGTCCGTCGGCCAGCTCGGCCCGGGTGAACCGCTGGACCAGCCACGTGGAGCTGGTGATGCCGACGACCTTGCCGACGACGAGGCCGAGCACGACGCCCACCGCGACCGGATCGCGGAGACTGCCCGCGAGGCCGCCCGCGCCGGAGAGCGAGACGCCCGCGGCGAAGAACGCGAACAGGGGCACGGCAAGTCCGGCCGACAGCGGGCGCCAGCGGTGTTCGAAATGCTCGGCGAGGCCGGGCCCGTCGCCGGGCGACCGTCGGATGACCGGGACGGTGAAGGCGAGCAGCACGCCGGCGACGGTGGCGTGGACCCCGGAGGCGTGGACGAGGATCCAGGCGGCCGCGGCCAGTGGCAGCAGCAGCCACCAGGATCGGACCCGGCGCTGCACCAGCAGGGCGAAGCCGGCCAGCGGCACCAGGGCGAGCAGCAGTGGGCCCCAGGCCAGCGCGCTCGTGTAGAAGATCGCGATGATCGTGATCGCGATCAGGTCGTCGACGACGGCGAGGGTGAGCAGGAAGGTGCGCAGGGCTGCCGGGAGGTGGGTGCTGATCAGCCCGAGGACGGCGAGCGCGAACGCGATGTCGGTCGCGGTCGGCACCGCCCAGCCGACCGGCGCGCCGGTGCCGCCGGCGACGTTGACGGCGACGTAGATGGCTGCGGGCACGGCGACGCCGCCCACCGCGGCGGCGACCGGCAATGCGGCCCGGCGCGGGTCGCGCAGGTCGCCCGCGACGAACTCGCGTTTGAGCTCGAGCCCGGCGACGAAGAAGAAGATGGCGAGAAGCCCGTCGGCCGCCCACTGCGCCAGCGTCAGGTCGAGGTGCCAGGACGCCGGGCCGAGCTCGACCGCCGACAGCGACCGATAGCCCTCCGACCACGGTGAGTTGGCCCATACCAGTGCCGTGACCGCGGCCACGAGCAGCAGGACGCCGCCGGCGGTTTCGGTGCGAAGGATGTCGGCGATGCGGCGGGCCTCGACCCGGCTGCCCCGGCCGAACAGCCGGTTTTGCGGCGATTTTGGCATGAAACGGAAGCCCTCCGGGTCGACGACAGACGATGCCGACCAGGCTTCCCGGCGCTCCGCACGCCAGCTTACGGCATGAGAGGGCTCATCGATCGATGGCAGTGGATGCCGGCTGCCCCGAGGACGGCGGCAACGCCGATGGCGAACAGATAGGCCAGCCACTCTCGCCGTCGGTCACCCGGGTCAGGCGAACGCGAAATAGCGCAGCCAGAGGTACGGGACGCAGAGCGCCACCGTGATCGCGGTGACGACCAGCCCATACTTCGTGAACTGCCAGAACGAGATCGGCCGTCCCGCGCGTTCGGCCATGCCCAGCACGACGACGTTCGCCGACGCGCCGATCGCCGTGGCGTTGCCGCCCAGGTCCGCGCCCAGCGCGAGCGCCCACCACAGCACCTGCGGGTCCTGACCGCCGTAGTCGGCCCGGACCAACTCGGCCACGACCGGGGTCATCGTCGCCACGTAGGGGATGTTGTCGACGACCGCGGACAAGGCCGCCGACCCCCACAGCAGCGCCATCGACGCGAGCCAGAGCCGCCCTTCGACGGCGTCCGACGCCGCCTGGGCGACCTGGTCGACGACACCGGTGGAGACCAGCGAGCCGACCATGACGAAGAGACCGGCGAAGAAGACCAGCGTCGGCCACTCCACGTCCCTGGCCACCTCGCCGGCGTCGAGGCGGGACAGGGCGAGCAGCACGAGCCCGCCCACGATCGCGACCACGGACGGCTCGAGGTGCAGCACCGTGTGCAGCACGAACGCGGCCGTCACCAGCGCGAGCACGATCAGCGAGACGACGAGCAGCCGGACGTCGCGGATCGCGTCGCGCTCCCGCAGGGCCAGGACGGACGCGGCGCGCGCCGGGTCATACCGGAACGAGTCCCGGAACAGCCACCGGCACACCGCCATGAACGCGATCACGAGCAGCACGACGATCGGCGCGAGGTGCACGATGAAGTCGTTGTAGGACAGGCCCGCGCGGCTGCCGATGATGATGTTCGGCGGATCACCGACCAATGTGGACGTGCCGCCGATGTTCGACGCCAGCGCCTCGGCGATCAGGAACGGGGCGACCGGCACGGCCAGGCGGTCGCAGACCAGGAACGTCACGGGCGCCACGAGCAGCACGGTGGTCACGTTGTCGAGGAACGCGGACGCGATCGCGGTGACCGCGACCAGGATGACCATCAGCCGGTACGGCCGCCCGCCCGCCCGTTTCGCGGCCCAGATCGCGACGAACTCGAAAACGCCGGTGCGGCGCAGGACCGCGACGATGAGCATCATGCCGAGCAGCAGGAAGATGACGTTCCAGTCGATGCCGGTGTCCTCGGCGAAGAACGCGTGCTCCGCGTCGGTGGCACCGATGATCAGCATCAGTGCGGCGCCGCCCAGTGCGGCGGCCACGCGGTGGACCTTCTCGGTGGCGATCAGCGTGTACGCGGTGGCGAAGACGCCGACGGCGAGCCAGGCGGTCGTGGTCACGCGGCGACCAGCCGGTCCAGGAGCGCGTCGAGGGTGATCGCGCCCAGCAACCCCTCCTTCCGGTCGACGACGGCGACGAGCGGGCTGCGCGACCGGGCCATCAGCGCGGCGACCTCCAGGACCGTCGCGTCGGGATCGACGACGGGCAGCTCGCGCTGCCGCTCGGGGAGGCAGTCCGCAACGGTCCGGTCGCCCAGTTCCCGCAGGAACAGGTCGGCGGCCGCCTCGTCGATCACCCGGGCCAGCGCCGGGTCGTCCTGGCAGTAGGACGGGATGGCCATCCGCAGCACCTGGGTGCCCGGCAGGATCGTCGACGGGCGGCCCGATCCGTCGACGACGATCAGACCCGGCAGGTCCTGACCGGCGAGCAACCGCGCCGCTTCGATCGCCGGGGTGCCGAACTCGACCGTCGGGAACGGTGCGGCAAGGTCACGAGCTCGCATGGTCTGCCTCCGGGCGCGGTCGTATTCATCGCCGACCAGACTTCCCGGCACACCTGCGGGAACGATACCCGTCGCTGGGCCGCGGCGCCTCAGGCAATGTCAGACAGCGGGGAGCCGGACCAGGAAGCGGCAGCCGTCGGCGGTGTTCTCCACCTTGACCGTGCCGCCGTGTGCCTCGACCAGGCCGTGCACGATGGCGAGGCCGAGGCCGCCGGAGGCGGAGTCGTCGACCGGTGGCGTGCGCGCCGGCTCGCCGCGGAACGCGACGTCGAACACGTGCGGCAGGTCCGCCGGTGGGATGCCGCCGCAGGTGTCGACGACGGACAGCCAGGCGCTGTCGTCCTCCCGGCCGCCGTCGACGCGCACGGTGCCGTCGCGGGGGGTGTACCGGATCGCGTTGAGCACCAGGTTGGCGATCACGCGGGACAGCTCGGGCTCGCTGGCGGTGACCGTCGGCCAGCCCTGTTGTCCCGCCTCGAGGCGGATCCGCCGGGCCGCCGCGAGCGGTGCGGCGGTGGCCAGCGCGTCGGACACCACGTCACCGAGGGGCACCGAGGACAGCGACAGCCGCAGCGCGCCGGCGTTGATCCGGGACAGCTCGAACAGGTCGTCGACGAGCCGGGCCATCCGGTCCGACTCGATCCGGATCCGCTGGTGGTAGTCCTTGACGGTCGCGGCGTCGTCGACCACGCCGTCCTCGAGCGCCTCCGCCATCGCGCGCAGGCCGGCCAGCGGGGTGCGCAGGTCGTGCGAGACCCAGGCGACCAGGTCGCGGCGGCCCTTCTCCAGGCGCCGCTCCCGCGCCCGGGCATGGTCGGCCCAGACGGCCGCCGCCGCCAGCCGGCGCCCGAACACCACGCCGATCGCCAGGCTCACGACGGCCGCGGCGGCCACGGTGATGACGATGACCTCGAGGTCGTGCGCGGAGAGGAACATCGCCTCGGCGACGGCGGTCACCGCCGACACCACCGCGAGGACCGCGATGCCGAGCAGCACGATGACGTGCACCGTGATCGAGGAGCGCCGGAGCAGGCGCAGCGCGACCGCGCCCAGCGCACCGACGACCAGGGCCGCGCCGAACGCGAGCGCGAGGATCACCAACAGGTCAGCCACGCGCGGCTCCACCCGGCTCGTAGCGGTAGCCGACGCCCCACACCGTCACGATCCGCCGCGGCTCGGCCGGGTCCGGTTCGATCTTCTCGCGGAGCCGCCGCACGTGCACCGTCACGGTGGACTGGTCGCCGATGCTCCAGTTCCAGACCTGTTCGAGCAGTTCCGCGCGGGTGAACGCGCGCGCCGGGTGGCGCAGGAAATGCGCCAGCAGGTCGAACTCGCGCAGCGTCAGGGACAGGTCGGCGCCCGCGCGGGTCGCGGTCCGCGGACCGGTGGCGAGGACGAGGTCACCGTCGCGGAGGAGCTCCGGTTGGTCCGGCACGGGCGCCGCGTGCGCGCGGCGCAGCACGGACTGCACCCGCAGCACCAGCTCGCGCGGCGAGAACGGCTTGGTCAGGTAGTCGTCGGCGCCGAGCTGCAGGCCGACCAGCCGATCCTGTTCGGTGCCCAGCGCGCTGAGCATCACGATCGGGACCCCGTCGGGCCGGGCGCGCAGGCGCCGGCAGACCTGCAGCCCGTCGAGGCCGGGCAGCATCAGGTCGAGCACCACCAGGTGGGGCGCCTGTTCGGCCACGGCGGCGAGGGCGGAGTCACCGTCAGCGACGTGGCTGACCTGGTAGCCGGCGTGCGACAGGTATCGGCAGACGACGTCGCTGACCGTCTGGTCGTCGTCGACGACCAGCACGCGCTGCGTCATCATGTCGGCAAGGGTAGCCACCTGGCCAGCGCAGCCGGCCGCCCGAAACCTTGTGGCTTTCTTACCGGGTCGGCGCGGTGCCGGCCGCCGCGGTCCGGCGGTTCTAACGTTCCCGGCATGCGGATCCTCGTGACCGGCGCCGCCGGGTTCATCGGCTCACACGTCGCCGACCTGCTCGCAGACGACGGGCACGAGGTGGTGGCGCTCGACGCGCTGCTGCCGCAGGCGCACGGCGGCGAGCTGCCGGCCTGGTCCGCGCGTCATGACCCGGTCGTCGGCGACGTCCGCGACCAGGCACTGCTGGCACGACTGCTGCCCGGGGTCGACGCGGTCTGCCACCAGGCGGCGATGGTCGGGCACGGCGTCGATCCGGCCGACGCGCCCAGCTACGCGGCGCACAACGACCTGGCGACCGCCACCCTGCTGGCGGCGATGCACACGGCCCGGGTGCACCGGCTGGTGCTGGCCAGCTCGATGGTCGTCTACGGGGAGGGCCGCTACCGCTGCGGCCGCGACGGCGTGGTCCGGCCCGCCGGGCGGCGGCAGGAGGATCTCGCCGCGCGTCGGTACGAGCCCCGGTGCCCTCGCTGTGGCGGGTGGCTGCGCCCGGAGCTCGTGCCGGAGGACGCGCCCCTGGAGCCGCGCAGCACGTACGCGGCGACCAAGCTGGCACAGGAGCATCTCGCCGCCGCCTGGGCCCGGCAGACCGGCGGGGGAGTGTGGGCGCTGCGCTACCACAACGTGTACGGGGCTCGGATGCCGCGCGACACCCCGTACGCGGGAGTCGCTTCGATCTTCCGCTCTGCCCTGGCGGCAGGACGGCCGCCGCAGGTGTTCGAGGACGGCGACCAGCGTCGCGATTTCGTCGACGTCGGCGATGTCGCGCGCGCGAACCTGCTGGCGCTGCTCGCCGACCCGCCCGTCGGTGACCTGGTGCCGGTCAACGTCTGCTCCGGCGAGCCGCACACGGTCGGCGAGCTTGCCCACGCCCTGTCCGCCGCGATGGCCGGGCCCGATCCCGTCGTCTGCCATGGCGGTCGAGCCGCTGACGTGCGCCATGTGGTCGCCGATCCGGCTCGCGCGCGAGAGCTGCTCGGGTTCCGCGCGCACGTCGACTTCACCACGGGTGTCACGCGGTTCGCGTCGGCACCGCTGCGGGAGCCGGCGGCCGTCAGGACACCGTCCAGAGCAGGTGGTTGACCAGCAGGGCCGTCAGCGCCTGGAGGGCCAGGCAGGTCCGGTGCCAGCGCGGCGGCAACCAGGCCACGGAGACCAGCAGCCACACCGCGAACGGGAGCCAGATGCGCTCGACCTCGGCCTTGCTGAGGCCGGACAGGTCGGCCAGACACACCGCGGCCAGGGCCGCGAGCGGTAGCCAGGCGACCGAGGGCACCCGCACCCGCCCCCCGGCGCGAAGCAGGGCCGGACCGATCACCGGCCCGGCCGAGAGCAACAGCGCCCCGAAGTTGGCCCAGACCCAGTAGGCGTACGGCCGCTCGCCACCCCAGCCCTGGTAGTAGCGCTCGACCACCAACCGGTAGCCCTCCCACCAGGCGAAACCGGCCGCGGTGAAGGTCGCGACCACGCCCGCGACGCCGACGATCCCCGCGCCCAGGGCGGCCGCCCGCCTGGTCGGGCGCAGCGCCACGACGGCCAGTGCCAGCAGCCCGACCAGCGTGAAACCGTAGGACAGGTAGAGGGCGAAGCCCAAGAGCAGACCGCCGACCAGCGGCCACCACCTTCGGGCGGCGAGCAATGCGAGGCCCGCCGCGACCGTCCCGGCGAAGATGCCGTCCGCTGACGTGCCGACCCAGACGGCTCCGGGAAAGACCGCCAGATAGGGGAGCACGGCGCGGGCGGCGGGCTCGGCGCCGAGGGACCTCAGCGCGCACGGCACCGAGACGGCGACGCTGGCGCCGACCGCCACGCAGGCGAGCGCGGCCCAGGTCGGCCCGCCGAGGCCGACCCGGTCGAGCGCGACGAAGAGCAGCAGCGCGCCCGGCGGGTGCCCGGCGGTGTGCGTCGACCAGGATCCGGGCTGGAAGTCGAGGATGCGGCCGGCGAACCCGGCAAGCATGGCGCGCACGTCGACGACGCCGGCGACCTCGTGCAGATACTCGGCTTGCGGCGTCAGCCGGTCACCCAACCCCGCGGGCCAGCCGTCGACCAGAGCGAGCGCGAGCGTCCACCCGAGCGCGGTCGCGTAGCCGGCGACGAGCAGCCGACCCCAGGCGAGCCGGGCGGCCAGGGCCGGACCCCACGCCGCGGTGGCGACGGCGAGCAGCACCGCGGCCGGCGTTCCCCAACCGACGTGCGGTTGCCAGGTCGCGTACACCGGTGCGGCGTCGGCGTAGAGGCCCGCGCCGCGCCCGTTGAGGATCCAGCCGGCGACGACCGCCGCGGTCAGGACGAGCGTCTCGATGATGATCACGACAAGGTCGCTGAGGCGGATCCGCACGAGGCCCGACGGTACGGCCGGACCTGCCGGGCGGCAGAACGCGCGGCCACGACGTCACCGTCTCGTAAGAAACCGTTGCGGCGTAAGGCTTCCGTAAGCGCGCCTAGCCGGCCGGACGCCGCCCGGATGGTTAACGTCCCCAGCATGGATCCCACGATCGACGTCGTGCTGCCGTGCCTCGACGAGGCCGCGGCCCTGCCCGGCGTGCTCGCCGCGCTGCCACCGGGTTTCCGTCCACTGGTCGTCGACAACGGGTCGGTGGACGGGTCCGCCGACGTCGCTCGCCGGCTCGGTGCCCGGGTCGCCGAGGAACCCCGGCGGGGCTACGGCGCGGCTGTGCACACCGGACTGTCGCTGTCGGACGCCGAGGTCGTCTGCCAGGTCGACGCCGACGGATCGTTCGACACCGCCGATCTGCCCAGGCTGGTGGCGCCGCTGCTGGACGGCCGGGCCGACCTGGTCGTCGGTCGCCGCTGCCCGACGACCGCCACCGCCTGGCCGTGGCACGCCCGCGCCGGCAACGCCGTCGTCGCCGCGCTGTTGCGGCGCCGTGGCGTGCCGGTGCGGGACGTCAGCCCGATCCGTGCCGCGCGGCGGGCCGCGTTGGTCGAGCTCGGCGTGGCGGACCGGGCCTTCGGCTACCCGCTGGAGCTGCTGCTGCGCGCCGCGGCCGCGGGCTGGCGGATCGTCGAACTGGACGTGGCGTACGCGCCGCGGGCCGCCGGCACGCGGTCGAAGGTCTCCGGCTCCGTGCGCGGAACCCTGCGCGCGACCCGGGACTTCGGCCGGCTCCTGCACGCGGGCGTGCCGCGATGACCGCCGTGCTGGTGGTGGCCAAAGCACCGGTGCCGGGGCTGGCCAAGACCAGGTTGTGCCCGCCGGCCACGCCGCGCCAGGCCGCCGAGGTCGCCCACGCCGCGCTGGTGGGGACGGCGAACACCGTCCGCGCGGTCGCGGCGACGCCCGTTCTGGCACACACCGGCCGCTTCGCGGACGCCGTCGGCGCCCGCGCCCTCCGGCGCGCCTTCACCGGCTGGCGCCGCCTGCCACAGCGCGGCGCGGGCCTGGCCGAGCGGCTCGCCAACGCGCACGCCGACCTCGCCGCGGCGCTGCCCGGCCACGCGGTCGTGCAGATCGGCATGGACACACCTCAGGTGACCGCCGCGCTGCTCGACGAGGCGCTGCGCCGGCTCGACGACGCCGACGCGGTGCTGGGACCGGCGGCGGACGGCGGATGGTGGGCGATCGGCTTTCGCGACCCGCGCCACGCGGCGGCGTTGCGCGCCGTGCCGATGTCGACCGCCGCCACCGCCGACCACACCCGGGCCGCTCTCGTGTCGCGCGGCCTACGGATCGCGGAACTGCCGGTGCTGACGGACGTCGACGACTGGCCGGCCGCCCGCGCCGTCGCCGCGCTCATCCCGGCGAGCCGGTTCGCCCGCGTCGTCAACGAAGTCGCCGCATGACAGCGGTGGCGTTCGAGCCGGCACTGCGCCGCCGCACCGGCCATTGGCTGGTGCATGGCGACGGCCGGCGTCGCCGCCTGCCCGTCGGCCGCTGGCACGGCGACCTGGAACCCGCACTCGTCCCGGTGTTGGCCCGGTGCGCCGGCCCGACGATCGACCTGGGCTGCGGCCCGGGCCGGGTGGCGGCGGCCCTCGCCCGCCGCGGCGTGGCCACGCTCGGCGTCGACATCTCCGCGCACGCCGTCCGCCTGACTCGGTCTCGCGGAGTGGCGGCGGTGCGGGGCGACGTCCTCGACCCGCTGCCCGGTGAAGGAAACTGGGCGCACGCACTGCTGCTCGACGGCAACGTCGGCATCGGCGGCGACCCGGCAGCATTGCTGCGCCGCTGTGGCCGGCTCGTCCGCGGCGGCGGAACCGTCATCGTCGAGTGCGAGCCGCCGGGCGCCGGCGTCTGGCGCGGCGAGGCACGACTGCTGCGCGGGAAGCGGTCCGGCCCGGCATTCCGCTGGGCGCGGGTCGGCGTCGATGCCACGGCCGCGCTCGCCGCGGACGCCGGCCTGCACACCGGGCGGCCCTTGGCGGCAGGACGGCGCTGGTTCGTCGAAATGCGGCGGCCATGAGAGCGCCGGCACCGCATGCCGCGAGCCGCCTCGGACTCTGGCTGGCGGTGGCGTTCGGCGTCTGTTTCGTCACCGGCCTGCTCAGCCACGCGATCCAGCATCCGCCGGCGTGGTTCTGGTGGCCGAGCCGACCGGTCCAGCTCTATCGCGTCAACCAGGGCCTGCACGTGCTGTCCGGTGTGGCCGCCGTTCCCCTGCTGCTGGCCAAGCTGTGGACCGTCTACCCGCGACTGTTCCTCCGCCCGCCGCGCGCGTTCGGCCCGCTCGTCCGCCACGCCGCCGAGCGGGTCGCCACGCTGGTCCTCGTCTGCTCCGCGTTCTTCGAGCTGGTCACCGGGCTCTTCAACGTGGCGCAGTCGTACCCCTGGCGGTTCTTCTTCCCGGCCGCGCACTACGCCGTGGCCTGGCTGGCGGTCGGCGCCATCGGCGTTCATGTCGCCATCAAGCTTCCGGTCGCCCGGTCGGCACGCCCGGATCCGGAGCGCCGCGCGTTCCTGCGCTCGGCCGGCGTGACGGCCGCGGCGGCGCTGGTCGCCACCGCCGGTGTCACCGTGCCGTGGCTGCGGTCGGTCTCACCGCTGGCCTGGCGCGCCGGCCCCGGCCCGCAGGGCGTGCCGGTCAACCGCACGGCCGCCGCCGCGCACATCACCGTCCCCGACGACTGGCACCTCGACGTCCGCTGGGCGGGCGGCAGCGCCACGATGTCGCTGGCGACACTGCACGCGCTCCGCCAACGGACGGCCCGGTTGCCGATCGCCTGCGTCGAGGGGTGGAGCGCCGACGCCGACTGGACCGGCGTACCCCTGCGCGACCTGTTGGGCGCGGTCGGCGCGCCCACCGACCGGCCCGTCCGGGTCTCCTCTTTGGAGAAGGCCGGCCTGTACGCGAGCAGCGTCCTGCCCCGCCCGCACGCCCGTGACCCGCTCACGCTGCTCGCGCTGCGGCTCAACGGCGAGACCCTCAGCCCCGACCACGGCTTTCCCTGCCGGATCATCGCGCCGAACCGGCCCGGGGTCCTCCAGACGAAATGGGTCACGCTCATCGAGGTGCTGCCGTGATCCGGCTTGCGTTCCTGGTGGCCGGCGTCGGCGCGCTGGGCTACGGCTGCTGGCTGCTCGTGCCCCAGCTCACGACCACGGTGCCGTGGCTGATCGCCGGGCCAATCGTCCACGACCTCGTGGTGGCGCCGCTCCTCGCCGGCGTCGGACTGATCCTCACCCGCGCGCGGGTCGGCGCGGCCGTCCGGACGGCGCTCATGGTCACCGCGACCCTCGCGCTGATCGCCGTGCCGCTGGTGTGGCGCCCGTCAGCGGCGCCGGACAACCCCGGCCTGCAGAACCGCGACTACCCGCGCGACCTCGCGCTCTGGCTCACCGCTCTCTGGGCCGCGCTCGCCGTGTCCTGGCTGCTGCGACGGAGACGCCGTGTGGGACCTCCGACGGCGGGTACGCGCAACGAGTAGCCGTCATTCAGGGGAGATCGGACATGCGTAGCGATTCAGCACCAAAGGCCGTGTACGTCCAGAGCAACGAGCAGGCAGGCAACCAACTCCTGGCGTTCCGATGCGGGCCCGACGGTGCGCTGTCGAGCACCGACTCCGTGCCCACGGGTGGGTCGGGTGACGGCACCGCCCATCTCCCGTCACAAGGCTCCTTGACGGTGACCGGTGACGGGCGCGCCGTGTTGGTCACCAACGCCGGCAGCGGAGACGTGTCTGCTTTCGCCGTCGACGGCCACCGGCTGGGAACGACGGCGAGCGGGTCGATTCCCAGGAGTGTCACCGAGCACGACGGCCTCGTGTACGTGCTCAACACCGGTGACCCGTCGGTCTGCGGTTTCCGGCTGGGTGCCGGCGGCCTGGAGCCGATCGCGGGGTCGACCCGGGCGCTGGACGAGGGATCCGATCCGGCGCAGGTCGGCTTCAGCCCGGACGGGTCGGCGCTGGTCGTCACCGAGCGGATGGCGAACGCGATCGTCAGCTACCCGGTGGGCGCCGACGGGCAGCTTGGCGAGCCGCACAGCCGGTCGTCGTCCGGGCAGACGCCGTACGGGTTCGCGTTCACCGACGACGGCACGCTGATGGTCGTCGAGGCGTTCGGTGCCGCGAAGGGCAAGGCCGCCACCTCGTCGTACGCCACCGCCGGTAGCGACGTCACCCCCGTCTCGGCGTCGGTGCCGAACGGTCGCAGCGAGATCTGCTGGGCGGTCGTGTCCGCCGACAACCGGTTCCTCTACACCACGAACTTCGCCGACAGCGGCGTTTCGCGGTACGCGATCGGCGACGACGGCAGCCTGACGCTCGACGACGCCGCGGCCGGGGTCGGCATCGACGGCCACACCGGCCTGCGGGACGAGGACCTGACCGCCGACGGCCATTTCCTGTACGCGTTGGACGCGGACTCCCACCAGGTCTTCGGCTGGTCGGTGGCCGACAACGGGTCGTTGTCGGCGATCGGATCGTGGGGCCGGCTGCCCGACACCGCGGCCGGACTCGCCGCGACCTGATCGCCGGCCGGCCGCACACCGGCCGCGTCAGCCCTGCCTGGCGCCGGCCACGACGATCGCGGGATAGCGGAGGTTGTACCAGCCGGCGGCGCGGAGCACGGCGTTCTTGAGCAGCGCCACCGGGCGGCCGGTGCGGACGGTCCCGCGCGGCCTGCCGTCGAGGTCGGTGGGTTGCAGGATGCCGTCGTGCCGGCCGAGACTGATGCACAGGGCATCGCCCTTGACCCGCAACGGTTTGGGGGTGCGGCCGGAAAGCCGCGCGGTGATCGCATGGAACGCGCACGCGGCGGCGAGGCCCCCAGGCCCGCAGCCCATCCGCAGCACCTGCCCGTCCTGGGTGTGCGCGGCCGCCGCGTCGCCGATGCCGTAGACGTCCGGGTGCGACTGCGAGCGCAGGGTTCCGTCGACCAGCATGCGCCCTCGCTGGTCCACCGCGAGCCCGGCCTCGCGCGCCAGGTCCGGGACGGTGAAGCCGGCGGTCCACGCGACCGCGTCAGCGGCGATCCGGTCGCCGCCGTCGAGGAGCAGGCCGTCGGCGTCGACCTTGGCGACCTTGGCGTGCTCCCGCACCTGGATGCCCAGGCGGTCCAGGGGCGCGGTGCAGGTGGTCCCGGCCGCGGTCGGACAGCGTTTCGCCGAGGGCTCCGCCGGTGACCAGCCGGACGGTCCGGTCGGGGTAGGTCTCGGCCAGCGCGGTGGCCGTCTCCAGGCCGGTGGGTCCGGCTCCGACGACGGCGACCGCGCCGGCGGTGCGCATCTTGTCGCGGAGCCGCGCCGCCTCCTCGGCCACGGCGACGGCGTACGCGTGCGCGGTCGCCCCGGGCACCCCACCGAGGTCGGCGTGGCTGCCCAGGGCGTACACCAGGAGGTCGTATCCGATCGGTTCGGCGTCCCGGGCGAGATCCACCTGCCGTTGCCAGGGGTCGACGCGGGTGACCTGGTCGACGACCAGCCGCACGCCGGTGCGGGCGAACAGTTCGCGCAGCGTCGTGTGGCGCGGCTCGTGCCCGGTGGCCACCTGGTGGTTGCGCATCCGTTCGACGAACCGGTCACGGTTGTTGACCACCGTCACGCTGGCGTCGGTGCGTTTGGCGAGCAGTTTGGCCGCCGCGACGCCGGTGTAGCCGGCGCCGAGGACCACGATGCGTGGTGTCGCTGTCATGATCACTCTCCCTCGGTCGTTCGTCGTCGATTGAACGGCGGAGGGACGCGATTCGTGACAGCGCGGGGATCACATCCTCTGCTTGGCGAGGAAGGCGAGCTTGTCCGGGTTGGCGATGGTGTGGATGGTGCTGATGCGGTCGCCGTCGAACTCGACGACGGTGACCCCTGACAGCGCGCCGTCGAGGTGCACCAGCAGTGCGGATGCGCCGTTGACCACGTCCGGCGTCATCCGGATCCGCGGCGCGTACCTGGTGAACGCGAGCAGGTGACGCAGGACGGCCGTGCGCCCGGCCACCGGGTGCCGGACCGCGGGCGCCTTGCCGCCACCGTCGGCCCAGGCGACCACGTCGTCGGCCAGCAGCCGCTCGAGCGCCGGCACGTCGCCGGTCAGCGTGGCGTCGAGAAATCGCTCGAGGAGCTGACGGTGCTGCTCGGGCGGCGCCGTGAAACGCTTGTGTGCCGCGGCGACATGCTGCCGCGACCGGCGGTACAGCTGCCGGACGTGTGGCTCGGTCACGTCCAGGATGTCCGCGATCTCGCGGTGGCTGTGTCCGAAGGCCTCCCGGAGCACGAACACCGCGCGTTCCGGTGGCGTGAGCCGCTCGAGCAGCACGAGCATGCCCAGGGACACCGACTCGCGCTGCTGCACGGTCTCCAGCGGGTCGAGCGCGCCGGCACCGGTCGCGACGGGCTCGGGCAGCCACGGCCCGACGTAGGCCTCCCGCCGCGCGCGGGCGGAGGTGAGCCGGTCCAGGCACAGGTTGGTGACCACTTTGGTCAGCCAGGCCTCCGGCGAGACCGCCCATTCGGCGCGTTCCCAGCGCAGGTAGGCGTCCTGGACGACGTCCTCGGCCTCGGACGCCTCGCCGAGCAACCGGTAGGCCACCGAGAACAGGCGCCGACGGTTGGCTTCGAACCGCTCCAGCCGTTCATCGGTCATTCCCACGACCAGCCCCCCGGGACTCGGATCGCCGACCAGCCTACGTGCCTCAGCCCGGACGGCACGCCCCGCAGAGCATGGCGACGATCGTCGTCGGCGTGCGGACGTCGGCGGCGAGTGCGCGGGTGACGTCGAGCCAGAACGGGTTGGCCGGTGGGCGGCCGCACAGGTCGCAGCTCATCCTGGTGACCGGGGCGAGTTGGCGTGCACAGGACCCGCAGTACAAGCCGCCCGGCAGCCAGGTCAGCCAGTAGCGGGCCGGCGGCGCCGGGTTGCCGAGGTGGATGCAGCGGGCGACCCGGCCGGTGGTGCTCCGCTCACGCCAGGCGTGCAGCAGCGCCGTGCGGGCATCGGCCGATGCCGGCGCGGGCGGTCGCCGCTCCGGTGGGCCGGCAGGCAGGCGTTCTGGCAGGTCACGGGTCATTGCGTCCTCACGCGACCGGCGAGTGCGGTCTCGTGAGAAAAACTACCGCTGTTAGTCGGTCCGCCGGCATCGGCCACCCGGCTTTCTACTCGTCCGGGTCCCACGCGATGAGTCGGTCGAGGTGCCGGCGGTCGCCGTCGACCTTCATGGACTCCACCGGCAACCGGCCGTAGAAGAAGAGGACCAACTCACTTGCCGTGCCCTGTGCCGAGGCGCCGGCGGTGGTGGCGGGCTCTGAGACGCGCGCGGTCCGGGCGCCGTCGGCGGAGAGCCACAGTCGCCACGAACGACCCTCGGCGTCGTGGTAGTCGACGGTGGCGGGCTCGTGCGGCCAGGGCGTCGTCGTGGCGACGCAGGTCGACAGGAACTCGTCGACGCCGTCGAGTGCCACCTCCTCCGGCAGCGGCTGCGGGTCGCCCAGCGTGACCTGGGCGTCGTAGGTGTGCACCGCGAGCTCCTGGAGTTGGTGCCGGGCGACGGCACCGGCGGTCTGCGGCGACTGCGACGTGTCCCACCACGTCCAGCAACCGCGATCCGGCCCGGCCGACCGCAGCGCGTCCAGGAGGTGCTGCGTCGCGGCCGCCAACCAGGCCAGCAGGGCCGCGCGCTCCTGGGGTGCGACCACCTCCGGCGCGGGCGGGGGAGCGGCGGCCGGCCCTGCGGCGACGATGCGGGCCCACTTGTGGCGCCCCTCGCCCAGGTGCCGCGCCAGGTCGAACAGCGTCCACTCGGGACAGGTCGGCACCCGCGCGTCGAGGCTGGGCGCGGCGGCCACGGCGGCGCGGAAGGCGGTCGACCGTTCGTCGATCAGTCGCAACAGCTCGGAGAAGTCCACGCGGCTGTCTACCACAGCGGCCCCATGGAGATCATTTCATTAATGCGCGAGCCTGTTGACCAGGGTGAGCATCGCCTCGATGACGCGTTCGGGGTCGTAGCAGGTGCCGGCGTCCAGCGCGCCGCTGCCGTTGCGCCGGGCGAACGCGGCGCGGCCGTAGCGGCTGCCGAGGAACAGGACCGTGCGTTCCTGTGCGAGGGGGTCGGCGGTGTCGAGGGGGATGCCACGGATGCGGCCGCCGAGATTCTCGGGCACGGCGGTGCCGAGGACGAAGACGTCGATGCCCCGGTTGGTCAGGTAGGTGTGGCGGATGCGTGCCTCGTCGTCGTACTCGCCGTCACCCACGTTGACCGCGAGGATCGCCGGGTCGCTGGTCTCGGTGGCCTGGTTCTCGATGTGCCCGGCCATCGACCCGAACAGCTCCTCCGATGTGGAGTGCACGTCGGAGGTCTCGGCGAGCAGTTCGAACGGCGTGGTCCGGGAGACGTGGCGGGGTCGCACCCGAGCCAGGTGGTGCTCCGACGGGCGGACGCCGTGCGGCAGCGGCCCGGGCCGGCCGAACAGCCACCCCTGGCCAAGGCTCGCACCCAACGAGCGGGCGACCGCGATCTGTTCGCGGGTCTCGATGCCCTCCGCGAGGATCTGCGCGCCCCGCCGGTGTGCCTCGTCGAGGACCGCGTTGACGACCTGGGAGACGGCCCAGGACGACGGCGACCGGCTCTGGATGATCGACCGGTCGATCTTGATGATGTCCGGGTTGATCAGCGGCATCGCCGCCAGGCTGCCGGGGTCGGCGCCGATGTCGTCGAGAGCGATCCGCGCGGTCCGGTTGCGGGCGTCGAGGACGGCGTCGAGCAGCCGCGCGGGCTGGCGCATCACCGACTGCTCGGTGATCTCGAGGACCACCTCCCGTTCCCGGGTGATCTCCAGGTACGCCTCGACGACGTTGTCCGGCGGATCGGTCGCCAGGGTGTCCGGGTTCAGGTTGACGAACAGGGCCATGCCGGGGACGTCGGCCTCCCGGAACCGCTCGCTGGCCGTGGCGGCGCACAGCCAGTCCAACTCCGCCGACCGTCCGGCTCGGGCCGCTGCCGCGAACAGGTCGGACGCCGTGTGGAAACGGCCCTTCGGGCCCCTGGCCAGCGCCTCGTAACCGACGGGCCGCTCGTCCGCCAGCGAGACGACAGGCTGGAACACCGGCTCGATCAACCGTCCCGTGAGAACCGCGTCGAAGTCGGCATCGGCCGCGTACCGGACATCCTCTCCCAAGGCCACCCCCGTCCCGTAGGACCAGCTTTCCATTTCCGCGCAGCACAAACGCCGCTCTTTCGTGATCGGTGAGGCGCGTGGGGCTGCCGGGTCAGCGGTGGTAGCGGGCGAGCAGGTCCTGGCGCCACCGCTCGGTCTCGGCGAGCTGGTTGAAGGTGAAGATGTGCAGGCCGGTCAGACTCACGTCGGGCGACCGCAGCGCCCGCACGACGTTGCGCAGCAGGGCTTCCGGCGCGTACCCGCCCGGCACCGCAAGGCGGGCGAACCAGGACGGGTGACGGGCGAGGAACCGGGTCGACTCGCCGACTCCGATCTTCGTGGCGACGGTGAGGAGCTTCGCCCGGTCGGCCGGGCCGGCGAGCCCGAGAAACAACGGCAGCGCCACCTGACGGCGGCGGACCCGGACCGCCCAGCGCGCGACGACGCGCGGATCGAAGCAGAGATTGCTCACGATGTACGTCGCGTGCCGGCGCTTGTCCCACATCGACTGGATGGTCACGTCGTCCTCGATCGACGGGTGGCTCTCCGGATAGCCGGTGATGCCGACCCGCGGGAACGGGTTGCCCAACTCGCTGAGCTGGGCGAGCACCGGCAGCGCGGCGTCGTACGGGCCGACCGGCGGATCGGCGTCGCCGGCCGGCACGAACACGTCCTCGACGCCGGCGCGGACCAGCCGTTCCACGACCCGCGCGAGCTCCGCCTCGCCCGCGATCAGCCGGGCGGCGACGTGCGGGACGACCCGGTACCCGGCGGCGGCGAGCCGCTCCGTCAGGTCCAGCGTCGGCTCGAGTCCCTTGACGGGCGAGGCGGTCACGGTCACCGTGACGTTCCGCGGCACCGACTCCAGGACCCGGTCCTCGACCGTCGCCGTCGGGATCACCTCGTAGCGGACGGTCGACAGGAGTCGCGTCAGCGTTTCCCGGTCATCGCGCATCCGCTGCCCGGCCCACAGGTCGATGCCGATAGAAGTCCGTCACCGACGGTGGCGCCGGCGTGGCGCCGAGGACGAGGTCGGCGCTCTTCTCCGCCAGCATCATCACCGGCGCGTAGATGTTGCCGTTCGTGACGTACCGCATGGCCGACGCGTCGACCACCCGCAGCCCGGTCAGGCCGTGCACCCTCATGCTGCCCGGGTCGACCACCGAGCCCTCGTCGGTGCCCATCCGGCACGTGCACGACGGGTGCAGGGCCGTCTCGGCGTCCCGGCCCACCCAGTCCAGGATCTGCTCGTCGGTCTCGACCGCGGGGCCCGGCGAGATCTCGCCGCCGGAGAACGGCGCGAACGCCGGCTGGCCGAGGATGTTCCGAGTGACCCGGATGGCCTCGACCCACTCGCGCCGGTCCTGCTCGGTCGACAGGTAGTTGAACCGCAGCGCGGGATGAACGCGCGGGTCCGTGCTCTTGATCTTCACCGAGCCGCGCGCGTCGGAGTACATCGGTCCGATGTGGACCTGGTAGCCGTGTCCGCCGGCGGGCGCCGACCCGTCGTACCGCACGGCGATCGGCAGGAAGTGGAACATCAGGTTCGGGTACGCGACGTCCTCGTTGCTGCGGACGAAACCACCGCCCTCGAAATGGTTCGTGGCGCCCGGTCCCGTCCGGCCGAACAGCCATTTGGCCCCGATCACCGGTCGGTGCCGCCACCGCAGGTACGGCTGCACCGACACCGGCTGGGTGCACGCGTGCTGCACGTACACCTCGAGATGGTCCTGCAGGTTCTCGCCGACGCCCGGCAGGTCCGCGACCACGTCGATGCCGAGGGCGGTCAGCTCGTCGGCGCGGCCGACGCCGGACAGCTGCAGCAGTTGGGGCGAGTTGATGGCGCCGCCGCAGAGGATCACCTCACCCGCGCGGACCTGACGGACCGGTCCCGAGCCGTGCCGGTACTCGACGCCGACCGCCCTCGTGCCCTCGAAGAGCACGCGGGTGACGAGCACGCGGGTGCGCACCGACAGGTTGCGCCGTCGCATCGCCGGCCGCAGGTAGGCACGCGCCGCCGAGAGCCGCCGTCCACGGTGGATGTTGCGGTCGAACGCGGCGAAGCCCTCCTGCCGGTAGCCGTTGACGTCGTCGGTCAGCGGATAGCCGGCCTCCTGGACCGCCGCGAAGAAGGCCTGGAAGAGCGGGCTGGTCGCCGGGCCGCGCTCCAGCACGAGCGGACCGCCGTGGCCACGGAACGCGTCGTCCGCCTCGGCCGCCAGACAGTCCTCCATGCGCCGGAAGTACGGCAGGCAGTGCGCGTAGTCCCACGCCGCCATGCCCGGGTCGGCCGCCCACCGCTCGTAGTCGAGCGGGTTCCCGCGCTGGAAGATCATCCCGTTGATGCTGCTGGACCCGCCGAGCACCTTCCCCCGTGCGTGGTAGATCCGCCGGTCGTTCAGGTGTGGCTCCGGCTCGGACGAGTAACCCCAGTCGTAGAACCGGCTCCCGATGGGAAACGTCAGGGCGGCCGGCATGTGGATGAACACGTCCCACGGATAGTCCGGCCGGCCCGCCTCCAGCACCAGCACCCGGTTGGCCGGGTCCGCCGACAGCCGGTTGGCCAGCACGCTGCCCGCGGACCCGCCGCCCACGATGACAAAATCCACGTCACTCATCGATCCGCCTCACGTATTCGACGGCCGCGTCCAACAGCCACCGGGCCAGGTAGTCGGCGTACGACGCGCGGACGAAGACCCGGTAGGTCGCGGTCGCGGTCTGGTGCAGGATCACCTGCGCCTTGGCCAGGTGCGTCTGTGCGCACGAGCCCGGCCCGAAGGCGCGCGGGTGCAGGTCGATCGCGCATCCGTGCGCCAGCACGTCGCGCGCGAACGGCCCGGTCAGCTCCAGCACGGTGCGCGCGGCGGAGACGTCCACGGCGGGCAGCCCGGCCATGGCCGACTCCAGCGTCGTGCCGGGTTCGTCGACGACCAGGTACCAGCCGGGTCCGCACCACAGCGCGTAGCGCGGCCCGGTGCCGACCGCGCGCCCGGCCGTCGGCCACGCGGCGGCCAGCAGCGGGCCGGCGAACAAGGCGGCACCGAGCCGGGCCATCGCCGGTTCGGCCGGATCCGCGCGGACCTCGTAGGAGCTCAGGTACGGCAGTTCCCGCATAAAGCCGGTTGCCGCCAACTCGCCGGCCAGGTGGGCCAACGGGCTGCGGCGCTGTGCGAGCAGGTCAGCCATCGCGGCGTGCTCCCTCGGCGTCGTAGAAGACCGGCTCGGTCACCACGACCGGGTGCGCCTGGCCGCCGTCGACCGCCTGCAACGTCTCGCCGCGGTGGGTCAGGCCCCCGGCGACCAGCGCGAGCGCGAACGACCGGCCCAGGGCCGCGCTGCGGTAGCTGGACGTGACGTGACCGAGCATCGGGACCGGTGTGGGGGCGTCGGCGTCCACTACCAGTTGCGCGCCCTCCGCGAGGACGACCGAGGGGTCCGCCGGCAGCAGGCCGACGAGCCGCTTGCGGTCATTGCGGGCGGTGTCGGGGCGCGCCAGCGACCGCCCGCCGATGAAAGGCTTGACGGTGGACACCGCCCAGCCCAGCCCGGCGTCGTGCGGCGTGACCGTGCCGTCGGTGTCCTGGCCCGCGACGATGAAGCCCTTCTCGGCCCGCAGGACGTGCATGGTCTCGGTGCCGTACGGCGTGATCCCGGCCGGCCGCCCGGCTTCGGCCACCGCGTCCCAGAGCGCCAGCCCGTACCAGGCCGGCACGTTGATCTCGTAGCTCAGCTCGCCGGTGAAGCTGATCCGGAACACCCGCGCCGGAATGCCGGCGACGGTCGCGTCCCGGACCGTCAGGAACGGGAACGCCTCGGCCGATACGTCCAGCGACGGCGCGAGCCGGCGCAGCACCTCGCGCGAGCCCGGTCCGACGACCGCGACCGCCGCCCACTGGTCGGTCACGGACGTGGCGGACACGCGCAGGTCCGGCCACTCCGTCTGCAGCCACTCGTCGAGCCAGTCCAGCACCGCCGCGGCGTTTCCGGTTGTCGTGGTCATGTGGTACCGGTCGGGCGCGAGGCGGGCGGTGACGCCGTCGTCGAAGACCATCCCGTCGGCGCGGCACATCACCCCGTAGCGGCACTGCCCGACCCGCAGCGTCGAGAACCTGTTGGTGTAGACGCGGTCGAGGAACTCGCCGACGTCCGGGCCGCGCAGGTCGATCTTGCCCAGGGTGGACACGTCCATCATCGCGACGCCCTCGCGGGCCGCCCGGCACTCGCGCAGCACGGCCTGGTCCAGGTCCTCGCCGGGCGCGGGGTAGTACCACGGCCGCTTCCACTGCCCGACGTTCTCGAAGACCGCGCCGTCGGCCTCGTGCCGCTCGTGCATCGGCGTCCGCCGCTCGGGGTCGAGCAGGCGGCCGCGGTCCCGGCCGGCGAGCAGGGCAAACGAGATCGGTGCGTACGGTGGCCGGTAGGTGGTCGTGCCGACCGCACCGACCGGCAGGCCGAGCAGCCCGGCCAGGACACCGACCGTGGTCACCCCGGTGGTCCGCCCCTGGTCCGCCGCCGTGCCCGCCGTGGTGAACCGCTTGACGTGCTCGCTCGCGCGCATCCCGGCGCCGACCGCGCGGCGCACGTCGCGCAGCGTCGCGTCGCGCTGCAGGTCGACGAAGATCGTCTCGGGTGGAGAGTCGGCGCGCGCGGTGATCCAGCAGGCCGCCGGCGCACCGGCACTGGCCACCGAGTCGGTGGCGGGCGGCAGCGGTTCCTCGCCGCCGCCGCCGTGGGTCGCGGCGGCCGCCTGCCAGCCGGCCTCCGCGCCCTCGGCCAGCGCGTCGGCCAGGTCGAAGGTCCCCGCGGCCGCTCCGACACACGCGACCGCCGGCAGGGGATCGCCGGGCACGAACGCCGCGTGGTCGTCCGACCAGCGGGGCCGACCGCCCGCCTGGCTGTAGAGGTGCACGGCCGGATTCCAGCCACCGGAGGTGGCCAGCAGGTCGCACGCGATCCGGCGGGCCTGTCCGTCCCCGTCGACCGGCGCCACCCACGCCGCCGTGAGCACACCGTCGGCGTCGGCGTCCGTGCCCACCACGCCGTGACCGGCCGCCACGACGACGCCTCGATCCCGCAGTGCGCGGTGGGCCTGGCCACCGGCGAGGTGCCGGGCGTCGAGCACCGCGGCCAGTTCCACGCCCGCGTCCACCAGGTCGACCGCCGCCCAGAGCGCGCCGTCGTGCGCGCCGGCCACGACCGCCCGCCGTCCCGGCAGCACGCCGTAGCGCCAGGCATACCCGGCCGCCGCCGCGGCCAGCATGACGCCCGGGCGGTCGTTGTCCGGGAACAGGATCGGCCGCTCGTGGGCGCCCGTGGCCAGCACGACCTGCCCGGCCCGGATGTGCCAGAGCCGTTGCCGGGCCACGTGCGCGGGGGCGGCGGGCCCGAGATGCTCGGTCCGGCGCTGCACGGCCACCAGGAAGTTGCCGTCGTACGCGCCGGTCACGGTCGTGCGGGGGAGCACCCGGACCTCCGGCAGGCCGGCCAACCGGGCGCGCAGGTCCGTGACCCAGTCCATGGCGGGGCGGCCGTCCAGGTGGGCACGGCCGCCGAGCAGGTCGCCACCGGGCTCCGGCCGCTCGTCCGCGAGGATCACCCGCGCGCCGGTGACCCCGGCGGCGTGCGCGGCGGCCAGCCCGGCCGGGCCGGCGCCGACCACGAGCACGTCGCAGTGCGCCCACGTCTTGTCGTAGCGGCTGTCGTCCGGTTCCTCGCCCAGCGAGCCCTTGCCGGCCAGCGACCGCGCGACCAGGCCGTCGTAGACCTCGAGTTGGGTGGCCCGCACCATCGGCTCGCCG
The DNA here is from genome assembly GCF_016862515.1 of Asanoa iriomotensis. Taxonomy (GTDB): domain Bacteria; phylum Actinomycetota; class Actinomycetes; order Mycobacteriales; family Micromonosporaceae; genus Asanoa; species Asanoa iriomotensis. The sequence goes on from NZ_BONC01000017.1 coordinate 78,065, forward strand.
GGCCCGGAGTCGACCTGGACGAACGCGTTGGGCTCCTCGGCGCCGATGCCGTACGTGCCGCGCGGGCGACCGGTGTACGGGCCGCGCGCGACGACCCGGACCCCGTTGGCGAGCAGCGCCGAGCTGAGCGTGTCGCCGGGATGCGCCTCGTACGCCCGGCCCTCGAAGTGGAACGTGAGGGTCCGGCTCCGGTCGATCCGGCCGCCGGCCGCGCGGCGGAAGGGCTGGCTCACGACGGAACTCCCGGCGGTTGCGTGAACGGTGCGTACACCGCCGCGAACTCGTAGGTCACGGTGTGCCGGACGGCGTTGAACCACCGGCGGCAGCCCGCGGAATGGAACCAGCGCTCGGCGAACCAGCCTTTCGGGTTGTCCCGCATGAACAGGTATCCCGCCCACTCGGCGTCCGAGCACGCCGCCGGGTCCGCCGGGTAGGCCACGTGCGCCTGCCCGCCGTACCGGAACTCGGTCTCGTCGCGCGGACCGCACCAGGGGCACGGAACACTCAGCATCGCGACCTCCCTCCCCTCAGTGCGCGACCGCGGCCGCGCCGTGCTCGTCGACGAGCGCACCGGTCGTGAAGCGGTCCAATGTGAACGGTGCGGCCAGCGGATGCGGGCGGCCGTGCGCGATGGTGTCCGCGTAGACCCAGCCCGCGCCGGGGGTGGCTTTGAAGCCGCCCGTGCCCCAACCGCAGTTGACGAACACGTTCTCGACCGGCGTCAGGCCGAGCACCGGCGACGCGTCCGGCGAGACGTCGACGATCCCGGCCCAGGTGCGCAGCACGTGCGCTCTGGCGAAGATGGGGAACAGCTCCACGGCCGCGGCCAACTGGCTCTCGATGACGTGGAACGAGCCACGTTGCCCGTACCCGTTGTACGCGTCGATCCCGGCACCCATCACCAGCTCGCCTTTGTGCGCCTGGCTGACGTAGACGTGGACCGCGTTGGACATGACGACCGTGTCCAGCACCTGCTCCAGCAGCTCGGAGACCAGCGCCTGGAGCGGATGGCTGGCCAGCGGCAGCCGGAACCCCAGCTCCTGGGCCAGCACCGACGTGTGACCGGCCGCGCAGAGCGCCACGCGACCCGCCTCGATGGCGCCGCGGCTCGTCTCCACCGCGGTGACCCGGTCGCCGGCACGGCGGAAGCCCGTGACCTCGCAGTTCTGGATCAGGTGGACGCCGAGGTCGTGCGCGGCGCGGGCGTAGGCCCAGGCGACGTGGTCGTGCTTGGCGATACCGGCGCGCGGCTGGAAGGTGGCACCCAGGACGGGATACCGCAGCTCCTGGGACGTGTTGATGATCGGCACGAGCTTCTTCACCTCCGCCGGGGTGAGCCACTCGGCGTCCACGCCGTTGAGGCGGTTGGCGTTCACCCGGCGGACGCTCTCCCGCACGTCGGGCAGGCTGTGCGCGAGGTTCAGCACGCCGCGCTGGCTGAACAGGATGTCGTAGTCCAGCTCGTCGGAGAGCCCCTCCCACAGCTTGAGCGAGTGCTCGTAGATGGCCGCGCTCTCGTCCCACAGGTAGTTGGACCGGATGATCGTGGTGTTGCGGGCCATGTTGCCGCCGGCCAGCCACCCGCGCTCGAGCACGGCCACGTCGGTGATCCCGTGGTTGCGCGCCAGGTAGTAGGCGGTGGCCAGGCCGTGCCCGCCGGCGCCGATCACGACGACGTCATATCCACGCTTGGGCTCGGGGTCGGCCCAGAGGAAGTCCGGATGCGTCACGCGCGCAGCCGTTCCATGCGTGGGTCGAACAGCGGATCGGCGGCGACGGTGGCCGGGACGCGCCGGTCGAAGTAGCCGATGTCCACGGTCTGGCCGGGTGTGGCCAGCTCCGCCGGCAGCCAGGCGTAGGCGATCCCGGTGCCGACGGTGTAGCCGTAGGCCGCGCTCGTGACGTGCCCGACGCAGTCGGCGCCGGCGTACACGGGTTCCTTGCCCATGACGACCTCGGGCAGCGTCAGGCAGGTCAGCCGGCGCGCCGGCGCGGTGCGCCCGAGCAGCGCCTCCCGGCCGAGGAAGTCGCCCTTGTCGAGCTTCACCGCGAAACCCAGGCCGGCCTCGTACGGGTCGTGTTCGTAGGTCATGTCCGTGCCGAACAAGCGGTACCCCTTCTCCAGTCGCAGGCTGGTGAACGCACCGCGCCCGCCGGCGACGACGCCGAGCGACTGCCCGGCCGACCACAGCGTGTCCCAGAGCTTGAGGCCGAGATCGGCCGTGGTGTAGAGCTCGTAGCCGAGTTCTCCCACATAGGACAGCCGCAGCGCGGTGACCGGCACGACACCGACGTGTGCCCGCCGGGCCCGGAAGTAGCGGAAGCCCTCGTTGGAGAAGTCGTCGGTGGTCAGCGACTGCACCAGGTCGCGGGCCCGCGGCCCCCAGACGCCGACGCAGCACGTGCCGGCGGTCGTGTCCCGGACGGCGACCGACCCGTCGGCGGGCAGGTGCCGCACGAACCAGTCCACGTCGAGCGGGCCGTTGATGCCGACCTGGAACTCCCGCTCTCCGAGCCGGGCCACCGTGACGTCGCTGCGGATCCCGCCGTCCACGTCGAGCAGCAGGCAGTAGGTGACCGTGCCGACCGGCCGGTCCACGTTCCCGGTCGTGAGCCACCTCAGATAGGCCTCGGCTCCCGGTCCCGTCACCGAGACGCGCTTGAGCGGGGTCATGTCGTACAGGGCCACCGCTTCCCGGGTCGCGATTGCCTCGGCGCCCACGATCGGCGACCAGTACCGCGCCGCCCACGGATTCGGCGCCGGGATGTCGCGACCGGCCAGGAGCGCGGCGTTGCGCCCGAACCACTGTGGCCGTTCCCAGCCCGCGTACTCGAGGAAGTAGGCGTCCAGCTCCCGCTGCCGCGCGTAGAACGGGGTCGTCCGCATCGGCCGGGGCTCTTCCATCGGCTGCAGCGGGTGGATGACGTCGTACACCTCGACGTAGTTCTGGCAGTCCCGGGCGAGCACGTAGTCGGGTGCGAGCTGATGGTCCTCGAACCGGTTGAGGTCACACTCGTGCAGGTCGAACGACGAGCAGTGGCCGTCGACGAGCCACTCGGCGACGGCCCGCGCCACGCCCGCCGAGTGCGTGACCCAGACCGCCTCCGCGAACCAGAAGCCGTCCACCTCGGGGGACGGCCCCAGCAGCGGCATGTTGTCGGTGGTGAACGAGAAAAGCCCGTTCATGCCCTCCTCGACCTTGGCCTCCCGGAGCGCCGGCAGCAGGTCCTGCGCGGCGGCCCAGCCCGGCTCGAAGTCGTCGGCGGTGAACGGCAGCACGGACGGCATCGGGTCGGCGACGGCGACCGGTGCGATGTCGTCGACCGCCACCGGCATCGGCCGGTGGCCGTAGTAGCCGACGCCGATGCGGTCGAACCGCTCGCGCAGGTAGAGGTCGGCGTCCTGGTGCCGCAGGATCGGCCGGCCCGCCTCCGCCGGCGCTCCGGCGAGCGCCCGCAGCGAACCGGTCCAACCGAGCTGGTGGGCCAGCGGCGTCAGCGGCAGGCTCAGGCCCACCATCCGGGCTATCCGTGGCCCCCAGATCCCGGCGCAGCAGACGACGATGTCGGCGGGCAGCTCGCCGTGATCGGTGACGACACCGCTGACCCGGCCGCCCGTCACCCGGATGTCCACCACCTCGTGGCGATCCAGGATCCGGACGCCTCGCTCCCGGGCGCGGGCCAGCTGTGCCTCGACCGCGCCGACCGCGTCGGCGAACCCGTCGCCCGGCACGTGGAGGCCGCCGAGGACGGTGTCCGGATCGAGCAGGGAGTGCCGGCGCACGCACTCGGCGGGGTCGAGCACCCGCCCGTCGCCGCCCCACGCCGTCAACCAGCCGTGCCGGCGGTGCAGGTCGGCCAGGCGCGCCTCGCTCGTCGCGACCTCGAGGCTGCCGACCGTCGAGAAGTGACCCAGGCTGGTCAGCTTGTCGATGGTGTAGCGGGCGAACCTCGTCATCACCTTCGCGGAGTTGGTCTGGAACACCAGGCCGGGCGCGTGCGAGCTCGACCCGCCCGGCCTGGGCAGGGCACCCTGCTCGACCACCGTGACGTCGGTCCAGCCGAGGGCCGACAGCTCGTCGGCGAGCGCGGCACCGACCACGCCGGCGCCGATGATGACGACCCGCGGCTTCGCCATGGACCCTCCCTCAGTTCTTGAGCCAGGCCTGCCAGACGTCGCGGTTGGCGTCGACCCACTTCTTGGCCGCGTCGTCGTCGGAGAGCTTGTTGACGGCGATGTCCAGGGCCACCGAGTTCTGGTGGTCGTTCGTCCACTGGAAGTTCTTCACCAGTGCGGCCGCGGGGCTGCCCGAGTCGGCGAACTTCTTGCTCACGATCTTGTCGAGGTCGTAGGGGGCGTAGTCACAGGCCACCTTCGCCGGATCCGCGTCACAACCCGCCGTGTACGGGGGCAGGTTGACGTGGACCAGCTTCACCTCGTTGAGGAACCACTGCGGCTCGTAGAAGTAGCCGATCATCCACTGCTTCTGCTGCTCGGCCGTGCGGAACGCCTGGATCAGCGCGGTCTCGCTGCCGGCGTACACCACTTTGAAGTCGAGCTTGAGGTTTTTGACCAGCGCCTCGTCGTTCGTGACGAACGAGGGGTCGCCGAGGAGCAGCTGGCCCTTTCCGCCGGACTCCGAGGTCTTGAACTTGTCCGCGTACTTGTTGAGGTTGTTCCAGTCGGTGATGTCCGGGTACTCCTGCGCCAGCCACGGCGGCACGTACCAGCCGATGATGCCCTTGTTGCCGGTCGACCCGTACTCGACGGCCACGCCCTGCTGTTCGATGTAGGTCTTCTTGAGGTCGTCGTGACCCCAGTTCTCCAGGACCACGTCCACCGCACCGGTGCCGAAGCCCTGCCACGACACCTCTTCGGTGAGGTTCTTCTTGTTGACCGTGCAGCCCAGCTCGTTGGTGGCGAGGTAGGCGATGACGGCCGCGTCGGCCTGGTAGCCGACCCACGGGTTGACCGCGATGTTCACCGTGCCGCAGGCCGCGCGGCTGGTCGTACCCGACGGGGTGTCTTCGATCTTGGAACCGCAGGCGGTCAACGCGAGTGCGCCGACCGTCAGAACCGCTACGAACCTGCCTATGACGACATTGCTCACGAATCCTTCCCCTTTCTCAGCCCTCGATGTGCCGCGCCGGCGTCGAGCCGCCGGGCGGCTGCCTGAGTGGTGCGGTCGAGCAGCACGCCGAGCAGCACGACCGCCAGGCCGGCCGCCAGGCCCTTGCCGTAGAGGTCGGACTGGGAGAACCCGGCGACGACGAGATAGCCGAGCGCGCCGGCGCCGACGAGGCCGCCGACCACCACCATCGACAGGACGTAGATCAGGCCCTGGTTGGCGGCGAGGGTCACCGACTGGCGTGCCAGCGGAAGCTGGACCTTGGTGATGACCTGCCAGGCGCTCGAACCGGACGAGACGGCCGCCTCCACGACCGTGGCCGGCACACCCCGGATCCCGTCCGCGACGAGCTTGATGGCGACGGGCGCGGCGAACACGACGGCCGCCACGATGGCGGTGAACCGGCTGGCGCCGAACAGGCCGAGGAACGGCACGAGGTAGACGAACGCCGGCATCACCTGTGCGGCGTCGAGGGTCGGGCGGATCAGCCCGTCCGCCCGGTCGCTGCGGCCCATCCAGACGCCGACCACGACGCCCAGCGCCATCACGATGACGGTGGCGACCAGGGTGGCGGCCAGCGTGACCATGGCCTCCTGCCACAGGCCGCTGCCGACGAGCAGGCCCAGGCACACCGCGGCGGTCGGCACGATCCGGGGGCCGGCGACGATCCAGGCGATGGCCAGCACCACGGCCGACACGAGGTACCAGGGCGAGTCCGCGATGAGGGACTGCAGCGGGTTCAGCAGCCCGTAGCTGATCGCGTTGCGGACGGCGTCGGTGACCGCGCCGAGATTGAGCTGCACCCAGTCGCTGGCCCGGGTCACCCCGTCGGCGACCTCGCCGCCGACGGCACCGCCGCGCTCCGGACCGGGGAAGAACGCGGCCCAGACATAGGTGTACGAGAGATAGAGCGCGACCGCGGTCAGCACGCCGAGCCCGGCCAGCACCACGCGGCGCCGGCCGCGGGCCCGCGGACCCATGCGGTACTGCGTCTCCACCCGGTCCCGCGCGGCGGTGGTGACCCGGTCGAGGACGATCGCCATGATGACGATCGCCAGGCCGGCGCTGAACGCGGTGCCGACGTCGAGGGTCTGCAGCGCGCGCAGGACGACCTGCCCGAGCCCGGGCGCGTCGATGAGGGCGGCGATCGTGACCATCGACAGGGCGCACATGACCGTCTGGTTGATGCCCAGCACGATCGTGCGCTTGGCCAGCGGCACGCGGACCGACCGCAGCAGTTGCCACCTCGTCGCGCCCAGCGAGGTGCCCGCCTCGACCGACGAGGGTGCCACGCTGCGGATGCCGTGCGCGGTGATGCGGATGACCGGCGGCATCGCGTAGATGAGCGTCGCGATCACACCGGAGGCGGGGCCGATCAGGAAGAACAGGGTCAGCGGTGCGAGGTAGACGAACGTCGGCATCGTCTGCATGAAGTCCAGGACCGGCGTGAGCACGCGGTTCAACCGGTCGGACAGGCCCGCCCAGATCCCGAGCGGGATCCCGATCGCGAGGCAGATGAGCACCGCGGCCAGCGTCAACGCGAGCGTGTCCATGCTCTGTTGCCAGAAGCCGAGCAGGCCGAACGACGTGAACCCGGCCGCGGTCAGCGCGGCGACGCGCAGGTTGCCCACGGCGTACGCGCCGAACGTGGCCACCGCGACGACGCCCAGCCAGCCGATCAGCGGCACCGGCCGGCCGTACGCCGGTTGGCTGATCAGCGACTGCAGGAACACGGTCAGCGCGTCGACGGACTCGCGGATCACGTCGAAGAACGCGCTGAACACCGGGCTGCTGCCCCGGGTGTTGTTGATGGCGTCGCGCAGGTCGTTGAGCCGCTCGTGCAGCGGACTCAGCTCCGATGTGGACAGCGCCAGCGTGTCCCGCCCGCGCAGCGGGATCCACAACAGCACCCAGACCGCGACCACGCCGCCGACCAGCCAGCCGCGGGTCAGCCCGCCGGCACGGCGGCGAACCGAGGCGGCGGTCCCAGCCAGGGCGGTCATTGTTCCTCGGCCACGATCACGCGCAGGATGGCTTCGTCGTCGACCATGCCGACCAGTTCGCCGTCGTGGACGACCTTGACCGGCGCACTCGACGACAGGACCGCCCGGACGGCGTCCCGGACGACGACGTCGGCGCCCAGCTCCGGCCCGTCGAGCGGGTCGTCGTCGCGGACCGGACGCATCACCCAGCGGATGGTCAGCACGTGCGACTTGGGCACGTCGGCGACGAAGTCCCGCACGTAGTCGTCGGCGGGGGCGCCGACCACCTCGTCCGGTCGCCCGATCTGGACGGCCGCGCCGTCGCGCATGATCAGGATGCGGTCGCCCAGGCGCAGCGCCTCGTGCAGGTCGTGGGTAATGAAGATCATCGTCTTGCCGACCTCGTGGTGCAGGCGCAGCACCTCGTTCTGCATGTCCCGGCGGATCAGCGGGTCGAGCGCGGAGAACGGCTCGTCGAAGAACAGGATCCGCGGGTCGACGGCGAGCGCCCGGCCCAGGCCCACCCGCTGCTGCATGCCGCCGGAGAGCTGGTCGGGAAAGTGGTCGGCGTGCCCGGTCAGGCCGACCAGGTCGAGCACCTCGCCGGCGCGCCGGTAGCGCTCGGTCCTGGACACACCGCGGATCTCCAGCCCGTACGCGATGTTGTCGAGCACCCGCCGGTGCGGCAGCAACCCGAAGTGCTGGAACACCATGGCGAACCGGTGCCGGCGCAGGTCGCGCAGCCGCTTCGCGTCGGCGCCGCGGAGATCCTCACCCTCGACCAGCACGGTCCCGGAGGTCGGCTCGACGAGCCGGGTCAGGCACCGCACGAGGGTCGACTTGCCGGAGCCGGACAGGCCCATCACCACGAACACCTCGGTGGGCGCCACCGTGAACGAGATGTCGCGGACGGCCGCCACGCAACCGGTCTGCGCCATCAGGTCGGCGCGCGACAGATCGGCGAGGGGAGTGCCGACGACCCGGTCGGCCCGCGGCCCGAACACCTTCCACAGGTCGGTGACAGCGAGCGCCGGCTCGCCGACCCCGGCGGGCACCCGTTCGGCGCTGATCAAGGGCTCTGGCATGGGTGCCTCGATGTCTGCCGCAGTCCGGTGTGGTCTGTCCTTGCTGCTGAGTCCTGATATTTCGCGACAGTATCCGCACGGGCGTCGACGCCCGTCAAGGTTCAGTCGCCGAGCTCCTTGCGCCGCCGGACGACGTACTCGTCGAGTTCCGCACGGATCGCGTCGTCCAGCGGTGGCTGCTCGTAGTCGTCGAGCTGCTTGCGATAGATCTCGCCCGCCCTGGCCGCCGCGTCCTGGCCGCCGGTGCGCATCCACCGCTCGTAGTTGGCCGACGACGAGAGCAGCGGGCGGTAGAAGCAGGTGCGGAACCGCTCCATCGTGTGTGCCGCCCCGAGGAAGTGACCGCCGTGCCCCACCTCCTCGTGCGCGTCGAACGCCAGCGAGGCCTCGTCGATCTCCAACGGCGTGAACTCCACCTGGAGCATGCGCAGGATCTCGACGTCGACCACGAACTTCTCGTAGCTGGCCACCAGGCCGCCCTCGAGCCAGCCCGCCGCGTGCATGACCCAGTTGGTGCCGGCGAGGAACGTCGGCAACATCGTCATCATCGCCTCGTAGGCCGACTGCGCATCGGCCGACTGGCTGGAGGTCAGGCCGCCGCCCGTCCGGAACGGGAGGCCGAAATGGCGCGCGATCTGACCCGTGCAGAGCAGACCCACCGCCGACTCCGGCGTGCCGAAGCAGGGTGAGCCGGACTGCATGTCGATGTTGGACAGGAACGAGCCGAAGATGACCGGCGACCCGGCCCGGACGAGCTGCGACAGCGCGATCCCGGTCAGTGCCTCGGCCATCTGCTGCACGAGCGTCGCCGGCACCGACACCGGCGACATCGCGCCCATGAGCAGGAACGGCGTGATCACGACGGCCTGGTTGGCGGCGCTGTATTCGAGCTGGGCGTCGAGCATCCGGTCGTCCCAGCGCAGCGGTGAGTTGCAGTTGATGAGCGAGATCGTCGCGGGCGTACGCTCGATCGCCTCCCGCCCGCCGAACAGGATCTCGGTCATCGCGATGGTGTCGCGGGCGTTGCCCCCGGACACGACGTTGCCCATGTAGATCTTGTCGGTCAGGGTCTGCAAGGCGTGCACCATGTCGAGGTGGCGCGAGTCGAGCGGCGCGTCGTTGGGCTCGCAGATCACCCCACCCGCCGAGTCGAGCTGCGGGAACCGCTGCGCGAGCATGGTGAACCGCCGGAAGTCGTCCATCGTCGCGTCCCGGCGCACCTGACCGTCGCGGACGAACGGCGGACCGTAGACCGCCCCGAAGGCCATGTGGTCGCCGCCGATGTGCACGGAGTTGGCGGGGTTGCGCGCCTGCACGTCGAACTCGCGGGGCGCCTTGGCCACCTGCTCCAGGACGAAGTCGGGATCGAACCGGACCAGGTTGCCCTCGACGGTCTGCCCGGCGGCCCGGAACAGGTCGAGGGCCCGGTCGGAGACGAACTCCACGCCGATCTCGCTGACCAGCCGCCGCCAGCCCTTGTCCAGCACGGCCATCGCGTCCGCGGACAGGATCTCGTATCGCGGCATCGTGTTGACGAACATCCAGCCTCCCTTGACGCGATGGTCGCCAAGATTTTACTCTCGTCAATTGAAACTGGAGTTCTACGATGTGGAACTCCCGAGGGAGTCCATCGTGGTCAACCAGCAGACCGGCACGCAGGCGGTCGATCGGGCCGCCGAGCTGCTGACGCATGTGGTCGAGGCGGCCGGGCCGCGCACGTTCACCTCGCTCGTCGAGGAGACCGGCCTGGCGAAGTCGACCGTGTCCCGGCTCCTGCAGGCGCTCGAACGCCACCGCCTCGTCCAGCGGGACCGCAGCGGCGTGTTCCGTCCGGGCGCGGTGTTCGCCGTGTACGCGGCCCGGCAGGGCGTCGGCAGCGACCTCGTCGAGCTGAGCACGCCGACCCTGCAACGGATCGGCGCGCGCACCGGCGAGACCGTCAACCTCGCGGTGCCCCGCGGCGACGCGGTCGTCCAGGTCGCGCAGGTCGACAGCGTGCACCTGCTCGGCACCACCAACTGGGTCGGTCTGAGCGTGCCCGCGCACTGCTCGGCGCTCGGCAAGGTCTTCTACGCCTTCCGGACCCTTCCCCTCCCGACCGGCACGCTGGAACGCCGCACGCCGAGCACGATCACCAGCCGCACGGAGCTGGAGCGCGATCTCGCGACGGTGGTCCGGCGTGGATACGCGGTCGCCCGCGAGGAGCTGGAGCCCGGTCTGGTGGCCGTGGCCAGCCCGGTCCGCGCGCGGGACGGCAGCGTGGTCGCGGCGATCTCCGTCTCCGGCCCCACCGCCCGCATCACCGACCGCCGGGCGGAGCAGATCGGCACGCTGCTCGCCACCGAGGCGGCGTCGCTGTCATCGATCCTCGGCCACACCGCTCGAACGGAGGGCGCCGCATGACTCCCGAGGAGATCCTCAAGGGCCTGTACGACCAGACCCTGGTGGGCAACGCGCCAGCGGTCCTCGACCTCACCAACGCCGGTCTCGACGCCGGGATGACCCCGGAGACCCTGCTCTTCGACGCGCTCATCCCGTCGCTGGAGGAGGTCGGCGCGCGGTTCGAGCGTGGTGACTTCTTCGTGCCCGAGATGCTCATCGCGGGCCGGGCCATGGCCGGCGCCCTGGAACGGCTGCGCCCGCTGCTCGCCGAAACCGGGGTGGCGACGCTCGGCACGTTCGTCATGGGCACCGTCAAGGGCGACGTCCACGACATCGGCAAGAACCTGGTCAACATCATGTTGGAGGGCGCCGGGTTCCACGTGATCGACCTCGGCGTCCAGGTCTCGCCGGAGAAGTTCGTCGACGCGATCCGGGAGCACAAGCCCGACATCGTGGGCTTCTCGGCGTTCCTCACCACCACGATGCCGATGTTCAAGGCCAACATCAACGCGCTGGTCAAGGCCGGCCTCCGCGACCAGGTGATCGTCATGGTCGGCGGCGCACCGGTCACACAGGAGTACGCCGACGCGGTCGGCGCCGACGGATACGCCGCCGACGCGTCCACCGCCGTCAAGAAGGCCAAGGACCTGATGCAACGCCGGCGGGTCATGGCCGGGACATAAGGAGGGGCACCGTGCACACCGTCCTTCGGTCCGCGTCGAAGACCGTGGTTATCGGCTCCGACCAGCCGTTCTGCGTCATCGGCGAACGGATCAACCCCACCGGGCGCCGGATCTTCCAGGATCAGTTGCGGGCCGGCGACCTCTCCCGGATCGAGGTGGACGTCGCCGAGCAGGTGGCTGGGGGAGCCATGGTGCTCGACGTCAACATGGGTGTCCCGCTGGTCGACGAGGCCGATCTGCTCGCGCGGGCGGTCCGCCTGGTGCAGGGCATGACCGATCTGCCGCTGTGCATCGACTCGTCGGTCGTCGAGGCGCTGGACGCCGGCCTGGCCGCCTACGAGGGCAAGGCCCTGGTCAACTCGGTGACCGCGGAGGACGAACGGCTCCAGGCGATCCTGCCCCTGGTCAAGCGCTACGGCGCCGCGGTCGTCGCACTGCCCAACGACGAGGAGGAGATCCCGGAGGACCCGGCCCGCCGGCTGGAACTTGCCCGCAAGGTCGTCGACGTGGCGACCGGCCGCTACGGCATCGCGATCGAGGACATCGTCATCGACCCGCTCGCCATGCCGGTCGGCGCCGACACCTCGCTCGTCATGAAGACGCTCGAGACCATCGCGCTGATCAAGGACGAGCTCGGTGTGAACATGACGCTGGGCGCGTCCAACGTGTCCTTCGGCATGCCGCAGCGGCACGCGTTGGGCGCCGCGTTCCTGCCCATGGCGATGAGCGCCGGGCTCACGAGCGCGATCATGGATGCGCGTACGCCCCAGATCGTGGACGCCGTCAAGGCGGCCGACCTGCTGCTCGGCAACGACGAGTGGGGCGCGAGCTGGATCTCGATGTTCCGGGCCAGGCAAGGCCCATGACTGATCTGGTCAGCCACGACGGTCACGGCCGGGTGCGGGTGCACTTCACCCCCGCGGCCCGGGACATCCGCGTGCCGCCCGGCGTGACCGTCTTCGACGCCGCGAGCTGGAACGGCATCGCCATCGACTCCACCTGCGGCGGCCACGGCACGTGCCGCAAGTGTCTGGTGCGCGTGGACGACGGCACGATCCCGGTGTCCACGTTGGACGTCCGTGCCTTCGGTGCCGACCAGCTCCGGGAGGGCTGGCGACTCGCCTGCCGGGCGCACGTCACCGAGAACCTGCGGGTCGAGGTGCCACCGCTGGTCACCCGCCCGAAGGCCGCGACAGTCGGGGTGGGACGGCAGGTGATCCTCCGGCCGGCCATCCAGAAGCGATACCTGGAGCTGACCGAGCCGACGCTCGCCGACCAGACGCCCGACCTGCAGCGGGTGCTCGGCGCGATCGACGATCTCGAGCCGCGGGCGGACCTGGCGGTGCTGCGCGGCCTCGGCGCGACCCTGCGGTCCAGCGACTACAAGGTGACGGCGGTGATCGTCGACGAGGTGCTCGTCGCCGTCGAGGCCGGCGACACCACGAGCCGGTGCTTCGGCATCGCGTACGACCTGGGCACCACCACCGTGGTCGCGAACCTGCTCGACGTCAGCACCGGGACCCCCGTGGCCGTGCGCTCGGCGCTCAACGCCCAGCAGCCGTTCGGCGGCGACGTGATCACCCGGATCAGCGCGACGATGCTCGACCCCGCGGCACTGGACCGGCTGCGCGCGCTGGCACACGAGACGCTCGACGAGCTCACCCGCGAGGTGTGCGCCGACGCCGGGGTCGAGCCGCACGAGATCTACGAGGTGGCACTGGCCGGCAACGCCACCATGGTGCACATCGCGCTGGGCATCGACCCGGAGCCGCTCGGCGTGGCGCCGTTCGTCATGTCGACCCGGGCGTTCCCCGAGATCATGGCCACCGACCTGGGGGTACGGGTGCACCCGCGGGCCAGGGCGGTGGTGTTTCCGTCGCTCGGCGCCTACGTCGGCGGTGACATCGTCGCCGGGCTGCTCGCCTCCGGCATGGACCGCGACCGGCGGATGCGGCTGTTCATCGACATCGGCACCAACTGCGAGATCGTGCTGGGCGACGCCGACCGGCTCGTGGCGACCGCGGCGCCGGCCGGTCCGGCGTTCGAAGGCGCGTCGATCCGGTGCGGCATGCGCGCCGCCGACGGCGCGATCGAGGTGGTCCGCATCCGCGACGGCGCGCTCGAGCTCGGGGTGATCGGCGACGCGGAGCCGGCCGGGCTGTGCGGTTCCGGCCTCGTCGACGCCGTCGCGGCGCTCGTCGACGCCGGGCTCATCGACCCGTCCGGCCGGTTCGTCTCCCCGGACGAGGCCGCCCGGGTCGCGCCGGCGCTCGCGTCGCGGTTCGCCACGTGGGACGGCGAGCGGGTCTTCGCGCTGCACGAGGACGTCGTGCTGTCCCAGCGCGACGTGCGGGCGCTGCAGTTCGCGAAGGCGGCGATCGCCACCGGATGGCAACTGTTGCTGGCGGAGCTGGGTGTCGAGCGCGGCGACATCCAGCAGGTGCTGCTGGCCGGCTCGTTCGGCAGCTACCTGTCGCCGGCGAGCGCGATCCGCATCGGGCTGGTCCCGAAGCTGCCCGTGCTGCGCGTCGTCAGCGCCGGGAACGTGGCCGGCGAGGGAGCCAAGATGGCGCTGCTGAGCCTGCGCGAGCGGGCCGGCGCCGCGACGTTGCTGGAGGAGGTCGAATACGTTGAGCTCTCCGACCGGGCCGACTTCAACGATCGCTTCGTCGATCTGCTCGCCTTCCCCTGAGGCCCGCGCGGCGGTCATCGCCTGCGGCGCCCTCGCCGCGGACGTCGAGCGGGTCGCCACGGCCCGCGGGTGGCCGGTGGACGTGCATCCGCTGCCGCCGCTGCTGCACAACCGGCCGTCGCACATCGCGCCGGCGGTGGAGACGCTCGCCGCGACGCTGCGCGGCCGCTACGCCACGGTGGCGGTCGCGTACGCCGACTGCGGCACCTACGGCGCCCTCGACGAGGTCTGCGGCCGGCTCGGGCTGCGCCGGCTGGGCGGCGCGCACTGCTACGACGTGCTTGCCGGCGCGGGCCGCATGCGTTCGTTGCTGAGTCGCGAGCCGGGCACCTACGTGCTGACCGACTTCCTGGTGCGCTCGTTCGAGCGGACCGTCGTCGCGGAGTTGGGGCTCGACCGCTGGCCGGAGCTTCGCGACGACTACTTCGGACACTACCGGCGCGTGGTCTGGCTGGCTCAACGGCCGACCGCGCGCTTGTCGGCGCTGGCCGAGGCCGCCGCCGACCGGCTCGGCCTGCCCCTGTCGGTCCTCCGCGTCGGCGACGCGGGCCTGGAGCGCGAGTTGGCGGCCCTGCTCTCTTGAATTCCACTTTGTCAGAGGAGGATTCCGTGCGAATCACGATTACCCGCAGTGGGGCCCTGGCGGCGTTGTCCGCCGTCGTGCTGGCCCTTTCCGCCTGCTCCCCACCGTCGAGCAACAACGAGGCCGCGGCGAGTGACGCCGCGAAGGCCACGAGCGCCGCGGACGTGGGTGGGATGGACAAGCTCGTCGAGGCCGCCAAGAAGGAGGGTGAGCTCAACGTCATCGCGTTGCCCCCGGACTGGGCCAACTACGGCGAGATCATCAAGGCCTTCAGCGACAAGTACGGCATCAAGGTCAACTCGGCGCAGCCCGACGCGTCCAGCCAGGACGAGATCAACGCCGCCAAGCAGTTGAAGGGTCAGGGCGGCGCACCGGACGTGTTCGACCTCGGCACGGCCGTCGCGCTGGCCAACACGTCGATGTTCGCGCCGTACAAGGTCGCCACCTGGGACGACATCCCGGCGGCGCTGAAAGAGGCCAACGGCACGTGGGTCAACGACTACGGCGGCTACATGTCGATCGGGTACGACGCAGCGAAGGTGCCGGCGCCCGCCGCCGTCGCCGACCTGCTCGGCCCCGCGTTCAAGGGGAAGGTGGCCCTCAACGGTGACCCGACGCAGGCCGGTGCCGCGTTCAACGGCGTCGTCGCGGCCGCGCTGGGCAACGGCGGTTCCGCGGACGACATCGCGAAGGGCGTCGACTTCTTCGGTTCGTTGAAGAAGGCCGGCAACTTCCTGCCGGTCGACCCGACCCCGGCGACGGTCGAGTCCGGCCAGACCCCCGTGGTCTTCGACTGGGACTACCTCAACGTGGCACAGGGCGCGAAGCTGAAGGGCAAGGTCGACTGGAAGACCGTCGTACCCGCGAACGCCGTTGTCGGCTCCTACTACGTCCAGGCCATCAGCGTCGACGCGCCGCACCCGGCCGCGGCCCGCCTGTGGCAGGAGTTCCTTTACAGCGACGAGGGTCAGAACCTGTGGCTCAAGGGCGGCGCCCGGCCGGTCCGGGCCGACGCCATGAAGACCGCGGGCACGCTCGACACCGCCGCCTTCAGCGCGCTGCCCCAGGTCACCGGCACCCCGGTCTTCCTGACCGAGGCGCAGACCAAGGCGGCCAACGACTACCTCGCCGCCAACTGGGCCAAAGTAGTCGGCTGAGCACCGATGAGCAGGCGTCGTGACCTCCTCGGGGTGGTCCCGTTCCTGGTCTTCGTGGGCATCTTCCTGATCATCCCCACCCTGGTGGTGGCGATCGGTGCCTTCCTCGACGACCAGAATCGGGTGACCCTGGACAACGTGACGGCACTGGCCGACGGCTACATCGTCCAGGCGTTCGTCCGCAGCATCGTGCTGTCCGCGGTGACCGCGGTCCTGGGTGCGGTGATCGGCGCCCTGCTCGGCTATGCCCTGGTGACCGCCCGACCGGACAGCGTCGTCCGGCGGGTGGTCACCTCGGCGTGCGGCGTGCTGGCCCAGTTCGGCGGCGTCACGCTGGCGTTCGCGTTCATGGCGACGATCGGCCTGAGCGGCTTCGTCACGCTGTTCCTGCGCGACTCGCTCGGCATCGACATCTTCGCGGGCGGCGTCTGGCTCTACGACCTGCCCGGCCTGGTGCTGGTCTACACGTACTTCCAGATTCCGTTGATGGTCATCGTGTTCCTGCCCGCGCTCGACGGCATCCGTCCACAGTGGCGGGAGGCGACGGAGAGCCTCGGCGGGTCGACGTGGCACTACTGGCGGCGGGTGGCCGGGCCGCTGCTCGCGCCGGCCTTCATCGGCTCGACGCTGTTGCTGTTCGCCAACGCGTTCTCGGCGTACGCGACGGCGGCCGCGCTGGTCAGCCAGGGCAGCCCGATCGTGCCGCTGCAGATCCGCTCCGCGCTGACCAGCGAGGTGCTGCTCGGTCGCGAGAACCTGGGCAAGGCGATGGCGCTCGGCATGGTCGTGGTCGTCGCGGTCGTCATGGCGCTCTACGCCACCCTGCAGCGGAGGACGTCGAGATGGCTGGACTAGTGCGTCGCAGGGCCCGCCGGCAGCGGGTGCTGCGCTGGGTCATCGTCACCGTCCTGTCGATCGTCTTCCTGCTGCCGCTGGTGGCGCTGCTCGAGTTCACCACCCGCGGCCCCGGCGGGACGCTGACGTGGGACACCTGGCGCGAGCTGTTCGACTTCCAGCAGCTCAGCGAGACGTACCCGGTGCTGTGGACGGGCATGAAAGCGTCCTTCTGGCTCGTGCTGCTCTCCGTGGCGCTGACGCTGGTGCTGCTCGTGCCGACCGTGGTCTGGGTGCGCCTGCGGCTCCCGCGGCTGCGCCGGCTGGTGGAGTTCGTCTGCCTCCTGCCGTTGACGATTCCGGCGATCGTCCTCGTGGTCGGCCTGGCACCGGTGTACGCCTGGGTCGTCTACTTCGTCGGCGGGTCGTCGCTGACGCTCACGTTCGCGTACACCATCCTCGCCCTGCCGTTCGCCTACCGGGCGATCGACACCGGACTGTCGGCCATCGACGTGCGGACCCTCGCCGAGGCCGCCCGCAGCCTCGGCGCCGGCTGGGCCACGGTGATGTGGCGGGTCGTGCTGCCGAACATCCGCTCCGCCGTGCTCTCCGCCGCCTTCCTCACGGTGGCGCTGGTGCTCGGCGAGTTCACCATCGCGTCGCTGCTCAACCGCGACAACGTGCAGGTCGCCATCAACCAGCTCGGCAAGAGCAGCGCCACGATCTCGTTCGCGGTGTCCCTGGCGGCGCTGGTGCTCGCCTTCGTGCTGCTGTTCCTGCTCTCCTTCGCCGGTGGCAAGCGGCGTCGATCCCGTCGGGAAAGGACCACCTCGTGACGACGACAACAGCCGTGTCCACCGGCGTGGCGGTGCGCCTGGAGAACGTCAGCCGCCGGTTCGGGGACCTGCAGGCGCTCGACGGCCTCGACCTCGACATGAGCCCGGGGGAGTTGGTCGCGTTGCTCGGGCCGTCCGGGTGCGGGAAGACGACCGCGCTGCGCATCCTGGCCGGTCTGGAGGACGCGGACTCGGGCCGGATCCTGGTCGGCGGCAAGGACATCGCCAACGTCCCGGTCAACCGCCGCGACATGGGCATGGTGTTCCAGGCGTACAGCCTGTTCCCGCACCTGACCGCGGTGGAGAACGTCGAGTTCGGGCTGCGCCTGCGCCGCCAGTCGGCGGCCGCGCGGCGCCGGCGGGCGCGCGACATGCTCGACCTCGTCGGGATCGGCACGCACGCCGACCACTATCCGCAGCAGCTCTCGGGCGGCCAGCAACAGCGGGTGGCGCTGGCGCGGGCGCTCGCGATCCAGCCGCAGGTGCTGCTCCTCGACGAGCCACTGTCGGCGCTCGACGCGAAGGTTCGCATCCAGTTGCGCGACGAGATCCGGCGCATCCAGCTGGAGGTCGGCACCACGACCCTGTTCGTCACCCACGACCAGGAGGAGGCACTCGCCCTGGCCGACCGCGTCGGGGTGATGCGCGCGGGTCGCCTGGAGCAGATCGGTTCACCGGAGGACATCTACCGCAGCCCGGCCACCGGGTTCGTCGCCGAGTTCGTGGGGCTGAGCAACCGGTTCGCGGGCCACGTCAAGGACGGCGGCGTCGAGGTGCTGGACACCCGGCTGCCACTGATGAACCCCGGCGCGGTCAGCAGCGGTCCGGCCACGGCGCTGGTGCGCCCGGAGTCGGTCGAGGTGACCGCGGACCCGGCCGGAGCGGGTCGGGTGGTCGCGGTGAGCTTCCTCGGCCCGCTCTCCCGGGTGACGGTGACGCTGCCCGACGACACGCTCGTCGTCGCCCAGGTATCCAGCGCCCGGCTGGCGGACCTGCCGCCCGGCACGGCCGTCCGGGTCACCCTCCTCCCGGTCCCGGTCGTCGTCTCGGCCGCCTAGTGGAGGAGCCGCGGCTTCAGTGGGCCGTTGCCTCGGCTGCCTTCGGTTGGGGTTCCGGGCGTACCAGTGAGCCCGGGCCCTTGCCTGCCAGGAGGCGGAAGCTCAGGCCTGCCACGACGCAGCCCGCGCCCTGCACCGTGAGCAGGGTGAGCACGTCGATGCGGTCGCCCAGGGCGCCGGCTATTCCGGCCCCGACCACGGAGGCGATCGACGCGCCCAGCCAGATCGCCGAGAACGCCCGGCCGCGCAGCCGGTCCGGGGTCTCGATCTGGAAGAGGGTCCAGATGGCGCCGACGTGGATGCCCACCGGGATGCCGACCACCACGAACAGGGCGAGGACCGGCCAGAACGTCGTGTCCCAGCGCGGGTAGTTGAAGATGATCACGTCGACCACCCCGAAGAAGGTCCAACAGGTGGTGATCAGCGGGACCGGGCGGAAGCGCGCGGTGATCCGGGTGGCCGCCAGGCTGCCGATGATGCCGCCGACCGCCTGCGCCGACATCAGCCAGCCCAGCTCCCGGCCGCCGGCGTGCAGCGCCTTCGTGACGTACACCGCGAACAGCGTGCCCATCATGCCCTCGCCCACCGACGAGACCGCGATGATGACGAAGATCGCCCGGACGATCCGGTTGTGCGCCACGGCGCGCAAGCCCTCCAGCAACTCGCGGCGGAGGTCGCGGTTGTCCGACGCCTCGGCCCGGTGGCGGCCGCGGATCAGCCCGCAGAGCACCGCCGCGACCGCGAACGTCGCGGCGTCGAGCACCGCCGCGCCGGCCAGCCCACCCGCCACCGCGATCACGCCGCCGAGCGCCGGGCCGACCAGCCGGGCCACGTTGTTGTTCAGCGCGTTCAGCGCGTTGGCGGCCGGCAGCCGGGTGGCGTCCACGAGTTGGGGCAGCAACGCGTTCTCCGCCGGTTGGAAGAACTGGGCCAGCGCCTGAGTCGCGAACGCGACCACCACCACGATCCACACGTCGTCGGCGGTACGCACCAGCAGCAGCGGCAACAGCGCGACCACCTGCAGGACATTGACCGTCACGACGACCCGGCGCCGGTCCCACCGGTCCACGTAGACCCCGGCGACCGCGCCCGCCGAGATCGTGCCGAGCAGCGAGGCGACGACGACGACGGAGACGGCGGCGGGTGAGCCGGTCAACCCCAGGACCGCCAGCGGCAGTGCCACGCTGAGGACCCAGTTGCCGGTGAGCGAGATCAGCCCGGCGGTGAAGAGGAGTGCGAAATCGCGCTCGCGTAGCGGGGCGAGGTCCATCGGCTGACTATTCCAGCCGCGGGACGACGGCAGTAGTACACGAGAGCCGGCGGCAGGTTGGCCCACTCCGTCCGCCCGACGACGACCTCGTCGAACAGGGCGGCGATGGATCGGCGCAACCGCAGCGCGGGTGGCGCCCACCGGGTGTGCACGTACGCGAACGTGGTGAACACTCCGTCGGGCGGCAGAACGGCGGCCACGGCGGACAGCACCCCGCGCTGGCGGCTCTCGGCGAACGCCGCCCACGGTAGGCCGCTGACCACGACGTCGGCCTGGCTGAGCCCGCGTCCGGCGAGCACCGCCGCCAGGTCGGTCGCGTCCGCGTTGACGACCTCGACCCCCGGATGCGACCCGGCCAACTGCAGCGCGAACCGTGGGTTGCGCTCGACCGCGATGTGCCGGCCGCGTCCACCGAGGCGCTCCTGAATCGCACCGGTGAAGGCGCCGGTGCCCGGGCCTAGCTCGACGACGACCGGGGCACCGGTCCGCGGCACCACGGCCGTCGCGGCACGCGCCAACGCCGGGCTGCTCGGGGCGACGGCACCGACACCCAACGGATCGCGTACGAACTCCAGCAGAAACGACACGGCTCAGCGCTTGGCGGTCTTCGCGATGGACGCCTTGGCCCACCAGTAGTGGATGATCAACCAGACGGCCCAGCCCAGAATCGACCACAGCGGCCAGAAGAACTGGTCCGGGGTGTAGTACCACCACACGATCACCTGGATGACGTTGGACACGAGATAACACAGGACGTGTATGCGCAGACCCCAGATCTGGGCCGTGGCGCTCGGCGTTGTTGTCATGCCCGCAAACTAGGTCGACGCGTTTGACAACCCCGGAATGGACAACCCTCGATGGGTTGACTTCCGTTCAGTAGTCGTCAAGCGGCGGTTCCTACGGTGGCCCGATGCATCAGCGCGCCTACGAGGGCCAGTGTGCGGCCGAAGCGGAACGGCACACGTCGGCGACGTCGCCCATCAGACATCCGAGGCTCACGGTGTTCGCGCTCGCGCTCGGCACCTTCGCGATCGGCACCGGCGAGTTCGGCAGCAATGGCATCATCCAACTGTTCGCGTCGGACCTTGACGTGTCGATCGCGGGAGCGACACACGCGATCACCGCGTACGCCTTCGGGGTGATCATCGGCTCGCCACTGATCACCGTGCTGGCGGCGCGGGTCAACCGGCGTGCTCTGCTCCTCGGCCTGATCGTGCTGTTCCTGGCCGGCAACGGGCTCTCGGCGGTGGCGCCGGACCTCGCCTCGCTGGTCGCCTTCCGGTTCGTCGCCGGCAGCGTGCAGGGTGCGTTCTTCGGCGCGGGCGCGGTCGTCGCGGCCTACGCGTACGGCCCGGGCCAGGGCGGCAAGGCATTCGCGACGGTGATGGGCGGACTCACCGTCGCCACCATCTTCGGGTCGCCGCTGGGCACCTTCATCGGGCAGCACGCCGGCTGGCGCGCCATGTACTGGACCGTCGTCGCCCTCGGGCTGGCCGCCGGCGTCGCTCTGGTGGCCTGGCTGCCCCGCACCGACGACCTGCGCGGCAGTTCCGTCACGAGCGAGTTGGCCGCCCTGCGGCGGTGGAACGTCTGGGTGATGGTCGCCGTCGCCGCGCTCGGTATCTCCAGCATCTTCGCCGTCTACACGTTCATCGGCCCGTTCGTCACCGACGCCGCGGTGCGGGACGCGTCGCTCATCCCGATCGCGCTGGCGGTGTTCGGCCTGGGCATGGCGGTCGGCAACTACCTGGGCGGACGCGTCGCGGACCGGTCCGAGCACCAGGGCCTGATCTGGGGGTACGGCGGCGTCCTGGTCCTGCTGGCACTGATCGGCGCGGCGGGCAACAACCTGACCGTTCTGCTGCCGTGCCTCTTCGGCGTCGGCGCGACCATGATGTTCGCGATCCCCACCATCCAGGTCCGGCTCACCGCCTTCGCGCCCGACGCACCGACCCTGATGGGCACCCTCAACCTGGCGGCTCTCAACCTGGCCAACTCACTGGGCGCGATCGGCGGCGCGCTCACCCTGAACGCGGGCTGGGGCACCCTATCGACCGTCTGGGCGGGCTTCGTCCTCACCACGGCGGGCCTGCTGCTCTACGTGCTCACCGTGGCACGCCCTTCCGTCGCGGCCTATCGTCCGGCGCACGCCGGGACGGCGGGAGGCCGCTCATAACCGATGACGTGCTTGGCTGGCGGCGTTCTTGACGAGCGGTGCCGCTTGGGTCAGGGCGATCAGCCAGCCGAGGAGGAGCAGCCAGAGGTACGGGTCCTGGAGTTCGATGCGGCTGTTGGCCAGGTTGTCGGCCGGGGTCAGGGCGGCCGGGGCCAGGTCCGGGATGAGGCCGGCCGGGCCCCACGTGGACAGCGCAAGCACGGCGTGCAGCGTCAGGAGGGCGCCGACCGTGCCGGCGCAGGACGCGGCGAGCAGCGCCGCCCGGTGGCCGGCGATCGTTGCGGCAACCCCTGCGCCGAGAGCGATCGTGAGCACCGCGAGGGCCGGGCCGGGCGGGATCGGTGGGAAGGCGAAGACCATGGCGGTCCAGGCCGCGGCAGCCCCGACACCCGCGAGTGCGCCCGCGACCAGTGTGCGGCTGCTCGCGGTGGACCGGCGGGCGGTCAGTGCGAGGAAACCGAGCAGGTAGCCCGCGAACATCACCGTGAGCACCGGCACGCCGGTGACGTCACGGCTGTCCTTGTGGGCCAGGGAGACGACGGTTTCGGCGGCCAGCGCGCCGATGAGCAGGAGGCCGCCGGCACGCACGGCCCGCGCGGCCGCATGATCGCCGACCGGGCCCAGTGGCCGCAACCGGCCGAGGCACGCGATCACCACCAGCGTGCAGACCAGGCCGACCAGACCCCACCGCAGCGGTTCGTAACCGACGTCGGCGGTGAACCACACCGTCGCGGCGACGACGCCGAGAAGCAGGGTCGGCCCCGCGGCGCGCCGCCAGACCGCCGGCAGCGTCGCGACGGCCCGCACACAGCCCAGCGTGAAACGCCAACGGTCGCCACGCAGGCTCGCGAGTTCTGCCCGCATCGCGGTGCCCCACTCCCGGCGGCCCGGCGGAAGCAGGCGCACCGCGGCGGCCAGCACGCGGTCCGGCGCGTTCACCACGCACTCCGCGGCTCGCCGGGGTGCCACACCGCACCGGCCGGGGAGGCGACCGCCAGGGCCACACCCGCCGAGGTCACCCGGTAGAGGTGCCGGGCCGGCCGGCCCGGCGGTGGGTCCGGCTCCCAGCGCGACTCCACCAGACCCCGGTCCGACAATCGCATCAGGATCGGGTAGAGGGACCCGGCCTTCAGGTCGACCTCCTGGCCCAGTTCATAGCCGTAGCGCCACTGCGACGGGTCGGCGGCAAGGGCCATGAGCACCGCCAACGTCTGCGGGGACGGGCGTCGACTGCGAGTCACCGCGTAACTCTATCCATATAGAGATTGGCCGGCAACGGGTACGGTGGCCGGCATGCGCGCTGACGAGATGGTTCCGCTCGGGCGGACCGGGCTGCGGGTCAGCCGGCTCGGTCTCGGCCTCGCCTCCATCGGCGGTCTCTTCACGCCCGTCAGCGACGCCGACGCCGCGGCCACCATCGAGCAGGCGTGGGACCTCGGCGTCCGGCTCTTCGACACGGCGCCGGTCTACGGGTACGGCCGCTCGGAAACCCGGGCCGGCCACGCCCTGCACGACCGCGACCGCGACGGCTACGTGCTCGCGACCAAGGTGGGCCGGCTGATCGAGCCCGGCGGCCCGGACACCCAACCGATCTGGGCCGATCCGCCCCCGGGCGTCGGTCCGCGGCTGGACTACACGCGCCCGGCCGTGCGCCGTTCCCTCGCCGAAAGCTTGGACAGAATGGACCTGCCGCGCGCCCACGTGCTGCACGTCCACGACCCTGACCTGGACGCCGCCACGGCGCTCGCCGAGGCGTACCCGGAGCTGGTCGCTCTGCGCGACAGCGGCGTCATCGACGCGGTCTCGATCGGCAGCAACCACGCCGACGCCGCCGCCGCGTTCGTGCGCGCCGCGCCCGCGCTCGACTGTGTGCTGATCGCCGGCCGATACACGTTGCTCGACCAGTCCGCGCTCCACGAACTGCTGCCCCTGTGCGCGGCGCGGGGCATCGCGGTGCTCGCCGCGGGCGTGTTCCAGGGCGGCCTGCTCACCGCGCCAGGAGAGCGCAGCGCGGCCCTGCGGGCGGTCTGCGCCCGCCATGACGTGCCGCTCCTGGCGGCGGCGATCCAATTCCCGTTCGGCCACCCCGCGGTGACGTCGGTGCTGGTCGGCGCCCGCTCACCGGCGGAGGTGCGGGAGAGCGTCGCGCTCCTGCGCCATCCCGTGCCGCCCGCGCTCTGGGCCGACCTCAAGGAGTCCGGGCTCGTCGCGGCGCCCTGACTCGCCTATTCGGTGGCGGCCAGACCGCACTCGTAGCCGAGGATGACCGCCTGGACCCGGTCGCGGAGGTCCAGCTTGGCCAGGACGCGGCCGAGGTGCGTCTTGACGGTGCTCTCGGACAGCACCAGGGCCACGGCGATCTCGGCGTTGGACATGCCCCGGGTGACCAGGGTGAGCACTTCGCGCTCGCGGGCGGTGAGGGCGGCGAGCCGCTCCTCGGAGACCGGCCGGGCGGGTGCCCGGGTCACGTAGTGCGCGATCAGGCGGCGCGTGACGCTCGGCGCCGCCACCGACTCGCCCGCGGCCACGACCCGGACCGCGGAGATCAGGTCGGCGGCGAGGGCGTCCTTGAGCAGGAAGCCGCTGGCACCGGCGCGCAGGCCCGCGAGCACGTACTCGTCGAGGTCGAAGGTGGTCAGGATGATGACCTTGGCGGGGTGCTGGCCCGACCGGATGCGCCGCGTGGTCTCGATGCCGTCGAGGCCTGGCATGCGTACGTCCATCAAGACCACGTCGGGCCGGGTGAGCGCCACCGCGTCGAGCGCCCGCGGGCCGTCGGCCGCCTCGCCCACCACCTCGATGTCGTCGGTCTCGTCGAGCACGAGCCGGAAGCCCGTGCGTACCAACGTCTGGTCGTCGACCAGCACCACCCGGATGGTCATCGCCGGAGCTCGACCGGGAGCGTCGCGTCGAGCAGGAAGCCGCGGTCGGGTGCGTCTCCGGTCTCCAACGTGCCGCCGAGCATGGCGACGCGTTCGGCGATGCCGCGCAGGCCGTTGCCACACCCGTCCACGCCCTCGGCCAGCCCTTTCCCGTCGTCGGTCACCTCCACCCGGAGGAACTCCGGGTCGAACTCCAGCCGCACCCACGCACCCGCGTCCGGGCCCGCGTGCTTGAGCGTGTTGGTCAGGGCTTCCTGCACGATCCGGTACGCGGACAGGTCGACCGCCGCCGGCATGACCGCGGGCGCACCCTCGATCCGCAGGTCGATCCGCATGCCCGTCGACCGCAGCTGATCGACCAGTCCGGGGATCGCGTCGATGCCCGGCAGCGGCGCGAGCCGGGCGTCCTCGGCCGACTCGGTGCGGCCGGCGGCGAGGAGCCGGCGCATCTCGGCCAGCGACGACCGCCCGACCTCGATCACGTGCTGCAAGGCCGTGGCCGTGCGATCCGGATGCCGGTCGAGCGCCGCGGCGGCGCCCTGCGCCTGCACGACCATCACCGACATGCCGTGCGCCACCACGTCGTGCAGTTCCCGCGTGATGCGGGCCCGCTCGGCCGCGACCGCGAGCGCCGTCGACTGGCGTTCCTGCCGGGCCAGGTCGGCGGTGCGCTGCTCGACGGCGAGCAGGTGAGCGCGCCGGGTCCGCATGCCGTCGCCGACGGCGTACGCCGCGACCAGCAGAAGCCACATCTCCAGGACGGCCTGGCCCGTGTCGACCAGCGCCTCGACGGGGATGTTCGCGATCGTGTCGGTCACCGTCGGCGTGCCCTCGCGTGCCACCGGCTGGGCCTTCACGCCGTTCAACTCTGCCCGTTTCTCCGCCACTGCGGCCTTCTGGACGTGCATGACGTCGAGCCGGCTGCCCAACATCGCGAAGTAGGCCAGGATCATGGTCAGCGCCAGGGCGCCGACCACGTAACGCCGCCTGCGGCTCACGCTGGCCACCGTGTACATCACCAGCGGGAGGGCCAGGTCGAGCAACTGGAACTTGGTCTGCAGGAGAAGGTGACCGAGGGTCCCCGTCGCCGTGAGGACGAGCGCCACGGCGGCGTTCTGCCGCCTGATCACCACGCCCGCGAGCGCCAGCCCGGTGCACACCCACCAGACCTGGTCCGCCGGAATGCCCGTACGCGTCAGGAATCCGGTCGGGTCGCCGGGCTTCGTCGGGGAGAGCAGTCCGGTCACGAGACCCGGCCCCAGGGTCGCGGCCAGCAGCGCCAGCGCGAGGGCGGCGTCCGTCAGCAACTGGCGTGGCACGGGCCTGGACACAGCTCTCATCGTAGGAACGGCGGGCGCCGATGCCGTCAGACCCAGGTACTACATCGGCCGCACTACCCGCGATCGAAGCCGGGACCGCGGTCCGACGAGATCATCCGCGGCCGGCGACCACCCTGTGGGCATGACGCGATCCAGGTCCATCGTGCTCTTCGTGCTGTTGCTCGCGGCCGGCCTCGCCGGCTGCCAGCCCGGTCCGGCGTCCGGATCGGCGGCGCCGTCCGCCTCGCCGTCGGCGAACCGGCAGCAGTTGCTCGCCCTCGGCCAGGAGTGGGTCCAGTGCATGCGCGACAAGGGCTTGACGCGCATGCCCGACGCCCAGGTCACCGAGGACGGCTACCTCAGTTTCCCGCCCGAGGACGGCTACAACTGGAAGGAGGACGCCAGCAAACACGAGGACATCATCGAGGCGTGCAAGGCGATCGAGGACAGATACCCGCCGAACGCGTTCCGTCCCAAGCAGGCGCTCACCGCCGACGACCTGCGCAAGCTGGGGGAGTACGCCGAGTGCCTGCGCACCAACGGCATACCGGCCTGGCCGGACCCCAGCGCTGACGGCTCGTTCGACCTGCGCGGCACCACGCTGGCCAACGGCGTGCCCGGTGCTGTGATGGACAAGGCGGCCGACGCCTGCCGCAGCATCTGGAGCGGCAATGTCGCCGTCCAGGACGGCCGCAATGGTGGAGGCAAGAAATGAGCCGGCGCCGCCGCCGTGCCGGTTCGGTCCTCGCGATCGCGGTGGCCGCTCCGCTCGCCGCCGGCGTGGTCTACGCAGCGCGGTCCGAGCCGACCTCCGGCATCACGCCGACCGCCGGGATCGCGACGGGGACCGCCACGGTGACGCGGGGCACCCTGACCCAGAGCATCCAGATCGACGGCACACTCGCCTACACGGGTACGTACGCCGTGACCTACCAGGGCTTCCCCGGCGTGCTCACCGCCGTGTCCCAACCGGGCGCGACGATCGGCCGCGGCGGCATCCTTTTCCGCGTGTCGGACGCGCCGGTGCGCCTGCTGATCGGCGCGGTGCCCGTCTACCGGGACTTCGGCTCCGGCATGACCGACGGCCCCGACGTGCGCCAACTCGAGGCGAACCTGGTCGCGATGGGCTTCGACCCGAACCATCGGATCACGGTGGACCGGCACTTCAGCCCGGCCACCGCCGCGGCGATCAGGCGCTGGGAAGGATCCTGGGGACGGAAGTCGTACGAGCGGACCGGTCGGCTGAGCCAGGGACAGGTCGTCTTCCTGCCCGCGCCGCTGCGGGTCACGGACCTCCAGGTCCAGGTCGGCGCCGCGATGGAGCCGGGAGCGACTGTGGTCACCGGCACCTCGACGAACCGGGCGGTCATCGCCAACCTGGGCACGGACGCCCGCGGCAAGGTGGCCGTCGGCGACCAGGTGCGGGTCGCTCTGCCGGACAGCGACCCGGTCGAGGGGCGGGTGACCGCGATCGGCCAGGTCGCCACGGCCCCCGGCGAAGAGGGCGACGGTCCCGCGCCATCAGGCCCCGGCCCAGCCACCGTCCAGGTCACCATCACCCTCCGACTCCCACGCGGATTCACGCTCGAGGAGACACCGGTGACGGTCGACGTCACCACGGGCGCCGACAGTGACGTGCTGCTCCTGCCGATCGCGGCACTGCTCGCGCGCCCGGGCGGCGGCTACCAGGTCCGGCTGGCCGGTGGCGGCGCGGTGACGGTCGAGCCGGGCCGCTTCGACGAGCTCAGCGGGCAGGTGGAGATCGTCGGCGGCCTCACCGAGGGTCAGTCCGTGGAGGTGCCGGCCTCATGACCGCGGTCCTCGAACTCGTCGACGTGTGGAAGGTCTACCCGGGCCCGCCGCCGGTCGAGTCACTGCGCGGCGTCACGTTCACCGTGCGCGGCGGCGAACTGGTCGCCGTCCTCGGGCCGTCCGGCTCCGGCAAGACCACCCTGCTGAACCTCGCCGCGGGGTTGGACCGGCCGTCGGACGGTTCGGTGCGGATCGCCGGCAGCCCCGTCGAGAAGCTGCGCGACCGGCAGCTCTCGGGGGTCCGCGCCCACCGGCTCGGCGTGGTCTTCCAACAGTTCGTCCTGCTGGACCGGCTCACCGCCATGGAGAACGTGGCGACCGGGCTGCTCTACCGGGGCGTGCCGGGTCGCGAGCGGCGCGCGGCGGCGCGGGCCGCGCTCGAACGGGTCGGGCTGGCCCACCGTGCCGATTTCCTGGCCGCGCGGCTGTCCGGTGGGGAGCGGCAGCGGGTGGCGATCGCCCGCGCGCTGGTCGGCCGGCCGGCCGTGGTGCTGGCGGACGAGCCCACCGGCAACCTGGACTCGGTCACCGGCGACGGCGTGATCGGGCTGCTGCGGGAGCTCAACGCCGACGGCACCACCATCGTGGTGATCACGCACGACGAGCGGATCGCCGCGGCCATGGACCGCCGCGTCGAGCTGCGCGACGGCCTGGTCGTCCTGGACTCGGGGAGCGCGTCGTGAGGTCCCGCCTGCGGTTGGCCGACCTGCTGCCGGTGAGCACGGTGGGCCTGCGGTCACGGCCGGGCCGGGCCGCGCTCTCGGTCCTCGGCGTCGCCATCGGCATCGCCGCGATGGTCGCGGTGCTCGGCGTGACGCAGTCGAGCCAGGCCGACGTGCTCGCCGAGATCGACCGCGTCGGCACCAACCTGCTCACCGTCGCCACCGGCAAGACCACCGGCGGCGACGAGGCCGAGCTGCCGCCGACCGCCGGGCCGGGGGTGGCGCGTACCGACGGGGTGCTCTCCGCCGCCGCGACCGCCACGCTGCCGGTGCGGGTCTACCGCAACGACCGTATCCCCAGTGGACGCACGGGCGGCCTGTCCGTGCGGGTCGCCGACCCGACCCTGCTCACGACCCTCGACGGCCGGCTGCTGCACGGCCGCTTCCTGGATTCGGCCGTGAGCGGCTACCCAGCTGTGGTGCTCGGCAACTACGCGGCGACCGTGCTCGGCATTCCCGACGTCGCCGAGCGCCCACAGGTCTACCTCGGCGGTCGCTGGTTCACCGTGATCGGGGTGCTGGCGCCGGTCGACCTGGCACCGGAGCTCGACACCGCGGCGTTCATCGGCGCGTCCGTGGCGGCGACCGAGTTCGGCTACGAGGGGAGTCCCACGCGCATCTTCGTGCGCGCGCAGACCGACCGCACCGACGAGGTGGCCGGTCTGCTGGCCCGTGCCGCGAACCCGGCGCATCCGGAGGAGGTCGCGGTGAGCCGGCCGTCCGAGGCGCTCACCGCCCGCCTGGCGGTCACCGGCGGCACCACCGTCCTCCTGCTCGGTCTCGGCGCGGTCGCGCTGCTGGTCGGTGGCATCGGCATCGCCAACGTGCTGGTCATCTCCGTGCTGGAACGGCGTGGCGAGATCGGTCTGCGCCGCGCCCTCGGCGCCACCCGCGGCCATGTCGGCGCGCAGTTCCTGGTGGAGTCCCTGCTGCTGGGCGCGGCCGGGGGCATCGCGGGGATCATGTTGGGCACGGCGGTCACGTTCGCGATGGCGGCCGCGCGGGGATGGCAGACCCTGGTGCCCGCGTACGCGGTCGGTGCCGGGCTCGTCGCAGCGCTGTTGATCGGCGGGTGTGCGGGGCTGTATCCGGCCCTGCGCGCGGCCCGCCTGTCGCCCACCGAGGCGTTGCGGACAGTGTGACGGTGTGCGCTCAGCGCAGGGCGGCGATGGCGTCGTCGAGCCATCGCGCGTACGCGTCGTGCGACCAGCCGGCCCGCAGCACCAGCTGTTCGTAGCCCTCGGGTGAGAGCAGGAACGAGAGGACGTCGGCGGCGCGCCGAGGATCGGCGATCGGCGCGCCCCGCTCGACCAGACCGGCGACGGCGGCCGCGATGTCGTTGCCACGCCGGGCGTACATGTCGTCGAGGGCGGCCATCACCTCGGGGTCGCTGTCGGCCGCCGAGACGTACGCGCGCCAGAGCGCCGCCGTGCGCTCGTTGGCGGCCACCACGAACCCGATGATGCCGGCGCGCATCGCGGCCAGGTCGGGTGTGGCGAGGATCTGTCGGCCGACCTCGCGCTCGGCGATCTGGTGCGAGCCCTCGTCACCCGTGAACGCGCGCTCGAAGGCCGCCACGAGCAGCGCCCGCTTGGGCCCGTTGGCCTGGACGGTCTCCACGGACACGCCGGCCCGGTCGGCGATGGCGGCGAGCGTCGTGCGGCCGTAGCCGTCGGCCGCGAAGCTGGCACCGGCGGCGTCCAGGATCCGGTCGCGGGTCTCGGCGGCCTGCCGGCTGCGCAGCGGCGAACGGTAGGCGCGCGGCTGTCGGGTTTCGGCGCTCAATTGACTCCAGTCGGACCGTAGTTAATCCTTCATGACACCAGCGAATCTTAGCGGAGGAGAACGTCCATGTCTTCGGTCCTGCTCTGCAGCAGCCCCGTGCACGGGCATGTGGCACCTCTGCTCGGCGTGGCGAGCCACCTCGTCGCCACCGGCCACCGGGTGCGCTTCCTGACGGGAGCCCGCTACCGCGACGCCGTCGCCGGCACCGGCGCCGACTTCCTGTCACTGCCGGCGGCGGCCGACTTCGACGACACCGCGCTCGACCGCGAGTTCCCGGCCCGGAACGACTACACCGGCCTGGACCGGCTGCGGTACGACCTCCGCGAGGTGTTCCTGCGGCCCATGCCCGAGCAGGTCGCCGCCGTCGACGCGGCCCTCGCGGCCGAGTCGACCGACGCGGTCCTGGCCGAGATGCTGTTCTTCGGCGCCGCCGCCCTGACACAGCGCCCACGGACGAGCCGGCCCACGGTGGTCAGCCTCGGCATCGTGCCGCTGAGCCTTCGTAGCCGCCACACCGCGCCGTTCGGGCTCGGCCTGCATCCCATGCCGGGGCCGGTCGGCCGGCTGCGCAACGGGTTGCTCAACGTCGCGATGGAGAAGGTCGTGTTCGGGAGCGTCCATCGGTACGCGCAGCGGGTGCACCAGGCCGCGACGGGGAGGCGCCTGTCGGGGTTCGTGCTCGACTGGCCATCGTGGACGGACGCGGTGGTGCAGTTCACGGTGCCGGGCTTCGAGTACCCGCGCCCGGACCGCGACCACCACGTGCACTTCGTCGGGCCCGTCAGCCGCGGCGGCTTCGACCAGCCGCTGCCGTCATGGTGGGGGGACCTGTCCGCCGGCCGCCCGGTCGTGCACGTCACCCAGGGGACCATCGCCAACCAGGACTACTCAGCGCTGATCCGCCCGACGATCGACGCGCTGGCCGACGACGACGTGCTCGTGGTGGTCAGCACGGGCGGCCGGCCGGTGGAGACGCTCGACGGCCCGCTGCCGGCCAACGTGCGGGTGGCCTCCTACCTGCCGTACGACCTCCTCCTGCCCTTGACCGACGTGATGGTGACCAACGGCGGCTACGGCGGGGTGCAGTTCGCGCTCCGGCACGGTGTGCCGCTGGTCGTGGCCGGCACGACCGAGGACAAGGTGGAGGTCAGCGCCCGCGTGGCCTGGTCGGGCGTGGGCGTCAACCTCAAGACCGACAACCCGACCTCGGCAGCGGTCGGCGCGGCGGTCCGGACGGTCCTGACCCACCCGGACTACCGCAAGTCGGCGGAGCGCATCGGTGCGGAGATCCTCGCGGCTCCGGGCCTCGCCGGTCTGGAGGCGGTCATCGCCACCCCGCGGTGATCAGCCGGGTTGTCAGCGCGGCGTCGCCGTCCGGTGCACGGGACGGCCCGCCCGGGCAATTGTCTTCTCCGGAGTCGGCGGGCTTGAATGCGCCTGAAGGCTCCTACGAGGACGGACGGCGGGCTGATGAAACGCCTGAAACCGGTGTTCGCCGACAAGAAATCCACGCTTCTCGCCACGGCCGGCATCTCGGTTCTCATCGCCGTGGTCGCCGAGCTGCTGCGCAACATCTTCAGCCCGGCGGCGTCCCGCTACATCTCACTGATCAACATCCTGTTGCTGGTCGTGGCGGCGATGATCCTGTTTCTCCTGCTCGAACTGCGCGAGCAGGTCGAGCGCGTCCAGGACAAGACCGGTGAGATCGCGACGACCGACGACGTCGAGGTGCTGCGCGCCAGCATCGAGCGGCTCAACAAGCACATCGGCTTCGCCATCGAGTACTACCGGTGCGGTGGGCGCGGCTCGGACGCGATCGAGAAGTTCCGCAAGCTCCACGACGCCGCCGGTGCGGTCATCCGCGAAGCGCCGGAACGCGCGCAGATCTTCGCCGTCAACTCCTATGTCGAGGTGTTCGCGGAGTCGAACACCGAGGAGGGCGAGCAGATCCAGCGCGACTACCTCAAGGAGTTCATCAACCGGACGGACTGTCGCTACCACCGCCTGCTCCAGCTCAAGAACGGGCGGTTGCCCGGCAGCCCGCGGACTCCGCTGTCACGGCTGATCACGCCGGCCTACCTCGACCACTACCGCGACATGGCCGACCGCATGGTCACGAGGCCCCAACTGCCGATCATGATCGGCGAGGTCGCGGCGAAGCTACCCACGTCGTTCGTGGTGGTCAAGGACGCCAACAGCAGCAGCGGCAAGATCATCTGGCAGATCAACCAGCACGCCACGCACGCGCACGACCCGGACGCGGAGGAGATGATGGGCATCTTCGTCATCACCGACCCGCAGGGCATCCTGATCCCGCGCTTCGTCAACTGGTTCGAGATGCTGGAGCGCACGGGGAAGCGGCCGCTGCAGCCGCAGAATCTCGAGTAGCCGTGTCCGCCGTCATCATGGCGCTGCTGGCCGCCGTCGACCGCAGGGACTGGCCGGCACTGTGCGCCATGGTCACGCCGGACGTGATCTACGACCGTCCCGGCTACCCGACCATCCACGGCATCGACGCCTGGCTGGCGTTCTACCGCGACACGCGGGTGATCACGACGGGCCGCCATCACGTGGTCCGCGTGCTGGCCGACGAGGTCCAGGGCTTCTGTTGGGGCGACTTCGCCGGCGTCACCCGCGCCGGGGAGTCGGTGGAGGTCCTCTTCGCGGACTGGTACGCCTTCCGCGACAACCGCATCTGCCAACGCCGCACGTTCTTCTACGAGCGCGCCATCTGAGCGTCTCCCTGTGAGCCGGGCCACGCATAACTTGAACAGCGCTGTACGACCTATGTAGCGTCTTAACTCGTACAACACTGTTCGAGTTATGGAGTCCTTCGTGCACAGCGTCGTCTATCCCAGGCAGGACATCGACCCTTGGCTCGTGCGGTCGGTGGCGCGGCTCGCCACCGTCGTCGGTGGGCCGCTGTTCCTGCTCACCGTCATCGCACACCCGGCCCGCGACGGGCACCACATCGCCGCCAACGCCGGCTGGTACATCTTCACCCACACGATGGAGGCCATCAGCCTGCTGGTCCTGACGGTCGGTCTCGCCGGGTTCCTGGCTCTCGGCACGCGGCGGCTGCGGCCGGGGGAGCTCGCCTCGATCCTCACCGCTCTCGTCGGCACGATGCTGTGGTTCGGCCTGATCGTCTACGACGGCAGCCACAACCCCGCGACGGCGATGTACGCCCCCGACCGCGTGCACACGTCCGCGGACGTCGATTTCGAGGGCGGCACCATCGTGCTGGCCGCCAACATCGTCTTCCCGTTGGGATACGTGCTCCTCGCGGTGCTGCTCGCCCGCCACGGCCGGCGCTGGACGGGCGTGCTGCTGGGATCCGGCGGCGTGGTCTACGCGCTCGGTGGCACGGTGTCGCTGTTCGGCTTCGGTCCACATTCGACGGCCACCTCGATCGTCGAGATCGTCGGCGCTACGGGGCTCGCGCTCGGATACGTCCTGCTCGGCCGCCGTGGTGTCGATGGGACTGTCGTGACCGCTGATGCCCAGGTCAACTCGCGCGCCATGACCTGACAACCCGGTTCCAACCGAAACCGGATCACCGCCAATGGACTCCCGGTAACTTCACCAACACGAGGGTTCATCGCTTTCCCGAGCAAAAGGGGCGGCTGACCATGCGCGTTTCGACCCGGGTGCGGCGTTCGACATCCACACTCCTGCTCGCCGTCCTCGCCTTAGGTCTCGTCACGGGTGGCACCCGCCAGGCCCTGGTTCGGGCCAGCGACGGCCCGGCCACCGCGCCGGCCGGCGACTCCGACGCCCAGCAGGTGGTCGAGATCATCGAACGGGCGATGAAGGAACAGGACCTCACGGGCGCGGTGTACGGGGTGTGGCGTGGCGACGAGGTGGTCGCCGTGGGCGCGATCGGCGACTCACCGATCGGGCTGCCGGCGACGCCCGACATGCTCGTCCGAATCGGGCAGCCGATGGAGCCGATGCTCTCCACCGTGCTGTTGCAGCTCGACGGCGAAGGCGTTCTCGACCAGGACGCGCCGATCGCGAAGTGGCTGCCCGACTTCCCGCGGGCCGACCAGATCACGCCCAGGATGCTCGCCAGCAGCACGTCCGGCATCTCCGACTACGTGACGAACCCCAACTTCCTGGAGCAGTTCTACGCGAACCCGTTCACGGGATTCACCAGCGAGCAACTGATCGCACTCGCCAACGAGCGACCGCCGCTGTTCGCGCCCGGCACGGATTTCGCGTACGCGCACAGCGACCTGGTCGTGTTGGGCCAGGTCCTGCAGGCGGCAACCGGAAAGCCGCTGGGCGACCTGTTGCAGGAGCGCATCCTGGACCCGCTGGCCATGGGCGACAGCAAGGTGGTGCTGACGTCGCAGATCGACGAGCCGTACCTGCACGGCTACACGAACGAGCGCGGCGTCTTCGAAGACTCGTCCTTCTGGAACCCGACGGCGTTCCTCCACAGCGGAAACATGACGACGACGGTGGCAGACGTGGCCACCTGGATCCGCGCGCTGGCCGACGGTCAACTCCTGACCGCGGAGCAGCACGCGGCCATGATGGCCCCGTCGACGGCCGGCCTGGACTCGCTGACGACGGACAAGTTCTTCGCGTACGGCGTGGCGCACGCGGGCGACTGGCTCTTCATGAACCCGGCCTACGGCGGCTACCACGGCGTCGTCTACTACGACACGCAGACACAGACGCTGGTCATCGCGTACGTGACACTGGGCCCGACCTCCGACGCGAACACCGACAACGCGCTGCCGCTGGGCAAGGAGATCGCTACGCTCCTGGTCCCGAACAACCCACCACAGATCTGACGTCCATCTCGCACCACCGAGAACAGGACTCGACCGTTGTCGCAGGGGTCCGGGCCGGAGTTTTCCGAAGCTGGGTGGGCGTGCGGGTCGGGCTGGCACGATCGGAAGCGACCGCGTATGTCGACGCGAGGGAGATCGCCATGGCACGGCCCACCATCGTCCTGGTGCACGGAGCGTGGGCCGACGGGTCCAGTTGGAACGCCGTCGCGGCGGCCCTGCGGACGCAGGGGCACAGCGTGCTGACGCTGCCCAACCTGCTGCGCGGCCCGAACATCGACGCGGCGTACGTGGCGTCGTGCCTCGAGCAGCGCACGAGCGGGCCCGTGGTGCTGGTCGGGCACTCGTACGGCGGCTTCGTCGTCACCAACGCCGCAAAGGCCGGCGGTGACGTGCGGGCACTGGTCTACATCGACGCCTTCGCGCCCGACGAGGGCGAGACCGCCTTCACGATCCTGGGCGACTCCGGCTCGGCGCTCGCGGTGCCCGACCCGACGACGGTCCTGGAGCTCGTCGGCTATCCGGGCGCGCCGGAAGGCGACCTCGACGCGTTCCTCAAGCCCGACACGGTGCACACCGCGTTCGCGCAGGACCTGCCGGAAGCGGACCGCTGGCTGATCGTGCAGAGCCAGCGCCCGATCACGTTGAGCGCCAACAACACGCCGTCCGGCGTGCCCGCGTGGAAGTCCCTGCCGAGCTGGACCGTGGTCGGCAACGACGACCGCGTCATCCCCGCGGCCACCCAACGCCGCATGGCCGAACGCGCCGGTGCCACCGTCACCGAGGTGGACGCCTCCCACGTCTCGATGGTCTCCCAACCCCAGGCGACGATCGACGCCGTCCTCGCCGCGGCGGCTTCTGTCTAGGACCATGTCCCGCTTCACCGCGCACGTCCAAGAGGCGCACGGACTGCCGCGCTGGCGCCAGGCGACCACCATCGCGGCCGAGGTCACCTACGGTGGACCGTTCTGGGCACTCAAAGGCGTCGCCGACCTCGCCGGCACCGACCACGTCGTGGCTGAGGTGCACCGCGAGCACATCCGGCTCACCCAGCCGTCGGGCCGCGTCATCGAGTTCGACAAAGAGCCCGACGTCGTCACGGTGACCGAGCCGGACGGCACCGTCGATCGGGTCGAGCATCCCCGGGCGACCTTCGCCGGCTTCACCGCCGAGAGCCGATGGAGCCTGCCACAGGCGGCCTATTTCCAGGCGTACGCGACGTGGCTCTACCTGATCGAGGCCTTCGTGTTCACGTACCCGGGCGTCGAGATCGCGGAGCTGGAGCCGTGGATCGAGAACGGGGAGAGCTGGCGCGTCGTGCGCGCCACCTTCCCGCGCACCATCGACGCGCACAGCACCACGCAGCTCTACTACTTCAACGCCGACGGCGACCTCGTGCGACTGGACTACGAACCGGACGTCAACGGCGGCTCGCCGACCGCGCACTACCAACCCGCCCACACCACCGTCGACGGCGCGGTGGTCACCACGAAGCACGAGATCTACATCCGCAACGAGGACCGCACACCCGACCGCTCCCTGATGCCGATCACCATGGACGTCGCAGACATCACCCTGCACTGAAGAAACTACTCTGCGACGGGTGGACATCGCGTACGTGCTGATGCACAGCCCGTTGGTGGGGCCGTTGACGTGGGAGCCGGTCGCGCGGCGGCTGCCGGGTGCGGTCGTGCCGTCGTTCCTGCATCTTGCCGCCGCACGGCCGCCGTTCTGGCCGATCGTCGCCGAGACTGTGGCCAAAGCCGTCGCGCACCTGCCGCCGGACACCGGAGTGGTCCTGGTCGGGCACAGCAACGCCGGTCGGTTCATGCCGGTCGTGGTGGACGCGATCGGCCGCACCGTGCACGGTTGCGTGTTCGTCGACGCCTCCTTGCCCGCACGGTCCGGAGTGACCGACGCCGTCAAACCCGCCCTGCTCGACCTCGTCCGCCGCAAGGCGGAGGGTGACCGGTTGCCGCCCTGGTCCGAGTGGTTCGACGAGGACGAGATCGCGCCGATGTTCCCGGACGCGGAGACCATGCGGGCGGTCTGCGACGACCAGCCCCGGTTGCCGCTGTCCTACTTCGAGCAGCCCATTCCGGTCCCGGGCGGTTGGGACGACGGCATCCCGTGCTCGTACCTGATGTTCGCGCCGCCGGGCCAGCACGGCGACGACGACAAGGCGCGGGAGGCTCGGGCACGCGGCTGGCGGGTCGAACACCTGCCGGGCCGGCACCTGCACCAGCTCGTCGACCCGGATGCGGTGACGGCGATGATCTGCAAGCTGGGCGACGGTTCAGTTCGATGAGGCCAGGAGCGCTGGGCACATCACCTCATAAGTGCGCGCCCAGTCGCTTCCTACGTCGACAGTGCTGAGTTTCGGTGGCGCCGACCGTCATATGGATGTCGGATTACACCACGGACGGGAGCACGCACATGACCTCGACCGCTGACCGCTACCGCCGCCTGGCCGCGGCCTTCGGCGCGAAGCTGGAACGCGTCGGCACCGGCCGGTGGGCCGATCCGACGCCCTGCACCGAGTGGTCCGTGGCGGACCTGGTCGGGCACGTCGTGGCGATGCACGAGGTCCATCTGTTCCAGGTGGACCGCCGGCCGCTCGCCCGCCCCGACGTCGAGCAGGACCCGGTCGCCGCGTTCGCCGTGATCCGGGACCAGGTGCAGGGGGACCTCGACGACGAGGTGCGGGCGCGGGAGGCGTACGACGGCCGGTTCGGCCGGTGGACCTTCGCCGAGGGCATCGACCGCTCGATCTGCACCGAGTTGGTCGTCCATGGCTGGGACCTGGCCCGCGCGACCGGCCAGGACGACCGGATCGACCCTGAGGAGATTCGGCGGGTACGCGCGGCGCTCGCGATCGTCGGCGACGACGTGGTGCGCGGGATGATGGCGGGCCCGCAGGTGACGGTCGGCCCGCTCGCCGACGAGCAGGCGCGCCTGCTGGCCTACCTGGGCCGACGGCCGTGATCGACGAGGCCGCGTTCACCGGTCTGGTGCAGGCGCACCGGCACGAGTTGCGGGTGCACTGCTACCGGATGGTCGGGTCGTTCTCGGACTCCGAAGACCTGGTGCAGGAAACCCTGCTGCGGGCCTGGCGGAAGCGCGACACCGTGCAGGGACCCGCGACGGCGCGAGCGTGGCTCTACCGCATCGCCACCAACGTCTGTCTGGACTTCCTCGACGGAGCCGAGCGTCGGCCGCGCCCCGCTGGCCTGTCCGGCGACCTGATTCCCTGGCTCGAGCCGTACCCGGACATCCTGCTCGACCAGGTCATCGAGAAGGAGACGATCGAGCTCGCGTTCCTGATCGCCGTGCAGCACCTGCCGCCCAAGCGGCGGGCGGTGCTCATCATGCGCGACGTTCTGGGTTGGCCGGCCACCCGCACCGCGGACGTGCTCGACCTCAGCGTCGCCGCGGTGAACAGCGCCCTGCCCCGCGCCCGCGCGACCCTGCGCTCCCACCTGCCACCGCGCCGGCTGGAATGGGCGCCCGACGCGGATCCGACCACCGCCGAACGCACGCTGGTGCGGCGCTACCTGGCGCTCCTGGAACAGGCCGACACGGCCGCCATGGCGGAACTGCTCCACGAGGACGTCCGCGTCACCATGCCGATGCCCCAACCATGCGCGACCGGCGCCCGGCCGACACAGTGGGTCGGGCGGGCCGCGTTCACCGCCGCGCTCGACGAGATCCTGGCCCCTGCCTCGCCGGCCTACCTGGGGCAGTGGCGGCGGCGGCCGACAAGGGCCAACCGGCAACCGGCGGTCGCACACTACCTGCGCCGGCCGGGGGACACGCTCTATCGGGCGCAGGTGCTGGAGGTCCTGCGCGTGACCGACGGCCGGATCGCGGAGATCACCTCGTTCGATCCGGGCCTGCTTCCCGCCTTCGACCTCCCCGCGACCTGCTGACACCAGGCCGGGCCGGCTGTCCGCGACGGACAGCCGGCCCGGCCTCCCCCTCACCCCGGTGGCAGGTCGAACTCGTCGTTGGGCTGCCGGATCAGCCGCCACGCCGCCCAGGCGAAGCCCGCGGCCGTCAGCCCCCAGCCGATCAGGTCGATCCAGCGGATCCCGGTCAGCACCGACGTCAGGTGGATCGGCTGCGACACCGTGAAACCGATGGCAAGCCAGGTCGGTGCCAGCCGCGACCGCCACAGGGCCACGCCGATCAGCACCGTGCCGAGCAGGTGGCCGGCCACGAACACCAGGCCCAGCAGGCTGAACTGCGCGCTCGCCTCCATTCCGGACACGAGCTGGAACGCGACCTCGCGGTCCAACTCCGGCCGGGTGCCGACCAGGTAGGCGACCACGTCCCCGTACGTACCGCCGGCGAGCAAGGCCGTGTAGCCCGGCACCGCCAGGAACAGGCCGATCGTGGTGAGCAGCGGCGCGCGCCGGCGGGTGTGCCAGGCGACCGCGAGGATGCCCGCGAACCCGGTCAACACCACGACGGCCACGACCGCGAGCCCGGTGCGCTGGTACGTGGTCGCGGCGACGACCTTGTCGAAGGCCTCCCGGGCCGGGTCGCTGTCGTCGTATGGCATCAAGTAGCGGAACACCGTGACGAACACGGCCAGCGGCACGGCGGCGAGCGCCAGCAGCCAACGCCAGGCGGTGCGGGCGTCGCGGGCGACCGGTCGCGCCGCGGCGACCCCGCCGGGCGGCAGGTCGAAGTCGTCGTCCCGGGTACGCACGAGCGCGACCGACGCGCCGGCGTACCCGATGGCGGTCATCGCCCATGCCACCGCGGCACCCGCGTTGCCACCGGGCGCGAACAGGTGTGCCGGCCCCGAGACGGCGAGCACGGCCGCGAGCCAGGCGGGCACGACGCAGGCCCGCCAGAGGGCCAGGCCCAGCAGGACGAACCCCACCGTCTGCCCGAGCAGGAAGATCAAGGACAGGATGCCGACGCTGGGGTACGACCAGACGAGGTCGTCGATGCGGGCGACCGCGGCCGGGTCGAGGCCCTTGTCGGCGGCCACGATCGCGGCCAGGTCGCTGTCGGGCAGCCGCGCCGAGAAGGCGAGGAGCAGCAGGATGCCGGCCGCCAGCGTCAGCTTCGGCGCGCCCCGGCGGCTGGTCCACAGCACAGCCATGGTGGCCGGGACGACGGCGAGCCCGAAGAACAGCGACAGCCACAGGGCGAGCTGGGCCCGTCCGGTCGCCGACGCGGCGCCGGCGACCGTCTCCGCGAAGCCGCCGCCGAGCGACCACGGCGCGGCGACGTTCTCGAGTGCGAGAGCGAGCAACGGCAGCGGGGCCAGGACCGCGAGCGTCCAGCGCCAGAACCGGCGCAGGTCGCGCGTGACCGGCGGCGTCACCGTGGGTGCGACGGTCGTGGCCATGGTCAGGCGACCTTCGCGGCCGTTACCGGCTGGCGCAGGGCCGGTGCGACCAGGACGACCGCGGCGAGCGTGATGGCGACGCCGACCGCGGCCAGCGCGACCAGGGCGCCCGGCACGCCGTCGACGAAGAACGCCGGCACGGCCGACAGCGCCGACAGCAGTCGGGTGACCACGACGGTGACGATGCCCGCGCGGCTGCCCCGCCAGCCGAGCCAGACGCCGACCAGCGTGAGCAGGCCCAGCACGGTGGCCGCGACGACGATCGCGAACGGCGGGCCGTCGCCGGTGTCGGTGAGGATCCCGACCGCGTCGGTGAGGCCGAGCAGACCGGCGAGAACGAGTCCGACGGTGATTCCGGTGGTGCGTCGCATGGCTCCTCCTAAGTGGTGGTGTGAGAGAAGCGTCGGCCGTGGACGGGGTCCGGCGGATCGGCACGGGCACGGGATGCGACTCCGTACTGGCACGGGTGTGCCCGGGGCCGTCGAGCACCTACCGTGTGGCCATGGCCCTACCGCGCGTGTTCGCGTACGCGTCAGCCCTGGTCGTCACCGGCATGGCCGTGACGGCGGCGGTGCTGGCGGCCGAGGTCCCGGACCTGGTCGGGTACGTCGCCGTCGCGGTGGTGCTGGGCCTGTTCTCGACCGCCCTCGGCGTGGTCGTCGCCCGTCGCCGGCCGCACAACCTGGTCGGCCCGGTGCTGGTCCTCGTCGGGGCGTCACCCGTCTGGGTGGCGTTCGGCGACCTCTACACGGCCGTGGTCGAGGCCCGGCCCGGTGCGCTGCCGGTCTGGGACTGGTACGTCGCGATCTCGCCCGGGACGTGGATGGTGCTCTACGTGCCCGCCGCCCTGCTGATGCTGATCTTCCCGGACGGCCGGCTGCCCGGCCCGCGCTGGCGTTGGGTCGGCTACGGGCTGATCGTCGTGCCGATCCTGTTCACCCTGCTCGCGGCGGGCGACCCCGAGCCGTTCCCGGCGCCGTTCGCGGACGTGCCGCACCTCTACACGCTGCCGGGCTGGTTCCTGGTGCCGGCGCTGGGGCTGCTGGCGGTGTTCCTCGGCCTGCTGGTCGCCTCGATGGCGGCGATGGTCGTGCGCTACCGCCGCGCGGCCGACCCCGTGCGCCGGGCCCAGGTGCGCTGGTTCGCGCTCGGCGCCCTGTTCCTGCCGGCGACGCTGCTGCTCTGCTGGGCGTCGTACCTCTTCACCGACCGGCCCGACCTCGTGCTGGCCGGGCTCGCGGCCACCTACCTCGCGCTGCCGGCCGCGACCGCGATCGCGCTGCTCCGCCACGACCTCTACGACGTCGACAAGGCGATCAGCACGGCCGCGACGTACGGCCTGGTCACCACGCTGCTGCTGACGTTCTACATGGTCGCGTCGTTCCTGGTCGGCCTCGGCACCGGCGGCGCCTCGCCGGTCGCGGCCGCGGCGGCCACCGCCGTGTGCGCGGCCGTGCTGGCGCCGCTGCGGGTGCGCCTCCAGCGTGCCGTCGACCGGCGGCTCTATCCCGTGCGGCGGGCGGCGCTGGCGGCGATCGACGGGCTGCGCGACCGCACGCACGCCGGCCAGGCCAGTCCGGAGCAGCTCGAAGAGGTCCTCGCGGCGGCACTGCGCGACCCGGCGCTGCGGGTGGGCTATCTCGTGCCCGGCGCGACCGGCCTGGTGTCGGCGACCGGCGCGCCGCTGCCGTCCGGTGCCGCGCTGCGGGTGCCGGTGCGGGCGGGCGGCCACGAGATCGGGGCGCTGCTGCGGGGCACGGTCGGCAGCCGCGAACTGCTCCGCGAACTGGCCGACGCCGCCGCGCTG
Organism: Asanoa iriomotensis; assembly: GCF_016862515.1. Taxonomy (GTDB): domain Bacteria; phylum Actinomycetota; class Actinomycetes; order Mycobacteriales; family Micromonosporaceae; genus Asanoa; species Asanoa iriomotensis. Next base: position 120,426 of record NZ_BONC01000017.1, read on the forward strand.
CTGGTCGAGGTCGTCGCCCTGCGGATCGAGCTGCGCCAGGCACTCTCCGATGTGGAGCTGTCCCGGGCCCGCCTGCTGCACGCGGGTTACGCCGAGCGGCGGCGGTTGGAACGCGACCTGCACGACGGTGCGCAGCAACGGCTGGTGTCGCTGGGCATGACGTTGCGGCTCGCCCAGCGGCACCTCGACGACGGGACCGTCGACGTCGACGGGCTGCTCGACGAGTCGGTCGCCTCGCTCGGGCTCGCCGTCGCCGAGCTGCGGCAGCTCGCGCACGGGCTGCGACCGTCCAGCCTGGACGACGGACTCGGCCCGGCGCTGTCGTCGCTGGCGAGCAAGGCGCCGGTGCCGGTGGCGCTCGACGTGTGCCCCGACCCGGTGCCCGACGACGTGGCGACGACCGCGTTCTACGTCGCGAGCGAGGCCCTGACCAACGCCATCAAGCATGCCGCGCCGGGCGCCATCGGGTTGCGGGTGGCCCGGCTCGACGACCGGCTGACGGTACGCGTGAGCGACGACGGTCCCGGCGGTGCCGTCGTCCGGCCCGGCGCCGGGCTGGCCGGCCTCGCCGACCGGGTCGCCGCGGCGGGCGGGCTGCTGTCGCTGACCTCGCCCGCCGGTCGCGGCACCGTGGTCGAGGCGGTGCTGCCGTGCGCATCGTGATCGGCGAGGACTCGGCGCTGTTCCGCGAGGCGCTGGCCCGGCTGCTGGCCGACGCCGGGCACGAGATCGTGGCGAAGGTCGGCGACGCGCCGACGCTCGTGGCGGCGGTGTCCGCGCACGAGCCGGACCTCGCGATCGTCGACGTGCGGATGCCGCCCGACCTGACCGACGACGGCGCCCGGGCGGCCCGGCAGGTGCGGGCGGCGCATCCGAAGCTCGGCATCCTGCTGCTGTCGCAGCACGTCGAGACGCGGCACTCGGTGGAACTGGTCGCCTCCGGCGGCTTCGGCTACCTGCTCAAGGACCGCGTGTTCGACGTCGACGACTTCCTCGACGCGCTGCGCCGGGTCGCCGCCGGCGGCTCGGCGCTCGACCCCGAGGTGGTGGCCCGCCTGCTCGGGCCGCGCCGCACCGACGACGACCCACTGACGACCTTGACGGGTCGCGAGCGGGAGGTGCTGGCGCTGATGGCCGAGGGCCGCACCAACGTCGGCATCGCCCGCCGGCTGTGGCTGACCGACCGGACGGTGGAGACGCACGTCGGCTCGATCCTCGGCAAGCTGCGCCTGGCCAGCACCGACGAGGACCACCGCCGGGTCCTCGCGGTGCTGATGTTCCTCGGCGCGGCTTGAGTGGCGCCTTGTCCGTGTAAGGAGCCCGGATCGGGGTAACCGGCCCTGCGATGAGCAATCTCGTCGGCCGCGGCGTCTATCTCGCGATCATCACGGTCATCGGCCCGCTCATGTACGTCTTCGGACTCACCCGGACCAGCGCGGTCGTGCTCACCGGCGGTGCCAGCGTGCTGGCCATCCTCGTCGCGGTGTGCCGCGGCACGGTCCGGCGGCGCGGCGCGTGGCTGTTGATCGCGCTGTCCGCGACGTTGCTGACGGTCGGCGACGCGTTCTTTGCCACGGCGACGACCGGCGTCATCCACTCGGCCGAGTTCCCGAACGTGGCGGACCTCGTGTTCCTCGGCGCGTACCTGCCGTTGGCGGTGGGTGTGCTGTGGCTGGCCCCGCGCGCGCGAACACCGCACTTCCTGCTCGACGTCGGTGTGCTCACCCTCGGCGGGTCGCTCGTCACCTGGATCCTGGTTCTGCAGCCCGCGATCAACGCGATGGAGCGACACACGTTCGACACCACGGTCGCGGTGGCCACGTTGGTCGGCTACGTGGCGGTGCTCGCCGCCGCGGCCGGCACGCTCCTCACGGCCGGCCGCAGCCCCGCGCTGCTGCTCATCGGGCTCGGCGCCGCGGTGTTCCTGGTGGCGGACCTGCTCTACATCCGCGCGCGCGTACTCGGGACGTGGGGTGATTCGGCCCCAGGCGGTTTCCTGCTGCTCACGTTCGTGGTCGCCTGCGGTGTCGCGGTGCTGCTGCCCGCGGTCGACACCGGGCGTGACCGCCGGGCGGTGCGCGGGTTCGGACCGGTCGGCCTGATCGTGGTCGCGGTCGGGTTGATCGTGGCGCCCACGGTGCTGCTGGTCGAGGCGAGCCGTGGCGTGGTCCGCACCGGCGTGGTGATCGGCATCGTCGCGCTCGTCATCGCGGCGCTCGTCGTGACGCGGGTGACCCTCTACGTGGGTGCGAGCCGGCGGCGCGCCAGAGTGACGTCCGTGGCGCGCGAGGCCCTCCGCGCACTGGCGGTCGCGACCGACGAGGACCAGGTCCGGAACGCGATCGTGGGCGCGCTTCGCCGCATCGCCCCGGACAGCGGCGTCACGTTCGTCCGCGACGTGCCTCCGCCGGGCCGGCCCGGCGAGCTGGTGTATCCGCTCGACAACGGCACCGCGATCGTGACCGCGCCCGCCGCCCTGCTCGACGAGTTCCACCAGACGTTGCGGGCGATGCTCGACCAGGCCGCGCTCGCCCTCGACCGGATCGACCTGGTGCGCCGACTGCAGGAGCGCGAGCGGGAGCGCTACTTCCGCAGCATCGTCGACACGAGCACCGACGTGATCCTCATCAGCAAACAGGACCACATCGAGTACGTCAGCCCGTCCGCGACGCGGATGTTCGGCCGTGACGTGCGCGGTGAGCGGTTCGACCGGCTGGTGAACCCGGCGCGCGAGGGTGTCGATTGGTCCGAGGACGGTGCCGAGGGTGTCGTCGAACGGCCCGGGGAGCGCACGGCGGTGGTCCAGGTCTACCGCCGCGACCTGACCGCCGACCCCAACGTCAACGGGGTGGTGACCACCCTGCACGACGTGACCCGCGAACGGGCGCTGCAGCGGGACCTGGAGCGTCGCGTCAACCAGGATCCGTTGACCGGGTTGGCCAACCCCAAGCGGTTTCACGAGCACCTCGGCGAAGGCACACACTCGGCCGCGCTTGTCATCGACCTGGACGACTTCAAGGCGGTCAACGACACGTTCGGGCACCAGATCGGTGACGGCCTGCTCGCCTCGGCCGCCGGCCGGATCGAGGCGTGCGTCCGCCCGGACGACGTCGTCGCCCGGCTGGGCGGCGACGAGTTCGGCGTGCTGCTGCGCGGGCTGGACGAGGCCGCCGCGCAGGCGATCACCCAGCGGATCTCGGACGCGCTGGCCGAGCCGGCCATGGTCGAGGGCGTCCGGGTCGATATGCAGGCCAGCATCGGGCTGGCGTTCAGCACGGACGGCGACCAGGTGGTACGCGAGGCGGACAGCGCGCTCTACCGGGCCAAAGCGGCGGGCAAGGGCCGCTGGCGGCAGTACCGGCCCGGCATGCCGGCGCCGACACGGCAGCACCACGGCGCCCGGGAACGACTGACCCGGGCGCTGCGGTCGGGGACGCTCGACCTGCACTACCAACCGATCGTGGAGACGGCGACGGCCGACCCGGTCGGCTTCGAGGCGCTGCTGCGCCTGCACGACGGCGGACCGCCGATGTCCGCGCCGGAGATCGTCGAGACCGCCGAGTCGACCGGCCTCGTGGCCGACATCGGCGACTGGGTGCTGGCCCGGGCGCTGGCGGACCTGCCGCGGCTCTCCGCCGGGTCGGGCTCGCAGCGCTACGTGGCGGTCAACGTGGCACCCCGGCAGCTGCGCCTGCCGGACTTCACCGATCGGGTCGCGGGGCAGTTGGCCCGCGCCGGCGTACCCCCGGACCGGTTGGTTCTCGAGATCACCGAAGGCGACCTGGTCGGGGAGGACGAGCGGGCGTGGGCATACCTCGCCGAGTTGCGGGCCTTGGGCGTGCGGGTGGCGATCGACGACTACGGCACGGGTTACGCGTCGCTGTCGTACCTTCGGCAGGAGGCGATCGACGTGATCAAAGTGGACGGTTCGTTCCTGGCCGACCCGGGCTCGGCGCGGGCGCGCGTGCTGGTCGCGGCGGTCGCCGACGTGGCGGGCCGGCTCGGCCTGGACATGGTCGCGGAGGGCGTACACGATGTGCCCTGCCGGCACCTCCTGCTCGACGTCGGCTGCCGCTACGCACAGGGCTACCTGTTCGCCCGCCCGATGCCCGCTGACGAGGCGGGCGACTGGACCTATCCGCGCTAGCCACCGGCTACGAGATCACCATCGGGCCGGTCGTGCCCGTCACCTGCCACCCGGTGCCAGGCTGATTCTGCACGACATAGGTCAGCCCCGTGGCGCCGAGACAGGCGAAAAAGCCGTGGACAGCGACCTGCACCCTGTTGTCGTCGCCGTCCACCGTGCCGAGAGTGATCAAAATGCCGCCGTCTCGGACCTGCGCGCAGCCGTCTCTGGTCTCGATCACGGTTTTCTGGTCGGCGATGAACGCCACGTGAGCCACCCCAGCCAGCGCGGCGGAGATTTGGTGTTGGGTGTTCGGCGCGATCGGCGTGCCTCGCTCAGGCCTCTCTACCGGGCCTAGAACGTCTGGATGAGCCTGGTCGAGCACGTAGGCCGTCTTGAAGGTATGGGCGGGGAACGAGTTCTCCGCGGGCGTGCCGAGGTATCTGCGCAGTACCTGCGCATAGACCTCGGCCTCCTTGACACCGGCTGGCCAGTCGCCGGCCGACGATTCTAAGGCTGGCGGAGCGCCCGCCGCGGTGTCGCGGGCGCAGCCCGCGGTGCCCACCGCCGCAGCGGCGAACATTCCGGCAACAATCGCTGTGACAACCATGCGGCGCATCGAGCATCCCCCCAAGCCGTACCGTCACCGCTAAGACGGACGTTGTCCCATGAGCGGTTCCCATCGCTTCCGGCCAGTGCGGTGTCGGGAGGAAAATTTCACCCGGTCCTTTGACTTCGGCAGTTCCTTTCAGCGATGCTTGTCCATATAGACGTGCATCGTTCGAAGGGAGGCACCATGGCGGCACTCGTCGGTGAGATGTCCTGGTTCTGTTGCGGCAACGCCTGGGGGCCGTGCGGTTCGACCGGCCGCGGCGCCTGTGGCACCTGCAACTCGGGCAACTATCAACACGCCTGGCCCAACGCCTCGGCCGCCTGCTTCACCATCACCCGGCCGGACAGCTGCGGGGTCAACATGACCAGGCGGGGCTGCGGGTTCCGGCACTACACGACCAACCTGTGCAACGGCTCGCGGATCGGCACCACGATCGCCGACTGCGGGCCGCAGACCGACCTCTTCTGCGGCGAGCGCAGCTGCTGCGGGTCGGCCTGCGGCTCCAACCGCATCATCGACCTGACGCCGGCGGCGTACAGCGTGATCGCCAGCCTCTCGTCCGGTCTGCGTCCCTGCTCGGTCGACACGGTTTGAGAGGCGGCGGCGAGATGACTCCCAAGATGGATCGCCGGCGGCTGCTCAGCACCGCCGTCCTGGGTGGCGCCGGCCTGGTCGGCGCGACCGCTCTCGGCTCGCTGGCGCCCGAGGCGGCGTTCGCGGCCGAGGCCCAGCCCGTCGAGCCCGGCGCACCAGACCCCAACTTCGCCGAAGGCCGAATCAGCAAGATCAGCGCGGGTACGCTGCTCGCCACCGGCTCCGACGGCGTCCTCCACTCGATCCGGGTCACCGACGGCACCAGCATCTGGAAGCTCTATCCCACGACGTTCGACCAGGTCGCGGTCGGCGACGGCATGTACGCCCGGGGCGTCCGCCTGCCCGACGGCACGCTGGCCGCGGACTCGATCTGGGTCAACATCGTCAACCTGCACGCACACATCGCGGCGGTGGGCCGCAACACGCTGCACCTGGACCACAAAGGACAGCGGATCGTGGCGCACGTGGTGCCGGGCCTGTCCGCCGCCGTCTACAACAGCACGCCCGCGGTCTCGGACCTGTCGCTGCTCAAGGTCGGCCGGCACGTGCAGGTGCTCGGAGCCTGGCACCCCGACACCAACGAGATCTCGATCGCGACCGTCTACGCGGCGGCCTGACCGATGGTCGGGATGATCGCGGCCCTCCAGGCGCCGCTCGTCGGCATCGTGCTGATCTGGGCGGCCAGGTTCAAGCTCTTCAGCCGGCACGCGGAGGCCAGCGCCCGCCGATCCGCGCTGACCCGGCTGGTGGGGGAGAACCGGGCGCTGCCGGCCTACCGCTTGCTCGGCGGCGCGGAACTGCTGATCGGCGCCGCACTGATCCTGCCGCCCGTCCTGCGGCTGGAAGGAGTTGCGGCAACCACACTGACCGTGGGCTTCCTGGGCTATCTGATCTACGCCAAGCGAGCGGCACCGGACGCCTCGTGCGGTTGCCTCAGCGCGGCAACGGCCCCGGTCGCGGGGCGGAGCATCGCCCGGTCGGCCCTGCTGGTGCCGGCGAGCCTGCTCGCCGCCTGGTCCGCAACCGGCTGGTGGACGGAGCTGACCGCGCGTCCGGTTGCGGGCGCCGGGCTGCTGATGGCCGAACTGGCGCTGGTGGTCATGCTGTCCCCGGAGCTGGACCACCGCTGGCTGCTGCCGTTGCGGCAACTCTGGGTCAACGTGACCCACCCGCTGCGGGGCGGCTCGGGCGTGCCGCTGCTGAGGTCGGTGCAGCAACTCCAGCAGAGTCGGGTGTTCCGCCGGGTCGGCAACCTGATCAGCTCGGACGTGCGGGAGCACTGGGACGAGGACGAGTGGCGGATGATCTGCTACTCGGCCCGCTACCAGGGCCGCCCGGCGACCGCGGTGTTCGCGGTGCCGCTGCGCGCGTACGAGCCGGACTCGGTCAGGGTGGCCCTGGTCGACGACCGCGCCGGCGCCACCCTGGTCACGCTGTAGGAACTCCTCGCCGGGTGATCTGACAACGGCGCGCACGACGACCCGGTTCGCCGTGCGCGCCGTCGCCGGTCGACCCGTCGAGTGCGCTGGTGTCGCGACGGAGGTCCTGGCCGCAGTCGAAGGCGGCGGTCGTGATGCGGAAACCGGTCGGGCGGAGTGACCTTTCGCTGACGAGTCGCCATGGTGCTGCCGCGAGTGGAACCCACAGAGCCCTGGCGACGGACGTCCCCGGTTGACCCGTCCAGCGCACGTCGAGGGCGTTGCTGATGCCGAGGATGCCGGTGTCGCGGCGGAGCTCCTGACACGCCGTCGAAGGCGGCGGTCGTGACGCGAAACCCCTCGGGCGCGGTGACCTCTCGCGGACGAGTCGCCATGGTCTTGCCGAATCTCCGTCGGACGCGGCCGCGACCAAGACCACAGAGCCGCTGCGGCGGACGGCGTGGTGGTCGTGCGACTCGACGTGGCGCAGCAGCGCCGGCCCGGAGGTCAACGCGGCGGCTCGTGCTCGGGCTCCACGCGCCGCTACCGACCGCCTAGGACGCCTGGCGGATGGGCATGTCGGCCAGCCAAACGTCGGCCAGGTCGGGCAGGGGGACGTCGAGGGCCTGGCTCAGGCAGACCACCGTGCCGAAGGCCGGGGCGGGGAGGCGGCCCGCTTCGATCTTGCGGAGCGTCTCCGGGGAGATGCCAGCCGCCAGGGCCACCTCGACGAGGCTGCGCCCGGCTCGTGCGGCACGCAGGGCCGCACCCAGGCGCTGGCCCGCTGCGATCTGTTCAGCGGTGAGTGGTTGGCGCACCATGCCAGCAGAATAGCCCTCCGGCGGCGTGGTATAAAAATACCGCACATCGAGAGGGAGGCTGTCGTGATCGAGCTCAAGTCCGTCGAGGAGATCGGCCGGATGGCGGTGGCCGGTCAGTTCGTCGGCGAGCTGCTCGCCGAGCTGAGCGGTGTCGCCGCCGTCGGCGTCAACCTGATGGACCTCGAGCACCTCGCCCGCCGCCGGATCAAGGAGCGCGGCGCCGAGTCCTGCTACTGGGACTACGCGCCTTCGTTCGGGCGCGGGCCGTTTCGCAACGTGCTGTGCCTGTCGGTCAACGACGCCGTGCTGCATGGGCTGCCGCACGACTACGTCCTGCGCGACGGCGATCTGCTCAGCATCGACATGGCGGTCGGGATCGACGGTTGGGTCGCCGACTCCGCGCTCTCCGTCGTCGTCGGCACCCCCGATCCGGCCGACCTCAAGCTGATCGAGGCCACCGAGGTCGCGCTGGAGGCGGCCATCAAGGCGGCCCAGCCCGGCGGGCGCCTCGGCGACGTCTCGGCCGCGATCGGCGAGGTCGCGCACTCCTACGGCTACAGCGTCAACGCCGAGTTCGGCGGCCACGGCATCGGTCGCACCATGCACGAGTCGCCGCACGTCTCCAACGACGGGCGTGCCGGCCGCGGCATGAGACTCGAACCCGGCCTCACCATCGCGATCGAGCCGTGGTTGTGCCAGTCCACCGACAAGATCAAGTACGACAGCGACGGCTGGACCATCCGCTCCGCCGACGGCTCCCGCACCGCCCACTCCGAACACACGGTCGCCGTCACGGCCAACGGCCCCGAGGTACTGACCCGCCGCCCCGCTCTCACCTAGACGATCTCTTCCAAGGGGTCGGCGGTCGCTGCTGGTTTAGCTGCGGCGGGGCTATGCGTGGCTTGCGGGTCGTCGTTGCTCGGCACCGTTGGCCGTGGAGGCTTTCGTTTCGTTCGCAGCCCGATGGCCGTTGGCGCGGGTCGTCTGGGCGACCATGTTCCCTGGCCGGGGCGACCCGGTGGGGGTGTTCGCGCCGGCGTAGCTGCTGTGGCATGTGGATCGGATGCGGCCGACCTGGACGCCGAGAAGCCCGTGCGTGATCGTGTGTGGCCGGTCGGGACGCTTGGACGCCCGGGCCGTGATCATGTGTGGCTGGTCGTGTTCCCGCACGGCGTGTCGACCAGACCTGGTGCACACGATCACCGATGCGGCCCCGAGCTTCCCGATGAGCCACACATGATCATGGTCCGGGATCACGGCCCGCGACAGTGGCCCACCGCCTAGGTCCGCCGCCACGGGCGGATGCTGAAGCGCAGCTCGCGATAGCACCGATCCCGTGGAACAGGTGCCTAGGCGCCCGGTGCGCGGAAGTTGACCGCTTGCTGAGTCGCCGCGTCGATCTCCTCGGGCGGCAGCAGCACCACGGTCTTGCTGCGCGCGCCGCCGCTCGCGCTCACGGCGAGCGAGACCGCGGCCGCGGCCTTGTTGTCGGGCAGGTCGCAGATCACGTACACGTCGTGGTCGCCGAAGCTGAAGTACATCGCGTCCAGCCGCCCACCGACGCTCTCGGCCGTGCGCCGCGCGGCCTCGACGCGGCTGGTCCCGCCGTCCGCGAGCAACCCCCGCAAACCTTCCGTCGTGTACGCCGTAGTGAACAGATACTTCGCCATGTGATCCTCCGACCACCTAGCGTAGTGCGAGGTGGGACCGCCCCACCGGCAGTTGCGCGATCAGCCGGGGGAGTCGCGATGGTAGCCACGTCGCTGGTGATCGACGCGCCGCCGGAGCGTGTCTTCGCGGTGCTGGCCGACGGCTGGAGCTACGCGAGCTGGGTGGTCGGCGCCTCGCACATCCGCGCGGTCGACGCCGACTGGCCGGCGGTCGGCGCCAGACTCCACCACCAGGTCGGCCCGTGGCCACTGCACATCAAGGACCAGTCCATCGTGTACGCGGTCGTCCCGGACCGCTTCCTCGAACTCCACGCCCGCGCGTGGCCACTGGGCGAAGCGCGGGTGGTCCTGGAGCTGGAACCCATCGACGAGGCGACCCGGGTGACCCTGTCGTACGACCTGATCGCGGGCGTCGGCCAGCGGATCCCGAAGCCGATCCAGTCCCTCGCCCTCCGCCCACGAAGCTCGGAGATGCTCCACCGCCTCAGCGACATCGCCGAACGCCGCTCCGTCGCCCGCACCTAGCCCGACGTGGCGTACGGGCCCTCGCGCATGGCGTGTGCGATCCGGTTGAGCACCTCGGGCACGGTGAAGTCCCAACCTGTCAGGCGCGGTCCGGTCCAGTTGATGCCCACTCGACAGCCCTCGCGAGCGAGGCGTGGCAGGTGCTCGTCTCGCCACGGTTCCAGCGTCGTCGAAACGGCGCGCAGGTCGCCGCCCCAGATTCCGGCGGCTCGTTGCGCGCGGGCCTCGGAGGACCAATACGGCATGGCGGGCTCGCCGACGGAGTCCGGCTGCCCTCGTCGTCGCTCACCCACCAGATGGTCCGATGGTTGGCGATCTCCCTGAAGAACGCCGCTGCCTGGCTGCCACTCTGGCTCACAGGCCGTGACCTTAATGGATCGTGTCGCCTGCGCTGGCCACGGCGAGGAGGCCGGCCGCGGTGCCGCCCTCCTCGCCGATAGCGCGCCTATTTGGCGTCGGCCGCTTCGGAGCCGGCGGCGGGCTCGGCCTTGGCTGCGGGCTCGGCCTTGGCTGCGGGCTCGGGCTCAGCGGT